>JANPIN010000137.1:0-56619 GCA_031425035.1 Saprospirales bacterium | reverse complement strand
CTGGCATTAGAAGGGACTTTGGCCAAAATAATCGATATGCTTGATCCATGTTCTACGTCAGAACAAGCACGCAGCGTATCCCCCTTTGGAGGGGGGCAGGGGGGAGGTAAACGGCGCAGCTGAATGCTAAAGCAACGGGGTATAACTTGGTGTCGCACGTCAGGGGGGCAGGGGGAGGAAAACGCGCAGCTGCATTCCGAACGTCCTATAGGGTAAAACTTAGTGTCGCATTTCCCCTAAAATACAAGCGCCGCCATTCCTGCACAGGAATGGCGGCGCTCGCATTTTAAGATCCGTTTATTACTCCACGATCACTTTACGCAGGCTCGTCGCCCCGCTGTCCGTGCTTAGTTCCAGGAAATAAAGTCCGTTCGCCAGACCCGCGACGGAAATATGGGCCAGGTTGTCTCCCAGGCGGCGCTCGCTTTTCAGCAGACGGCCTTCCGGGCTGAGCAGGCGGTACGACCAGGCGCCGCTGTTTTCCGGTAGTTGTACGGTCAGCGTGCTGTGGACCGGGTTCGGGAAAATATTCGCCTCCAGGTCGCCGACGCTGTGCGTACCGACCGGCAGATCGAGTTTGGTCAGGAACAGGCCGTTTTGCATATCCCCGGCGATGATGGTGCCGGAAGGTAACCAGGGGTAGTTGCCCCAGTTGCCGTAGTAGCGGTTATACACCGTGTTCTCGGGATGCGTATCGTAGTGGGCCACCAGCACCGGCTGGGTCGGCAGGCTGATGTCGTACACCAGCAGGCCGTCTTCGTACTGCGAGTCGAACAGCAGGTTATCCTTGATGTACACATTATGCGGCACCGGCAGGATGGAGCCGCCGTTGGGCGTCAGCGCGTCCAGGAACGAGCCCACCACTTCGATCTCATTCATGGCCAGGTTCTGCAGGTTGACGATCTTGATGGACTGTCCGTCCGGCACTTCCTCGGTGTAGTAGGCATAGGTGCCGGCTCTATTCAGCCAGCTGTTGTGGTTATAACCACCGGTAGCCGTGTTGGCGATCAGTACGGGGTTGTTCAAATCCTTCATATCGATCACATAGTAGCCTTCATAACCGGAGGAGGCGTAAATGGTATCATTACGCACGTAGGAATCGTGAATATAGCCCCCGTACTGCGTCAGATCTACGTTGGCCAGCAGGGTGGGCTGATCGGGGTTCTGGCTAATATCCAGCACCAGCAGCCCCTGGCTGGCAACGTCGGTCCCGTTCAGGTAAATGCGGCCCGAAGTCGTGTCCAGCGTGATGCTATGCGATTTATTGAAAAATTCGTTGCTCCAGTACGAGCGGGTGATCGTCGCAGGCGCCTGGCTCAGATCGAAGATCATCAGGCCCTCATTGGTGTTGTCCGACACCGCGTACACCCGGTTTTTATACGATTTTATTTCGCGCCAGATGGTGGTGGCCGTACCGGCGAACTTGCCGACCAGCTCCGGTTGCGTGGGTTCGGTCACGTCGAAAAACAGCAGGTGATGGGCGCCGCCAAGTACCGCGAATTCACGACCGTTCGCCACCAGTCCCCAGCAGCCACTGTACTGCAGATTAAGACCTCCGGGCGAGGCAACGGGCAGGGTATCGTCGTCCCAGTGACCCAGTAAAGTCATATTCAGGTTGCTCTGGCTAAAAGCAAAAGTAGTGGCCATGCTCAGGACGAGCAGCAGCAGAGTTTTTTTCATAAGCGGATGCGCCAATGCGCAGGTTTGAAAAGTTTAAGCAGTAAAGTGCAGATATTTGCCGGACCAGGCAACCCGTTCGCAGATTCGTTCGTCATGCCCATGGTAAATAAAACCGGCAGGACGGCCCGTAAGCCCGTGCGAAAGTAGCGCATTATGAAAAAACAACTTTTCCCCTTTTTTGCTTTGCTCATTTTGGCCATACCCCTGGTTCATGGTCAGAAATATAGCAACGAATTCCTGGCCATCGGGGTGGGCGCCCGGGCGCATGGCATGTCCGGCGCACAAACGGCTATCGTCAACGACATTACGGCCGCCTACTGGAATCCTGCCGGACTGACCGCCATCGATGCGCCTTTTCAGGTGGCGGCCATGCATGCCGAGTGGTTTGCCGGGGTGGGGCAGTACGATTATTTAAGTTTTGGCAAGGCCCTGAACCGGGATAAAAAGGCCTACCTGGCTTTTTCGCTTATTCGCCTGGGCATCGATCAAATTCCCTACACCATTAACCTGGTGGAACCGGACGGCACGATCAACTACGACAACCTCACCGAATTTTCCGCAGCCGACTACGCTATGCTGGGCAGTTATGCCCGTCAGCTCCGCAACCCGGCGTTTTCGGTCGGCGGTACGGTAAAAGTGGTGCGCCGCGTGATCGGTACCATCGGCAACTCCTGGGGTTTCGGCGCGGATCTGGGCATGCAGTATCGCAAGGGCAACTTCTCCTTCGGGCTACAGGGCCGCGACCTGACGACGACTTTCAATGCCTGGTCGTTCAACCTCACGGAACGCGAAAAAGCGGTTTTTGCCTCCACGAATAACGAAATACCGGTGAGCAACACGGAAATCACCAAACCGCGTTTCATCCTGGGAGCGGCCTATAAAATGCGCCTGGGCAGTAAAACTACCCTGCTGCCCGCCCTGGATTTCGAATGGACCACCGACGGTCAGCGCAACGTGCTGATCAGTTCCAAATCGTTCAACGTCGATCCGCGTTTCGGGCTGGAGGCGGATTACGACGGGTTTGTGCAGCTCCGGGCAGGCGTGGGCAATATGCAGCGGGTGAAAGATGACTTCGATCCCACGAAAGAACTACTGACTTTCCAGCCCAATTTCGGGATCGGTCTGCGGCTGGGCCGGGTCCAGCTCGACTATGCCTTGACCGATATTGGCAACGTTTCCCAGGTGCAGTACTCCCATATTTTTTCGGTACGCTTGAATTTCAAGGAACGAAAACGCGTAGTCCAGGAATAATTAAGGGCTCTGTTTTCCGCTTTGCCGGAGAATAACCGTTTTATTCGACCAGTGATTCCTGACTTTAATTAACAATTATATATACGCCTTATGTGTTGATTGTCAGCGCATAAGGCGTGTTTTTAACAGGAAAATGCCTGTATTTCGGCACCTGATGCGCTCGGGGCCGGTCAAAATAGTTGGGCCAAAATTTTGCTCCCCCGGTGCCTGCCGTATATTTGCCGCAGCTTTTTTTCCTTTAATCCCCGGCTATCATGGCCACTGCTCTCCCAACCGATTGCCTTCTCCCCCCAGTTTAAAATCTTTTTTTAATCCAATTGCGTGTTAGCCCTTGCGGGCGACTATTTGCATGTTGTAGCCTGACCGGGACGGCCACTGCCGTTGCTGTTGGGTGATACATAAGAGGTCCTATTATAATCTCATGTTTGCCCCTCCGGATAGGCTCGCGAAGGGGCATTTTTTTTTAAAAAAACCGCACCTGTGGAGTCTTCCGGTCGCCTAGTTTTTCCGAAAAAATTTCTGTGGGGCAGTTCCACGGCGGCAGCGCAGGTGGAAACGGCCACCGCGCACCCCTGGCGGGGATTACGGGCAAAAGACGGTTACACCTTCGACCGGACGACCGAGCATGAATTACACCGGCTGGAAGACGCGGCCCATATTGTCCGCTTCGGTAGTATTTATCGCTGCGGCGTAGACTGGTCGCGCCTGCAAACGGCCCCTTTCGGAAAATTTGATAAAGCGGTCGTCCGGGAGTATCAGGTCTTTTTCGATCGCCTGCAGGAGCAGGGCACCGGGCTGATGTTCGTGCTGCACCATTTTGCCCACCCCAACTGGTTCGAGGATAAAGGCGGCTTTACCCAGGAAGATAATGTGCCGATGTTTCTGGACTATGTGCGCCAGTGCGTCAAAAATTTCGGTCCTTACGTGCGCTATTGGAACACGTTCAATGAACCGAACGTGTACGCGATGAACGCTTTTATGCTGGGCAATTTCCCACCCCGGCGCAAGGGCCGTTACTGGACCGCCAACCGCGTGCTGGACAACATGGGGACGGCCCACGACATTGCTTTCGCCATGATCCGGGAGAAGTCCGACGCGCCCATCGGCATTTCGCTGAATACCGGTTATTTTGAAGGGGAAGGGCTGTTGGGCCGGCTGGTGGCCGCTTTTATGCGCTGGTGGTTTATGAGCCGGGCGGCGCGGCCCTTTGAAAAATGCGATTTCTGGGGACTGAGTTACTATGCCTACATGATTTTCGACCCCCTGCCGATGGATGCCATGGACCGCCGCGCCGATCTGGAAAAACGTAATATTCCACACGATAAAATGTGGGGGTATAAACCGGATGGACTGGGCTGGGTACTGCGGCGTTTTTATAAAAAATACGGAAAACCGATCATCATCACCGAAAACGGGGTTTGCACCGACGATGACCAGCAACGTATACAAAGTTTGCGGGATTATTTGCAGGTTTGCCACACCGCTATGCAGGAAGGCGTGGATTTGCAGGGTTACATACACTGGAGTACCTGGGATAATTTCGAGTGGCACCTCGGCCCGACGTACCGCTTCGGGCTGGTGCGGGTAAACCTGGAAACCATGGAGCGAACGATGACGGAAGCCGGCCTGTTTTATGAAAAAATAACCCGGGAGAACACCGTGGTCCTTTAAGAGCTCCCTCTAAAATATTAATGCCCATCTTATCCCTTCGTCATGCGCTTTTTATACACTATTTGCCTGTTATTCATTGCTTTATCCAGTCGCGCCCAGGTTTTCATGCGGCCCTTCGATAATGCTGCGGCCATGGCTTTGGGCGGCGCCACCATTGCCCATCCCAGCTTATCGGCGGGCATTACCAACGATGCGCAACTGGGTCGGGGAGAAACGGTGGGCGTGTTTGCCGGTTCGGCCGTTCCTTACGGCATCGGGAGCTGGAAGACCGCGCAGTTCCAGGCTTTTCATAAACTGGATAAGAACAGCGCGCTGGGGCTGGACATCGCCCATTCCGGCATCGAAGTGTATGCGGAACAGCAATTCCGGCTGCTGTATGGCCGGCGACTGGGCGACAAATTCTACCTCGGCGGCGGCGTCCATGTGCTGCGCAATTCGGCACACGAATATGGATCTGCTACCTCGGCCAGTTTCAGTATCAGCCTGTTGGCGCAGGTGCTGCCGAAAGTCTGGATCGGCGCCAAGATGCTGAACCCGGTGCAGCAAAAAATCGGCGACGAGGTGATCCGCAGCGGTCTGCGACTGGGGGCTGCCTGGCAGGCTTCCGGTTTACTCACCCTGCTGACCGAAATGGAGAAGGACCTGGAACGCCCCGCGCAGATCAAAGCGGGTTTGGAATATAGTCCCGTTTCCGCCCTGGTGGTGCGGGCCGGCGTCCGCAGCGGGCACACGGCGCGAATCGGCTTTGGCGCCGGATTAAAACTGAAAAACGGGCTACGGCTGGACGTGGGTTCGGAGTGGCATCCGACGCTGGGGATGACGCCGGCGGCGATGGTTTCGTGGCGGCGGTAGGTGCAATAACTGGAATAGCTCCTATTGAAGTATAATGGCTTAAAAGCGCTTATCTTTGATTAAAATTAATTGTATGTACCAGGAAGTGACGATAAAATTGCCTGAATCGGTGCAGCTTAATTCGTTTGAAATTGCGATGACGCTTGCCGCACGCCTTTATGAACGTGGCATACTTTCTTCCGGCCAGGCTGCGGAAATGACTGGTCTTTCCAAGCGGGCATTCATTGAATTACTGGCAAAGTACGGCGTTTCCGTATTTGGATATACGAGTTTGGAGGAAATGGAACAGGAAGAATAGAGCTGCTGTGCTATGATAATCAGTGCTTTAGGTGTTAGACCCGCACAATGGTTGTCATGTCGAGCGTAGCCGAGACACCTGAGTTTTTTTAACTAAAAACTGATTTTCAATCAGGTGTCTCGGCTACGCTCGACATGACATCCCACTGGAGATGGTAAATTATATTGAACTATTTCAATATTGAAAATCAATCGATTGCATCACGACAACTCTGTTCATTCATTGCAGCGGCTGCAAAAGCCATCGCTTCCAGCACGTCCTCCCGTTCCAAAAAGGTAAAGTCCGCCATTAAATTTTCCATACTCATTCCTCCGGCTAAATAGGCCAGCAGGGTGGTGACCTGAAAACGCATCCCCCGGATACAGGGCTTACCTGCACATACAGTAGGGTTCATGGTGATACGGGGAAAATTAGGATGAAAAAGTTCCATAGATTAGCGCGTTTACTGCACAAATATACGGTTTGTTGGATGAAAAATTAATGTATGCCCTGGCTATGTTATGCAGTCTAGCGCATTTCAGGATTTCAAACAGGGTTGTTCTCTCCAGCCTAAATTCCCAACATGCGCTCAATACAATTCAGCTTTCTCTACTTTTGCGCCCTATCCATTTAAACACCACTTCTTCGCTTTCATGAAAAATATCACCGTAATCGGCGGCGGCACTATGGGCAACGGTATTGCCCACGTCTTCGCCCAGTTTGGCTTTTCCGTTACCCTGGTCGATGTGCTGCCGACCGTACTGAACAAGGCTATGGCCACTATCGGCGGTAACCTGGACCGGCAGATCAAAAAAGGCACGTTAACCGAAGCGGAAAAAGCGGCTACTCTGGCGCGTATTACGCCCTTATCCGACCTGCCAACCGGCGTCGCCCAGGCCGATCTGGTGGTGGAAGCCGCTACGGAAAATGCCGTGTTGAAAAACAAGATCTTCGCCGACATGGACCGCTTTGCGCCGTCTACCGCCATCCTGGCGACCAACACCTCCAGCATCAGCATCACGCAGATCGCCGCCGCGACCCAGCGCCCCGGACAGGTGATCGGCATGCACTTTATGAACCCGGTACCGGTCATGAAACTGGTGGAAGTGATCCGCGGTTACGCCACCACGGACGCCGTAACGATTAAAATCATGGACCTTGCCCGGCACCTCGAAAAGACGCCGGTGGAAGTGAACGACTACCCGGGTTTTGTGGCCAACCGTATCCTGATGCCGATGATCAATGAAGCGATTTACACCTTGTTTGAAGGCGTGAGCGGTGTGGAGGAAATTGACACGGTGATGAAACTGGGGATGGCCCACCCGATGGGACCGCTGCAACTCGCCGATTTCATTGGTCTGGACGTTTGCCTGGCTATTTTGCGAGTCATGCAGGACGGTTTCGGCAACCCCAAATACGCGCCCTGCCCGCTGCTGGTGAACATGGTGCAAGCCGGCAAACTCGGCGCCAAAACGGGTGAAGGATTTTATACGTACACGCCGGGTTCCCGCGAACTGGTCGTGGCCGAACGTTTTCAGTAAACCCGCTTCCCGGTCCGCCTTTTTCACCCGCCCCATTTGCTATGACCTACGAAGAAATTCTCCGCGATATTCAGGCCAGACGTTTTGCGCCCGTGTACTTCCTGCACGGCGAAGAACCGTTTTTTATGGACCAGATCGCCGACGCGGTGGAAGCCAAAGTCCTGACCGAGGCCGAAAAAGGCTTTAACCAGTCGATCCTGTATGGGAAAGACGTGGACCATCTGAGCCTGCTCGATGTGCTGCGCCGCTACCCGATGATGTCGGAGCGGCAGGTGGTGATTCTGCGGGAAGCCCAGGAGATGAAAACGCTGACCGAGTTGACTTCCTATCTGGAAAATCCGATGCCGACGACCGTGTTTGTGGTGTGCCACAAGCATAAAAAAGTCGACCTGCGGACCAAGTTCGGCAAGGCGTTGCAGAGTAAATCGGTCATCTGTTTGGAGAGCAAAAAACTCTATGACAACCAGATTGCCGACTGGGTTTCCAGTTATTGCAAAGCCCACAAAATCGCCATCGAACCGGGTGCGGCGGCGTTGCTGAGCGAATACCTGGGCACCGATCTGTCCAGGATCACCAATGAACTGGATAAACTGGCCCTTAACCTGCCCACCGGTACCACCGTTACGGCCCATCATGTGCAGGAGTTCGTGGGAATCAGCAAGGACTATAATGTGTTCGAACTGCAAAAAGCGCTGGCCACCCGCGATCTGCCGAAGATCGCCCGGATGCAGGCTTATTTTGCCGCCAACATCCGGAAGAACCCGCTGATCGTGACCATTTCCAGTTTATACGCCTATTTTTCCAAAATTTACATGCTGCACGGTTTGCGCGGCAGCAGCGATGCGGAAATGGTGAAAGCGCTGGAATTACGTTCGGACTGGTTTTTGAAAGAGTATAAAGTGGCGGTCAACAACTACTCGCCGTCCCAGACTATTCACATTATTTCCCTGTTGAAACAGTATGACCTACGCTCTAAAGGCGTGGACACCGACACCACCAACACCGGGGAAGAAGAGTTGATGAAGGAGCTGTTCTGGAAAATACTACATGGATAACAACGTTAAGAGCGTGTTCGGGATTTAGATTTTGGGCTGCAACCGGCAAATTTAATTTCACTGGTCGTTAAAATTTTCGCCGTAGGCGCCCGGCTATGGCTGCAAATTTTGCCTACATTGAAATTAAATTTGCGCGGTCTCGCCTCAAAACTAAAACCCGAACACGCTCTAGCCGTTCGAAAACATCTGCCTTATGCCTACTTCCACCTACAAAGTCGTTGCCGGAGACACCCTTTTTAAAATCGCGAACCGATTTGGTATGACGGTCGACGACTTGAAAGGACTCAATCACCTCGTTTCCAATAACCTGAGCATTGGCCAGGCTTTAACCGTGCGCACCCCGACGGCCGTCAATCCAACGCCGGTTAATCCAGCCCCCGCTACCGGAGGCACCAGCAGCTACCGGGTAGTGCCCGGCGATACATTGTTTGGGATCGCCAAGAAATTCGGCATGAGCGTGCAGGATTTACAGGCTATTAACCGCCTGACTTCCAGTAGTTTATCGGTCGGCCAGATGTTGCAGGTGCGGGGCAACTTTACCCCGCCGCCGGTGACGCCGCCGCCCGTGGTGGTTGATCCGACCCCTCCGCACGTGCCGTCGGATAACAGCGATGATTACCGCTCGGCCCGCCGCCAGTTCCTGCTGGAAATACGGCAGGATATGGGCTTTAACCGTTACCTGCTCACCGTGCCGCTGCTCGATGGCGGCCGGATTGTCGCGAACATGCGCGATA
This sequence comes from Saprospirales bacterium, assembly GCA_031425035.1. Classification (GTDB taxonomy): domain Bacteria; phylum Bacteroidota; class Bacteroidia; order Chitinophagales; family Saprospiraceae; genus M3007. Next base: position 47,558 of record JANPIN010000137.1, on the reverse strand, counting down.
ACGTGCCTTCTCAGTTTAAGATGTATCCGCAGGGTATTATGTATGGCGGACAATCCCATATTGCGCTCGACGTAGCCACTATTCAGTCGGTTGGGCTAAACCCCAGACAGGCACAGGCGCTACAGTACGTATCGACCCATGAAGGCAGTTTCGACGCAATCAATAGCTACGATCAGGCCATTTTTTCCTATGGTTTTATTCAATTTACCGGCGCTTCGGTGGTGGGAGCCAGTTTGAATCAGGTGCTGGTGAGTATGAAAGCGAACGCCCCGCAGTCCTTTCAGCGGGTGTTCCAGCGCGTGGGCATCGATGCGGAAGGTTTTGGAAAAACTGCTACGGTCAGCGTACTCGACGAGTTTGGCAACCGGCAGCGCGGCGATCAGGCCTGGCTGTATATTCAGCGGACGCCGCAACTCTACGGCGCTTTTATCCAGGCCGGTTTCGATCCGATGCTGGTGCGCGAACAACTGCGTATGGCGAACGCGCTCTACGTACAACCCGCCCTGAATTTTAAACTGGATATTAACGTTGCCGGCATTCACGTGTCCATCCCGCGATTGAGCGATATTATTAATTCCGAAGCAGCACTGACGCTGGTGATCGCCCTGGCGGTGAATCAGGGCGTCGGCGGCATGAGCCGGACGTTCAGTAACGCCATCGGGCAGGTCGCTTCCCGGCTGGGTTTAACGACTTCCGTGGCTCTGGCCGGCATCAACGAGCAGCAGGTCATTGAAAATATCGCCATGAACAGCACCGATGCCCGGGTGATTAACCGGGTGAACGGCGTGATGCAGTCGGGGTTGAGTTTCGCGTAGTTTATAGACACACAAATTTACTCGCCGCCCATTTGCACGATGCGCGAGGGGCCGAGCATTTCATTGCGTACAGCTACCTGACGCAGGGTGTTTTCCGCGACTTTCAGGAAAGCATCCGCGATAAGGCCATCGGCTTGCAGCACGGCCGGCCGGCCTTCATCGCCGCCTTCGCGAATGCCCTGTACCAGCGGGATCTGGCCCAGCAGCACGGAATTGCTTTCCAGCGCCAGTTTCTTTCCCCCGCCTTCGCCAAATATAAAGTACTTATTACCAGGTAGTTCGGCAGGCGTGAACCAGGACATGTTTTCGACGACGCCCAGGATCGGTACGTTGATCTGGGGTAGCTGGAACATGTTCATCGCCTTGATGGCATCGGCCAATGCGACCTGCTGGGGCGTGGTGACCAGCACGACGCCGGTGACGGCCACGGTCTGCACGAGGGTCAGCTGCACGTCGCCCGTACCCGGCGGCAGGTCCACGATCAGAAAATCGAGGGGTTCCCAGATCACGTCGTTGACGAATTGTTTGATGATGGCCGCCAGCCGCGGACCGCGCAGCACCACCGCCTGATCGGGCTCCACAATGTTGCCAATACTGATGCATTGCATGCCATAAGCCAGCAATGGGACCATTTTCGCTTTGCCGGTCACGTCCTGAATTTTCGGACGCTGGCCGACGAGCCCGAGCATGGTCGGCAGACTGGGGCCGTACACGTCGGCGTCCAGGATACCGACGCGGGCGCCGAGTTTTTTCAGTCCCAGTGCGAGGTTGACCGCCACGGTGCTCTTGCCCACGCCGCCTTTACCGGAAGCGACGGCAATGATGTTTTTAATATGCGGAACGGTGCTGCTGCTCTGCGGACTGCCGGGTGGGCGGGCCACAAAGTGCGCATTGATGCTGGCCTGGGGATATATTTCGGCCACTGCGCCGATGCAGGCGAAGTTCAGTTCCGCTTTGCCCTGCATTTGTAGCGAAGGAATGAGCAGTTTGAAATTGACGTTATTATCCAGTATTTCCAGGTCCTGCACCATTCCGGCCGTCACTATATCCTGTCCGGTTTGCGGGTCGCGCACCTGACGCAGGGCGGCGATGATTTTCTCTTTTTCCATGGTCTGTATTTATGGTTGGTTTAGCGGGGTTTAGAGGGTTGAGAGGGGTTTAGATGCTGGCCGTCAGGGTTTTACCTGTCAGGTGGTTTCAAAACCACTTTGTGTTGACTAAGCGTTGGTTTTTTTAGCGCAACAAAATCGCCGCAAAAATACAAATGCGCCACGCCGGGCAATGCCGGAGGGGCGCATTTATATTCAACAGAAATAAGGCGTGCGTGTTTATTTGGCGCAGCCTTCCAGCAGTTTGGCCAGCTTTATAATGTCTTCCGGATTGCGTTTAAAACCATCTCCTTCAGCGACTTCCAGCACGGCCGGGCAGTCGTCGAAGACTTTTTTGATGCCTTTATTCAGGTTGAGCGCGAACTTCATGCCGTTGAGGGAAATGTTTTCCTCCGCCGCTACTTTTTGAATAACGTATTCCGCCGGATTCGTTACGCCTTCATTATCACCCGCATAGGCCACTAAGGCTTTGATTTTGGCTGATTCATAGAGGGTTTCCAGCACCGTTTTGGAACTGCTGAGTGCAACGGCATTGGCTGATTTAAAAGGCTTCACCTGAAAAGTCCGGCCGTCGAAACTAAAGGCTGCTACTTTGGCCTTATCCAAACGCGCAATTTTGTACTCCTGCCCCAGGTCCATTGCATACCGCACATTGCCACTGTAACCGAAGGCCAGGCCGACCGTGCGCGGATTTTCAATGAGGAAAAGCACGGTAGCCTCTTTCCCGTCCGACCAGGTAATGGTGCCTTCGTACTGCACCGTGTTCGGCGTGAGGGCCAGCGATTTCATTTTATAGTCGTCTTTGCGGTCGTCACTGGTGGTGGTGTATTTGACTTCCGATGCAGCGGCGGCCACTTCCGTATCCATTTTAAACTGTAGATGCCGGGTCGTTTTCTGGCATTTTTCGAGGCTGGCGCGCAGTTCCTGAACATCTTCCACGAGGCGTTTGCCGTCCTTGGGATCGTAGTCATTGGTGACCACGGCATTGGCGTATTCGGTGGCTTTATCCCAGTCTTCCACCCAGAAAGACAGCAAAGCCAGGTTGTACAAACAGGCATATTTGAGTTTGCGCTCGCTCTTATCTTCGGCATTATATTTATCCTTTTGCTGGATAAAATAGGCCATGGCCGGTTGCAGCATTTGCTTGACAGAATCCAGCGGTAAACCAGGTTTCATGAATGCCAGCGCAGATTTGGAAGTCTGGTACGCCTGCTGAAATCCGGCATAGTCCGGATGTTTGTCCGAGTCCAGGATTTGCAGTTTCGGCTGTTCCGTTACGGGGGTGTAGCCATACTGCAGGTTCAAATAAGCGGAAATCTCGCGCATAGCCGCCGCCAGGGCCTGCTGATCATGTTCCGCAATGCCTTGTCCCAGACTCAGCCGGTTGTAGGTGCCGAGATCCGTCGTATTGGAAAATTCGCGGGACGTAAAAATGCGGGAACCTTCCAGCCACGCGCGTTTTTCGATTGTTTTTCCATCTTCCGACCGCAGCAGGAGCGTAAGGGAGTGCTGGTATACGACTGTCGTAGCGTATTTTGTTATTTCCGTTACTTTACCCTTGCTGTCTTTCTCCTGGGTAGTGGTGGTTTTTACATCGGTTTTTTCGTGTTTGTAGTCACTCAAGGTGAGTTCGAGGTTGAAATTTCCCCCCTCTTTAATTTTTTGATAACCCGACACTTTTAGGTTATTGGTGAAGAAATAGTCGGCCATGCCCAGTGATTGTAAGTCTTTGGGATTTGCCGAAAGGATGGCGCTGTAGGTTTGATAAGCAACTGGGAAGGGTTTTCGGGGTAGCCGGGTAAACTGAATACTCACGGGTTCGCCATCGAGGTCTACTTTTTGTGCAAAAACAGGCAGGGCCAGGAGCGTGGCCAATAGGAAGAAGAAACTTTTCATTCGTAAAAGGAAGTGTTTAAATAAATGTTTGAGGAAAAAAGACGTAAAGAAGGGGGAATAATAATTAAGAGGAGTCAATTAAAGTGTCGCCTCCCTTGCTAAATGAATAGTAACATACACACGCAAAATGTTTTAAGACCATGCTCATCAGCTGCGGTTTACTGTTATACCGGATCCGGAATAAACAACCGGAAATATTTCTGGCGCATCCGGGCGGTCCTTTTTTTATGCATAAAGATGCCGGTAGCTGGACAATTCCCAAAGGCCTGGTGGAGGAAGGCGAGGATAAACTGCTGGCCGCCAGGCGGGAGTTTACCGAAGAAATTGGCCTGCCGCTACCAACCGCCGGCCCCTTTCTGCCGCTGGGACCGATCAAACAAAAGGGCGGCAAAATCGTGTATGCCTGGGCGGCGGAAGCGGACTTCGACGTAGCGGAAGTCAAAAGCCTTACCTTCCCTATGCAGTGGCCGCCGAAATCCGGCCAGTGGATACAGGTACCGGAAGTGGACCGCGCCGCCTGGTTTTCGCTGACGGAGGCGCAGGAGAAAATTTTACCGGCGCAGTGGGCATTGGTCGAAGAACTGGCGGAAAAATTTGCCTGGATCTGATCATTCCACCCGGAACGCCACGGTTTGCAGGCGCCGGGTGTTTATGCCTTCCGCCGTTTTTTCTTCCAGGATCATCGCCTGCGCGGCGGGCATTTCAAACACGGCGGACATGTTACGAATGCGGCCTGCCGGCACCCCCTGCGTTTTGAACCGGGCCATCAAGGGGTCTAAATCCACGGTTTGAATAGCGGCGGCCAGTATTTCATTCAAGGCCGCCCGGTGGGCCACCCGTGTTTTATTGGTTTGATAATCAGGGTTTTGCAGTAAATTTTCCAGATCCAGTACTTTGCAGAGCTGCTGAAACTGCCGTTCCGTGCCCACCGCCAGCACCACCGGCTGGCCATCGGCGCAGGTAAAAATATCCCCGTAAGGAGCAATATTCGGATGCTGCGTGCCCATGCGCTGGGGCACGTGCCCGGCCATTAAATAATTGGCGGCCTGGTTGAGCAGAGAAGCGATGGCCGATTCGAGCAGCGAAGTGGTGACCACCGAGCCCTCTCCGCTGCGTTCCCGGTGCAGCAGCGCCAGTAATATTCCTTCTTTGAGCTGGTGAGCGGCCAGGGTATCGACCAGGGCGACGGGCATGCGGACCGGTGGCCGGTCCGGTTCACCGGTCATAAAGAGGTAACCGGCTTCGGCCTGTAGTACGATATCAAGGCCGGGCTTTCATCTTCCGGATCGGCAAAAGCGTTCAGCTGAGCGAAGATCAAACGGGGGTTCGCAGCCCGCAGGCTGTGCGCATCCACCCCCAGACGGCGGGCGGAGGAGGGCTTGAAATTAGAAATGACCACGTCGGCATCCAGGGCCAAAGCCATGGCGTGTTCGCGGTCGGCCGGATCATTCAAATCCAGGAACAGGTGCGTTTTGCCCCAGTTCACGCTGCACCAATAAGCGGATATGGGTGATTGCGGGTCTTCGATGGGCAGTTTCCAGCCCCGGGTCATATCGCCTCCGGTGGTGCTGTTTTCGATTTTAACAACCGTGGCGCCGAGTTCGGCAAAGAACATTCCAACGGCGGGACCGGCTAATACGCTGGCAAATTCGACTACTTTTAAGCCGGAAAAAAACTGTTTCTGCATGATGAAAATTTATAGCGCTGCGCAAATCCGCGCCTGGGATGCGTATACGATGGAGCATGAACCCGTTTCATCGGTCAATCTGATGAACCGGGCGGCGCATGCTTTTACCGACTGGTTTGTAAGCTGGTATACCGATTCGCAACGGCCGGTCTGCGTGTTTGCCGGCACGGGCAACAATGGCGGCGACGGACTGGCCGTTGCCCGGCTGCTGCACCGGCGGTTTTACGAAGTAAAGGTATTTGTTTGCGACTTCAACGGAAAACGATCGGCGGATTTCGAGGCGCAGCGCCTGGTGTTGCCGGAAGGGGTAGACCTGAGCATAGTGCGCACGCCAGGCGAGTTACCGGCGTTGAAAAGCAATGACATTATCATCGACGCCCTTTTTGGTACCGGTTTGAGCCGGCCATTAACCAAGTTCCCCTGGCCGCAAGTCGTTGATTATCTGAATGCGATGCCTAACGAAAAAGTGGCCATCGATCTGCCCAGCGGTTTATTCGCGGATCAGCATACGGACGGCCCGGTGGTGCAGGTCAGTCGTACGTTCAGTTTCGAGCGTCCGAAACTGGCTTTCTTTTTTCCGGAAAATGCGGAGCGGGTGGGGGAGTGGAGTTACGGCCCGATTGGCCTGCTGCCGGCTTATGAGGAACATGCGGCTACTGCCTCGCATTACCTGAACCACGCCGCCGCGCAGGCCCTGGTACAGCCGCGCACGAAATTCAGCCACAAAGGCACCTTCGGGCATGCCCTGCTGCTGAGCGGAAGCCGGGGTAAAATGGGCGCGGCGGTGCTGGCGGCCCGGGCTTGTCTGCGATCCGGTGTGGGCTTATTGACCGTACACACGGCCGGCTGCGGATATAGCACCTTACAAACGAGCGTGCCCGAGGCCATGTGCAGTACCGGTCACGAGGCTGATTTTATTACGCAACTGCCTGATCTGCAAAAAATTACTACGGTCGGTATAGGTCCGGGCATCGATACCCATCCCGAAACGGTGCAGGTTTTATATGAATTATTAAAAGCCGTACAGCAGCCCATGGTGCTGGATGCCGATGCCCTGAACCTGCTGGCCCAGCATGCCGACTGGTGGCCGCTTATTCCTGAAAATTCTATTTTAACGCCGCATCCCAAAGAGTTCGAGCGGCTGTTCGGCCCGGCGGAAAATGACTTTGCGCGCCAGGAACTGCAACGGCAAAAAGCGCAGGAACATGGCATCATCATCGTTCTAAAAGGTGCTAATACGGCGGTGGCTATGCCCGACGGTTCCTGTTGGTTCAACTCGACCGGCAACCCGGGCATGGCCACCGGCGGTACCGGCGACGTACTCACCGGCCTGCTCACCGGACTCCTGGCGCAGGGTTACGCTCCTCCGGCCGCGGCGAAACTGGGCGTTTATCTACACGGTTTGGCAGGCGATCTGGCGGCTGCCGAACGCAGTCAGGCGGGGCTTACGGCGGGTGATGTGGTCGAAGCTTTGGGTGCTGCCTGGTTGACTTTAAAATAAAAATCCCGCTGGCGGAGGATTCCACCAGCGGGCTGATTTATGTTTAGCGCATCGTTTAGATATGCGCTTCGATCTTATCTTTCAGGTATTGTTTGGTTTGTGCGCCAACGATCTTTTCCTTGAGTTCTCCGTTTTTAAAAATCAGAAAAGTGGGAATACCGCGGACATTAAACTGTGTAGGTACATCCGGGTTATCGTCCACGTTGAGTTTGCCGATCACCGCGCGGCCTTCGTATTCGGTGGAAAGTTCTTCGACTACCGGGGTCATCAATTTGCAGGGACCGCACCATTCTGCCCAGAGGTCAATCACTGTAAGTTTGTCATTACCAATGACTTCCGTTTGGAAATTGGCATCAGAAAATTCGTAGGCCATATCGAGTATTGTTAGGAGTGTGAAAATGGGAAATATAAAAGTTGGGGTTAAAACACCAGTTGGTTAGATTTAGTTGCAAAGATAGCGGATTTGAACAGGCCCGGCAGGTGATTTGCCGGGAACTGTCCGGGCGCCAACATTGGGTTCAACCTCCGAAGGTATACTGGAACCAGCCGACAATTTGTTCGAAGAAACTTTGGATCAGGGTAGGGTCGAGCAGCAGAGGGAAAAAGAAGCCGAATACGGCCCCGAAAAAGTGCGCGGTATGGTCGATGTTGTCACCGCCTTTATTGGCTGCGTACGAACTGTACCAGAGATACAGGGGGCCGAAAATGAATCCGGGAATAGGAATTGGGATGAAAAAGATCATGATCCCAATCGTCGGGTTGAGCAGAATGGAGGCAAAAAGGACGGCTGCCACCGCTCCGGAGGCCCCAATGCTGGAAAAGGACGGGTCGTTGCGAAATTTATAATACGTAGCCGAGGAAGCCGCCACGATCGACACCAGATAAAAGATCAGGAACAGCGTAGTGCCAAAGGTCGGCATCACTTCGGTAAACCAGGCTTCCACGTAGCGACCGAAGAAATACAGCGTTAACATGTTGAAGATCAGGTGCATGATGTCGCCATGCAGAAAACCGCTGGTTAGCCAGCGAAAATATTCGCCCTGCCGGGCTTCTTCATAGGGCCAGTGTTTCAATTTCTGAAACAGCTCGTGATTGCTGAAAGCCACGTAGGAAATCAGGCTGGTAACCGCGATAATGATGTAGGTGATGGGCATTTTTTAGGAGACAGGAGTTAGGAGGCAGGAGGCAGGAGAAAGGAGACAGGAGACAGGGGTTAGGAGGCAGGTGTTAGGTGACAGGAGGCAGGGGATGACCACGAGGCTGCCTTATTACTTCATCGTTTCATCATTTCATATCAACCTTCATTGTGGTAGGGTTCGTTCCGGAGAATAGTCATGGCGCGGTAGAGTTGTTCCAGAAAAAACAGGCGGACCATCTGGTGGGAGAACGTGAGTTTTGACAAAGCGATCTGCTCGTTGGCGCGGGCGTAAACATCGGGCGAAAATCCGAAAGCGCCACCAATCAGGAAGATCATTTTTCGGTTGGAGGCCGTCAGGCGGCGTTCCAGCCACTGCGCGAGGCCCATGGAGCTGAACTCTTTACCGTGTTCATCGAGCAGCACCAGGTAGTCGTCGGGGCCGAGTTTGGCCAGCAGCATTTTGCCTTCTTCTTTTTTTAACAGGGCGTCGTCGCTGGTTTTTAGTTTCACGTCGGGCAGTACCACCATTTGGAAAGGCAGGTAGTGTTGCAGGCGTTTTTCAAAGATGCCGAGGCCCATTTCCAGGTATTTCTCGGCAGTTTTGCCAATCGACCAAAGTTCAATTTTCATAGGAGGGTCGGATGTATGACGGCGCGGCGTTTGGTTTTGGGAAACAACTCCGCCAGTTCTTCGGGCAGGGTGGGGCGGTCCGAAAAGTGGTCGATGAGGTGGCGGATAATGCCCATGACCAGTTCGTTTTCGCCTTTTTGCAGTAGTCCGGCCAGGTTTTGCCGCACGTACGCCGAGGCCTGGCGACCGAAGTGTTCGCTTAAATAAGCGGAAAGCAACTCGGCATACCGGCGCTCGACAAAGGCCTTATCCGCTGTCAGTAGCAGGTCTTCCCACTCCTGGATTTGTTCGAGTTTGGTGACGGAATCGAGCAGCTCGGCCAGGGCGACCGTATCGCCTTCCGCACCCAGCAAAATGGCCTGGGTATGCGTATTGCCGGCTTTACGCAGTTCCGTAAGCAGGCGCTTGCGAACGCCCAGCCAGTTTTTGCCCGCCGTATGTTTCATTTGTTCGTAGTAATCAAAGTCGCCGCTTTGCTGAAAACGCCGCCACAACCAGGTGATCTTACGTTCGCGGTTCCCCATTTTATCCGCCAGTTGAAACATCAGGTCTTCGATCTGGCGTCGCTGGCTATGGCTGAATTTTACCAGGGGCAGCAGGCGGTCGCCAGACTGGTAAGCGGCTTCGGCATAACCGCCATGATCGAGGGCCAGCAAGGTGTCCAGCAGTAATTTGGGCTGCTCGATCTGGCCTTCCAGCACCCGCACGACCGCTTCCGGTCGCTCGCGGCGGGCCAGCGAGGAGGTGAATAATTGTAAAACAAAGGGCGCGACCGGCTCGGCCGACTGATCAAATAACGCGCTGATCCGTCCGAATCGCGTATCATCGGTAGCCGCCTGACTTAGTAATTCCAGCAGTACAGGAATGAGTTCGGGCGGGAATTTGCCGCTGCTCGCCAGATTAAAGCCGGTTTCCCAGGCCGCCAACTGCAGATCCGGGGCGATCGCTACGGCCTGTAACAGCACCAGTTGTGCCGCAGCCGCTTGCAGAATGGGCAGTAAATGCACCCGTTTGGTATCTTCCAGCTGGGTCGCAATGGGGCTAATCCGATCTAAAATGGTTTGCGCTAATTGAAAAACGCGGGCAAAATCGCTGGCCGAAGCAGCCGCCATAAGCTGGGGCTGTAAATCATCCAGCGCCAGTCGCAGCCGTTTGAAATCCGGTTCGCGCCAGGTTTTAACTTTGCCGGCGGGCGCCAGCAGGGTGTCCAGCACCAGGGCAAAAGGATTTTCGGCGCCGGCCATACTCGACGCAAAGTGGATTTTCAAAGCCAGGGCAAAGTCGCGGTCGCGGCGCGCATACGCCTGTATAAATTCCGCCAGCGCTTCCTGTGTAACCTGTTCGAGCACCGTACTGACCGTCAGGCGGTTCAGGGCAGTGGATTGTTGTTCTACCGGGGCTTTTTTCTGCTCCGTTTTTTGATCCAGGTACTGCCGTACCTTGAACAGCGCCGCCCCAATGTGCGGGCACATCAGACGCCGGCCGACCTCCCAGCATTCGCAGGTATAGGCTTTAATTTTCTGCGGCGTGATGATCGTTTCCACCTCGTAGTCCCCGTCTTCCGTGTGTACCGAAGCCACCCAGAAGTGGCGTTCCACTTCCTGTAGTTTCCGGACAGCGCCCGCCTGATGCAGCGTTTCGGCCGCCGCCGCTGTGGTGGGGCTGATGTGTAATTCAAAATCCCGAAGCCAAAGTTTTGTCATGTAAATAATCCTGCAAAATGCCTGGTGACACACCAGGCCAACTTCAAAAGTAGTTTGCTTTCCGCATTTGACCGGCATTATTTAATTCCAGGCCTGTAGATGCAGCTTTATTCCCCGCTTATTGAAAAACTTGATGTTCGGAAAATAAAAAGCCCGAAACTTGTGCTTTCAAAATCATCATTTTAGCGCCTTTGGCCACCAGTACCTCTCTATGCGTACACTCTTTTTGATCCGTCATGCCAAATCAAGTTGGGAACATCCCGGAATTCGCGATTTCGATCGTCCGCTCAATGAACGCGGCCTGTACGAAGCGCCTTTAATGGCTCAAATCCTGGTGAAAGAAGGCATCCGGCCCGACCTGCTGGTCAGTAGTACCGCTAAGCGCGCCTGGTCGACCGCTCTTGTTTTTGCCGGCGCGTTTGGTATAAAAGACGATCAGGTGCAGCGCGAACTGGACATTTATGAGGCGGAACCTATGGATATTTTACGCCTCATCAGCCAGTTGCCAGACAGCACGCAGACTGTTTTTCTGTTCGGCCATAACATGACCATGACCGACGTCGCCAACCGTTTTTCCGCGCAGGAAATCGCCAATGTGCCCACCTGCGGCATTGTCTGCATCGAATCCGCGGTGGACAGCTGGACGGCTTTTGATGAAAGCAACGCGAGCGTAAAAAAGGTATTTTTCCCCAAAAACTCGCTATGAAAACCCTGGTTTTGACGGGCATACGGATAGTAAGATCTTGTGGGCCAGGACTTTCTTTCCTGCTGTTCTGTACGCTGCTCGCTTGCCAGCCCCCGGCTGAAAAACAGGGCGGCAACCTCATTCCGGACGAGAAAATGGCGCGTATACAGGCGGATCTCAATATCGCCGAAGCGGCCACCGCGCGGTTGAACGGTTATCCAAAAGATAGTCTGCGGCAGGTTTATTTTAAACAGGTGATGGACATGCACGGCATTAGCAACGCCGACTACGAAGCCACCCTGCGGGTCATTGTTACCGACCAGGCGCGTATGGAAGCCCTGTTGAAGATGTCGGAATCGTTTTTACAGGATACCATCGGCATGTAACCGGTAGCACGGCTGGCAGGCCGTCCGTCCACGGCCATTTACGGCCAATAAGTGATCACGCACACGTAGCAGGATGGTAACGTGGATTTTGCGGATACTACTGATTTTCGTGGATTTTTAAATCCGTGAAAATTCGCCAAATCCGTTTTATCCGCGTTACCATCCTGCTACGTGTGCATCATAAAATCCGGTATGGATGAAGTTTACCAAGGGTCTAAACGCCGTGCTACCTGTTTTTTATTTGTACAACCACGTTTGCCGCCTGTAAGCCATCGGCCGAAGCCGTTACCTTCCCGCTGCCCGCTTGTTTTCCTGCCAGCATCAGCGCGGAAACGGTGACGTACAGCCATTTTGAAAACATACGGGACTATGGTATTCCGCTGGTGTTTTTTGACCGCGCGCCGAAAGATTTTCCCGCGCACCGCGTCCGCAGCCAGATCGTCGCCGGTGCACTCAGCGCGATGCAGTTCCTGTTACAACGGGGCTTTCGCGCCATTGCCCTGCTGAACGGCCCGGAAGGCCTGGAAATTTCCCAGGAACGGCTGCTGGGTTATCAGACCGCGATCCAGGAATACGGACTGCCCCTCCGTCCGGATTTTATTAAATCGGTCGACCTCAGTCAGGAAGATACCTGGGCCAAAATGGCGGAGCTGTGCCGGGGCGCCGAGCGCCCGCAGGCAATTGTCGCCTTCAACGACTACACCGCTCTGCACGCCATGCAGTGGTGTAAGCAGCAGGGGATTGTGCCCAACCGCGACATCATGTTCGTGAGTTTCGCCAACCTGCCGATCACCGCTTAAACCTCCAAGGTTTAGTAAACGTAAGACTTCTCAATCGCCTGTTCCACATCCGCGATCACGTCGTCGATGTGTTCCAATCCTACGGAAACGCGGATCAGTCCATCGGTAATGCCCACGGCTTCCCGTTCGGCTACCGTGAGTTTGGAGTGGGTGGTCGAAGCCGGGTGGGTGGCAATGCTGCGCGTATCGCCGAGGTTGGCCGTGATGGACAGCATGTGCAGCGAATCCAGGAATTTCCGGCCCTGCGCCACACCGCCGGCCAGTTCGAAGGTCACGATGCCGCCGCCGAGGCGCATCTGGCGCTGCGCCAGTGCATACTGCGGGTGGCTTTTCAGGAAGGGGTATTTGACCCAGTGCAGACCGGCATTGGCTTCCAGTCTTTCGGCCAGCAGCAGGGCATTCTGGCAGTGTTTTTCCATGCGCACGGCCAGCGTTTCCAGGCTTTTTGATAAAATCCAGCCGTTGAAAGGCGACATGGATGGGCCGGTATGCCGGGCAAAAAAGCGCACTTCCTTGATCAGGGCTTTGGAACCTAAAATAGCGCCGCCGATGGTCCGGCCTTGTCCGTCGATAAATTTAGTCGCCGAGTGGGTGACAATGTGGGCGCCCAGTTTGGCAGGCGTTTGTAAATACGGGGTGGCAAAACAGTTGTCCACGTTCAGAATAATGCCCCGGCGATTGGCAATTTCCGCTAAGGCGGCAATGTCGATCAGTTCGAGGGCCGGGTTGGACGGGGTTTCAATAAAAAACAGCTTAGTGCTGGCTTGTATGGCCGCTTCCCAGTCGGCCATGGCGGCCGTGGCATCCAGGTAGGTATACGTCACGCCCCAGCGCGGCAGCAGCTGCGTCACGATCTGGTGAGTCGAGCCGAACACCGAGCGACTGACCACGATATGATCGCCGGTGCGCAGAAAAGTGGCCATACTCACGAACATCGCCGCCATGCCCGAGGCCGTGGCGATGCCGTCTTCCGTACCTTCCAGCAGGCAGAGTTTGTCGATCAGTTCATCGTTGTTCGGGTTGGAAAAACGGGTGTAAATATCGCCTTCGATTTCGTCGGCAAACAGGGCGCGGGCTTGTTCGGCATCGTCAAAAACAAAACTCGAAGTGGCATAAATGGGTACGCTATGTTCCCGGTGCTGCGAGCGCTCGGTCTGGGTACGCACGGCCAGGGTTTCAAAATTTTCGTATGGCTTCTTCTCCATGTTCAGCTTGTAAAGGGTTGAATATCAAAACTGTAAGTGACCCGGGCCGTTTTCTCCAGCATTATGCTGACCGAGCAGTACTTATCCACGCTCAAGCGTACTGCTTTTTCCACTCTCTCCGGTTTGAGGTCGCCGAAAAAGGTAAATTTCATGTCAATATTTGTGAAAGGCGAAGGGATGACGTCCGGCGCCCGCTCGCCCAGCACGGTGATCCGGACGTCCTTCACGTCCTGCCGTTGTTTTTTTAAGATGAGCAGCATATCGATCACGCTGCAGGTGCCGATGGCCACGAGCAGCAGTTGCATGGGCCGCATACCGAGGTTATGGCCGCCGATCGCGGGGGCCGCATCGACGTGTACGGACTGGCCATCTTCATTGAGGGCCTCGAAATGGAAGGCGTCGTCCAGGCGGGTAATTTCTATTTTCATGGAGAGCAATGGTTATTTCAGGGCGCAAAAAACGCAAATTCACAGAGGGGGAAACTTATTTTTAAGAATTGGTTGGACGGTTTTCCTGCATAAAATCACCTCGGGTTCCTCGCTGCGCTCAGAATGACAAAGCTGCGCACAGAATGACAGCGCGTGAGATCGTGGGTGTTGCCTGGAAATGGGAGGTAGGGATGCAATGAAAACCCAAGGCATTACCTCCCTACTTCCTACGGCCCGGCAAAAGCTACCATCTCCCGTTCTGTCATTCTGAGCGCAACGAAGAACCGAGGCAAAATCGAAAACTTTCAGCACGAAACAAGCACCCCCCTACCGGAACAGCGTCACATCACCCCGATATACCACCCTTTCCCCGTCTTTGAACAGGATTTCGGTTTCGTAGACAAACACCGCGGGATCCAGTTTTTTACCTTCATCCGTACCGTCCCAGGCGATGGCCGGATCGTTGGGCGCAAAATCGAGGGCTTCGAAGACCCGTTTGCCCCAGCGCGTATACACCCTTAAAAACCGGACGGCTAACACGTCTTCCCCGCCATATACCGTAAAGCGGTTGTTGTCGGTCGTTTCCGGACCGAAGATATTCGGCACATAAACATATCGTTCTTTATTGACGATCACCTCGCGCTCATCCGTTGCCCGACAGCCGTTGGAGTCCTGCACGGTAACATGATAACGGAAAGAGTTGATCGGCGAGTAGAAACAGGTGTCGCACATAAAAGGGTATAGGTCAGGGGATTGCACCTGTAGTTGCTCATTGCGGCTGGTATCGTTCACGGCATTGTCCGACCACAGGTGCATGGCTTCGCCGAGGTGCATGGTGGTGTCGCTGCCCAGGTTGACCAGCAGTTCGCCGGGTTCAAAAACCAGGAATGTCGTGTCCCATTCGCAGCCGGTAGCGGTCTGGATGAGCAGGCTATGGTTGCCGGGGGTAAGAAAATCAAAACTGGTGGTGCCGACCAGCGGCTGCCCATCCAGGGCGTACAGGAACGGTGGGTTACCGCCGGCCACGCTGTCGATCCGGAGCGTACCATTGTTTTCGCCATAACAGCGAATGGCTTTGATGCGCAGGGCCGCGCCGCTGGGTATAGCCGGCGGCGCCACACGGACGCTGTCGATGGAAACGCAGCCGTTCACCAGATCGGTCACGCGCAGGGTATAGGTGCCGACGCTGTCCACCTGGGTTTTAAACTTATCGGCATCTTTCAAAATATGTCCGTCGCTGGTGGACCAGAGCACGCCGTAACTGCCGCCGGTGGTCGATAGTTTGGATTGCAGCAGGGTAGGGGCCTGGTCGCAGTGTAACTCCTGCACCGTGTCCAGAATGATGTCGGGGCGATATTCCTCGCCCAGTATTTCTACGGCCAGGGAGGCGGTGCAGGGCGGATTTCGGGTACAGGAATTGGCCGCCTGGGCACAAATATTGCCGCTCTGGCTGCCCAGCGTGATCTGCACCTGCGTGCCGGGCATACCGACGACATATACCGGCACCGAGTCGCCATTGACCAGCGTACCCGGCGGGCCATCCCAGATATAACCGCCCGCGCCGGCGACCGGCAGCACCGAGTAGGTGAACACCGCGCCCGGACAACCGCGAATGGGGCCGCTGATGGCGCCAACCACCCCAAGCGGGGGTTCGTACACTGCTTCGACCGGCGTGACCGTGACCGAAAAGGTGCAAAGATCGCCGCCATAGCCATCCACCAGCAGGTAGTAATTGGAGCCGGGATTGAGTTTGGTGGTCGAGACAGAAACCGGCGTGGTGCCGCCGTACATTTTACCCAGATTACATTCTAGGGGGGCGGCTTTACAGTCGGCGTAGAGGGCGATCTGCACACCGTTGCTGTCGTTGCAGGCGATGGGCGTGGCGGTGAACGTGGCGGTGGTGCCCCCGGCGATGAAGCCGAGCCACTGGACATTCTCCAGGGTACCGCAAAAATTGGTGGAATCTTCATCGGCCGAACCGCCGAACGTGGAGCCGACGAAGCCGGTGAAGTTGCAGAAGATGCAGGCATCGTCGCAGCTTTCAGCGGTCTGGTTGCCGGAATTACAGGGAGTGGGGAGTTGGGCACGCAGCGCGAAGGCCATGCCGAGCGCCAAAGGCAGTAGGAGTGCTCGTTTGAACATGTAATCGGTCGTTAAGTGTGGTAAGAAATGGATTAAAAAGAAGGTTGGTTGATTGGAGGCTGGACTTTAGACCACCTGATATGGGATGCTGCCATTCACTGATTATAAAAATTTGATAATCAATAAAATGCAAATTAGCGCTTTGGGGGCGGCGGCCAGAAAAAGGCCATAAAGGGGCAGGAAAAAGCAGTTAACGCCCGGGTGGGAGCTGAGATTGTGCGCGGAAAGGTTTTGTGGAAAAAAGGTAATTAAACGCTGCCGGCTGCAGTATACAAAAAGAGCGCCTCGCAGTGACCACTACGCGGCGCTCATTTATATAAAAAGTCTAAGACAATTTACTTCGCCAGTACTTTGGCGACCAGGTCGGCGGCTTCCTGGAACTCTACGGCGCCCATTACTTTCAGTCCCGATTCATCGATGATCTTTTTAGCGATGTCGGCATTGGTACCCTGCAAACGTACGATGACCGGCACCGGAATATCGCCGATTTTCTTGTAGGCATCCACCACGCCCTGCGCCACGCGGTCGCAGCGCACAATACCGCCGAAGATGTTGATCAGAATGCACTTTACGTTCGGGTCCTTGAGGATGAAACGCATGGCATTTTCCACCCGCTGCGCATCGGCGGTACCGCCTACGTCCAGGAAGTTGGCGGGTTCGCCGCCGGAGAGCTGGATCAAATCCATGGTGGCCATGGCCAGACCGGCGCCGTTGACCATACAGCCCACGTTACCGTCCAGTTTGACGTAGTTGAGGTCGTATTCCTGGGCCTCCACGTCGGCCGGATCTTCCTCGTCCGTATCGCGCATGGCCTCCAGGTCCTTGTGGCGATAGAGGGCGTTATCGTCCAGCGTCACTTTGGCATCCACGGCGATGATCTGGTCGTCGCTGGTTTTCAGGCAGGGATTGATCTCGAACAGGCTGGCGTCGGAGCCGACGAAGGCCGCGTATAGTTTCATGACGAAATCCACCATTTCCTTGAAGGCGGCACCGCTCAGGCCGAAGTGGAAAGCCACTTTCTGCGCCTGGAACGGACGAATGCCCAGCAGCGGATCCACGAACTCGAAGAACACGCGGTCCGGCGTTTCGTGGGCTACTTTTTCAATGTCCATGCCGCCATCGGGGGAGTACATGATCACGTTACCGCCGCGTCCACGGTCGGTCAGGATGCTGATATAGAATTCTTTAGGTTCGCTGGCGCCGGGGTAAAACACGTCCTGCGTGACCAGCACTTTACGCACCAGTTTGCCTTCGGCGCTGGTTTGCGGAGTGACCAGGTGCATACCGATCATGGCAGCGGTGATCTCGCCGGCTTGTTCCGGGCTTTTGGCCAGTTTTACTCCACCGCCTTTACCGCGGCCGCCGGCATGGACCTGCGCCTTGATGACGCACCAGCCGGAATTGTATAGTTCTTTTATTTTTCTGGCGGCTTCCTCGGCCTCCGCAGCCGTGGTGGCGACAATGCCTTCCTGGATTTTTACACCGTAGGATTTGAGCAACTCCTTGCCTTGATATTCGTGGAGATTCATGATTATGAAGTGATGAGGTGATAAAAGGATGAAGTGATGAGGAGGGAGCGATCACTTTATCGCTTTATCCCTTCATCATTTTTAAATGGCAGGCAAAAGTAGGAGGTTTTGCGAACTATGCAGGTGAAATGTGGGAGGAAATTGTTGCTGCTGGCGGTTTAGAGAAGTTTAAGCAGTTGAGAGGGGCTTAGCTCGTTTAGAGGCTATTGATTACCCACAAATCCGCCGAGATGCACGATTAGAGCAGTTGGAACGCGGATTTTACGGATGCTGCGGATAAAAACGGATTTTAGGTCTCGGTCTGCGTACCAAAATTTGCCAGATTTGGATAAAAATCTGTGAAAACCCGTTTAATCCGTAAAATCCGCGTTTCAATTGCTCTACGTAAGCGACTGATCAACAAGGGTTTAAGAAAATATAAAACTGGTGGTTTTGTGGGTAATCGTTAGCCTCTAACCCTTTCTACACTGTACTTATGAGATACGCACTAACCAGTTTCTAGTGGATCAAAGCAAATTGTGCCGAAAAATTCATGCGGAAGGTGGGCAGCCGATCCGGGGCCTCGCTGTAAATCTCCGGATTTTGGCTGAGCACAAAGGCCGGGCGCGCCTGCAAACGCAGGAAGTCGGTGGAGAAAAGGTTGAAACCGATGCCGACCGTGTAACTCATCGTCCGGGTTTTAAAAAACTGGTCGTGGGTATAAGCGGTGAACGGCTGCTGCCGGGATTCGGCGTTATGGAAGATCAGCCGGTCGGGCGTACCCGCATCAAAAAAATCGAAACTCAGGCCGGCCTGGGCGTACACGCAGCGGCAGCGGTGCACGTAGACTTTTAATTGCAGGGGCAGGGTCCAGTAATCGGGACGAAAGGCGCGGTTGTCCACCAGGTAATAGGTGACCAGTTGCTGGTTTTCCAGGCGTTCCCGGGTTTGGCCAGTGTAGACATAGTAGTCGTATTCATGAAAGATCTGCCGGCCGAAGCCGATGGCAAAAGCGAAGCGGTCCACCGCCATTTCCAGTTGCAGTCCGGGGATGATGCGCGGTTTCAGACCGCCGGTGAGCTGGTGCACGTCGAAGCCCACTTCCGGGCCGGCCAGGAAGAGGGCAAAGTTTTTTTGGGCTTGCAGGGTGCAGCTAATCCAGCAAAAAGCAAATAAGAGTAAACCGTTTTTCATAGCGAAAACCAAGATTAGGAACCTCCGGCGCTACCGAATGGCAATGCCTTCATCGTCAATGAGTTTACCCATTTGTACGCGGACAATACGCGCCGGGAAATTTTGCAGAATACGGTAGTCGTGGGTGGCGCAGAGCACGGCCGTGTTATGCTGTTTGGCCAGGTTGCGCATGAGTACCAGCACGTCGTCGCTGGTTTCCGGGTCCAGGTTGCCGGTCGGTTCGTCGGCGAGCAGCAGGGCGGGGCGATTCAGCAGGGCGCGGGCAATGACCACCCGTTGTTGTTCGCCGCCGCTCAATTCGTAGGGCATGGCCAGGCGTTTATGCACCAGACCGACGCCGACCAGTTCTTCATTGACCCGTTTGCCCATTTCCGCCTCGTCGGTCCAGCCGGTAGCGCGCAAAACGAACAGCAGGTTCTCTTCCACATTGCGGTCGTTGAGCAGGTTGAAATCCTGAAAAACGATACCCAGGCGACGCCGCAGCAGGTGAACGTTGGCGCGGGTAATGGTCCGCAGATCGAAGCCGGCGACTTCTCCAAAACCCTTGTCGAGGGAAAGCGCAGCGTACAAGGTTTTCAGCAGACTGCTTTTTCCACTGCCGGTCTTACCGATCAAATAGGTGAATTCCCCTTCGCCGATCTCCAGGTTGATGTTTTCCAGCACCACCGTCTGGTCTTGCTGGCGAATGTCGGCATTACTAAGTTTGACAATGGAGGGCATAAAATCAGGTTTGGGAAGGGTAGAAGCGGCTATTTGCTAAGGCGAAAATAGGGCAGTCGAAGCAAATAAAGACTAGCGAATGCCCAAAACGTCGTTCATGGTAAAAACCCCGCGCCGCTCGAACAGCCATTGTGCGGCCAAAACAGCCCCGGCCGCGAACCCTGTCCGGGAATGGGCCCGGTGCTCCAGCCGAATTTCATCCGTTGGGCCGGTCCACACTACGCTATGCGTACCGGGTACTTCGCCTTCCCGGATGGCGGTCACGGGTATTTCCCCGGGTTTCGGCGGCGTGGGAGAGAGCGCCCATCCGGCATTCCGGCTGGTCTGTTCGATCAGGTCATGGACCAGGGTCAGCGCCGTACCACTGGGCGCATCCAGTTTATGCACGTGGTGGATTTCGGTCACCGCCGCCGCATACTCCGTGCGTTCGTCCATCAGGCGGGCGAGGTAGTGGTTGACGGCAAAAAACAAATTCACCCCCACGCTGAAGTTGGAAGCCCAGAGCAGCGCGCCCTGGTGCTTGCGGCAGTAGTCCTGCGCTTCCGGCAACTGCTCCGCCCAGCCGGTCGTACCGGAAACCACCGGTACGCCCGCTGCCAGACAAGCCAGCACATTTTCCAGGGCGGCTTCCGGGCGACTGAACTCGATGATCACGTCGGCCTGCCGGAGCAGATCGTGGTTCACCGCCGCCCGGTTTTCCCGGGTGATGCGCCAGGCAATGGTGGCGCCTTGTTCCCGGGCAATGGTTTCAATAGCCCGGCCCATTTTGCCGTAGCCAAACAGGCCTATTTTGAGCATAGATTGGAAATTGTCTTACACTAAAGCACTTTCAGCAGTTCCTCCTCCAGTTGGTCCCGGGGATTCAAGGCCACGATCTTGCCATCCCGGCCGATCAGGAAGGTTTTCGGGATCGAACGCACGCCATATACGGCTGCCGGCGCGCTGTTCCAGAATTGCAGATCGCTCACGTGATTATCCCACAGCAGGCCGTCCTTCGCAATGGCATCGACCCAGCTTTGCTTGCCGTCCGGGCGATCCAGCGATACGCTGAACACCTCGAAGCCTTTCTCTTTGTATTTCTTATAGGTTTCCACGACATGCGGATTTGCCCGGCGGCAGGGACCGCACCAGCTGGCCCAGAAGTCGAGCAGCACCACTTTGCCTTTCAAACCAGACAGCGAGTGGGTTTTGCCATCCGGTCCGGGCAGCGAAATATCCGGCGCCGCCATGCCGACCTGAATGGTTTCCCCGGCGTTTTGTTGGGCCATTTGATTGGACAGTCCGGTGACCATGGTGGCGTAGTCGGTTGCGTACTTGGAGCCGGGCATGGACGTGTTCAGCTCCTGGCTGGCGGCTTTAAAATCATCCATAAAGGCCCCTGCGTTCTGGCCGAGCAGCTGCGAGGTCAGGAAGGCGCGCATCAGCGGCGTACAACCTTTTTTGGTGGCTGCCTTGGCGTCTTCCGGTGTTTTCAGCGGATTTTTGATCAAATTCCGGATGATGTCGGTGTAACAGGTGAAAGTCGGCGAACCTGTGACCGCTACTTCCATCTGGTCGATGGTGTTGAGGTCAGCCTTAATATCGACCTCTTTCTCCGTGCCGTCCAGCATGAAATACAGGCGTTTGGCGCCAATACTCAGGCGGTACAAACCCACCGGGAACGGTTCCTGCTGCGTAATAGCGAAAGCGCCGCTGGCATCGCAGGTAACGCGCCCCATCGCCACGTTGCTGCGGTCGAAATGGGCCTGTTCCAGCAGCACCTGCAGGTTAGCGGCATTGGACATGGTGCCTTTCAGCGTGTAACCCGTCGGGCCCTGGCAGGCGGAAAAAGTCGCGAAAGCCGGCAGCAGGAAAAATAGAAAATATAGTATGTTTCTCATTGTCTGTGAATTATGTGTGTGAGAGGTTGGTTGATCAGGGTTGATAAGGTTGATGAGGTTGATAAGGTTTATAATAAGAGGGGCTCAACTCGGTGTCGTATTATCAACCTCATCAACCCTATCAACCTCATCAACCCTATCAACCTCATCAACCCTTATCAACCTCATCAACCCTTATCAACCTTATCAACCTATCCATTCATTATTGCCGGCAGCAACTGATCGTACGTCCGCTGCCAGTCGGCTACGGCGCCCCAGTTTTCGCCATCCACGTGCACGGCATCGCCCTGTACGCTACCGATGGCCTCGAAGGGCAGATTTTCAGCCGCCAGAAAACGCTCGAAAGCGGCGCTTTGTTCGGCTTCCACGGTGACCAGCACCCGGCTCTGGGCCTCGCCGAATAACCAGGCGTCTTTGCGAATACCCGCTTTTGCACTGACCGAAAAGCCCAGACCGCGGGGCATGGCGCTTTCCACCAGTGCCGTGATTACGCCGCCGTCGGATACATCGTGTGCCGAAAGTACGATTTTATCGCCAATGGCCTTTTTGACCACCTGATGCAGGTGTACTTCCTCTTCCAGGTCAAAATGCGGGCAGTGGCTGTATTCGATGTTGCAAACGCTGCGCAAATACTCGCTGCTGCCGAGGTCATTGCGGCTCGTGCCCAATAGATAAATACGGTCGCCGGCTTTTTTGAAATCCAGGGTCATCATCTGATCCGGGTCGTCCAGCAGTCCCAGCATCCCGATGGTCGGGGTGGGGTAGACGGGCACCACATGGCCATTAACGGCGTATTGGTTGTAAAAACTCACGTTACCGCCGGTCACCGGGGTTTCAAATCGCCGGCAGGCCTCGCCCATACCACGAATCGCTTCGGCAAACTGGTAGTACACCTCCGGGTTATAGGGGTTGCCGAAATTCAGGCAGTTGGTGATGGCCACCGGTTCGCCGCCGGCACAAACGATATTCCGGGCGGCTTCCGCGACGGCGATCATCGCGCCCCGGTAAGGATCGGCATATACATACGCGGAGTTGCAGTCCGTCGTCAGGGCCAGGGCTTTGCGCGTGCCTTTCACGTACACAATCGCCGCATCGGCGGGCCGGTTGGTGGTCATCGTTCCCGTACGCACCATGGAATCGTACTGCTGGGTGATCCAGTTTTTGGAGGCCAGATTGGGCGAATTCCACAAGTCGCGGGCAGCCTGGCGGTAGTCCGCCGGTTCCGCAACCTGCTGTAAATCAAATTTTTCTATGTCGTTCAAATAAGCCGGACGCTGCGTTTCCCGTACGTACACCGGCGCGCCGCCGCCCAGCACCAGCGTTTCGGCGGGTACGTCGGCCACTTTTACGCCATGGTGAAAAAATTCCAGGCGGCCGGTATCGGTGGTCACGCCAATTTCGGCGCAGTCCAGATCCCATTTATCAAAAACGGCTTTTAATTCCGCTTCCCGGCCCGGATGACACACGATGAGCATGCGCTCCTGACTTTCCGAAAGCAGAATTTCCCAGTCCTTCATGTTGGACTGCCTGGTCGGTGTTTTATCCAGATCGATGCGCATGCCGCAACCGGCTTTGGCGCTCATTTCGGACGTGGAGCAGGTGATGCCCGCCGCGCCCATGTCCTGCATACCCACCAGCGCACCGGTTTGAATGGCTTCCAGGGAGGCTTCCAGAAGTAGTTTTTCCTGAAATGGATCGCCCACCTGCACGGCCGGCAGATCCTCATGCGAATCTTCGGACAGATCGGCGCTGGCAAAAGTAGCGCCGTGAATACCGTCTTTACCCGTGGCCGAACCGACGATGAAGACCAGGTTGCCGGGTCCGCCGGCCGTGGCGCTCACCGTTTCCCCGGCTTTCACAATGCCGGCCGACATGGCGTTGACCAGAATATCATGGTTATAACAAGGCATGAAATACACCTCGCCCCCCACCGTCGGCACGCCAAAACAGTTGCCGTAGTCGCCAATCCCCTTGACCACCCCGGCGATGAGGTGTTTCATGCGGTCATTGGTGGGCGTACCGAAACGCAGGCTGTTGAGCGCGGCAATCGGCCGGGCGCCCATGGTAAAAATATCGCGGTGAATGCCGCCCACGCCGGTTGCCGCGCCCTGGTAGGGCTCGATGGCCGACGGGTGATTATGGCTCTCGATTTTAAATACACAACCCAGTCCGTCGCCAATATCGACCAGGCCGGCATTTTCCTCGCCCGCCTCGACCAGCAGCCTGGCGCCCTTGCGGGGCAACGTCTTCAATTGCAGGATGGAGTTTTTGTACGAGCAGTGCTCGCTCCACATTACGGAATAGATGCTGAGTTCGGTGAAATTTGGGGTGCGGCCCAGAATTTCGACTATTTTGTCGAATTCGGCGACCGTCAGGCCCAGGCTTTTTGCAGTTTCAACAGTAGGTAATGCTTCCAAAAGGAGAGTGTCTGAGTCGGTGAGAAGTAATTGGCGCCGCAAAAATAGAGCGTACCGGCAGGAATCAGAAAAAAAGGCGCGTATTTGCGCGGCGTTTCTAATTTTTGCCCAACCAAACCATATAACATGCCCGCACCTCTTCGCATTTTTCTTTCTTTCAGTACGCCCGACAGCGGCGTCGCTGAGGGCCTGCGCAAGCAATTGCTGGCCACTTTTGCCGGTACGCCCCTGGAAATCAGCGACCGGCAGAGCCGTTATCCCGGTGCGGACAGCCTGCAGGGCGGGGAAGCCTGGTTGCGCTGGGCCGATTTATGCATTATTATTTTCTCCGCCGACTACCTGGATCAGGACAGCAGTCTGGAGTTTGAAACCGCGAAACGCCTCGAACGCGAACGACGCCCGGCCCTGCAAATCCTGATCGCCCTGGCCCGCAGCGCCGATCTGCCCGCCGATTTTCGCGCTTTCCCCCAGGCGCCCTTTCCCGGAGAACCCATTATGCACCAGCAGCTCGATCGCGACCGGCAGCTGCAACGCGTCGCGCAGGCCGCCCGCCGCCTGCTGGAAATGCCTACGCCGGTATTGCCGGCTACGCTGACCGATGATTTCGAGATCAGCATGGAAAGCGCCCGGCAGCGGCTGCTGGAACTCAGCGAGCGCCTCAATTTACTGCCCGCCTTTGCCCTGCTGCGCCACCTGGCCGCCGATGCGCGGTTGAAAAAATCAGCCTACGAACTGGAAGATAATTTCGGGGAAATTCTGCGGCAGGGACGCTCCGCCAAACTGGCGCTGAGCGAATTTTTGGAAAAAGCAGCCGTCCTGCGCGGTGATCTGATCTACCTGATCCAAAAAATAAACTCCACGGAACTGATCCCGGACTGGCGGACAGCCTTCCGGAAAGCCACGCATTCGACGCCGGGCAACCTGGCCCTGTTCAGCCCCAAAGAAGAAATTGCCATTCCCGATACGCTCAACCTGCGCCCCACGGTCGCCGGCGAAACGAACCCCGTCGGAGCGCTCACGTTCCAGCAGCAGGCCGATTTTCGCCGCCAGTTGCTGCTGGCCCAGGACGCCATGGAGGTGGAAAACTTCGGCCGCGCCTACCAGCACAGCGACCACGTGCGCAGCCACATCGACCCGCAATCGGCGCAGTTATACGAGTATTTACTGCTGAGTTATTTGCAAAAAGAAACCCCCGACCGCATTGCACTGGATGCCGTAGACGACGATAAACGTCACCTGCTCAATCACATCATCCTCTACGCCAGTCGTTTACGGGAATACCAGGCGACGAACCAATGTCCGACCCCAACCGGTGACTACAACCTGCGGGCCGCAGCGGAAGAACTCGGTGAATCGCTCTGCCGCCTCTACGATGCGCTGCCCAACGACCACCTGCTGGACACCGGAAAACTCGCCGGCGAAGCGCCCGATAACCGGGGACTGATCGGCCGGTCCCGCGAAATGGGCGAACTCATCTTCCGCTCCGTGCATCCCTATTCGGGCTTTCTGGAAGTGCTGGTCAATGAACTCTGCGGCGGCGGCAAGTTCGACTGGATCAAACAGGTGGCCGTCGCGAAAGGCGAGTTTGTCTTCCTCTCGCGGGAAAGATTTGAGCTGGAAACCAGTATTAATGAACTCCTGAACCTGCTGGTGGCGGGCGGCCAGGACTACCAGCGTCTGCACGCCCGTTTGCGCGAGCAGCTTTTTCTGAGTTTAAAAGCCAAAAGCCGGCGTTTGTACCGTCAGGTGCAGGATGAACGCCGTCGCTACCGGCAATTCCTGGACCCGCGTGAATCGGTCATTCGTTTTGTGCAGGCCTGTCTGCTGGGGTATAATGTGTTCGGTGACGATGTGATCAACGATGAACAGTCTTTCCTGCGCCTGGCCCTGGAGTATATACTCCCGAACTTTGTCGTCGAACCGGATCAGGAGACCGCCCTGGCGCTGCACTGGTTCGAGCTGGACGAAAACGGCGAGGTCCGTACCCACCCGGACAGTATGGGTTATGATTTTGACGCCCAGGCCATTGTGGAAAAAATCGTGCACGATCACGCCGGTCATGCGGGCTGGCTGCAGGTTGCGCCAAATCTGAAGGAAAGCGTGTGGTTGCAGTACGTGGCCGAAATTGAAAAAGACTACGCCCAGGTCATCGTCGACCGGGCCTACACGGATTTCCGGCGTCCGCACGAGCTGGATAGCCGCCGGGTCGTTATTTCCTGCCTGCGTCGCTGGATGGTCGCTTATCGTGCCTACCCGGAGATGGGCCAGGACTTTCTGGATCGCTGTCTGCAGGAGATCAGTGGCAGCGGACTAATGTTGTGGCTGCACCATGATTCCGATCAACTGGTCACCGACGCCGATAGCCTTATGCTGGGGTATGATGCCCAGGCCGAGTTGAAGCTGATGATGACGCTGACCACGCGGCTCACCGAACCGGAACTGCGCCAGATCATTGCCTGGAATTTATATCAGCGCCGCATTTTGCCGCTGTGGAATGAGCTACGTCCCGGCCAGGAAGGGCAGCGGCCACTGGCCATCCGCTTGTTGCGGGAAGTGTTGAGTGGTTACCAGTTGCACCCCGACCTGCACTACCTCGATTTCGTGTATGCGGAATTAACCGAAGAAAACAAGTTTTCCTGGATCAACATCGGGGAAGACGGTCAGTGGAAAGCCTTCAAGGACGCGGCCCCCTTCCATCCGACGGCGATCATTATGCAACTGCGGGCGGCGCATCCCGAGCGCTACCGGCTGCTGGAAGTACGGCGCCGGATTGCCGAACGCCGGCGGCAGGACCAACTGGCGCGTTATTTTCACGAAATCAGCGAATTTCCTCTGGAAAATCACCGTCCGGAGCGGGCTATGGCCATCGATATTATCCGTAAAATGAAGGGTATTTTCAAGTTCTTCCCGGCCGAAGAATTTCTCGAACTACCCATCCTCGAGCTGTCGGGACATGGCCGGATCCGCTGGCATGGGCGCTTCCTGGGCATTTTTTCCGTCCGGGAAAATCATTTCGAAAACCAGTTCTACAACTTCGATTACCGCCGCGAACTGGCCGAATTCAGGATGTACCATGAAACGCGCAGCACCTGGATGGAACAGGCCCTGCGGGAAACGGGCGATCTGACTTAATGGACGTTGAAAGGCAGGACTGTTAAACAGTGTCCAATATCCAGCGCCTATTGACCCTGCTTTTTATGCAGCAAAGTGCCTGTACTGGTTTTGCAAACCACTTCATAGGCATCGTTCAGCGCGCTGATGTCTTCGTTTTTTATCGCGTAGAAAAATTCCGGTCCGACCACCGGTACACGATCGGGATGCCAGACCAGATGCTCCGCTAAACGGTCGTACCCCTGCGGAAATTCGTTCACATGGCAGGTGAATGAGTTCAGCATGGCCCAGTTGCAGTCGAAGCTATAAGGCGTTGTCCGGTTTTCCGAAGTCTGTATTTCCCGCATTTTATTTAAGACCTCGAAGTTGTCGGCGTCGAACCACCATTCAAAAGACCTGCGCAGGTCGAGGCAACGTACGTTGTTGATTAACAGCAACAAACACAGTGGCGCCAGGTAGATCCAGCTGCGTTTTCCCCACTGCGACCACAGCCAATCGGCCATACCGGCCAGCAGTAAAGCAAAAAGCGGGTAAAAGAACAGCGACAGCCGGGCATTGAGCTGCGCCGTATGTAACACCTGCGTATTGATCAAATTAGCGACCAGCGCACCGGCAAACAGGGCCGCCACGAACACTTTGGGATCGGTAAAAAGCTGCCAGTTTTGTTTGCGCCACTGCCAGATGGCCATGGCCAGCCCGATGATAATGCCGATCAATGCCGCCCAGGAAAACATAAGCACCGTGTTTTCCCCCAAATAAGGGTTGCGGTGGATCATACTGGTCATCTGCCGCTGAATAGTGTCGAAATTGGAGCCCAGTTGCTCCCAGTTCACCAGTTCGCGGTCTTTGCTTAAACGGCTCAACGGCGTAATCCAGAGGAGAACAAAAATGCCGATCGTGTAAAATGCCGGGCGGATAACCGGCCAAAAAGTTACCCAGCTCCGGTTCTTCTGCCAGGCGGCCGCTAATAGCAGCACGCAAAAAGGGCCAAAAAATAGCAGCAGCGTGAAATTGGCATACACCGCTAAACCGGCAAAAATGAAAGCCGAACGCAGCGTACGGGCACTGTTGTTTTCAAAGAAATCCCAGGCTTTTAAAATGGCCATCGCCATCAGACCGATCGCCAGTCCATAGCCCCGGGCCAGACCGAAAAACTCGCTTAGACACGGACTGCCCAGTAAGATGACCAGGGTGAATAAACGCACCCACACCTGCTCCGACCAGCGGCGGCTCAGTTGGACGGCCGCCCACACGTAGAAGGCACAACCGATGAGCACCGGCAGTCGAACCACCAGCTGGTTGCCAGGGAACAGACCCAGCATTACCTTGATTCCCAGGGTATTCAGAATATGATTATTCGGATTGGCCTCTTTCTCAAAGGTCAGCGTATCGAACACCAGCCGCGGCACATGGTTGAGAATCGTGGCGCCCTCGTCGTGGGTAATGGGAAGCAGCCAGGCGCGCAGGGCTACGTAGACCAGGAAGGCGGAGGCCAAAGCAGCAGAGACCCAGTTCTCGGTTGTTCGTTTCATGGCGGCGAAAGTACGATGCCGTTGTGTTTAAACAATATTCCCCAGCAAAGTCGCACTCGATACTTCCCGCACTTTTACCAGCACGTAATCACCCGGTTGGACGCCCTCTTTTTTCGGAAAAACCAGCGTTTTATTCTGCGAATTACGGCCGCTGAAATCCTGGTCGGATTTGCGGGAATTCCCTTCGACCAGCACCTGGAAAGTCTGGCCCACATCCCGCTGATTATGCCGCAGCGAAAGGGCGGTCTGCATCCGGATAATTTCCTGCAAACGACGCTTTTTAACATCCTCCGGTATATCGTCGGCGTACTTGCGGGCGGCCAGCGTACCAGGGCGTTCGGAATAATAAAACATGAAGGAATAGGCGAAATCCGACCATTCCATCAGGCTCAGCGTATCCTGATGCTCTTCTTCGGTCTCCGAACAAAAGCCGGTAATAATATCGCTGCTGACCGTCGCCGTGGGCAAAATGCGCCGGATGGCCTCGATGCGCTGCATATACCAGGGGCGATCGTAGGTACGGTTCATCATGTCCAGCACCCGGCTGTTGCCCGATTGCACCGGCAAGTGGATGTATTTACAAATATTATCGAAACGCGCCATGACGTGCAGCACGTTGTCGGTCATGTCCTTCGGATGGCTGGTACTGAAACGCACCCGCAGATCGGGATGGATCGCCGCGGTCATTTCCAGCAGGTGGGCGAAGGTGGCCAGCTCGTTCGTTTCCGGGTTGGACCACTTGTAGGAGTCCACGTTCTGGCCGAGCAGGGTAACTTCGCGAAAGCAGTTTTCAAACAAAGCCGTCGCTTCGGCCACGATGCTGAACGGATCACGCGAACGCTCGCGGCCACGGGTAAAGGGTACTACGCAGAACGAACACATGTTGTCGCAGCCGCGCATAATGCTGATAAATGCCGTAATCCCGTTGGATTCCAGGCGCACCGGATTGATATCGGAGTAGGTCTCTTCGCGGCTGAGCAGCACGTTCACCATGCGCTGCCCGTCTTCGGCGCCGGCCACCAGCTGCGGCAGGTCGCGGTAAGCATCCGGACCAACCACCAGGTCCACCAGCTTTTCTTCTTCCAGAAACTGCTTTTTCAGCCGTTCCGCCATGCAGCCCAGTACGCCGATGAGCGTGCCCGGACGTTTTTTCTTCATAATGGAAAATACCCGCAGGCGCTTGCGCACGGTATCTTCCGCTTTCTCGCGAATGGAGCAGGTGTTGATCAGGATCAGGTCGCTTTCGTCCAGATTACGGGTGGCGGTAAAACCCGCTTCGCCGAGGATGGAAGCTACGATCTCGGAATCGCTGAAATTCATCTGGCAACCATAGCTCTCGATGTAAAATTTCTTAGCGCCCGCCTGGGACTGATCGTCCCACTGGGTCTTATACAGCACCTGGCCTTGCCGGGCTTCATCGATGGTCTTAACGCCTTCGAGCGTCGGATTGCTATCGTACATCTCTTTGAGTATGGCTTAAGTGTTGCGGTGATCAAACAGCGCCGCCGGCAACACGATCTTCTAAAACTGGGCAAAGGTACGTCATCTTCTCAAATAGGAGGATGTCCGGCGACTAACCAATCAAATCAGGGCGAACACCGTTTGAATGGTCAGTTTTAAAATGGCCACCGCAATGTCTTCAAATTTTGCTTTACTGATGGCCAGTTCAGCGAGCAGTTCGATCTTGAGCTGGGTGGCGCGCCCTTGCAGTAAGAACTCAAAATCTTCGCGCGAAATTTTTTCATCGGCCAGCAATTCGGCATACCGCCGGGTGTCCTTTTTAAGCTGATCATGCAGACTTTTGGCGGCCTGTTCATAGTGTGCGCGGCGGCGTTTTACAAAATCGCTGACCAGCGTAATCACCTGGTCGTCCAGACCATCCAGTGCTTTTTGAATTTCTTTTTTATCGGGCATAGCGTTGTTGATGATTATAGGCAGGTTTGAGTAATAGGGAAATGCGCTTACTTTTTTCCCGCTTTTCTAATGGCCGCGAGGCTGTTTTGCACCTGCAGCACCGCTTCCTTGATGAAATCTTTGTCTAGTTTTCCTTCTTTCCAGCGGGTTATAAAAGGTTCGACCAGTCCGGTACGCAAGGTCGTCCACTGTTTAGCAATGATCTTATTTCTAGGCTGCTCCGTCGCATGTTGTTCGGCAGCCATCAGCGCCGACATGGCGGATTTAATTTCATCGCTGTGTTTGGCGAACGGCTCGTTGGCCTTGTTCATCAGCGTAGTCAATTGCGTGCTGAGGTTCGTGGCATTTTGCATGCCCACGAGATCGGTGGACTTACAGGCGGGAAGGGTAGCGGCGGAGAAAAACAGGAATCCAAATACCAGGAAGAAGGACGTCGTGCGCCAGGGTAGGAGTAATGGATGCATCGTTCTAATGCTTTAAATGAAATGATAGAGTGGGAAACGCGGTGAAAATAATGGGATTCATGCAGTCCGTGCATTAATTCTTCCGACGCCATAAAATAACCGGGCTGATTATAGTCAGCACAAACCCCTCCAACCAACAAACCTCCCTTTAATTTTCCTCCTCCAAAATTTCCTTTACCCGTTTTGAATTTAAAAACAAAAGGAGCATCACCTTTGCCGCCGGACGGCCGGGAAACATACCGGCAAAACTGGATCACCATGTTGACGAAAGAACAGATTGCCGCCCGTTTTCAACAGTTGCAGGACAATATTTGCCGGCAACTCGAAGCAGCCGACGGTGGCGGCCATTTCACCCAGGATGACTGGACCCGCGCCGAGGGTGGGGGAGGGCGCAGTCGCGTGCTGCAAGGGCAGACCATTGAAAAAGGCGGCGTGATGTTCAGCGCCGTACATGGCCCTTTACCGGAACCACTGGCCAAAAACATGCAGTTGCCGCCCACGGATTTCTTCGCTACCGGCGTCAGCATTGTGCTGCATCCACAGAGCCCAATGGCGCCGATCATCCACATGAACGTGCGCTATTTCGAGACCGGCAGCGGGCGCTGGTGGTTTGGCGGCGGCATCGACCTGACGCCGCACTACGTGGTGCCGGAGGATGCGGCGTTTTTTCACCGGCAGTTACAGACCACCTGCCAGCGTTTTCACCCCGATTTTTACCCGCAGTTCAAAGCCCAGGCCGACGACTATTTCTTCATTCGTCACCGCCAGGAAACGCGGGGCATCGGCGGTATTTTCTTCGATTATCAGGACGAAAAATGCGGCCTCACGCAGGAACAGCTCTTCGACTACGTCATTGCCGTGGGCGAAACCTTTGCCCCCACTTATACGGAGCTGCTGAGCCGTGCCCAAAACCGACCCTGGGGGGAACGCGAAAAGAACTGGCAACTGCTCCGCCGCGGCCGGTATGTGGAATTCAACCTCGTCTGGGACCGCGGTACCAAGTTCGGGCTGGAGACCAACGGCCGCATCGAATCCATCCTGATGAGCATGCCCCCGCTGGCCGGCTGGCAGTATGATTTCCAACCCGAACCGCATACCCCCGAGGCTGAAACTTTAAATTGGCTGCGCAAGGGAATTGACTGGCTGCCATCGTAAATTTGCCGAATGATCAGGAAACAGAATGATAGCACCATCCAGGATGCGCTGAAAGACATGATTCAGGAACTGCGCATTGGTCCGCAGCTCAGCGAAACGCGGGTGAAATCGCTGTGGGAACAACTCATGGGCAAGACCATTTCCACCTATACGTCCAATATTTCCGTACGTAAAAACGTGCTGTACCTCACCATACTATCTGCGCCGCTCAAGCAGGAACTCAGCTATGGTAAGGATAAGATCAAGACGTTGCTAAACGAGGAGCTGGGGGAAGAGTTTATTAAGGAGGTGGTGATCCGGTGAGGGGGTTTTTCGCACAGATTTTACACAAAAATCTGCGCGAAAAACCTTGCTTAAAATCTGCGCGAACCTCCGAGACCATAGGACTTCCTACCGACCCGATGTAACCTCTCCGCTATACCGTCCCACCGCCCGCTCCAGCGAGGCTTTGATTCGGCCCCGCAAGCGCAGGGGCGTGAGCACTTCCAGTCCGCCCCCGAAACCCAGTAGTTCGCGCTCCAGTTCCAGGTTCGGAATGACCTGAATACAAAATATGCACGAGCCATCGGCCAGCCGTTCTTCCATTATTTGCGACGGGTGGATGGGTTTGGTCCGTACATAAGGCGCATGAACGGGATCTACCCGGAAACGAACCGGCTCGCGCTGACCACTATTGCGGGTCACGCCCACCAGATCCTTGAACCAGCTCGTATCCACCGCTTCGTGCTGCTGAAAAGCCACCGGCCACGACTCAATAGTTTGAATCCGGTCCAGCGGCAGGATCACGGGCTGCTCCCGGTCCTCTTCCAAACCCAGCACATACCAGCGGTTACGGTATTCTTTCAAC
This sequence comes from Saprospirales bacterium, assembly GCA_031425035.1. Lineage (GTDB taxonomy): Bacteria > Bacteroidota > Bacteroidia > Chitinophagales > Saprospiraceae > M3007. Next base: position 14,691 of record JANPIN010000137.1, on the reverse strand, counting down.
AAATGGGGGTGAAAAACAAACAAACGGGGATGGCGCGATTTAAAGGAATGATAGTGGATCTTGAGTACCTGCTGCGCCGTAATGGCCTCGTATAAAGGCCCAATATGTTGCAGCCCAATGAGGTGTTCATTCTTCTCAAAATCGATCACCGGCTTGCGTCGTCCCTGCCCGATATACACCTTGTGCTGGAGCCGGCTGACCATGTCGTCCACCTCCTGGAAATGATTGAAGCCCTTGAACTGGCGAAGTATAGCCACCACGTCCTGCAGCGTGAGCAGGTCCTGCTGGGTCAGCGGAATATTGGTGATGCTGTAGGCCGGATCTTCATAACTGTAATATTTCTTCTCCAGCACGATAATCGGCGCATTATAGCCCAGTTTGTCGGAACGCATGAACTGGATGTCCATCTGCAAGGTGCGGCGACTCACGCCTTTGTGCACGCCCTCGTATTCGTACAGGGCCTCCGAACAGACATCTATCAGGTCCTCCAGGGTCCATTTCCGAAAACGGTTTTGCAAACAATGATCAATGGTTTTGTAACGGATCAGCGCGTTTTTATTGAGCGACATGAAAACGAAAATTAACGGCTGTTAAAATCAGAAAATTAAAACGTTGATATTCAAGCGTTTGAAAACAATTTCACAAAAATAATAAAAATAAATTTTACTGCGCAAAAAGGCTGCGCAGTACCGCCTTCATCTTTGTCTCATCAGACGAAAGGAACTTTTGGACGATCAATTTCATTCTACCGTTTATAGTCTACGCTCATGAAATTCAATCTTTTTACCCGTCCCAACCAACCCGCAGTTACGGTGAACCACGAAGGCGAAAAAGCCTTTGTCATGACGCCGGAGCTGGAACTGTACACCGCTGTAGCGACGGCCGGTTTGAGCGATAAATTTTATGAAAGCGGCGCCGACCAGATCGAACGTTTTCGTACATTGATCGATCGCAACCACCCGGTTTTTGTAGCGCAACTGGCTGCCTATGCCCGCGAACGCATGTATTTGCGCAGCATTCCGATGGTGCTGGCGGTAGAACTCGCCAAACGTCACCGGGGGGATAACCTGGTGGCCCGTACGGTCACCCGCGTTATTCAGCGGGCCGATGAAATCACCGAGTTGCTGGCCTATTATACGGTAGCCAACCAGCGCAGCGGCGTGAAAACGTTGAACGGTTTGTCCAAGCAGGTGCAAAAGGGCCTGGCCGGCGCTTTCAACCGCTTCGACGCTTACCAGTTTGCGAAATATGACCGGGACCAGGCCGCGATCAAACTGCGCGATGCCCTTTTCCTGACCCACCCGGTGGCGAAAGACGAGGCGCAGCAGGCCATTTTCAACCAGATCGCTACCGGCACTCTGGAAACCCCCTACACCTGGGAAACGGAGCTCTCGGCATTAGGCCAGCAAAAATTCGAGTCTGCGGAAGCGAAAAAAGCGGCCTTTCGTGCCAAGTGGGAGCAATTGATCGATAGCGGTAAGCTTGGTTATATGGCCCTGATGCGTAACCTGCGCAACATCCTGGAAGCCGAAGTATCGGCTAGCCACGTAATGCGGGTGTGTCAGATGCTGTCGGATCCCAAGCAGGTGGCCCGCTCGAAACAACTGCCTTTCCGTTTTTTGGCTGCTTACCGGGAATTGCAAGCAGTAAAATCCGGACTGACCGCCATGGTGATGGACGCCCTGGAAAGCGCCGTGGCAGCTTCGGCCGCCAGCCTGCAGGGATTTTCCGAAACTACCCGCGTGCTGATCGCCTGCGACGTGTCGGGTTCCATGCAAAAAGCCGTTTCGCCGCGCAGCAAAGTGCTGCTTTACGACATCGGCCTGATGCTGGGCATGCTGTTGAAATCGCGTTGTAAAAACGTGGAGACCGGTATGTTCGGGGATCGCTGGAAGACGGTCAACCTGCCGGCCAAAGGGATCCTGGCCAACGTGCAGGAGTTTTATCGTCGCGAAGGAGAAGTGGGTTACGCGACCAATGGTTTCCTGGTGATCCAGGATCTGCTGGACCGTCGTCAGGTGATGGATAAAGTAATGCTGTTCATAGATGCACAATTGTGGAACAACCAGGGCAGCGAACATATTCAAAACCTGTGGGACCGCTACCGCCGGGAAATTGCCCCCGGCGCCAAATTGTACCTCTTCGACCTGGCCGGTTATGGTCACTCGCCGCTGGACCTGAGCAAAGGCAAAGGCGTGCACCTGATCGCCGGCTGGTCCGACAAGATTTTCGAGGTGCTGGCAGCTATTGAAGCCGGCCAGTCGGCCGTAGAAATGATTCGCGAAATTGAAATTTGAAACAGTCCGGAGCATGTCGTACAGCAGCGTTACTTCACTCAACCTGAAATAATTCCACGCTCCTGGTTTTTACTGCTCCGGACTTAATAAAAATGAAAGGTGTCGTAGTAGTGCGTTACTTCACTCTTAATGACGGGGTCGCGGGTTCGAATCCTGCCAGAATAGTTTACTATTCCGTAGCTCAGTTGGTAGAGCACGATCGCAGTACGTTTTTTACCCTTTCATGAATTTATCCAGTAGATGCCGTAGGCAGGAGATACTTCTCTGGTAGAGCAGCCCGAAAACCTCGGGAAGGTAGCCGGTTCGATCCCGGTCCACCGATCTTCGGAAAGGTGTGTAGCTCATTTAAAAGCTCCAGCCGCTTTTTGCTCTATGGATTTTAAAATTACGGAAGCCACCCAGACATGGGATGGCTTCCGTTCGTTGTATACCTCGCTCCTGCATAGAGGTTCATTGCCTACCGAAGCAAAATTTCCATCTCCCAAAACTTTAATCCGTCTCCCCCTGTTCTGCCCCCTGTCCCCTAACTCCTGCCCCCTGCCTCCTGTCACCTGTCACCTGTCACCTGTCACCTGCCCCCTAATGCTCTCCCTCTTCTGGTTCCGCCGCGACTTACGCCTGGATGACAACGCCGGTCTCTACCAGGCCCTCAAAGGCCCGCATCCGGTCCTGCCGCTCTTCATTTTCGACCGCGCCATCCTCGATGACCTGACGGATAAAAAAGATGCCCGGGTGGAGTTCATTCACCAGGCAGTGACGGATCTGCAACAGCAACTGGGCGCTTTGGGCAGCAGCATCGACGTGCGTCACGGGCAACCGGAAGATATATTTAAAGCCCTGCTGCAACAGTATGAGGTAGCGGCCGTGTACACCAACCACGACTACGAGCCCTACGCTATCCAGCGCGACACGGCCATCGGGGAAATTCTAAAAGCCAAAAACATCCCCTTATACACGTTCAAGGACCACGTTATTTTTGAAAAAAACGAGGTGACCAAAGACGACGGCAAGCCCTACACCGTGTTTACGCCGTATAAAAATAAATGGCTGGCCAAACTGCAAAGCCGGCTGGAAACAGACCCGTCATCAGAACCGCTTTCCTTTTATCTGGCCAGCTATTCCAATCCCCACTACTTCTATAATTTACTGAAAATCAACCCTTTGCCCCTGCCCACACTGGCGGAAATTGGTTTTGAACCCGCCGGCATACCTTTTCCCAGCACCACCGTTACCCGCGGCCTGATCAAAAACTACCAGCTTACCCGCGACACGCCGGGCATTGAGGGCACGTCCCGGCTGGGGGTGCATTTCCGTTTCGGCACCATTAGTATTCGGGAAAAAGCGCGTGCGGCCCAGGACTTAAGTGCGACCTATCTCAGCGAACTGATCTGGCGCGATTTCTACAGCCAGATCATGTACCATTTCCCCCACGTCATCGGCCATCCTTTCCGGCCGCAGTATGATCGCATTCCCTGGCGGGATGCGCCCGAAGATTTTGAAAAGTGGAAACGCGGTCAGACCGGTTATCCCATCGTGGATGCCGGCATGCGCCAGTTGAACGCGACCGGCTTCATGCATAACCGCGTCCGGATGGTAGTGGCGAGTTTTCTGACCAAGCACCTGCTGATCGACTGGCGGCAGGGCGAAGCGTATTTTGCCGAAAAACTGTTGGACTACGACCTGGCCAGCAATAACGGCGGCTGGCAGTGGGCGGCAGGTTGCGGTACGGATGCCGCGCCGTATTTCCGGGTGTTCAACCCCACGGAGCAGACCAGGAAATTCGATCCGGACTATAAATATATCCGTACCTGGGTGCCCGAATTCGGCACTCCCCGCTACCCGGCGCCGATGGTGGAACATGCCTTCGCGCGGGAACGGGCCATTGCCACGTATAAGCGGGCTTTGACGGAATAACTATTCTGCCGGTACCCGCTGCGGAATAAGAAACAGGAAATAAACCATGACGCCCAGGGTAACCACGCCGGTCAGCACGAACGTGGCATTAGCGCCAAACTGGTACCACACAAACCCCGCCAGCGAACTCGCCAGCAGACTGGCTATACTCTGCAGACCCGCGAAAGTCCCGATCGCCGTCGCCGTATCCTTCGGGTCGCTGATGTTGCTGATCCAGGCTTTGGAAATGCCCTCCGTCGCCGCAGCATACAGTCCGTACAGCAAAAAAAGGCCACCATAAAAGTATATACTTCCCTCTATGGCCATGCCGAAATACACCAGGGCGAACAGGCCCAGGCCCGTCAGGAACACCCGGCGCAAACCCAGGCGATCGGCTACAATCCCGATGGGAAAAGCGCTTAAAGCATACACCAGGTTGTAAAAAATATACACGCCGATCACCTGCGTATCGCTACCGCCCGACTGTTTGATCTTCAGCAGCAGAAACACGTCGGAGCTATTGAACAGGGCAAATGCCAACAGGCCCAGCACCACTTTCCGGTACAGTGCCGGGCTGTTTTTCCAATACTTCAAAAAAGAAAACACCGGTGGCGGGCGGTCAGCCGCGGGCCGGCGGTGTTTATCGCTTAATAAAAAGGAAAAGGCCACCGCCAGTAAACCCGGCAAAAAAGCCAGCAGAAACAGCATCCGGTAATCGCCCGGCCGGTAGTGCAAATACACCAGCGCCAGCAGCGGACCCGCTACGGCGCCCAGGGTATCCATCGAGCGGTGAAAACCGAACACCCGGCCCTTGGTCGCCGGCGTTGCTTCGTCGGACAACAGCGCATCGCGGGCGCCCGTACGAATGCCCTTGCCCAGCCGGTCGATGGTGCGGGCGAAAAAGATCCACAGCGGAAAAGTGGAGATCGCCATCATCGGTTTGGACAGCGTACTCAGGCCGTAACCAAAACGTACGAAAATGGCCCGCTGGCCCCAGTGATCGGATAATTTACCAAAATAACCCTTGCTAAGTCCGGCCACCGCCTCCGCAACACCCTCCAGTACCCCGATCAGCACAATGGAAAAGCCGATGGTTTTTAAGTAGATCGGCATCACCGGGTACAGCATTTCACTGGCCGTATCCGTGAAGAGGCTGATGAGCGAAAGGATCCAGACGCGCCGGGAAAGTTTGGTCAAAGTCGTAAGTTGGTTTAGAGTAATATAGAAAAAAAATAGAGGGGTTTAGTTGTTGGCCGTCAGCAACTTATAGGGATCTTATTTGCACCTTCATTGGAACCAGCCGCAGCCGTAGGTAGCCAGGTCCGCCTGCTGGAAGGCCTGGAGTTGTTTCAGCATACGCTGGCGCAGGTAGCCGAGCCGCGGTGTCGCCAGCGCCGGATGACCTTTCACCAGTACCGGTTGATACAGATTCTGAAACCTGCTCATTTGCACCTGCTGAAGCTGGCCGCTGCGTGCATCTATGAACTGTGTACTGGTTTTACTCACGCTGGCGGCTTCCTCCTGGGATTGCGTAAGCCACAGATCCCCCAGCGGCTGATTTCCTCGAAACAGCCGGCGGATCTGCAACAGCGGTTTATCGGGCCGGTGGTCTATTTGTTGCAGGCCTTCGCCGGCCTGCAGTTCACGGGTCGGTTTGCGGAGGTTGTCCAGCATTTCATCGGCCAGGGCGCCACCCACGTAGGCGGCCCGTATTTTCCAGCCGTCAGGATTAAAAGGATACACCGGCGTCGAAGGGGTATCCTCTTCACTCAGCTGCCCGTTTTGCCAGCGGGCCTGGGCTGCTTTCGTCGCCCAATGCGTTGACTGCCAGATCAGTACCCGAAAAGCGGATTCCAGCAGCAGGATTTGGTCCAGTTGCCCCTGTGCCACCAGTAAGGGTTCACCCGGCAGCAGCAGGGTGCCTTCGGGCGCCACATTTACCTGGACCCGCAACCGCATGCGCTGCAGGTGATTGAGAAAACTTTCCTGAAAAACATTCCGCCCCTGACCGTCCATGACCTGACCCATGCGCTGGATCAAATCTGGCGAAAAACGAAAACGGCGGATGTGTTCGGCCAGCAAACCTGCCCCGCAGGCGATGGAAAAATTCCCCTCCGGCTGATACACGTAGTGAAAAACATGTTCCTGCTGATAGGTGCCCCCAAACCAGGCTTCCTGGGCAGCATAAGCGGGTTGCAGATCGGAAAGCCAGTCGAAAGGGGTAGCCAGTAGTGAAGTTTCTGTCATCGGGACGGTCTTTGTACGAAAAAGTGGTAGCCAAGGGCAAAGTAAAACAAATTGCCGTCCAGGGCCGCATTCTTCCTGCCCAGACGCAGCCAATGGTAACCGGCCCGCAAACGCAGACCGTGGAAAGAGCCCTGTTCAATGCCCATCAGCCTGGCCTTCGAACGGAATATTTTCAGATCGGCCGTCAGCGAAGTGGCAAAATGTAGATCACTGAAGTAAAACTCGCTATAATATTCCGGATTTTCACCTGTCTCCGGTGGGGCGGGGGAGAGCGAAGAAAAATACACGCCAGCCGCCGGGGTGACCCGCAGCCGGTGGTTATCCAGCACATCCCGGCCCAGCAGCAGGCCCGTCGTCCGGTAATACGCAACGTCGCCCTTCAGCCAGTCGAAACCATTGTGCCGAAACTGCCGGTCCAATGTCGCTTCCCCGGGCGCGCTGTTGATCTCGTACTGCCAGCCTTTACGCCAGATATAAAAATTGAATTCGCCGGCATACATCGTCTTCAGCGTCCGGTCGAGTTGGCCGGTCCAGTCGTCCTTGACCAGCGATAAGGAAAAACCAAAACCGCGGTCGCTGACACCCGGCGTCTCCGGTTGGATGGAACGTATATAGTCGGCAAACCGCGACTCCGGGAAGCGCTGCAAGAATGCGTCCAGCCGGCCCACCCAGTCTTTTTCATCGGCATTCAACCGCAGTAAATAATCCAGTTGCAGCACGGCGAAAGCCTTTTCTTCCTGGTTTAAAAACCCCTGTTGAATCCGGTTATACAGATCGAAACGCTGCGGATACAAGGTCTGATCGAGCAGCTCGAAAAGACTATCCGCCGCCGGTTTTATTTTGTACTGCTGCCAGGCCTGATCGGTCCCGAAACGCACGACTTCATCGAACATGTTGCCATACGCCTCTTCCCAGTAATACAACAGCCAGCGCTCATCCCAGACCAGTCCCTGATAGGTCGTATTCTCCAGTCGGTTCAAAGAATCCATCCACAGGCTGGCCGCAGCCGGTTCATTGGCCAGGAATGCGCTGCGCAACTCCTGCCGGGCAGCCGTGATCCGGATGGGCAGCGAAGGCAGTTTAGGCCTGGGCAGCGAATCGGTTTGGGCCGGCAGTAGCCAGGGCAGACAGGACAGCAGAAAGAGGGTAAAAAGTTTCATGTGGACGATTCGTTCAGTACGCAACTAAAATTTCTCCGGTAAAAACCTGTACGGCGGGTCCGCACAGCCACACCTCGCGGAAGCCGGCGCCGTCCGGCTCGAAACGAACGGATAAATGCCCGCCCTGTGCCTCGACCTGCGTTTCCGCCTCCTTTCCGGCCACGGCGTTGCGCAACGCATTCGCCAGTACGGCCGCCGTCACCCCCGTTCCGCAGGCCAGGGTCTCGTCTTCCACGCCCCGCTCATAGGTCCGGATGCGCAGGCCGGTGGCGGTGGATTCTACCAGGTTCACGTTGATGCCCTGCTCCCGGAAACGGTCGGAATAACGTACCGCCCGGCCTTCCTCCACCATATTCAGTCCGTCCACCGCGCCCACAAAATGTACATAGTGCGGCGAACCCGTGTTCAGTACATATGTATCGGCATCCTGGCGTTCGACCGACGGGACATCCATCATTTTCAACTCGACCCAGTACGACCCCGCCTGTCCGGCCGGGGAAATACGCGCCTCATGCGGACCGTCGATGGCCACGAACCGGCAGGCATCCTGTACCAGTCCCAGATCGCGGGCAAATGCGGCGATGCAGCGGCCGCCATTGCCGCACATACTGCTCTCCCGGCCGTCGGCGTTGAAATAAACCATTTCAAAATCGTACCCGTCCAGGTTTTGCAGCAGGATCAGCCCGTCGCCGCCTATACCGAAACGGCGGTCACATAAGCGGGCGATCCATTCGGTATGTTCGCGACGGAGCAACTGCTCCCGGCGTTGATCGACCATAATGAAGTCATTGCCGGCGCCCTGGTATTTCCAAAATAGCATGTTTGAATTTTTTGTGTGGATGAAACAGCCTGCACTTTTCCCCGTTTTTGCAAATGTCCATTAAGGGGTGCTAAGATAAAAACCTGCTTTAGTTAAGTGCGCGTTAATGATGCAGCAACAGCCGTGCGGCAACGTCACGAACCGGTCAAAAAACATTGGCCCGACTGTTGCATAGGATCGTTTTTGTATCTTGGGCTTCGCTATTCCCCATACAAAAAGAGGAAGAAACTTAAAGCCGCCGGGTAAAACAATTGCTTTTATTGGCTTTGCCAACCCGGCCTTACAGGAAGTACCGGATAAACTAAAAAGCCAGGTCGGACGTTTCGTGAACGTAATACTACACAAATACTATGATGAAATATTCGATGCTCTGTTTGGCTTGCATAGCCAGTTCCTTACTTTCGGTTTTTTTATACAGCCAATTTGAACATCGCAACCGGGTGATTTGGAGTAATGCGGAAGGAGAGGTTCGCTACACTGGACTGGTGGAAAAGCTCTTCAACGCCCGCTCGACGGGAGAATTCCACTCGGCTTCCCCGACTAATTTCATCGAATCCGCCGAAGTCGCCACGCCCGCCGTGGTCAACATCCGCGCCCTGGTCGAGAACGAGGACGGTTTCTGGAAAACCGGCTCCATGACCGGTTCCTCGGGCTCCGGCGTCATTCTTTCGCCCGACGGTTATGTGGTTACCAACCACCACGTGATCGATAAAAGTGGCGACATCAAGGTCACGCTGGCCGACAAGCGTACCTATAAAGCCAAACTCATTGGTTCCGATCCTTCGACCGACATTGCTTTACTTAAAATCGAAGAGAACGACCTGCCCTTCATCGTTTTCGGCAACAGCGACTCCGTACGAGTCGGCGAATGGGTACTGGCTGTGGGCAATCCTTTTAACCTGGAGAGTACGGTCACTGCGGGTATTGTCAGCGCCAAAGGCCGCAACATCAACATCCTCGGCGGCGGGGCCAGCATCGAATCATTTATCCAGACCGATGCGGCCGTAAATCCCGGCAACAGCGGCGGCGCATTAGTGAATACGGCCGGCGATCTGATCGGCATCAACACGGCCATCATCACCGGTTCCGGCACCTATGAAGGGTACTCTTTTGCGGTGCCTTCCAACCTCGTGCAAAAAGTCATCCGCGACCTGCGCGAATTCGGGGTGGTCCACCGCGCTTTCCTGGGCGTCGGCATTGAAGACCTCGACAGTGAACATGCCCGCGATTTCGGGCTGCCCAATGCGGAAGGTATTCTGGTCAACCGTATTACCCCCGACGGCGCCGCTTCGGCCGCCGGTTTACAGATCGGCGACGTGATCATCGGCCTGAACAATACCCGGATGCGCAGCACCTCCGAACTACAGGAACTCGTCGGCCGCTACCGCCCCGGCGATCAGGTCACCCTGGAATACTGGCGCGTGGGTAAGAAATACAGCTCCCGTTTACTGCTGAAAGATGCCAATAATTCTAATGGCGCCACGCGGGTGCAGGGCAATGAACTGGATCAATCCCTGGGCTTCGAACTGCGCGAACTGAGCCGCAATGAACGCCAGAGCATGCAAATGCAGGGCGCCATCGTGAGCAGTGTTCGCCGCGGCGGCCTGGTGTACGAGACCAATATGCAACCCGGCCTGGTCATTACCTCGGTCAACGGCAGCCGGGTCACTACACTGGCCGAAACCATCGACGCGATCAAAAACGCTTCGCAGAACCTCGTGATCGATGGGTACTACGAAGGCCAGCCGGATTTATATTCTTATCGTTTCCGAAAGCCGGATTGAAAGGGGGGGATGGTTTGGAAGGTTGGTTTGCTGGTTTGTTGGTTGAAATTTAAGTTTGTTTGAAACCACGCTGCGCTGACTACTTTGCGCTGATTACTTTTGCGGATTCGTTCGTTTAGCCACGGTAGAAGCGCCCTCATAGCGCCTGCAGGGTTAAAAAGCTTTTAGCCCCTCCACGTGTCGCGTCTGCTGATCATTACGGCCTGGTACCATCCCTTTATCCATCCTCGGGCGCACCGCTGGACGGCCCTGGCTGAATACTGGGCGGCGCAGGGCCACGATGTACAGGTGCTGACCGCCCGCCACCGCGATTGTGCGGACCTGGAAATGGTCAACGGCGTGCAGGTGCACCGCGTAGGTTTCGATTCTCTCAAAGAGTTTTTCTATTTCCATTTCGGCAGTTCCCGGGCCCGCGGACGGGTTGGTAATGCCGTGCAGGCGCCTGGTTTGACCACCCGTCTGTTGGGTGGACTGTATCGTTTTTTCTGGAAAAACCTCTATTTCCCCGACGACGCGGGTCCCTGGTATTTCCCTGCGACACGGAAAGCGCTGCAGCTACTGTCGGCGCAAAAATTCGACGCCCTTATTTCGGTTTCCCTGCCATTTACCGGCCACCTGATCGGATTGGCCGCCAAACGTCGTTTCCCGCTGTTGCCCTGGCTGGCCGATATGGGCGATCCTTTTTCCATTCAGGAAAAGAGCCCGAATAACCGGTTTTTTTACCAGCAACTGAACCGCCGGCTGGAACGCTGCGTGCTGGAAACAGCCAATATCACCACGGTAACGACCGACTACACCGCCCGGCGTTACACGCGTTTTTTCGGTGAAAAGGCGACGCGGCAAATCCAGGTCATTCCGCCGCTGCTGCATCCCGTACCGGCCATACAACCCCTGCCACCCGTCAAGAACGGCGTGTTGCGGATCGGCTACTTTGGCGCTTTATATGCCCCCGTACGCACACCCGATGTTTTTTTGGCGCTGCTGGAAGACACTTTCCGCCAGCTTCCCGAGCTGCGTCCGACCCTGGAAATTCATTTTTTTGGGGAAATATTTCCCGAATTTTATCCTGCGCTGGCTGCCCAGCCGGCCGTTCGGCTGCATGGTTTACGGCCGCGGGCAGAAGTGCAGGCCGCCATGCAGCAAATGGACATCCTGCTGAACATCGGCAACCAAACCGATTTTCAGTTGCCCAGCAAGGCGGTGGACTACCTGGCGGCAGCCAAGCCGATTGTCAATTTGTGTTACGTAAAGGACGACCCGTTCGCCGCATTTCTGGAGGATTTACCCTGGGTGCTGCAGCTTGGGGTGGAAAATGGAAAGGTGGAAAAGGCCGCGCAGGAAGAATGGCAGACCTGGGTGTCGGGCGGGCTACCCCCGGTGGACGGGGACCGCTGCCGGAGCCGGATGGCGGCGTATACGGTGCCGCAAATTGCCGGACGCTATCAGTGCTTACTGGGTTTTTGAAGGCCTTCCCGCAGAAGCTGCAGGTACTGGGGCAGCACGATGACGTTACTGAATTCGATCAGGGCTTTTTGACGGCTATGTGCGCCCATGGCCCGTTTCTCCACCAGCGAGAGCCGCATGAACTGCAGCATGGCCGCCGACAGGGCCTCCGCATCTTCGCTGGGAACAATGTATCCGTTACGGCCTTCATCCACTGTTTCGCGGCAACCGACACTATCGGTAGTGATAATGGGTTTGCCCATCGCCATGCCTTCCAGCAGTACCCGCGGCATCCCCTCGCGGTAAGATGGCAGCACCACCACGTGGGCGTCGGCGATTAATGGACGTACATCGTCGGTATACCCCAGGTGTTCAATGGCGTCCGTTTTGATCCAGTCGTCCAGCTCGCCATGCGGTATGGAGGCCGGGTTATCCGCATCGGTTCTGCCCAGGATCTGGAAACGGGCCTGCGGCGCTACGGCTTTGGTCATCTGGGCCGCCCGAACGAACTCCCGAATGCCTTTATCGCTGAGCAAACGACCGATGAATAGAAAAATGGGGCTGGCATAACCATTCTCCCGGGCCGGAAAGAAGTGCGCCGTATCGACGCCAGTGCCCTTGATGACCAGGGTCTTCTGCGGTGGAACCACCTTATTGTACAGAAAAGCTGCGCGATCATCGTGGTTTAAAAACACCACTTTTTGCACAAAATGAAACGCGAATTGATAGAGAAAAAAGATCAGGCGGCGTAACGCGTTCGGCGCCGTCGCGGTATAACCCAGCCCTTCCACGGTTGCAATGGCGGGTACACCCGTCAAACGGGCGGCTATACTGCCAAAAATATTGGGTTTTACCGTGTACAACACCACCAGATCGGGGCGTTCGCGGAGCAGCAGGCGGCGCAGTTCCAGCAGGGTACGAAAGTTATCGAGCAGCGACAGGCTTTTTCGGGAAAGATGATGCAGGGGGATAAAACGCAGTCCCGGTATATCCGCCAGCCGCTTTTCGTAGCCATCGGGTGGCGCTGCGCAAATCAGCGTGCAGCCTTCCGCCGCTAACTGGGCCAGCAGGGAATGTCGAAAATTCCAGATGTTCCAGGCGCTGTTCGCTACCAGCAGCAGGCGACTGCCTGACAGACCCGATGCAGGAATCATAGGTGGGGTGGAAATAAAAAACTCCGCTGGGGTGCTGGCAGCTACCCAAGCGGAGTTTTTTTCCGGCAATTCATGGTGTATTTCCAAAATGATCAGGCGGCTGCCGACAAACGGCCCGTGCCCGCTGGTAAACGCGATTCGGGGCCAGACACCAATGCGGCGATCTGCTCGACCGAAAATTGCTGCGGTCCGGCAAGTTCGTATACTTCAAGCGCCTGGTCACGGGTAATGGACGGGAATTCGTTCAGGAACTCGTTGATACTAACGCCAATGCGCAGATAATCGAAGAAGATCTCGATGCGGATACGGGTGCCGGAAAATACCGGCGCGCCATCCTGGATGTCGGGGTGTACGGAAATAGAGGAAACGAAACTCATCCGGCGCTGCTGTTTTAAAAGAAAGTTTTTGTTCAGACCGGGATTATACAACTGAGATGTACGGATTAAAAACGATTGCGAGGGCTAATGTATGGATACTTTGGAAGTTGTAAAATTTTGACGAAAAAAAAGATGAATTTTTTTTCACAAATACGCCATTCCAAACTGCGCCTTGACCATACCGGTTACGGCCTTGATTTCCTGTTCTTTAGATTTTGGATAGATCAGCAATACATCTCCTTCGTCGACAATGATGTAGTCGCTCAGGTCTTTCAGCACCACGAGTTTGCCGGGCGGCGTACGCACCAGGCAATTATCCACGTCCAGCGCCAGAATATGATCGCCCTGCAGCACATTATCATATTCATCGCGCGGGCATTCGGCATGCAGACTGCTCCAGGTCCCCAGGTCGGACCAGCCGAACTCCGCAGGCAGGGTGTACACGTTGAGCGCCTTTTCCATGATGGCAAAATCGACCGATATGTTCGGCGTGGTGGGGTAGTGCTCGCTGATAAAATCGGCTTCCTCCGCGGTGTTGTACAAACCCGTGCCGGCTTCGAGGATGCGGAAGATATCGGGCGACAGGTTTTCATAGGCCGCCAGAATGGAGCGTACATGCCAGATGAAAATACCGGCATTCCACAGGTAGTCGCCGGAATCGAGGAATTGCCGCGCCGTTTCCAGGTTGGGTTTTTCGGTGAAACGCAGCACTTTACGTACGTTTTCGGTCGCCTCATCGCCAAATTGAATGTACCCGTAACCCGTATCCGGGCGGGACGGCTGAATGCCCAGCGTAACGAGCGCATCGTTGGCGGCGGCAAATTCCAGGGCCTGGCTCACTTTTTCCAGGAAAGCCGGCTCCTTCAACACGATGTGGTCCGAAGGCGCGATCACGAAATTCGCTTCCGGATCGAGGGCCGCCAGTTTGAAAGCGGTGTAGGCCACGCAGGGTCCCGTGTTGTTGCGGCTCGGCTCACAAACGATCTGGTTATCGCTGAGTTCTGGTATTTGTTCCTTGATCAGGTCGCGGTACGCCGCGTTGGTGACCACGAAAATATGCTCCGCCGGGCAAATAGGCAGAAACCGCTCGAAGGTCAGGCGCAGCAAACTCTTGCCGACGCCGAGCATATCGAGGAATTGCTTGGGCCGCGCTTCCCGGCTGCCTGGCCAGAAACGGCTGCCGACACCGCCGGCCATAATGGCTACATACGTATGGTTGGAAATGGGCATAAAATGAATGGCTATAAGGTTGACTTGCTCTAAACACAATCGGGGGCAAGCGACGCAAAACTACTGAACCGGCCGGAAGAATTATAGGTGGAACGGGGATTCGTTGATCGTTGCCGGCAGGCTTCTGGAAACGAATGCATCCAGCTGCGCCGCATACCTCCCCCGGCCTGCGGCCACCCCCTCCAAAGGGGGATACGCTGCGAGCCTGGCACTGCAACAGAACATACGCAATGCTATCAACAGATCTTGGCATCCCTTACCTACTGAATCCAGGCCCGCAGCGTAT
>JANPIN010000136.1:0-46511 GCA_031425035.1 Saprospirales bacterium | reverse complement strand
ACGTTCTCGGATGGGATAATGGATTGGCTGACCCATAATATAGTGTTTTGACCGTCTTTCAATGAACTAAGGTAAAAAGGCATAAGTTTATGTCCAATACCCACGGCATAAGTTTATGGCGCACCACAACCTCATCAACCTCATCCATTCACCATTCACTCCCATTCAATATGTATCACGGACATCAAGCACGCGCAGAGCGCGGTCAATGGCGCGGCTGCGGCGCCTGGAAACAAGCAGCACAACAGTATGGTCACGGTCGCCACGAAGGCCGTTGGGGCGCGGCCCGCGTACCGGTCAACATACGCGAAACAGCAGATTTTTACGAGCTTTTCGTGTTCGCCCCCGGTCTGACCAAGGACGCCTTCACCCTGAGCGTCAGCAATGACGTCCTCATTATTTCGGTGCTGGCAGGCCATGAAGAAGCAGCGGAACGCAGCAAATGGCTGCACCAGGAGTACCAGCGCGGCGCTTTTGAACGCCAGTTCCAGCTAAACGGCAGGGTAGATACCGACAGCATTACCGCCCGGTATACCGACGGGGTGCTGGAGGTCATGCTGCCCAAAATACCGGGCGCACCCGCCCAGGAAATAGCCGTCGCTTAAGGCAGTTTATCCGATAAACCGGGGTCATCACGAAATTTCGTGGTGGCCCTGTTTTTTTTTCAGGAATTGCTTATTCTTGTGCCATGAAACGTCGCGATTTACTCAAAGGCATCGGCCTCACTTCGCTCGGTCTGGCGGGCTTAAGTCCGCAGATCAAGGCCGCTGAAATGCTGACTCCACTTGCCCCGGAAGGGGATAAGAAGGACCGGAAATTCGAGCAGTTCGGTCGAACCGAAACGGAAGAGGAACGCGACAAAAAACTGTTCGCCGAGCAATTTTTCAACAAACATGAACTGGCCAGCATCACCGTGCTCGTGGATATTATTATTCCCCGCGATGCCCTTTCCGGCAGCGCCTCCGATTCGGGGGTGCCGGCATTCATCGAGTTCATGGCAAAGGACAAGCAGGAAATCCAAACGCCTTTACGCGGCGGCCTGAGCTGGCTGGATATTCAGGCAAAACGGCGTTTTGAAAAGGATTTCATCAGTATTAGTGACAGCGAGCGCATTCAGATCGTAGAGGATATTGCTTACCCCGACCGGAAGAAGAAACCGGGCATGAGCCAGGGCGTGGCTTTTTTCAGCCTCGTGCGCAACCTGACCGCCTCGGGTTTCTGGTCGAGCCAGATCGGTATTCAGGATATTGGTTATGCCGGTAACACCCCCAATCAATGGAACGGCCCGCCGGCGGAAGTTATTCGCCAGTACGGACTGGAAGGCTGGGAATAGGATTTTTAAATTTCATCTTCCAGCATGGCCAGCAGCACGCCGTTGGTCCACCCGAAGCCATCCTGGTTGGGATATTCCCCGCCGCCGGCTGATCCGCCGCCGCCATACACGTCGTATTTCTCCATCATTTTGCCGGTTTCCCGGTACACCTGTTCGTTGATTTTTACCCAGCGTTCCCGCACCTGTTGCGCCAATCCGAACAATTGATAATTCCGCAGGCCCGAGTAGGCGATCCATTGCAGCGGCGCCCAGCCGTTGGGCACATCCCACTGTTGACCGGTGCGGTGCAGCGTCGTGGTCAGACCACCGCTTTGCAGAAATTTATCGGCTAATACAGTCGCCACCTGCTCCGCCTGCTCCGGACTGGCCAATTCAAAAAACAGTGGGTAGGCGGCCGCCAGCGTTTGGTGCGGGGTCGGTTCATTGCGCACAAAATCATAGTCATAATAGAAGTCGCCCTTCCAGCAAAACTGTCCGATGGCTGCTGCTCGCTGGGCAGCCAATTGCCGGTATTTATGAGCGGCTGCTGCATCCCCGCTTTGCGCAGCGGCATCGCCCAGGGTTTTTTCCAGATTACACAGCAGGCAGTTCAGATCGACCGGCACGATTTCCGTGGTGTGAATACTGGCGAAAGCAGCGCCATCGCGGAACCAGCGGCTGCTGAAATCCCAGCCCGATTCGCAGGCGGCGCGCAAATGCCGGTGCATTTCGGCCAGGTCGCGACCCGAAGCCTGGGCCAGTTTCAGATCCGCTTTATACGCTTCCGGGCGCGAGGTGTTGTGATCGTCCCAGTAACGGTTGAGCACACTCCCGTCGGGCAAACGTACGACCCTGCGCTGCGCCAGGTGCTCCGCCGATAATTGCTCGCGGCCTTCCATCCAGAACTCGTATTCGCGTTCGAGCTGCGGGCGATAGGTGCTCAGTATTTCCGGGCCCCTGATCTCGGCCAGTAACTGTACCATCAACGCAAAAAAGGGCGGCTGCGAACGCCCGATGTAGTAAGCGCGGTTCCCATTCGGAATATAACCGACCTCGTTCACCAGATGCGCGAAATTGTCGACCATGTGCTGGATCAGGTCCGTTCGCCCTGAAATGCGCAGTCCCAGCATGGTAAAATAACTGTCCCAGTAGTATATTTCGCGAAAACGGCCACCCGGCACCACGTAAGGGTAGGGCAGGGGCAGCAGCGAACTTCGCTCCGCATCCGGCTGCCGGGTCAGTACGTCCCAGAGACTGTTAATATGGGCCGGCAAAGACAGGGTCTGACTGCTGTGATAAACCGTGGCGGGTTTTTTAGGCTCCGCAAAATGCGCATGCACAAAGGCGGTCAGATCGAAACCCGGCTGATCTTTTTCGACCTGATACAGGCGATTAATGGTGGCCAGATCCTGTTTCGGCAGGCAGTCCGGGAAGGTTTTACCATCCGGAAAAACGGACTGGAGTTGTACGGCTTCGAAAAGCGGACCGAGTTCGTGAATATACTGCATACAGGCAAGTTTGAGTGGTTTAGACAGGTTTGTTGGCAGGTGAAACGATGAAGGTAGCTCACCGGATTTGACAGATAACTCAATTTGCTTACATATTAAAAAAATTTATTGCGTTTCACCTGGTTTGAGGGTTTGACTATCAGATGTCAAACCAACAAACCTTCAAACCTGCCTACTTTGTAAACGGTTGAAAAAGAACAGACAAACCAGCAGGATCGACATAGGGACCAGGGAAAAATAAAAGGCGGTTTCTCCTCCGTACTGCTGGAAAATATGGCCCGTAATGAGGGAGCCAGTCGTGCCGCCCAAAGCGGAAAAGATAACGATCAGTCCGGACATGACGGCGTGGCGATTAACCGGTAAAGTGCTCAGGATCACCGAGTTGATCGCCGGATAGATGGGCGCGATAAACAGACCGATCAGCGGGAAAATATACACGGCAAAAGGCGCATCTCCCCAGCCGGTGATGGTTTGGGTAGCCGCTTGCCGGGCCATTGGAATAGCGATCAGCACCAGCGCGCCGGCACATACCAGGCAGCCCATCAGCACCAGGAACCAATGCACCCGCCGCAGCACAATGCCGGCCAGAAAGCGACCCACCGCCGTGGAGGCCGCCAGAATACTGGCCATTTCAATGCTCAGCGTGGTCGGCAAATGCAGCACTTTACTATTAAAAGTCGGCAGCCAGCTCATGATGCTTTGCTCGATGAGTACGTAAATAAACGCGCTGGCGACGAAGATCAGCACCACCGGCATGATAGCCAGTTTGAACATGTCGGCGAAATCTTCGGCTAAAGGCTTGGAATCCGGCGGTTTCACGGCCGACTCATCCAGACGCGTGGTCCAGAGCAGCAGAAAGGCCAGTCCGGAGATGGCGGCCAGCACGTAATACACCTGCAGCCAGGCGGTGGAAGCCGGATTCGTATCGTCCACGAAAGCGCTGAACACGAAGTAGCCGGTCAGAATGCCGATCATGAAAAACGACTCGATGAAGTTCATGAAACTGGCGTGTTCCTTCGCATCATTCGTGACCAGCCCGATGGTAGCGTACACCGACATTTTAATCAGTGCGAAACTGAAACCGACCACCGCGAACAGCAGTTTGGTCATCCAGAAACCCGGTAGCGAAGGCATGAGCAGACAGGCCAGCGTCACGAAACCGAGGGCGGCCAGCATCGAATTTTTATAACCTATCCGGGCGATGTAGGAGGCCAGCAGGAAGGAAGTAGCCGCAATACTCAGGTCTTTAAAAGCTTCCAGGATGCTCGCGGAGCCTTCGGAAACGCCGAAATTATGCTGCACCTGCAGGATCACCGTGCCCACGCTGTTGAGCAGAATAGCGAAGACGAAGTAGTTAAGAAAAAGGGAAAGTTTGATCTTCCAGTTGGACATGAGTAGCGGGTATAAACGGCGAACGCCCATCTTTTGCGGGCCAGGAAAGTGATTGGCAGAATTTTCTAAGGTGCTGGCAAATGTAGTAAAATCACGCCGGGCAGGAATAAAACTTGCAGCCTGTAGATGCCGACAGTTAAAAAGCAGCCAACTTTAGCCCTGTAGGGACAAAATCAGCGATCTAACAAGCTAATACGTTTCAGAAACAGGACTTTACACCCGAAAACCTCCATTTTCCATTTAACATACATGTATAAATGAAGCACATCTACGCGTCACTTACCGCTTTCCGCACCTTTTTTACTATCAAACGAATTCCCCTGGCCTGGTTCCTGCTGTTGGCTATCTGGACTATGCCGGCCATCGCCTTGGCCAAGCATATTATCGGCGGTGAAATGACCTACCGCTACGTGGAAACCCTGCCGGACGGTAAAAACCGGTATGAATTTACGCTGGTGGTTTTCCGGGACTGCGATAGCGGCGGCGGGCAGCTTGATAATCCAGCCAATATTGGGGTATATGCCGGAGATATAAACGGAGCAACTTTAGTCGAGAGCATGAGTGCCAATCTGGAAAGTCAGGTGGGGGTGAGCCCGGTCATCCCGCCCTGTGCGGATGCGTCGGCCGTGTCCAACGCCTGCGTTCAGCGGGGTATTTATCTGTTCACCATTGACCTGGATCCCCTGTTGAACCAGAGTTATTTCATCGTTTATCAACGTTGTTGCCGCACGGTACAAATCGTAAATATTGCTACGCCGGATGAATTCGGGGCGACTTATGTGGTGGAAATTACACCCCAGGCGCAGGCCCTGCATAACAGCAGCCCGACATTTGCCAACTACCCGCCGACTTTTATCTGCAATAATTTCGCCCTGAATTTCAACCACAGCGCCATCGATCTGGATGGCGACTCGCTGGTATATTCCTTTTGCACCCCCTTAACGGGTGGTGGACAAGGTGGCGGCGGCGGCAACTGCAATGCCACGGTGCCTTCTCCGCCCTGTGGGCCGCCTTTCGATCAGGTCGCTTTTATCGGCAACTACACGCAAAACAACCCCATGGGGGGCAATCCGGTGATCGCCGTAGATCCCAAAACGGGCCTGCTGAGCGGAACCCCTAACTTGCTGGGACAATACGTGGTGGGCATTTGCGTAAGCGAATACCGCAACGGACAACTGCTGGGCACCATCCTGCGTGATTTTCAATTCAATGTGGTCGATTGTACCCCAACCGTCATTGCCGATGTGAAAAATGCCCTGGTCATGGGCCCCCAGCAGTTTTTGCTGATACGTTGCGGGGAGAAAAATGTGACGGTGCTTAATAACAGTCCCATTACCCCGGATCTGCTGACCTGGAACTGGTTCGTGAAACTCGACAGCAACACTACTTTTACCATCAACACCTGGAACCTGACGGTGCCTTTGCCAGACTACGGCACCTATACCGGCGAATTGATTGTCACCGATGGCAATACCTGCCGCGACACGGCCTACATCACCATCGAAGCCCTGCCGGGAATTACGGCTGAATTTGATTACAGCTTCGATATTTGTGCCGAAACGCCGGTCACGTTCGCCGATAGTTCCGCTGCCGAATTGGCCAGCGGTATAATTTCCTGGGACTGGAATTTCGGCGCCGCTTTGCCGGGAACGAGCATTCAAAATCCGGTCATCATTTTTCCGGAATACGGCACCTACGCCACCCGCTTGATCGTTGCCGACGCGAATAACTGCCGGGATACGTCCGCCCAGTTCGTTATCTGGCAACCGCAATTGCCGCCGGTAATTCCCGCATTACCCGATCTGAAAGTCTGCCTGCCGGGCGCTATCGATTTTCAACTGCTGGATACGCTCGTGAACAGCGGCGATCAGGTCACCTGGGATTTTGGCGATGGCCTCCGGGCGGAAAATGAAGTTCGCCCGCTGCACGTGTATGCGCAATCGGGAAATTATACTGTGAGCGTGGCTATTACTACGGCCTACGATTGCTTCGTCACCGATACGTTCGTGGACCGGATCCGGACTTTCGACACGCCGACGGCCGGGTTTTCCTATTCGCCCACCGAACCGAGTAACCTCGACAACGAAGTGTATTTCACCAACACCTCCGATAGTACGGCGGTGATCTGGGACTGGCAGTTTGGTACCTTCGGTAATTCCCAGTTATACGATCCGGTTTTTGCCGTGCCCGATACCGGCCTGCTCGCGGTGGAACTGACGGTGTACAACAGCGATGGCTGCGCGGATTCCATGACGCAGGTGGTGGACCTGGTACCGAAGATCCGGCTGTATATTCCCAATGCCTTTAAGCCGGACAGCGACAACGGGCTGGGCAACGATCGTTTCGGCGCACTGGGCATTCTGCCGGATTACTCTGATTTTCACCTGACCGTGTGGAGCCGCTGGGGAGAAATGTTGTTTGAAAGCACCAATCCCGAAGAAGGCTGGAACGGCCGCCGCGGGAACAGTAAGAAGGTGCAGCCCGCCGGCGTCTATATTTACCTGCTCACCCTGACCGGGCCGCGGGGAGAACCGTATCGGTTTGAAGGCACGGTGACGTTGTTGTAGAATGGAAGTTGGCGTGATCGTCGGGTGAAAAATTTGCTCACCACGACGTCACGACGGAACACGACGGGGTTTTGGCCCTGGTTGGGCCCCGCCGTTATTAAGCCTTGAAATAAGTGCTGCGAACGATGGAGTTGCGCCAATTTATCCCTCGCCAAGTGTTCTTCCGTTCCCCTCGCCGGGCTTGGTGTTTTCACCAAGCCCAGTTCACCGGATGGCCAGGCAACAAAATCGTTGAAAATGACCTGCCAATAAAACTGTGATAAATCCCGCCAGCATGGGTGGTGCGGGTAAATGCCCGTGGTGAAAACACCACGAGCGGCAGGAGACGCGGATGCAACGGATCTGGCGGATTTACACAGATTTAAAAATCCGTGTAAATCCGTTTTATCCGTAAAATCCGCGTTACCAATTGCTCTATGTGTGCATGATCACTTATAAGCCACGCTATTCCACTACAAACAAAAAAAGGCTTCTCTTGCGAGAAGCCTTCGTGGGCGATGACGGGTTCGAACCGCCGACCCTCCCGATGAAAAATCGGGATGCTTTGAACCAGCTGAGCTTATCACCCTGTGATTAATTTTTGAATGGCTTTCTTTGATTTCCAACTTTTCACTTTTCGCTCAGCAGCATAGGCTTCGGATTTCGTTTCAAATGATTGAGAAAAAGCCAAAACCCAATCTTTCGATTTGCCAGTAAATCCAGGATGAATGGATAAATGTTCTTCCAAGCGCTCTTGTGGGCTTTTTTCGGTATGACCAATATAATATTTATCCAATACCTGAGAATGAAGAATGTAGAGGTAGGCCATAGGTTTTTTGAAATTGCACAAAAAAAGGCTTCTCTTGCGAGAAGCCTTCGTGGGCGATGACGGGTTCGAACCGCCGACCCTCTCGGTGTAAGCGAGATGCTCTGAACCAGCTGAGCTAATCACCCTGTTGCGTTAAGCGGGTGCAAATGTAAGTCACTCCTTTCCAAAAAACCAAACCAGTGGAGAAAAAATCCGTTATTAAAAAGACTGACCTACTTTTGACGCTTACGAACGCTCTATAACCTATGCATTATCATTGGCTCTTCTGTCTTGCCGCCTGTTTGCTAACCGCCTGCAACCTGTCCGATGCTACGACCCCGGAAGAAGTGGCCCAGCTTTGGCAGGCCAGCGTAGATAAAAATCAATTTGTTCAGGCGCGGGCACTGAGCGCTCACCAGGCCCGGAAGTACGTGGATATGCTCGATAGTATTACCGCCGGCGATACTACGCAGGTCAGCCACACCGACCTGCTACAACTGCAATGCGCAATTAACGGCGATAAAGCGGTTTGCGCCTATTTCGTGGAAGATGAAAGCGGAGAAAAACGTCCCGATACGATGATCCTGATGCAGATAAAAGGCCGTTGGATCGTCGATAAAGTCGGCGGCTTCGAACAAGTCGTCAATGATACCATCGACCCCGGCGAAGGTCCCGCCCTGTTCCCCCCAGACTCCACTATTGATGAACTATGAACTATGAACGATAAACACGGGCCGTTTATAGTTCATAGTTCATAGTTTATAGTTAGATTGATTCTGCGAGGACGGCGAGTTTGGCGGCCAGTTCCACCTGGTTTTTATCGAGCATTTCTCGGGTGTACAGGTGCAGTTCTTCGCGGGCTTCGGCATGCGCCAGCACCTGCTGGACCCGCGCATCGGTAGCCGCCAGCGCCATGGCATCGGCCACCGACGGCAGGGCAGGCAGGCTGGCCAGTTGTCCTAAGTGATTGCCGGTCAGTATTTTACTATGACGAATGCCGGGTGGTAATCCATCGAAACCCAATCCGATCCGCGTGACTTCCTGCACGATCTCTTCCACGGCTTCTCCGCTGGCCCGGGCGTAGTAAAAACGGCCCATCCGCCCCATCAAGTCGATTTTGTGGGGATCGATCCGGCCGGTTTCCGTCAGTACTTCTTCGGCTATATGCATCAGTACGATCCGGCAGATAATCAGGTTGCCGGCCCCGCCGTCCTGACCCAGCGGGAGGATGTTTTCCACGGCGCACTCCATGTGTACCGGGCTTTCCGCTACCCGGAAAGGGCGTACACGTTCGGAAGCCAGGGGCGTAAAACCCGCTTTTTCAAACTCGTTCACATCTGCGTCATACTCGATGCTGGTGAGGGCCATTTGCCGAACAATGCGGTGAGACACGACGTTTATGACCACCTCGCCGGTGTCCTGCACGTTACGCAAGGTATCCTTGGTGGTGTTGTTGGCCACCCGCCGGTTAGAAGAAAAAATCAGGATGGGCGGGTTACTACTGAAAGCGTTGAAGAAACTATAGGGCGCCAGGTTGGGCAGACCCTCCGTGCTGATCGTGCTGGCAAAAGCAATCGGCCGGGGCGCTACGGCGCCGAGGATGAACTGGTGCAGGTCTTTGGTGGCAATCTGGGCAGGATCTACGGTGAGCATGGCGGTGGAAAGTATAAGTTGCTGAAAACGTTCAAATTATAGGGCGCGTTGCCTGGCTTGGGCAGCAGTTTGTGTAATAATTCAGTATGCCGTTTGGTCTTGCCCGCCAATTCTTCGCAAAAATCCGGTTCTTTCGCCGCAATTATTGTCCCCGGTAGAAATTTTAAAGCCACAGGTAGCTTTGTGGTCATCGCAAAAAGTGACTTTGAACTAAATTGTTTTCAAATTACTCATAATCCACCCCTCCCTCCAAGCCACCAAACCCTCCAAACCAACAAACCACTCAACGTTTCCAGCAATGAAACCCACTATCCTGCGTCCCCTGATCATTTTAGCTGTTATCGTCGCCGCTTTTTTCGCCTGGCGGCAATACCGGCAGCCCAATTTCATGCCCGGCGATCCGGTCCCTGATTTCACCGCTACCTTGCTCGATGGCCGTCAAATCCATCTGAATGACCTGCGCGGTAAATACGTACTGCTACAGTTCTGGGGCAGCTGGTGCGGACCCTGCCGTGCCGAAAATCCCGAACTCGTCCAACTTTATGGCAAGTACCACGCCCGTGGACTCGAAATCTTCAGTATTGGCATTGAACAGGATACGGCTGCCTGGCAGCGCGCCATTCAGCAGGATGGATTGAACTGGCCCTATCATAGTATGGAAGCCCAGGATTTCAACGGCGGTGTGGCCCGGCAATTTAACATCAACTCCATTCCAACCACCTTTTTATTGAATCCGCAAGGCGTAATCATGGGGGTAAACCACAATATAGAACGGCTGGAAAATGTGCTGGAAGACCTGCTGCCAAAATGACATTTACACGGCAAAGGCATAAAAATTGCTCCACTGCGTTTTGCGAATGGCTGAACGGGCCATACGGAGCGATTTTCTGCAAATAACATATACAAAAATATTTTGCTATGCAAAACAATGAAACCGATAATTTCCAGATGGAAGAAGAGAAAAACCTGGGAAATGAGCCACAACAGGCTGAAAATGGACCAGATAACAATCGGGTGCAAGAAATGGAGCAGCAGCTCGAAGAAAGCCGGAACAAGTATTTATACCTCTTTTCCGATTTTGAAAATATGAAGCGCCATGCTGCCCGCGAACGAATTGAACTCGAACAGACGGCCGGGCGCGACATACTGACAGCGCTACTGCCGGTGCTCGACGATTTTGACAGGGCCGCCCGCAACGGCGCCCTCACCGATGGAACCCAGTTGATCCACCATAAACTCGACAGTATTCTGAAACATAAGGGTTTGACAGAGCTGGAAACTAAACCCGGCGATGCTTTCAATCCTGATCTGCATGAAGCAGTTGCGGAAATACCGGCGGCTTCCGAAGAATTAAAAGGCAAAATCGTGGATATTCTGGAACAAGGTTACAGTATTGGCAAGCGCATTATCCGTTTCACCAAAGTAGTTGTGGGACGGTAATTTCCACCCAGCGTAAGGAAAAATAAAATGGCAAAGCGAGATTATTATGAAATTTTGGGCGTGGCTAAAGGCGCCAGTGCCGACGAAATAAAAAAGGCCTATCGCAAGAAGGCGCTGGAACACCACCCCGACCGCAATCCCGATGATAAATCGGCGGAGGGGAAATTTAAAGAAGCCGCCGAAGCCTACGACGTACTCAGCGATGAGGATAAAAAGGCCCGTTATGACCGTTATGGCCATGCCGGCGTCGAAAATATGGGCGGCGGTGGCCCGGCCGGTTTTCAGGGCATGGATATGGACGATATTCTGCGCCGTTTCGGTTTTGAAGGCGACGATATTTTTGGCGAATTCTTCGGTGGCGGCCGCCGTGGCGCACGTTCCGGCGGTGGCCGTCCCCGCGGCGAACGCGGTTCCAACCTGCGTATCCGGGTCAAACTGACCCTGGAAGAAGTAGCGACCGGCGTCAATAAAAAAATAAAAGTACGTAAGCAGGTCGAATGCGGCACCTGCCACGGTTCCGGCGCCCGCGATCAGGCATCCGTCGAAACCTGCGACACCTGCCGCGGTTCGGGAGTGGTCAATCGGGTCACCCAAACGCCGTTCGGTATGATGCAAACCGCCGTGCAATGCCCCAAGTGCAACGGATCAGGCTCCATCATCAAGGCGCCCTGCAATGTTTGTAAAGGCGACGGACGGGTCTTCGGCGAGGAAACCATCGAAGTGGATATTCCAGCCGGCGTACACGACGGCATTCAACTTTCCATGGCCGGCAAAGGCAATGCCGGAGCCAAAGGCGGCTCACCGGGCGATCTCATTATTAATATTGAAGAAATTCCGCACGAGGAATTTACCCGCGACGGTAATAACATCATGCACGAGCTTTTTATCAGTGTGGCCGACGCCGCTCTGGGCATTAAATCCGAAGTGCCGACCCTCGACGGCCGCGCCCGCATCACGGTGCCGCCGGGAACGCAGTCCGGAAAAATATTCCGCCTGAAAGACAAGGGTTTGCCGGCCTTGCAAAGCTATCAGCGCGGTGATCAACTGATTCACGTGAACGTATGGATTCCGAAGAAGATGACCGAAGAGGAAAAAAAGATGCTGGAGAAAATGCGGGATATGCCCAATTTCAAACCGACTCCTTCGAAGGAAGACAAGAGTTTCTTTGAGAAAGTGAAGGATATTTTCGGTTCCTGAACACTGCCAAAAACAGTTTCTCAGAGAATAACCTAAAAATTTCGCGTTCTCCTTCCTTTTTGTGGGAACACGGCTATCTTTGCCGCCGCTTTTGAAGAAGCGTCCTCCTGTAACCAGGAAAAACAGGCCACGTGGCGGAATTGGTAGACGCGCTACTTTGAGGGGGTAGTGTCCTTACGGATGTGCTGGTTCGACTCCAGTCGTGGTCACTTCAACAAAACGAACGCCCGGTCAGCTCTGCTGGCCGGGCGTCTTTCATTATGGCCCGGCCACACCATTTTTCAACTTTCTGACGTTACATCGCGGCCAACGTTAAATTGGTAAAAAACCCAATGCCTGCGGTAAATTCCTCGTTGCAAATCCCGTTTTTTGCCGTTTACCGGTTTATTCTTCACATTTTATCCGCTCACCATGTCATTTTTTCGCGCTCGCCTCCTCGTTTTGTTCGTCGCCTTTTGCGGGCTGTCTGTAGCCGGTCAGACCACAACGGAACCCAGGTTCCCCGACAATCCCAATGAATTCGTGGATAAACTCGGCGAATTTATGACCGCAACCAAACGCCCCGACCTGGAAGAATCCTTTTCCGTGTTCAAAAAGATGGCGCGTTCCGGCGCTTTCAACGATCAGGATATGCAGCGTGTGACCAAGGTCGCCAACCAACTGGCCGACCAGCGGCTTTCGCCGTTTCCCTATTTCAAGAATTTTATCAACGCCG
Organism: Saprospirales bacterium; assembly: GCA_031425035.1. Taxonomy (GTDB): domain Bacteria; phylum Bacteroidota; class Bacteroidia; order Chitinophagales; family Saprospiraceae; genus M3007. The sequence goes on along the minus strand of JANPIN010000136.1, from coordinate 33,940 downwards.
TCAATGCCGCCCGCAGCAATCCGGATACGGCCCTTTTCGGTCGTTGGATCGGTTTTACGGAAAAAGCCCTGGCCGGCATCGAGCGGGGACGCAGTAAACCCATCGGCCAACTGCTTGAATTTTCAGCCGATCTGATGGAGTATCGCGCCCTTAAAACCGGCGAAGGCGGCTCCGTAACCTGGAAAATCCACGGCGGCCAGTATGCTTTTGATTATAAAGACCAAATACCGATGCTGCGCTGTACCGACGTGGACCTGATCGGGGTGCGTAAAGAAGACTCCATTACGGTGCTCAAAACATCCGGCGTCTTCCTTCCTTACGAAGGCGTATGGCAAGGCCAGGGCGGTAAAGTCACCTGGGCCGGCACCTCACTGGATTCCACGGTCTACGTTACGCTGACCAATTATAAGGTGGAAGCCGTAAAGCCGCTTTTCCGCTGTGATACCGTACAGCTATACTATCCGCTTTACTTCCCGAACCGCCCTGTTGCCGGCAATCTGGAACATAATATCGTGGTGGACAGTAAGTCCACTTCCCAGTTTCCGAAGTTTGAATCATTTGATAAGTCGCTGAAAATCAACAAAATTGGGGAAGGCATTGAGTATGTTGGCGGTTTCAAACTGGCCGGTAGTTCCCTGTACGGGTATGGCACGAACAATGAACCCGCCCAGCTGATCATTTATAACAAAAAACACCAGCGCATTTTTTACGGCACCGGGCCATTGTTCATCATTAAACGCGAAGTGAGCATTGTTGCGGAAGGGGTAAATGCCAAACTGTACATGGATGCCGACAGCCTTTTTCACCCGCAGGTGAACTTTCGGGTCGAAATTCCCGAGAACATTATTTACCTGACCCGCGGCGAAAAAGGATCGGAACGCAACCCGTTTTTCTCCTCTTTCTACAATATGAACCTGGACGTAGAGAAAATTGCCTGGTACATCAGCCACGACTCGCTGGATATTGGCGCGCGTAGCGGTACTATGAAAGGTATTGAGCAAAAGGTGCAGTTCGAGAGCAGTAACCACTTCGATATGGGGCAGTACGTGAAAATGCAGCAGATCGCTTCGCAAAATCCCATCGCCACGCTCTTCGTGCTTTCACGGGAAAAAGGCAGCAATATTATTTCGGACAACGATTTTGCACAGCGTATCAACTCTAAATTCGACTATTCGAGCATCCAGACGCTGCTGGCGCAAATGGTCGCCGAAGGTTTTATCAACTATTATTTCAACCGGCACGAAATAGAACTGCGGGATAAACTTACCCACTACGCCCTCGCCAGTCAGGGGAAAAAGGACTATGACGCCATTAATATTATATCCACCAGCGCGTCTACCAATGCCCACCTGGACCTGAAAACCAAGGAGACCCAGATTTTCGAAGTGAAAAAAATGGAGTTGAGCGATCGTCAGAAAGTGGCGGTCCTGCCTGACGGTAACAACTTTACGCTGCTGAAAAATCGCGATATGCGCTTCAAAGGCCGGCTATACGCGGGTCTGGCGCTGTTCGAAGGCAAGGACATGCACTTCCAATACGATAAATTTCAGGTGGCCTTCGATTCGGTGCGGCACCTCGATTTTTATTTGCCGACCGGCGAACTCGATAAAAACGGCCAGCCCATCGCCAATGCGATGAACTCCTCGGTGGAATACGTGAGCGGCGTACTGCTGGTCGATGCCCCCAATAACAAATCCGGTAAGGATACCCTGGCACTCTTTCCATCCCTGCAAACCAAACAGCCGTCCTTCGTTTTCTACGATCGCCGCGACATCTGGGGGGGCGTGTACAAACGCGATTCCTTTTATTTCAAATTGCAGCCATTTTCTTTCAACGGTCTGGACAGCTATACCAAAGATCAGTTGAAGTTTCGCGGCGAAATGTTCCCGGCCACCATTTTTCCGCCTTTTAAAGAAACCATCGTCGTACGGGAGGAGGATAAGTCCTTCGGTTTTGTCCATAAAACGCCCGCCGCCGGCTACCCGACCTATACCAAAAAAGGGAATTATACCGGCGAACTGGACCTCAGTAACAAGGGTTTTAAGGGTAAAGGCAAGCTGGAATACCTGACTGCCGACATCGAATCGGAGGATTTAGTGTTCCGCCCCAAGCAGACCACCGGTACGGCCAAGAAATTCTTTATGGAAGAAGACCGCGCCTCTGCCGTGAAAATTCCGCAGGCCCGCGGCGAAAACGTGTCGGTCAACTGGCTGCCTTTCCGCGATTCTATGTATGTCGAAAGTAAGGCCAAGGACTTTGAGCTGTTCAAAGCGCCGGGTTATACGCACAAGGGCGTACTGGTGTTGACCCCATCTGGTTTGAAAGGCCGCGGGGTGTTCGGCTGGGCGGGTGGTAAAATGACTTCGCGTATATTGGCTTATGGCCCTTTCCAGGCCAGCGCCGACACGGCCAACCTGGAAATTAATTCGCTGGACGGTAAAGGCATTGCTTTCGACTCCAAAAACGTGGGTGGTAAACTTGATTTCGACGAACAGACCGGTCACTTCAAAGCCAATTCAGAAAGCGCCACCACGACTTTGCCACTCGACCAGTACAGCACCTCGATGAACGAATTCACCTGGGATATGCGTGCGCAAACCATCACGTTCAAAGCGGACGAGAAAAAGCCGGGCAGTTTCGTTTCCATCGATCCCGATCAGGATGGACTGGCTTTTAAAGGTAAAACGGCCTTGTACGACATGAAAACCAACCTGCTGAAAATCGGCGGCGTGGAGGTCATCACGTCGGCAGACGCTTACGTGTATACGGAAAACGGGGACGTGGAAATTGCCCCGGGTGGTAAAATGAAACAACTGACTAATGCGCGTATTGTAGCGGATACCGTCAATAAGTACCATACGATCAACCGCGTCACGGTGGATATTTATGGTAAAAAGTCCTATAAAGCCACCGGTTACTATGAGTATAACATTCCCGGCTATAAGCAGGAAGTGTTTTTCAATAACATCATTGGGGAACGTCGTGGTCCGGGCACCCAGGTAACCAAGAACGTGCTGACGACGGCCAGCGGCGACATTGCTCCGAAAGACAGTTTCCGGATGGATGTGCATACCCTGTTCAAGGGCCAGATCATTTTGAAGGCCAGTCAGCAGAACATGCGCTTCGAGGGATACGCGCAGTTGGATGCCCAGAAACTGCCGGCGCTCAACTGGTTCAGCGTGTATACCGAAGTGGATAAAACCAACCCGACCATCCGCATCAAAAAGGCGGAGGATCAGGAAGATACCCCGCTCATTACGGGTTTTTACCTCTCCCGGGAGCTGGGCGACATGTATCCGCGTATTCTGCAGCCGGCTTACGCCCGGGTGGACCGCGCCATTTTGAATTGCCAGGACGTATTTAAATTCGATGGCAAGAACAACCGTTTTATCTTCGGTGACTCCGCCAAAGTAGCGGGAACGGCTCTGCGCGGTGCAAAAATGATCTTTGATGACCGTGTGGGTACGGTACAGGCCGAGGGGCCGCTCAACCTGGGCTCCGGTTTGAAATACATGAAAATTACCGGCGCCGGCAAGTTGAAATCGGACTTCAATAACGTCAGCGATTCGACGGCGTATGATGTGACGGGCGAATTCATGACCGGTATAGAGATCAATGTGCCCAAGATCCTGCTGGACATCATGCTGAACGATATTCAGGCCTCCAGTTTTGACGCGGCAGCCGTGATCACCAACACCAACCTGGCGTTTTATCAGCCCGCCCTGGCCGAGTTCGTGACCGACTCCACCGAGCAGAAAGAAACGCAGGCCAATTTGCAGAATAACCTGGTGGCCCTGCCCAAAAAAGATAATAAGTACACCATTCTGCTGGGCCGTCACCCGGTGTTGTGGAACGCCGAATACCAGTCGTTCCTCAGTACGGAAGACAAGATCCCGCTGCTGGGTTTTAATGGCCAGCTCATCGGCAAAATGCTGACTACTTTTGTGGAGTATAAAATGCCCGGTAACGAGGACGACCGTTTCTACATCTATATCAAAGCATCGCCGGATCTGTGGTACTTCTTTGGTTACCAGTCCGGTACGCTGAACGTGGTATCGAGCAGCACCAAGTTCAACGAAGCCCTGCTGGCTTTGAAAGTTAAAGAAACCGTCATAAAAATGCCCGACGGCGAGACCTATGAGATCGTTGCCGCTACGACTTCAGTGGCCGATGCGTTTGTTAACCGGGTGCGTTCCGGGCGGACGAAGCAGTAGGATATGGGCGTTCGACTTCAAACAAGATCCTTATGATGCGTCTGTCTAACCCGTCTTTCTCCATCCTTTTACTGCTAGGCCTGTTTCTGGGGCTGCCACTCAGTTTCCTGGCTGCGCAAACCGGTCGGCCGGTCCATGATTTTAATACGGAACGGCTGTCCAGAACGCGGACCAGCATGTGGGTTCTGGGGACCTGGGGCGCCGCGAATATGGCCGTCGGGGCCATTGGCCTGCGTCGTTCGCAGGGCGAAAACCGGGCGTTCCGGCAAATGAACCTGGCCTGGGGCGCCGTTAATCTCGGGCTGGCGACGGCGGGCTGGTGGTCGGCTGCCCATAGTGATCCCGGTAGTTTCGATCTGGAGGAAAGCATCCGGCAGCATCACCGGCTGCAAAAGATCTTTCTGTTCAATGCCGGGCTCGACCTGGCGTATATTACCGGCGGGTTCTGGCTGCGGGAACGGGCTAAAACCAGCAGCCGGCGGCCGGAACGGCTGCGGGGTTATGGGCGTTCGATCATCCTTCAGGGCGCTTTTTTATTCGTCTTTGATCTGGGGGCCGCGCTCTACCAGCAGGGATTGGAAAAACAAGTACCGCCTTTACTCCAGCATTCCAAAATCGGGTTCACCGAACAGGGGGTCGGCTTAACAATACAATGGTAATTACTTCCCGGCATGTTCCGTGCAAATAAAGGTTAATGAACCTTATAAGCCGTTCCTCCGCATAACATACGCCCGATAAACGGCGTTGGCACAAGATGATCCTTCGCGCTATTTTCCCGGTTGTAGCCTTCTTTTTTGCTGGTTTATTGTTAAGTGGCTGTATTTCCTACCACAATTCAAATATCTGGAAACGTACTTCTTCCGACCGGCAGATCCGCCGTTCTTTTGCCAACAAAGCCGAACAGCCTACCATTTTTTACTTCCGTTCCGGCGACCGGCTGTTGCGCTGCTGGCAGATTGGCGCCGATTCTTTGCCGGTTACGCTGCTGGTGCATGGGGCGCCGAGTTCGATGGTAAAATTCAGCGCCTGGTTTTCGGACCCGCAGGTGTATAGTAAAACCCGCCTGGTGGCTGTGGACCGACCCGGATATGGAAAATCGGGTTACGGCAAAGCGGAAGTTTCCATTGAAAAACAGGCGGAAATACTGACACCACTGGTGAAGGACCTGGCCAAAAACGGCCCGATCGCTCTGTACGGTTCATCTTACGGCGGCGCAGTAGTAGCCAAACTGGCGATGGATCATCCCGCTGACGTCCGGGTGCTGTTATTACAGTCGGCTTCTGTAGAACCCAATGCCGAATGGACGCCGAAAATCGCCTACTGGATCAAGTCTCCACTGAGCTTTGCTTTTCCGCGCTGGGCCCGGGTGGCTACCAAAGAAAAATTCAACCACCAGACGTCCCTGTTGCAGATCCAGGGTGGCTGGTCCAATATTGATTGCCCCGTCTGGATCATGCACGGGCAGGCCGACCGGCTCATCTATCCGTGTAATGCCGAGTATGCCTATAATCAACTGGCCAATAAGGACGTAACGTTCATCAAACTGGATAATCGCGGGCACCGGTTATTTCACGAAACACCCGATACCCTGCGGTATTATTTGCTGGAAGCGCTGAACTGTAGTGGCCCGGCCTGCTTACTGCCGCCGAGTACCGCACAAAATCCTGAATAACGAAGGGTTGACATTTTGTTTGTAAAATATTTTTAGACCGGATCGTATTTTTGCTGCCCGTTCAACATTCATGCCGGACAATGTCCAATTTAAAAAACTGATGATGAAGAAATTACTTGCCTTGTTGCCGTTGTTTTTCCTGCTGGCGGCCTTCAAAGTGCCAGTCGCTCCGGCAGCTATTGCCCTGGACCCGACGGTTCCCGCTGATATTCAGGTTTTGCTGGACAAACATAGTTGCTCGTCCTGCCACGCGATCAGCCGCCGGCTGGTTGGCCCTAAATGGACCGACGTAGCCGCCAAGGGATATTCCGCTAAACGTATTATGCAACTGGTAAAAGCCCCGGAGCCGGCCAACTGGCCCGGATATTCCCCGATGGCAGCTCAGCCCACCGTGCCGAAAGCCGATCTCCAGAAAATAGCCAACTGGCTGGTGGGGATGAAGGGATGATCTGAATACGGAATGAGGAATACGGATTACGGAATTTGGGAAATGGTTATTGGTTATTGGGAAATAGTTATCGGGAAATGAGTTAAGCTTCCAATAACCAATAACCAATAACCAATAACCTACTCCGTTAGCCACCGCACTAACTCCTCCATTGTCCAGGCATTTTCTACGGAAAAACCGCCCGTGCCGGTACGGCGAAGACTGCTGAGATAGGCGCCACTGCCGACCGCCTGTCCCAGATCATGGGCCAGGGACCGAATATAAGTTCCTTTTCCACACACGATTTCGAAATCGCACTGCACACCATCCGCATAGTCGGGGTGTAGCATAATGGTTGCGCCGCCTCTTTCATCAGCGATCATTGATTCCGTACGCCCGGAAGTAACCGGGCGGAGCGGCCCCAGCGTAAATTTTTCTACAAATACCGGCCGGTGGGGGATTTCCACTTCCTCGCCGGTGCGGGCATTTTTGTACAGCCTTTTTCCATCCACTTTCACGGCCGAAAATACGGGCGGTATTTGCAGAATATCGCCAATAAACTGCTGTGCAGCTTCCTGTAGCAGGGCTTCCGTCAGGTGTTCCGTCGGGTAGGCGCCTTCAACGGCTTTTTCCAGATCGAAAGAGGGCGTAGTAGCGCCGAAGGTGATCGTGCCGGTATAGGCCTTGGGCATGGCTTGGAACTCATCGATGCGTTTCGTGAAGTTACCGGTACAAATAACCAGCAGCCCGGTCGCCAGGGGATCCAGCGTGCCGGCATGGCCCACTTTGAGTTTCTTCATTTGCAGCCGCCGTTTCAAATGGTGACGGATTTTATTGACGGCATCGAAGGAGCTCCAGGCCAGCGGTTTATCGACGAGGAGGATGGCGCCTTCGGGGAAGGGTTGGGGAAATGGAATGCCGGGTAATAAAAGCGGAAGGGACATGGCCGCGAAGGTAGAAAACAGTTATGCTAAAAAGGTATTTGCTAAGTATTGGACCAGATATACCATAATAAATCTATAGTTAGTAGCAGCCTACCGGACATTTTGACGATGGACGTTGGACAGATTGGTAAAAGGTTGAAAAAATAAATTCCTTTCTGGATCATATCTAATATCTAAAGTCAAAATGTCCAGTAGTCTGAGTTACTGATGTTACGCACGGTAATAGTGATTTTGCTTTCGGAATAACGTTTACTAAACCTCCAAGGTCTAGTAAACGTTATTCATGCGTAACATCAGTTATAAATTGGACGCAGACCTCAATTTGGTTAAACAATGAGAATTCCATTATCAATCTTAGGATGCATTTTTGCATTGCTCTACTTGGTCTCTTGTCTAAATACTGACCATGCCAAAACTGTAGAAATTGATTCCAGATCTATTGAGGCATCGATAGAGAAAAAGTGTTTCATTGGTTACTTTCATTTAGTGCCAATTTCTAACACTTGTAAGATCAACCCGGATGTTGTCAATTGTTGGGGAGAAGAAGGATGGAAATTCGAAAATGTGCTTTTTAAAATTCAGCAAACCAGACTGCCTTTCGATAACTTTTTCATAAAAATCAAGGACAATCAAGACAGCGTTCTATACAAAAGAAATAAGTGGAATCAGTGGCGAAAGGCTTCTTCCGGAGGTGATCCTGATTTAGGATATCGGCTACAGGTAGAGGATCGTACCCCCAATGACACTGTGCATATTAGAATTTACAGGGCCGCTGATTCATGCGAATACGTTTTGATCCAGGATGTAAATCGTTAATTTTCGATATCGACCTGTATGTTCCAGTGCAGGTGCGTTCGATCTTATATAGGACCATTTCGGTAAGGTATGCCAAATGCGCAGTACCTATTCCTTCACTATATTGAAACTTTGCGTTTCCCCACGCTCCCCCAGCAAACGAAGCACGTAGCGCGCGGTCGGTAAAGCAGCGGTTAAAAGGATAACCGTGGTGGGCCCGGACAGGCGGTAGGTCGACATCACCTGGCCCTGTATATCCAACAGTTGAGCCCGGGCATATCCGCTCCCAATCGGCAACTCCACCGTCAACCGGTCCGAAAAAAGCGTCGGCCAGACCCGCACACCGGCGAAATTACCCGGCTGGAAGGTCGACGTAGTGGTCGCGGTCAAAACCACATTCAGCGTCGTAATTTCTCCGCTGCTCAGCACCACGTTGGAAATGGTCTGGGTGTTGTAACCATTCCGGATGACCTGCACGGTATAAGACCCCGAACTATCAGCGCCCGTTTTGTATTGCCCATTGCTCGAGGTGGTGTCGGCATTGGGGGTGTTGAGTACAAAGACTTTGGCGCTATCGAGTTCAGTGCCGGTAGCGGCATCGGTCACCAGGCCCTGCAGCCAGGCGGCATGCTGGTAGGTGGGTTGAAAAACAAAAAAACCTTCCGCTTTGGCGGTCGCGAAAATGATGCCCGAGGGCAAATAGGGGTCGGCATCCCAGACCAGCGAGTTGCCCACGACTGCCCAGGCCGTTTCGATCAGGTTATCCGGATGGCTGGCATCCACGATGGTCAACTGGCCGCCGTAAGACGGATTGACCAGGTAATCGCCGAAAACCCGCACATTATGGACCTCGTTATTGGGTTTCTGGCTGGGGTAATACCGGTCCAGCAGCGTGATATTCTCCAGGTCGGACACATCGAAAGAACCCAGCGGTGCGCCCTGCTTTTCATCGGTACTGAACAGGGTTTTACTATCGTCGGATAGCCCGGTATTATGGTTGAATGCGCCGGGCGTCGGGTTGGTGATCAGCAGTTGCGGGTCCGCCCGATCGGCCACATTGACCACCCCGAACAGACCGGAATATATTTCGCTGGTCCACAGCGTATCGCCCCGGATGAAGCCGTCGTGGGCGTAATTCAGGCTGTATTTACCCACAATATGCGGATTCCACGGATTAACCAGGTCCGCAATGACGGCGCCGTTGGTAATATCGCCGCCCCCGAATATGTATAAATAGCCGGCATCTGCCTTAACGGTATGGCTGCGGTTGACCTTGTTGGCATAACCGCCGTCGCCGGTCCATACCTGCCAGTAAATGGTGTCCGGCAAAGAACGCAGATCGACAATTGTAATGCCGCTGCCGGCGGCTTCCGATCCGACGTAGGCAAATCCATTCCAGGTCGTTACCTCGCGCCAGTTATTGGTGAGGCCCGGCACAGTGAAGCGTTCTACCGGCTGACTGGGCACGTTTAAATCGACCAGGCTGAGTCCGGCACTGGTACCCACCAGCGCCCATTCGCCGCCGGTACTGTCCACATGGTGCCAGCAGCCGGACAGGGATAATGGGGCATAGGATAGATGACCAATTTGCTGAAGTTTCGATTGGGCCGTCAGCAGGAACGGCGAGACAAACAGAATAGCCAGAAAAGTAGTACGCATAGTAGTGGCAGTCATGTGTAACGGTTTCATCAGGGTATAAAAAGGATACATGGCGCAGCACCAATCCCTTCATCCCTTTATACGAGCGGTATTTTAACCGTAAAAGTCGTGCCGAGGCCGGGCTCCGATTTTTTGACCAGGATCTTGCCGCTATGGTATTGATCGACAATACGTTTGGAGAGTGAAAGCCCCAGTCCCCAGCCGCGGGTCTTGGTGGAATAACCCGGTTTGAACACGGTTTTGAAGCGGTTATGCGGAATACCTTTGCCGGTATCCGTCACGTCCACACAGGCGTAGGGGCCATCGACATAGACTTCGGCGCTGATTTTGCCCACGCCGTTTTCCATAGCGTCGATCGCGTTGCGCAGTAGATTTTCGATCACCCAGTCGAAGAGCGGCACGTTGAGGCCCACCCAGAGCGGATCATGCTCGAAGGGATTCGGAAAATTAAATTCCACCTTACGGGGCGCCCGGCGCTGCATATACACCCGGCATTTTTCGAGTTGTTCGTAGAGGTTGACCGGTTCCAGTTCGGGTTTGGCGCCGATTTTCGAAAAACGGTCGGCCACCAGCTCGAGGCGGGTAACGTCGTTGCGCAGTTCGTCCAGCATATCCTGGTTTTCGGCGCTGTTTTCATTCAGGGCTTTCAGGGTTTCCACCCAGCCCAGGATGGCCGTGATGGGCGTGCCGAGCTGGTGCGCCGTCTCTTTGGCCATGCCCAGCCAGACCTGGTTTTCTTCGGCGCGGCGGGAGGCATTAAAACCCAGATAGCCGAAGGCAATGAATACGGCGATCAGGAAAAGCTGGATATAGGGGTACCAGCGCAGCAAATCGAGCAGCCGGGAATGGGTGTAAATGACGTATTTTTCAATGTCGGTCGACTGCGAGACGTGGATAGTGTCGGCGCCGGCGGCAATCATGCGGCGATAAACCACACGCAATTGCGCGGAATCGATGCGGCCCAGTGTATCTTCGCCTACATTGCGCCAGTCCTCGATCTGACCTGATTTATTGAGCAGCAGAATCGGCACGGTGGTGTTGTCCTGCACGATCTTGAGCGGAAAAGTCATGTCGCAATGAAAAAACTGCATGGTATCCGTCTCGTTCCTGCCCAGCAAACGTTGCGCTTCCACGTATTGCTGCGCTTGCTGGTTCTCCCGTTCTGCCAGCCGGTCAGCGATGTATTTGGTGTACAGCAGGGAAACGATAATGATGAATATCCCGGCAGCGGCCAGGTACCATTTCCAATAGGATTTACGCTTATAAATGTCCATTTTTGTCAATATCGGGAGCGAAGTTACAATTTCGTTAAGAACGTCCACCCCTGGATTTAGCGTATATGTACAGTTTGTGTGTACTTTGTTTAACTTTGAGCGGGTAAAGTTTAAACAAAATGCACCATCAGGCGTTTTTGCCGTCATCTAAAATATAAAATCAAGCCGTAAATGGGCAAAAAAGTAGTGGTCATTGGTTCTGGATTTGCCGGCTTGTCTGCCGCGTGTAATCTGGCGGCGGATGGATTCGAAGTGACGGTGCTGGAGAAAAATAGCGTGCCAGGTGGTCGGGCCCGGCAATTTAAAGCGGATGGGTTCGTGTTCGATATGGGTCCATCCTGGTATTGGATGCCGGATGTGTTTGAGCAGTTTTTCGCACGTTTTGGCAAAAAAGTGGGTGATTACTACCAGTTAGAGCGTTTGGACCCCTCTTATGTGGTCTGGTTTGGTCCGCATGACTGCATGCAGGTACCGGCCAATATGACCGAACTGGAGGCCATGTTCGAGTTTTACGAGCCGGGCAGTACGCCGAATTTACGCAGGTTCCTGTCCGAAGCGGCTTATAAGTACCGGGTGGGCATGAACGAATTTGTGCATAAACCCAGTCAGGGTATACTCGAGTTTGCCGACTGGCGGATCGTGGCCAGCATGTTTCGTCTGCAAATGTTCAGCTCGTTATCGAAACACGTAAGAAGTTTGTTTAAAAATGAAAAATTAATTCAGCTCCTGGAGTTTCCGGTGTTATTTCTGGGCGCTACGCCGCAAAAAACGCCGGCTATGTACAGCCTGATGAACTATGCCGACATGGCGCTCGGCACCTGGTATCCGCAGGGCGGCATGTATAAAATCGTGGAGGCCATGGTCGATCTGGCGAAAGAACTGGGCGTCCGGATCGAGCTGGAACAGGAAGTGACGGAGATATACGTACCCAATGGCCACGCCACCAAAGTGCTGACCAAATCCGGGCAGGAATTTGCCGCCGACGTGGTGGTGGGCGGCGCCGATTATCACCACGTGGACAGCCAGTTGCTGGCGCCGAAAAACCGCAATTATTCCGATAAATACTGGCAGTCGCGGACTATGGCGCCTTCCTCCCTGCTTTTTTACCTGGGCGTCAATAAGCGGCTGCAAAATCTGGAACACCATAATCTGTTCTTTGACGAAGATTTTGTTCGCCACGGCGAGGAAATTTACGAGACGCCGCAGTGGCCCACCAAGCCCCTGTTTTACGTGAGCATGCCCTCGAAAACCGACCCGACCGTAGCGCCGGCCGGTAACGAAAACCTGTTTTTGCTGATTCCCGTAGCGCCCGGTCTGGAGGACACGCCCGAAATCCGGGAGCATTATTACAACGTAACTATGGAGCGCCTGGAACGCCTGACGGGCCAGGAAATCCGCTCCGCCGTGGTATATAAGCGCGCCTATGCCCATGCTGATTTTATCAGCGACTACCACGCCTTCAAAGGCAATGCCTACGGGCTGGCCAATACGCTGCTCCAAACGGCTTTTTTGAAACCAAAATTGAAAAATAACCGCGTCGACAACCTGTATTATACCGGGCAGTTGACCGTTCCGGGCCCTGGGGTACCTCCCTCGCTCATCAGCGGACAAGTGGTGGCCAAAGAAATAACCAGGAAGTACAAAGAAGGGCAATTGTCCGCTAAAAAAGCAGCATTATGAATCCATTGCAGCATTTTCATTCTACCTGCGCGGAATGCAGCCGCCTGGTTACGCAGCGTTATTCGACTTCGTTCTCGCTGGGTATTCGCGTGTTTGACCACCGCTTCCGATCGCCTATCTACGGCATTTACGGTTTTGTCCGTTTTGCCGACGAAATCGTCGATACCTTCCATGACTACCCGAAGGAGGCCTTGCTGCAACGGTTCTGCGAGGATACCTACCGCGCCATCGACGAAGGCATAAGCCTCAATCCGGTGTTGCATTCCTTTCAGCGCGTGGTGCATGAATACGGCATCGAGCGCGAACTGATCGAGGCTTTCCTGCGCAGCATGGAAATGGACCTGACCCGCGATGCCTACGACGCATCGGGCTATGACGAATACATATACGGATCGGCCGAGGTCGTGGGGCTGATGTGCCTGCGCGTATTTTGTGAAAATGACAAAGCACAGTACGAGGAACTGAAAGCACCGGCCCGCCGTCTGGGTGCGGCTTTTCAAAAAATTAATTTCCTGCGTGATATAAAAAGTGATTTCGATGAGCGGGGTCGTGTGTACTTCCCCGGCGTTGATTTCGAGCAGTTTACCATGGAAGATAAACACCGCATTGAGGACGATATTAAGCTGGATTTCGATGCAGCGCTGGATGGTATTCGCAGACTGCCGAAGGGCGCCCGTTTTGGCGTGTATCTGGCCTATAAGTATTATACCCAGCTATTCGCTAAAATCAAAAACGCCCCCGCCCAACAGGTCGCCCAGGAACGTTTTCGGGTATCGGATAAACGTAAGGTCTATTTACTGTTTAGTTCTGCCGTCAGGCACCAGTTAAATTTCCTGTAGCCAGGTTTGTACGTTATGACGTTGGACGAAGCACATACGGTGAGTATAGTATGATGTATAATGTCCAACGCATAAAGTCTTTTTTAACAATACGACGGCTGAACGACAGGATTGTCTAAGCTGATTTTAAATATTAAGTAACATAAATGGGGTAATCCAGCCCCATGTTAGATATAGAATATTATATACAAAAGGGGTAAAAATGTCAGTTTTGGGCTTTTTATTTGTAGCTATCCGGCATTCATACAAAGCTGGTTTGCAGTTTTTTTACATGCAGCAAATAACATAGCCCTAAATTCAAGAAATTTGTTTATAATTATTTATACATATATTAAATTTTAACTTATTGGTGTTTATATTGTTTGGCAAGTGTATTTTTAATTCCTGCCCCCTATAGAAATTACGCCTGATCAGCTGGTGGCCTGATATTCTTGGAATATATATATATGGCTACACTGCCTTCATTCATTTACTCATTCAGCGTTGCAGTATAAGAGCAATTTGGTGGATTTAGATTTTATGCTTTGCCTTTGCCGTAAAGCTGAGTTATAACCTGCATAAATGCCCTAACTGATGTTGGTTCGCCATTGGCTAACCAGTAGATCTCTATTGGCTGATCAATAGAAATAATAGCTGCAATGAAGTCATAGTCCTGATTATTGTTCACCATTTTAAATTGTTGTTTTATGAACCCAATCCTACCCCGTTGCATGCGAATATCGCTGCTTGGACTATTTCTGGCCCTCTTTTCATTGACCAGCCTGGTCGCACAAACGCTGTATGGCGTTTCCGGGACCAATTTGATCAGATTTTCGGCCGCTGATCCCTGTACCGTACAAATTACGACTGCCATTACCGGCATTGCCGCTGACCAGACCATTTCCGGACTTGATTTCCGCCCCAACACCGGACAGTTATACACTATTGGCTACAATGATTCTACCGGTGTGGCCCAACTGTATACGATTAACCTGACCACCGGTGTGGCTACGGCGGTCGGTGCGCAGATCAATCTGCAGCCTGGCATGGGCAACATCAGCTTTGATTTCAACCCGACCGTAGACAGGATTCGGGTAGTCGGCAGTAATGGCGCCAACTATCGCCTGAACCCGGTGACCGGCGCTATTGCCGCCACCGATACCAACCTGCTTTTTGGTACAACAGACGTCAATGCCGCGGATACGGCTGCCATCGGCGCCGTCGCTTACACGAACAGTTTCCCCGGATCCGGGACCACCACCCTGTATAACTATGACCTTAACCTGAACATATTAACGACCCAGAATCCGCCGAATGCCGGTACGCTGAACACCGTCGGATCTATTGGCTCCCTTTTCACAACAACCGCTACCTCCAGCGACTTGGATATTTTCTTCGATCCGGCAACCCAGACCAACGTGGCGTATTTCATTCGCAATGACAGTTCGAGCACCGGTACTACGTTGTATACCGTGAATCTGACGACCGGCGCCGTTACCGCAGTAAATACCTGCCCGATTGGTAATGGCCCTGCGGTCCAGTATATTGCCATACAAACGACAGGGGTGGTTACCTCCCCCATCACCGGTTATCTGGTGTATGCGGTTACGACGAATAACAGCCTGATCACCTTCGACTCCGACCAGCCCGGTCAAATCCAATCCATTGTCCCCGTTACGGGTATAACGGCCGGCCAGATGCTTTGCGGGCTGGACTTCCGCCCATCGACCGGAGTCTTATACGGAATAGGCTACGATACCACGTCGGGTCAGGCGCAGATTTATACCATCAACCGGACGACCGGCGCTGCGACCGCAGTAGGTAGCGGTACGTTCAACCTGGGTACCGGTCTGGGCACCATCGGGTTCGATTTCAACCCGGTAGCCGACCGCATTCGGGTGACGGGCAGTAACGGCGGTAATTTCCGTCTGAATCCCGATACCGGGGTTGTTGCCGCCACGGATAGCCCCCTGACCTTCGCTACCGGCGACGTCAACCAAAGCGCAACCGCCGGGGTCGGCGCCGTGGCGTACACCAATAGTTTCTCCGGTACGACCACGACCACCTTATATAACATCGATCAAAACCTGGGCATTCTGACCACCCAAAACCCGCCCAACAACGGTACCCTGAACACCGTAGGCACACTCGGTATTCCGTTGGATACGGTCAACCGCACCTTCGATCTGGATATTGTCTATGACCAGACCACGCAGATGAACGTGGCCTTCCTGGTCGCCAACACGTTGGGCAGTAACAATGACGGCTTGTACATGGTCAACCTGACGACCGGCGCTGCTGCGCTGGTGGGCAGTGTGGGCCTGGGCGTACAGATTAAAGCGATCGCTATAGTCGCCGATTCCGTCGTGAATCCGCCGTCTGCGGGCATCGATCTGCAACTGACCGCATCGGCCAACCCGACGAACTATAACATTTACTCCAATATAACGTACACCATCACGGTTGCCAATACCGGCCAGGATACGGCCCATAATGTGGTGGTGGACGCCGGTCTGGTGAACGGCCTGGTCTTTACGTCCAGCTCCGTGACGCAGGGGACCTATAACCTGTTCGACGAAAACTGGAGCGTCGGCGATCTGGGCCCCGGCGATTCAGCGACCCTGACGCTGGTCCTGTTCTCCCTCGAAGTCGATTCCACCGTCACGAACTTCTTCCAGGTCAGTTCCGTGGATGAAACCGGCGATCCGGACAGCACGCCGGGCAATGATACCGATCAAACGCCGAACGAAGACGATGAGGCGCTGGTCACCATTTTTGGCCCGCCACCACCCCCGCAAGGCGGTGATAACGCCGATTTGGAACTGTACGTCACCCTGGATTCGGTCAACACGACGTTCACCATTTATGAAAATGTAGACCTGCACCTGGTACTGGTAAACAACGGCCCCGATGCGGCAGACAGCATTACCGTCAGCGTGCCCCTGCCGACAGGCTTTGTGTATGCCGGCGATTCGACCGGTACGGCCAGCGGCGTGTACAACCTGTTCTTCCAGCGCTGGGACATTCCGTACCTGGCCGCCGGTGATACGGCCCGCCTGGACCTCAGTCTGTTCCCGCTGGTCAGTGATACGAGCACGACCATTTTCTTCCAGGTGCTGACAGCCGGCCAGGATGATCCGGACAGCACGCCGGGCAACGATACCCTGCAAACGGCGGATGAAGACGACGAAGCGCTGCTGACTATTTTGAATACCGTGCAGCCGCTCGGCGGGGATAGTTCCGATCTGGAACTCTATGCCACGGTCGACGTAACCAGTTATGTGGTGTATCAGGATGTGAATTTCCGCCTGACCCTGGTGAATAATGGTCCGGACGACGCGGCCGGCATTACGGTCAGCGCCGGTTTGCCGCAGGATTTTGTGTTCACCAGCAGCAACACGGCGAACGGGATGTACAACCTGTTCTTCCAGCGCTGGGAAATCCCATTCCTGGCAGTCGGCGACACCGCCCGCCTGGATCTGGTCCTGTTCCCGCTCTCCGATTCCGTTACGGTCAGTAACTTCTTCCAGGTATTGACCTCCGAGCAGGACGATCCGGACAGCACGCCGGGCAATGATACCGATCAGACGCCAAACGAAGATGACGAGGCGCTGGCTACGGTGGCCGGCCAGGAGCAGCCACCGCAGGGTGGCGTGACCGCCGATCTGTCGCTGTTTGCCACGACCGATTCTACGAACTACAGCATTTACGAAGTCGTGACCTATCACCTGGTACTGGTGAACAGTGGTCCGGATGCCGCCGCCGGGGTGACCGTTGCTGCGGGCCTGCCACAGAATTTTGTCTTCGCCAACGATACCACGAATAGCGGCCAGTACAACCTGTTCAACCAGATCTGGGAAGTGGGTTATTTGCAGGCCGGTGATACCGCCCGCCTCGACCTGTCGCTGTTCTCCCTGGCTGGTGGTACGAACGTGAACAACTTCTTTGAGATAATGACCTCGAACCAGAACGACCCGGACAGCACGCCGGGTAACGGCGCCAATTCGGAAGACGACCAGGTGACGGTGACGGTGATCCCGGGCATAATGGATAACGATCCTTCGGAAGACCGCTTTAACCTGCAGGGAACGGATGCCGTAGCAACCCTGTACCCGGTACCGGCGGAGACCTTCGTTAACTTACGCCTGGCAGATGCCCAGGCCCAGGAGACGGCGATCATTTATATTTATGATCAGCTTGGCGGCCTGGTGCGCATGGAAAAAACTGCGGTGCTGGCCGGGACGAATGAATGGCGTTTCGATATTTCCACGCTGGATGCCGGTATGTATTTCATCGCCCTGCCGGGCCAGATGCGGGTTGCGAAGTTTATAAAGATGTAAAACGCGGTGTAGACAGGCGCTGCCTGCTACCAATGAAGGAATAGAAATTAGGCTGCGACTTTCCACCTTGGAGGGTCGTGGCCTTTTTTTATCTTTCTGGGGAAAGTCCATACATTGATGCAACGTATTTAAAAATACCGAGTCTCTTTTATTTTTAACCGTTCACCATTCAACGTTCCGCTTATGCACACGAAATTTATCTTAAGCACTTCGCTCCTTGTTTTTTGTGGCCTGCTACTGGAAGCCCAGACCCCATCAGGTACGGTGATCATCAATGAAAATGTCCACACGCATACGATTACTAAAATTGAAAACGGCCAGCAGCAGACCTGGCAGAGTACCTCATTTTCCGATGAGCGTACTCCCTGCCGGGTTTTTATTGGCGTAGGCACCAGCCCGGAATCCGGCGGTTTGCGGGTAACGTATACCGTGGATAACACCCCCGCTACGACCTATGGCGTACAAGTCGGCGATGTCATCCAATCGCTGGACAATGTAGCGGTCAGTACCCAACCCGAACTGCTGCGGGAACGGAATAAACACCAGCAAGGTGAAGAATTCACCCTGAACGTCCTGCGGAATGGCAGTCCGATGACCATCAAAGCCCGTTTTAAATCCTGTAGCCAGGAAGAGCAGGAGCAGGTTCGCCTGGAAACGAGTGGACGCCGGCCGATTTTAGGTATTTATGAAAAAGAAGATAGCAAACTACAGGAGGGCCTGGAGATCGGCGAAGTTATTCCCGGAAAAGGCGCGGCGCTGGCCGGCCTGCAGTCGGGAGATATACTGACACTCGTCGACGGCACTACCTTAAATGACGTGGAAACTTTGCATGCCGTCCTGGCTACGCATAAACCAGGCGATCCGGTTCCGGTGGCTTACCTGCGCGACGGACAGATGCAGCAAGCCCTGGTCACCCTCAGCGGCGACCGCAAAACCGTCTCTTTCAACGTACAGCGCGATCCATGCGCCGTATTTATCGGCGTGTACACCACCGATGCCGGAATGGATGAAAAAGGCGTGCGGGTAACCGGCGTCATCGATAATACGCCGGCCAAAGAAAGCAACGTGCAGCCCGGCGACATTATCCTGGCCCTCGACGATCAGCCGGTCAACGACTATGACGCACTGAGCCGCGAACGGGATAAACACCAGCCCGGCGATACTTTCCGGCTGAAAGTGTTACGCGGAGGATCGGTGATCAACGTCAATGCTACGTTCAAGAGCTGCCCGAAAAACACGGTGGCCGGGCCGGTAAAGGTCACTCCGCCGGCTGCACCAACGGCCGTTTTCGAGGACGCCACGCTGGAGGTTACGGCCCTGGATATATTCCCCAACCCCAACTATGGGCTGGTGAATGTGCAGTTTGAAGCCGAAGCCGTGCCCACCACCGTGCGGATCACCGATGCTGCCGGTCGGATCGTGTATGAAAATGTACTGCGCCAGTTTGCCGGTACGTTCAGCGAACAGATCGACCTGCAGGATCAAAAGCCGGGTGTGTATACCGTTAGTTTACAACAAGGCAAAAAAGTGCTGGCGAGAAATGTGGTGTTGTTGTCGAGGGTGTAGGAGAAGCCATCCCGGATTTTGTGAAGCACACGTAGCACGATGGTAACGCGGATACAACAGATTTGGCGGATTTTCACGGATTTTAAATCCGTGAAAATCCGTTTCAATCGGTCAAATCCGCGTTACCATCGTGCTATGTGTGCGTGTTCACCGGAGATCTGCGCCAATTTCATCCAGCTCCAGGCTTTGCAGAGGGGTGTCCAGGCGCATAAGTCTGGAGGCTTTTCCCATAGAAAGTGGTCGTTTTGCAGCCCAAACATCCTGAAAATTACCGGCAGTAGTTCCAAGTTTTGTTGGCCCGTCAAGCCCCAAAAAAAGATCAAAAAAATTTCCCCACCCCAACCACGCCAATTTTCCAACCCGTTTCCCGACCTTTGCGCATGGAAACGAACAACATGATCGCCGGATCCAAGTTTCTCGGCGAGTCCCTCACTTTCGACGACGTCCTGCTCGTCCCCGCTTACAGCGAAGTTTTACCGCGGGAAGTAGATATATCTGCGCAACTCACCCGCAAAATCCGTTTGAATGTCCCCGTTGTTTCGGCAGCGATGGATACCGTGACGGATAAGAACCTGGCCATCGCCATTGCGCGGCAAGGCGGCATCGGTATCATCCACAAGAACATGCCCATCGCCAATCAGGCCGATCAGGTACGCGCCGTCAAACGCTCGGAAGCCGGTATGATCGTGGACCCGGTGACCCTGCATCCGGAAGCAACCGTGGCGGAAGCCCAGGCTTTGATGCGGCAGTACAGCATCGGCGGCATTCCGATCACGGACCAGGCGGGCCAACTGGTCGGTATTCTGACCAACCGCGACCTGCGTTTTGAGAAAGACATGACCCTGCTGGTCCGCGATCTGATGACGAAGGGCAATCTGGTCACCGCGCCCCTGGGCACCACGCTGGAGCAGGCGCGCGACATCCTGCAATCGCAGAAGATCGAAAAGCTGCCGGTCGTGGATAATAACAACCGGCTGATCGGCCTCATTACCTACAAAGACATTCTAAAGGGCACCAATTTCCCGCAGGCCTGCAAGGACAACCTGGGCCGGCTGGTCGTCGGTGCGGCCGTCGGCGTAACCTCCGATATGGAGGAACGCGTCAGCGCCCTTGTTGCGGTCGACGTCGACGTGATTTGCGTGGACACCGCCCATGGCCACTCCAAAGGGGTGCTGGATGCGGTCCGGTATTTGAAAAATAAATTTCCCAACCTGCAGATCATCGGCGGCAACGTGGCGACCGGCGAAGGCGCGAAGGCGCTGGTCGATGCCGGTGTGGACGGCGTGAAAGTCGGCGTCGGGCCGGGCAGTATTTGTACCACCCGGATCGTGGCCGGTGTCGGCGTCGCCCAGTTATCGGCCATTTTCAACGCAGCCAAGGCGATTCGCGGTTCCGGCGTACCCATTATTGGCGACGGCGGTATTCGGTACACCGGCGATATTGTCAAAGCGCTGTGTGCCGGCGCCAGCACGATCATGGCGGGCTCGCTTTTTGCCGGTGTGGAAGAAGCGCCCGGGGAAACCATCATTTTCGACGGCCGGAAATTCAAATCCTACCGCGGTATGGGCAGCCTCGCCGCCATGGAACTCGGCTCGAAAGACCGCTATTTCCAGGACGTAGAGGACGATATTCGCAAACTCGTACCGGAAGGCATCGAAGGCCGGGTACCCTACAAAGGCACGTTAGCCGAAGTCATGGTGCAGTATATCGGCGGTCTGCGGGCCGGAATGGGTTACTGCGGCGCTAATACGGTCACCGAATTGCAGGATAATGGCCAGTTTGTTACCATTACGAATGCCGGTATGACCGAGAGCCACCCGCATAATATCATCATTACCCGGGAATCGCCGAACTACAGCCGGTCTTGAGGGAATGAAGTGATAAAATGAGGAAGTGATAAATGATTCCGCTGCGGTCGTTGGAGACAGACTGACGACCGTGTGAAAGACCCAAAATCGTTAGCCATTACTATGTCGCCATATAAACGAGTCCTTTTTCCGCTTTTTCTGGCCTTCGCCACTACGTTGAGCGCCCAAAACACCGCCACCGTCTTCGGCCATATTACCGACGCCACCGACAACCAGCCGATCGAGCTGGTCACGGTTTTCGTGAAGGGCCAGAGTAAAGGCGTCATCTCCGATGAGCGCGGCAACTACGCTATTCAGGTGCCGGTCAACGAGCGGGTGGTGCTGGGATTCCGGCGTCTGGCGTACAAGGAAACCACGGCCAGTGTGCTGCCCCTGGCCCCGGGTGCACGTTATGGTCTGGACCTGGCGATGGCCCCGGTGCAATCGAACCTGGAAGTCGTGATCACCGAGCGGCGCCTCGACGATGGCGGCATGGTCAGGGAAAAAAACATCCGCGAACTCAAAATGCTGCCCAGTACGACGGGCAACTTGGAAAGCGTGCTGCCGCATATTGCGCTGGGAACCAATACAGGAACCGGCGGCGAATTAAGTTCGCAGTACCAGGTACGCGGCGGCAACTACGATGAAAACCTGGTGTACGTCAATGACTTTGAAATTTACCGGCCCCAACTGATCCGCGCCGGGCAGCAGGAAGGCCTGACCTTCCCGAACATCGATCTGGTGCGCGATCTGTCTTTTTCCTCGGGTGGTTTTCAGTCTAAATACGGCGATAAAATGTCGTCGGTACTGGACGTGAAATACAAGCGCCCCGATAGCCTGCGGGCCAGTGTCAGCGGCAGTTTCCTGGGGGCTTCGGCGCATGTGGAAGGCAGCG
Source organism: Saprospirales bacterium (assembly GCA_031425035.1). Lineage (GTDB taxonomy): Bacteria > Bacteroidota > Bacteroidia > Chitinophagales > Saprospiraceae > M3007. The sequence goes on along the minus strand of JANPIN010000136.1, from coordinate 11,809 downwards.
TAAAATCGAAAAAAGACGGTTACCGGGCCTTTCGTTACCTCGCCGGCGCCCGCTACAAAACCACCCGCACGCTGCTCGGCAGCCTCGACGTGAAGGGCGAATACGTGCCTGATTTCACCGACGTGCAAACCTATTTAACCTATGACATCAGCCGCGACTGGCAGGTCGGCGTGATCGGTAATTACAACCGCTCGACCTATGGTTTTAAACCGGAAAGCCTGCAACGCGCCTTCGGTCTGGTGAATTTTGCCCTGCAACTGCGCACCGCTTTCGACGGCCAGGAAGTGGATGATTTTCAGCAGGCCATGGGCGGCGTTTCGTTGACCTACCTGCCGACCCGGGAGCGCAACCCTTTGTACCACAAACTATTGTCCTCCGTTTGGCGCAGCCAGGAAAACGAGCGTTTCGATATTTTAGGTTACTATATTCTGGGGGAAATTCAGGAAAATCTGGGTTCCGGCGAATTCGGCGAGATCGTGAACATCCTCGGCGAGGGTACCCAGCAGACCTGGGTGCGCAACAACCTCACCGCCGACGTGCGCAATGTGGAGTATAAAGGCGGCATCGAACTGCAGAACGACGCCAGCGAAACCGGACTCACCCGCAGCCATTTTTTGCAGTGGTCGGCCAAGTGGCAGAACGAACAAATTGACGACCGCATCAACGAGTGGGAGCGGCTCGATTCGGCGCTGTATTCCCTGCCCTACGATACCACGCAACTGCTGGTGCGCCGGGTGCTGAAAACCCGCAACAACCTGCAAAGCGACCGGTTCAGCGCTTTTTTTCAGGACACCTGGACCTGGCGGAAAGAGGGGCTGCGCGAGTTCCAGGTCATCGCCGGGGTGCGCGGTCAGTACTGGTCGCTCAACAACGAGGCTTTCGTTACGCCGCGGGCGCAGTTTTTATATAAACCCTTGAATACCAAACGCGACCTCAGTTACCGGCTGGCGGGCGGCTTATATTATCAACCCGCTTTTTACCGGGAAATGCGCGCGCCCAACGGGGTCGTCAACACGGACCTGCGCGCTCAGAAATCGGCGCACGTGGTGGCCGGTTTTACCTATGATTTCCTGTGGGGCCGCAAACGCCCGGTGAAAATGCGTCTCATTGCCGAAGCGTTTTATAAATCGCTCTGGGACCTCGTTTCCTACGATCTGGACAATGTGCGGGTGCGCTATGCGGGGGTCAATAACTCCGCTGGTTACGCGACCGGCATCGACGTGCGGCTTAACGGGGAATTTGTGCCCGGCGCCGAAAGCTGGGTCAATTTATCCTTCCTCCGTACCCGCGAACACCTCGACGGGGTGCAGCATAAAGCCCGCGAACTGGGCGACCGTGAAGGGCATGACGTGGCCGACGTGCCGCGCCCGACCGATCGTTTTTTCACGATCAGTACGTTTTTTCAGGACTATCTGCGCACCAATAAGAACATCCGTATGCACCTCAACCTGACGGTGGGCACCGGCCTGCCCTTCGGTATTCCCGACAATAACGTCGTTTACCGCAATCCCTACCGTTTTACGCCCTATCACCGGGTCGACATCGGTTTTGGTTTTCAACTTTGGAAAGATGCCTGGCGCGAAAGCCGGCCGCACCATATTTTACGTTTTACCCGCAACACCTGGGCCAGCCTGGAAGTGTTCAACCTGCTGAAAGTGGCGAATAAGGCCTCCAACACCTGGATTAAAGCCATTGATAATACCCAGTACGCCGTGCCCAACTACCTGACCGGCCGGCGTATAAACCTGCGGCTGCGGCTCGATTTTTAAATAGCCCATGCTGCTTTCCGACTTAACTGCCGTTCCGCTTTCGTTTTGCTAAGGGAAAATCTACCTTTGCGCCGCCTTGAAAATGCCTCTTTTTGCCCGCTGAAGGGCCATTTTATCCATTTAAACTACAAAACATAATGCCATATCTATTTACCTCCGAATCCGTATCCGAAGGGCATCCCGACAAAGTGGCCGATCAGATCAGCGATGCCATTCTCGACGAATTTCTCCGTCAGGACCCCAATTCCAAAGTCGCCTGTGAAACGCTGGTGACTACGGGACTCGTCGTCGTAGCCGGTGAAGTGCGCTCTACGGCCTATGTAGATGTACAGGAGGCCGCCCGCAAGGCCATTGAACGTATTGGATACACGAAGGCGGAATATCAGTTCGACTATAAATCCTGCGGCATTCTGAGCGCTATCCACGAGCAAAGCGCCGACATTGCCCAGGGCGTGGATGTGGGGAAGAGCGAAAATGAACAAGGCGCCGGCGATCAGGGCATGATGTTCGGCTACGCCACCAACGAGACCGAGAACTATATGCCGCTGGCGCTCGATCTGGCCCACCTGATCCTGCGCGAACTGGCAGCCATTCGCAAGGAAGGTAAGGAAATGAAGTACCTGCGGCCCGATGCTAAAAGTCAGGTTACGATCGAATATTCCGACCAGCACGTGCCGAATAAAATTGATACCATCGTGATCAGTACCCAACACGATGACTTCGACAGCGACGCGGAAATGCAGGCCCAGATCAGCACGGACGTACATGCGGTGCTGATCCCCCGCGTGAAAAAACTGCTGCCCGAAGCGGTGCAACGGCTTTTTACCGACTCGGTAGTATACCACATTAACCCAACGGGTAAGTTCGTAATCGGCGGACCGCATGGTGATACGGGACTCACCGGCCGCAAAATCATCGTGGATACCTACGGTGGTAAAGGCGCGCACGGCGGCGGTGCTTTCTCCGGCAAGGATCCATCCAAAGTGGATCGCTCGGCGGCTTATGCGACGCGCCACATTGCGAAAAACGTGGTGGCAGCCGGTCTGTGCGACCAATGCCTGGTACAGGTCGCTTATGCGATCGGCGTGGCCAAACCGGTGGGTTTATACGTGAATACCTACGGCACCTGTAAAGTAGAAGGCCTGAGTGATGGCGACATCGCGCTGCGGCTGGCGGAGATCTTCGACCTGCGCCCGGCGGCGATTGTGCGCCGGTATGGTTTGAAAAACCCTATTTTCTCGGAGACCGCCGCTTATGGTCACTTCGGCCGGGTGCCGGAAAAGAAAATCATGCAGATCGGCCTGAATGGTTCGACTAAACCCGTGGAAGTGGAAACTTTTACCTGGGAAAAACTGGATGCCGTGGAAGATATTAAAAAGGCCTTCGGATTGTAACACCGACTTCAGTCGGTTCGGATATAATAATAACTGGAGCCACCCCGAACTTTCGTGGGTGGCTCCAGTCATTAACGGCCAAAAATCCGTTTTAATCCGTTTTAATCCGTTCCATCCGTTCTACTATCCCGTCCAGCGAGTACGTAGTAGGATGGCTGAACGGATGAAACGGATTAGCCGGATTAAAACGGATTTTTAAATCCGGGAAGCGGGTAACATCCGCTTATCCATTTGTGAGGTGGAATTATGCCGACTGAAGTCGGCGTTACTAGTGCCCGCCGCCCCGCAGCACCTCCGCTTCGGAATGGGTGTTATACTTAATAAAAGACACACAAACGGCTGCCAGCATCATCAGCACGCCGGCCAGTTTCAGGGCGTTCACGGGGTTATTGCCCAGCCAGCTTTTGTAGTACATCGGGATCGTGAAGGTTTCAATGAGCATGGGCAGCACGATGAACATGTTGAAAATACCCATGTACACGCCCGTCCGGTTCGTCGGAATACTGCCCGCCAGCATGATGTACGGATTGCCCATCATACTCGCCCAGCAAAGTCCAATACCCACCATCGGCAAATAAAGCAGGCTTTCATTTTTGAAAAACGGAATAGAAAACATACTGATACCCGCCAGCAGCAGGCAAATGCCGTGGATGGATTTCGGGCCGTATTTTCGGGCCAGCCAGGCCATGCCAAAGGCGGATACGAAAGCGACCGTGTTGTAAAAAGCGCCCAGCGGGCCGGTCAGGAGTTCCGCTTTCCGGAAAAAAGGACTGGTAGCGTCGACGGTGTCGAAGAGAGACTTGGACAGGCATTTGGCGATGTACTGCCAGTAAATAAACATGGCGTACCAGCTGAAAAGCATCATCGGGCCCATGAGTTTCATGGTCAGCGGCATGTCGCGGATGGCCTGGCCTATTTCGGAAAAAGTCGCGCCCAGGCCTTTGGGTGCGCGTTTAATCGCTTCTTTCTCCGCTTCCGACAAGGGAATTTCCTTGGTGGTGTACAGCGTCCACATGATGGACGTGATGGACACCACGCCACCGATGATAAAAGCGATCAGGGTGGTGGTCGGAATGCGGCCGATCTTGTCCGCTTCGCCGAAAGCCAGGAAGTTGATCAGGAGGAAAGGCGTGAGATAGGAGAGGGTTTGGCCCAGTCCGGTGAAGGCGCTTTGAGTCAGGAAACCGATCGAGTGCTGGCTTTTATCCAGTTTATCGCTCACAAAAGCGCGGTAGGGTTCCTGGGTAATATTATTGGCGGCATCCAGGATCCACAGGATGCTGGCGGCCATCCAGACCGAGCTGCTGAACGGCATGATGAACAGGGCCAGGCTGCAGAAAATAGCCCCGACAAAAAAGTAGGGCGTACGCCGGCCCCAGCGGGTCAGGGTGCGGTCGCTCATGGCGCCGACGATGGGCTGAATGATCAAACCGGTCATCGGGCCGGCCAGCCAGAGGAGGGGCAGGTTGCTTTCTTCGGCGCCGAGATACGAGTAAATCGGGCTCATGTTGGCTTGCTGGAGGCCAAAACTATACTGCAAACCCAGGAACCCGAAATTCATACTGAGAATTTGGGGCAGCGTTAAAATGCTTTTTTTGATGTTCATTCGAGATGAAAACTATAAGTAGAGTAGTGTAGTGAAAATGCGATTACAGAATTTGGTTCCGGCAAAGCAGGCAGGAAGCCGGGCAAGATTAGGTAAAGATTTTGAGTTGGCCTATTTGATTTTGTTGGAAAGTTTAAAACCGCTGCAGTTCGATGGTTTCTACTTTTTGAACCGGCAGGTAAAGGCTTTACTGCCCGCTGCGTTGCCGAATGTTTCCCGTTCTTTGTCCCTCACTTTTCCGGTTTTATATGCGCCCACCTTCCGCCCTCGATTGGCTCGTACTTTTTCTGCTGGCCATTATGTGGGGCGCGTCTTTTTACTTTATCAAACACGCCGTGCAGATCCTGGAGCCGCTGCACATGGCCATGTGGCGCATGGTGGGAGCGACCCTGCTGTATGTGCCCATTGCACTGGCCTACTGGTCAAAAATCGACTGGCGGCGCTGGAAATCATTGGTCATCGTCGCTTTTTGCGGTTCGGCCATTCCGAATTTCCTCTTCGCCATTGCCCAGCAGCATGTGAACAGCAGTCTGGCCGGCATGCTCAATTCGCTGTCGCCGCTGTTTACGCTGATCATCGGCGTCAGCTTTTTTAAAATGACTTTTACGCGCAGTAAAGTGATCGGGGTGGCGCTGGGACTGATTGGCGCGGCCATGCTGATTTTATTCAATGCTAAAAGCGACGTTTCCGGGAATGCTTTTTTCGCCGGTCTTTGCGCGGTGGCGACGGTCTGTTACGCCCTGAACGCCAACGTGGTGAACACCTGGCTGCGGGATCAGCCGCCGGCCGGCATTGCTTCGGCGGCTTTTATGGTCACCGGCGGTTTTTTTATCGTTGGCCTGTTCGTCTCGGGTGCCTGGACGGCCGCCTGGCAAAATCCGGCCATTTGGTCGGGACTGGGCTACGTGTTTTATCTGTCGGCCATCGGGACCGTGCTGGGCACCATCGTTTATCTGTGGTTGCTGCAGCGTACCAGCGCCATTTTCGCCACGTCGGTTACTTATTTATTACCAGTAACGGCTATTGTGATCGGTATTTTTGATGGGGAGACCATCGGCGCGATGGATGTGGCCGGTGTGGCGGTGATTCTGGTGGGTTTGTACGTGGCGAGAAAATAAGTAATGGTTAAACCCAACCTGTAGCGTTCAGGGAACGTCATGGCTGTACTTTCCCGTCCACGACTAATAAATCCCTACACCAATGAACAATAAGACCGGTAAAATCGCTTTGCTTTTCAGCCTGTACATCGGACTGCACTATGCTGCTGCCTGTGGTTTTGTCCCAAACTGCGATTGTCCCAATGTTGACTTCCCCTTTTTTGACTACAAAGCCCTGACGGTGGCTGCCAATGATCCCCGGGCGGAATCCGTGTTGACCCTGGATATTTCAGCGGCTCAAACCAGTCTTTTAGCCGAAGCCAACCAGCCTTCCAAGGAATTTACGTTTGATTTTATTCCGACTGCTTTGGGTTGCGATTGTGCTTTTAACGGCTATATGGGACCAAAATTCCCGATTACCACTTTAAATGTGTTTGCCGACCGTGCTTATAATGACACCTTACCCGTTACGGCCTCGCTGACTTCATTATTTAAAGCCAGTCAATTTGAGACAAACATCAAACTCGACTACCCGGTTACCGGCTATCCCCTGGATCAGAATCCTTTTAATGTACTTCGTCTAAGGAGTTTTAGCCGTCCGCAGCACCCGGAATTACCCATTCGATTTACTATACAAGCTATTAAAAGTAATATGGACACCGTCAGTATTCAAACGGATACTCTTTATTTCCAGTAAGCTATTTAAACCAGCCCGCGTACATCACGTAATTGTTCGCGATCCGCTCGATCTGTCCTTTGAATAACTCGGGGGTCAGTTCCTTTACCCTTTTCGCAGGTACGCCGGCATATACGCCACCGCTGGCGCAGACGAAATTCTCCAACACCACCGCGCCGGCGGCAATCAGGCAATTTTCTTCTACAACGGCCTGGTCCATAATGATGGCGCCCATACCGACCAGCACATTATCGTGCAGCGTACAGCCATGCACCAGCGCCCGGTGTCCGATACTCACGTTGTTGCCAATGGTGGTGCCGCATTTCTGGTAGGTGCCGTGCAGAATGGCGCCGTCCTGAATGTTCACCTTATTACCAATGCGGATAAAATTCACGTCGCCACGCACCACGGCCTGGAACCAGACGGAGCAGTCGTCGCCCAGCGTGACGTCGCCGATGAGGGTGGCATTTTCAGCGAGAAAGCAGTTCTGGCCGAATTGGGGGGTGAAGTTGCGGCAGGGAAGGAGGAGGGCCATAAGTTAGGAGACAGGTGGCAGGAGTTAGGAGACAGGCAAGGGCTAGCGGGCATAGCGTCGGCGAAAAAGCAGGTGAAAAACGGCCCAGCCCACGGCGGCCCCGAAGCTATTGGCCAGCATATCGTCAAATTCAAAAGCGCGGTTGGGCAGAAAAGTGCCTTGTACGAACTCCATCAGGGCGCCGTAAGCGGCGGCAAAAATAAAAACCAGCAGGCTATGCCGCAAACTGGGCGCCTGTCCGTGGAGCCGCGCGAGGGTGAGGAGTAGCAGGCCCGTGAGTCCGGCGTATGCCAGCGCATGGCCCAGTTTATCGGTGGCGAACAGGTCGAATTTCGGCAGTTGTACGCTGGGCAGGACGGAAATAATAGTGATGAACAGTAGCCAGAGGAGGGGTGGTGTCCAGACGAGCAGGCGTTTAGGCAGTGTAAGCATGGCTTATAAATTAAACTCAATATTACGCGCTTGCCTGGAAAAACGTAGAAAGAGATAAATTGCCGTGTGAAACGAACCCACCTGCAGCATGCGTAAATTCCTGCCGTTGCTCCTGTTTTTTACCCTGACCCAGGCTATGACCAGCCGGGCCCAGGGTGGTTTTTATTTGTATTCCGGGCAAAAACAGGTCGAAATCCCCTTTGAGTACATCAATAACTTCATCATTGTTACCCTGAATTTCAACGGCGCGCTGCCGCTGAAATTTATTTTCGATACCGGCGCCGAACATACCATTCTCAGCAAACGCCAGGTGACCGACCTCCTGCGCGTACCCTATGAACGGCAGTTCCGGGTGAGCGGTTCCGACCTGAAAACCGATGTGATCGCTTACCTCGTGCGGAATATTCGCCTCGATGTGCCGGGGAAGGCGGTAGCGCCCAAGCAGGATGTTCTGGTGCTGCAGGAAGATTACTTTCGCTTCGAGGAATACGCGGGCGTGCTGGTCCACGGTATACTTTCCGCCAGCATATTTTCAAAATTTATCATCCGGATCAACTACCAGAGCCGCGTCATTACGCTGTACGACCGGGCGGCCTTCAAACTCCGGGAGTCCGGTTTTGTGGAAATACCCATGGAATCATTTCGCAATAAGCTGTACCTGAACACTTTATTACAGGTGCGCGCCGATTCCACCGCGCCGGTAAAACTCCTGCTGGATACGGGCGCCGGGCTGCCCCTGCTTTTATTCGCCAACACCCACCCGCTGGTGCATCCGCCGGCGAATGCTATTCCCAGCAACATCGGTATGGGCCTGGGCGGTTATCTGGACGGCTTTACCGGCCGAATCAGCAGTTTCGACCTGGGCCCGTTTTCCCAGAATAACGTGGTGACCTACTTCCAGACGCTGGATACGACCCAGAAACTGGACCACCTCAACAACCGCAACGGCCTGATCGGCAATGCGGTGCTGGAACGTTTTCAGGTCATTATTGATTATCAGTACTCGAAAATGTGGCTCAAACCTGCCCGCAACTACCATAAAGACTTCACTTATGACCGCAGTGGCCTGAGCATTATTGCCTCCGGCCTGTTTTTCAACACCTTTGTCGTACAAAATGTGCTGCCGGTTTCCCCCGCTGCCCAAGCCGACATCCGGGAAGGCGACGTGATCCTGCGCGTCGGTGTGCGCACGGCCAACCTGCTGAGTTTATCCGATCTGCAACGGGTTTTGCAAAAAAAACCCGGTAAAAAGATCAAGATGCTCATTGAGCGGGACGGCCAGCGCATGAAAAAAACTTTCGTTTTGCGCAACCTGATTTGAGAAAACTGTTGTTGTATGCTACTTCACCCGGCGAACCGCTGCACCTAATAACCTTATTCATGCCCAATCCTATAGACCGGCTTTCGCCACTCGTACGGCCTAATATTTTGGCTTTAAGTCCGTACACCTCCGCCCGCGACGAGTTCACCGGCGAAGCGGCGATCTTCCTGGACGCCAATGAAAACAGTCTGGGCAGTCCGCTCGATGCGGATTATTCGCGTTACCCCGATCCGCAGCAACAGGTTTTAAAGGCAAAACTGGCCACGCATAAAAAGCTGAGGACCAGCCAGATGTTTATCGGCAACGGCAGCGACGAGGCCATCGATCTACTGCTGCGGGCTTTTGTGGAGCCGGGCCGCGACAACATTCTGCTTTTGCCGCCCACCTATGGCATGTACGCGGTGCAGGCCAATATTCACGGTGCGGAGATCCGGCGAATTACGCTGCGGGCTGATTTCTCCCCCGATGAAACGGCGATCCGGGCCGCCACCGACGAGCATTCCAGGCTGCTGTTCCTGTGTTCGCCCAATAACCCTACCGGCCAGTGCCTGCCGGATGATTTTGTACTGTACATGCTGCGAACTTTCCCCGGCCTGGTGGTGGTGGACGAGGCCTATATAGATTTCGCCAACCAGCCTTCCTGGACCCGGCGACTGGATGAATTTCCCAATCTGGTGGTGCTGCAAACGCTGTCCAAAGCCTGGGGGCTGGCCGGATTGCGGGTCGGTATGGCCTTCGCCAATGAGTTCATTACCAGTATTTTGAATAAAATTAAATACCCGTATAACCTGGGATTGGCCACCCTGCACCTGGCCGAAGAGGCCCTCGACCGCAGCGACGAGGTGCGGGAAAAAGTGGCGCTGTTGCTGGCGGAACGGGCGCGTCTGGAACAGGAACTTCCGAAACTACCCTGCATCCAGGAAGTCTTCCCGAGCGATGCCAATTTCCTGCTGGTTCGGACGAGCAACGCGGACGGGATTTACCAGTATCTCTGCGCCAACGGCATTGTGGTCCGTAATCGCAGCCGGGAAGCCCATTGCGAACAGTGTCTGCGCATTACGGTCGGAACGGTGGCGGAAAATGATCGCCTGCTGGCGCTGCTGGGAAAATATGCGGGAGGGTAGTGAACGATTAGGGGAAATTGGGCTTTATGATGTAAAGTTAATTGCCTGGGTACTTGCCGCCTTCCTCAAACTGATTGGAAATGTTATCTTTGAATCAAATTCACTACTATGATCACTGTAAGCACGGAAGCCTATATATCCGCTCAAAATCCCAGCATTTTGTTGCCCAATGTGCCGGAGGGCCAGTATGAAGTAATTATCGTCTTGCAACCGAAGACATCTACGGCTAAGCCAAAAGCGAAAAAGCCACGGAAAGCGGGTTTTATAAAGGCCAAAATCACCATGTCTGATGATTTTAATGCTCCTTTGGAAGACTTTAAAGATTATATGTAATGAAATTATTGGTTGATACGCAGTCGGATAAAGTACTGGAGCATAATTTTTCAACACTCCATATAGGGCGCGAGCATATTCTTGTCAATGGTCAACTCCCGCTCCATCACCGCGATCCATTCGATCGCCTTATTATTTCGCAGGCCATTGCCGAGCAAATGCCCATAGTCAGTAACGACCAGGCTTTCGATGCCTATCCGATTCAACGTCTCTGGTGACCATTTCCCATGAAAAAAATCCTTTTTATTGACCGTGACGGCACCATCATCCAGGAGCCGCAACCCAGCCAGCAGGTCGACAGCCTGGAAAAACTGGAATTCCTGCCGGGTGTGATCTTTGCGCTGGCCCGTCTGGCGCGCGAAACGGACTACGCACTCGTGCTGGTAACCAACCAGGATGGACTGGGCACGGAAGCTTTTCCGGAGACCGATTTCTGGCCGGCCCAGGAAAAAATGATGTACCTGCTGGCCAACGAAGGTGTGCACTTTCAGGCGGTACACATCGACCGTTCCTGGCCCCAGGAGAATAAACCGACCCGCAAACCGGGTATCGGTATGCTGACGGATTACTTTAACGGCGAGGCCGACCTGGCCAACTCCTACGTCATCGGTGATCGCCAGACCGACCTGGACCTGGCAAAAAATCTGGGCGCCAAAGGCATTTTGATCCAGCCCGATGCGGAGAATACTACGGCGACGGACACGTTGGTCGTCCGCGACTGGGAAGCGATTTACCAGCACTTACGTTTGCCGCCGCGGCAGGTACAGCATCGGCGCAGCACTAAAGAAACCGACATTACCATTCAACTGAATCTGGATGGCAGCGGCCAAAGCCAGATCCGGACCGGCCTCGGCTTCTTCGATCACATGCTGGACCAACTCGCCCGCCACGGCCAGCTCGATCTACAGCTCGAAGCCCAAGGCGACCTGCACATCGATGAACACCATACCATTGAAGATACCGCCCTGGCCCTGGGGGAAGCTTTTGTCCTGGCTCTGGGCGACAAACGCGGTATCGAGCGCTACGGTTTTACCTTACCTATGGACGACGTGCTGGCCCAGGTCGCCCTCGATTTCGGCGGCCGCCCCTGGCTGGTCTGGGACGCTGATTTTAAGCGGGAACGCATCGGTGAAATGCCCACCGAAATGTTCCTCCACTTTTTCAAAAGCTTTTCCGACGCCGCCCGCTGCAACCTGAACATCCGTGCGGAAGGCCAGAACGAACACCATAAGATCGAAGCCATTTTCAAAGCCTTTGCCAAAGCGGTGAAAGCCGCCGTTAAACGCGATCCGAATAACTGGGTGCTGCCGACGACGAAGGGGGTGATTTAAGTATGAACTATGAACTGTTGGAACACCTGAGATGACTGGAAAATAAACTGGAAAAAAGTTGTACCTTGTTATCTTTAATGTGGATTAAACTTTGATTTTCATAGTTCATAGTTCATAGTTCATAGTTCATAGTTCATAGTTCATAGTTCATAGTTCATAGTTCATAGTTCATAGTTCATAGTTCATAGTTC
>JANPIN010000135.1:0-48452 GCA_031425035.1 Saprospirales bacterium | reverse complement strand
TATTTGTCTTCAATACTCTCCTTCCCTTTGGCATTGAACAGTTTTCCAATATCCTTCGCCCAGGAAAACTTTTTTTCACTGACTTCTTTGGCGGTTTTCAGGTCGTAAATTTTCAGGTAAAAACCCTTGCTTTTACTGACGCCCGGCTTATCATCCAGGTCGTAGTATTCGCCCTGTAGTACCATCTGGTCAGTACCTTCCAGCAAATTAGTAGCCGAAATGGACAATTGTTCCTTAGAACTTTCCGCGGAAGTATCCAGCAGTTTCTTACCCGTTTCCACATCAAAAACAGTCAGTGAATATTCCATTTTGCGCGACATTAAACCATCGCGGCGCATGGTAACGCCGGTAACATAGTGCTCATTAATATCGGAAACCAGGAAAGTTTCATAGTCTTTACTTTCGTTCGGCGTTTGATAAGACCATTTCATTTTGAAACTATTGTCGTAAAACGTAATGCGGTACTTGTCTTTATCTTCTCCGTAACCGGCGCGAATAAATCCTTTGCCAGGTACCGGATGCAGGCCGTAGAAAGAAGAAGCTGCATCGCTGTCCATTTGGTCGAGGGCCGCCCTTTCATATTTGATGGGTTTTTCGGTAATCAGCGAACCTATTTCTTTTAGTTTTTTGTCGTAAGAACGAAATATGTAATTCCCCTTCGATTGATTGTAAAACATGAGTCCGAGCGCTTCACCGTTATACACGGGTTGTAACAGCACCGCATCACGTGGAAGGACGACTTTTACTGTGCTCACCTTGGCCAGTTTTTCATCCAGCAGATCGAAACCGTAATTGTCATTTTTAGAATCGGCTTTGTCCGTTTTGTAAAACAGTACATAACCGACTACTTCCTTGTTATTCATAATGGCTTTTATTCCCCGGGATGAAAAAGACTTAATACCGCTTATGGAATAAGTTTGGCTTTGCAAACCAATAGAAAATAAGAGTAAAAAGGAAAAGGGTAAAAGGAATTTGGAAAGTTGCATAACAGTTAATTTGAGATGAGAAAAATAGAAATTACTTGAAAAAATCAACGAAACGCCCCCGTGGATAAGTAGACAAGTAATATTTTTTAGCCGCTTGCATATTCTTTGAATCTTCTTTGCCCATGGCCAGACAGTAAGTTGCCAGCAGGCTGTATTCCGAAGTTTTTACCGGCAAGGCCAGCCAGCTGCATTCCTCCAGGGCCAGCAGGTCTTTCAGTCGCAGGTTATTAAGAAAATCCAGGAATTGATTGTATTTATCGGGGTAATCCGGCGAATTTTGGGCTAATACATCGGCCAGGGTATGCTCTTTGGCATGGAAATATAAACCGTTGAGCGACAGCGTTTGAATTTCCCGCAGGTAAGCGCAGTCCGGATACTGTTGTTGATAAAGAAGCGCGTAATATAGGGTCCGGTCATACCTTTCTGCATCGAACCAGGCGTCAACGGCTTCCAGAATACTCAGGCGTTTAATGGGTGCGTACAGGCTTTCCGGACGCGCCGGTTTTAAAGTATCCGCCGTCGAACGCAGCATATTATCGATCCAAAGCAGGCGGTTTTGCCAGTCCGGGTGGGTACTCATCGAATCCCGCAGGACCTGGTCAGCGGTCTTCTGCAAAGTCTGTGCTTCGCCCCATACGCTGGCCTGGGCTTTTTCTACCCAGTGTGACTTAAAAGGATATAGGCTGCAGCCGAAATGGTTTTCTACCTGCAACGCGGAGTCGCGTAAGGGTTCATCGATATACTCGAATATCTGCATCAGGCGCTGGGCCTGCACGGGGGCATAATCCGTTTTTAAAAACATGCGATAGGCCAGCGAATCCGCCTGTCGCTCCAGATCCCGGCGATGATAACGGGTATGAAAAATAGTGCTTTTATAAATATTTTCCAGTTGCTCGTACTGGTTAAATTCGACTGCACTGGCTGCCTTTACTTTATCTTTAAATTCTTTGCTATAATAAGTTTTAATCTCCTTAACAAGACCATTTGTAGCATGTTCGAGTAAAAAGTGGGCCATTTCATGGCAGAGAACAAAAGCAAGTTGGTCTTCATTTTCCAGGCCCGCCAGCAAACCGGTATATATGACAATGGTGCCATCGCCCACGGAATAGGCATTCGGTTGCGGATTACCGGTTAATATAATTTTTGTGCCGGCACATTGGGGGTTCGCAGCTATAATAACAGCCTGTATTTGTTTTAGAAAGGGCCAAAGTACGTCGTCCGGAACAGCAGTACGATCAATTTCAGCGGCTACTGCTTGCGCCAGGTTTTCCCGACGGTCCTGAAAGGCTTTTTGGGCTTCTTTACTGAATTCCGACGGTTCCTGAAATTTAGCCCGGATCGAGGCAGCAGTCGTTTCCGCTAATTTGGAACGTACCATCATGGACTCGGGGTTATAATATGGCGTGTTCCGGAGTGATTGACCGAAAAGCGATGGTTGACTGAAAGAAAAGAGCGCCAGGCAAATAATCGAAAAATGCCTCATCCTGCTTGAAATGCTGATTTCATGTGAAATTAGGGTACAATGGAAGCTTAGCGGCTGTTGGGGCTGGAATGACTACACAAGGTCGAAATGCGCAGGCGAATTTCCTATTATAAGCCGGACTTTAACGAATCAGCCGGCAGCTAATCTTTATATTTTTTCATCAATTTTAATAACATAATTTTCAGATCGAAATGCCGCTGTACTTTCCTGATAAAACTGCCGGCATGGCTGAATTTCCCGTAATACTGAATGATCGTCATATACTTCCAGTACAATTTCATAAATCGAAACCAGCAGAGCCAGCCCATAAATGACCAGCAAAAAATAATAGATAAACAGGGCCATGCGGTAAAATACGCAGAATTGAATTTATCAGTTGCAAACCAGTACCGAACGGCTACATTTACGCCCATACTACTTCACTCCACTTGTTATGAAGCATTTTTCAGCATTTTTATTCCTGATAGCCGGGCTGCTTTCTGCCGGCCGTCTTTCCGGGCAAATTGCCGTCAGCGGTTACAACCACGTCGCCCTGGCGGTGAAAGACATGGAGGCCAGCGCCCGTTTTTATCGGGAAATTATCGGTCTGGAACCGATTCCGGTGCCGGAAAACCTGAAAGCCATTCGTTCGTGGTTCAAAATTGCGCCGGGACAGGAACTGCACCTGCTGGCCGGTCGTACGTTCCCGGTGACGAATAATGATCCCAACCTGGCGCATTTCTCCCTCACCATTGCGGATGCCGATCCGGTGGAAGCCTACCTCAAACTTAAAGGGCTGCCTTACCTGCGTCAGCAGCGTTTCGACGGCGCCTGGCAGATCTATATCAGCGATCCCGACGGATATTTCATCGAGTTGAACGAGCCTAAAGTGTTGTGGACTTACCTGCTCAATGGTAAAGACCTGAGCGGCTGGGATACTTACCTGGGGCCTCCGTTTCCGGCGGTCGGCGAAGACCGTAAAGGCGTGGAAGCCATTGGTTTAAATAAGGATCCGAAGCAGGTTTTTAGCATGGTCACCGAAGACGGCCTGCCGGCCTTGCACATCAGCGGCGAGCAGTTTGGGGGAATTTCCACGGTACAGGAATATGAGAATTATCACCTGCAGTTGCAGTTCAAATGGGGTAAAAATAAATACCACCCGAAGGAAAATGCCAAAATGGACAGCGGCGTGCTCTTTCATGCGAATGGCCCGCATGGCGCCGACGCGGGTTTCTGGATGCAATCCCAGGAGTTTCAGATTCAGGAAGGCGACTGCGGGGATTACTGGGGCGTGGCCGGCGGGATATTTGATGTGCCGGTGCGTAAACAGGGCGAAAAAGACTGGATCTATGATACGGCGGGTGAAATGGCGGCTTTCTCCGAGCAGTCACCCAACGGACGCCATGCCATGCGGCTGACCGATGCCGAAAAGCCCGCCGGACAATGGAACACCATCGATCTATACGCTTATCGTGATACGGCCGTGTTTATGGTCAATGGAAAGGTGGTCATGGCCCTCTATAACTCCTGGCGCCCCAAAGGCAAGGGTACGGAGCCGCTGACAAAAGGGAAAATCCAGTTGCAGTCGGAAGGCGCAGAGATATTTTACCGGAACGTGCGGATACTGCCCGTTACGGCTATTCCAAAGGGTTTATTTCAGTAAAAGCCTTACTTTTTAACCAGCCTTTCCAAGAGCAAATAGCGCTCCCTTCCCTGTTCCAGCTCCGCCCGGGTCCGTACATCAATGTGCATGACCGCGGCCGGGCCTCCACTTTTTACGGGCGGCCAGTCTGGTACGCCCAATCCATTCGGGTTACCGGTTTTTATAAAATTGGCGAAATAAGTCATCAGGATCGCCGATACCTTATAGTCTTCCGGCTGCCAGTCGAACACCCGGTTAGTCGGCAAATTACCCAGTGCATACTCGATTTCCGCCGAGTGTACCGCGCCAGTGGCTGCCGGCGCCTTTTTAACCGTGGAATCGCGAATGACGCCTCCGGCCAGACCCGGAACGACATTGCCCATTTCAGCCCGTAAAGCAGGGCGTGGGCGGGCGTATAAATAGCGGTAAACCGGCTTGCCACCGGTTTTGGCCTGCAGGTCGGACCAGCGCCAGGTGCTGAATCCAATGAAACGATCGCCGGCCAGGTCGGTAGCGGCCTGTTCGACTTCTGCCTCCGTATTGGGGTGGTAGACTTTTAAAATATTCCCAGCCTGTTCCCCATAGAGTTTCTGCACGGCTTTGATAAAGTTATCTTTTGTCGGCGCATCCGTGCCCAATAAGCCGCGATAACTGGATTCTTCCGAATTCCAGCCCACTAACAGCGGCACATGGGCCTGTTGTCCGGCGGCAAAAATGCTGGCGGCCGCCTGGGGTAGAAAATAGCCGTCCTGGTTGACCCGGAAGAGCTCCCATTCATGCCCGGCACCGATTTCCAGTAATTTTTCAGCAGATAAAGCCCGTAAGTCTGCCAGTGATTTTGCGCCCGCCAGGTCGGCGAACTTCCCTCCGTTCTGCTCGGCTTCGGCGAGTGGAATGGCGGAAAGAGTGCCCATGATCGACCCGCTTTCACCGATGGCTCCGGCAATCAGGTTTTTGGATAAAGGGCTCACCATCTGCGCGCTCACGGACATCGAACCGGCCGATTCCCCGGCAATGGTCACTCTTTTCGGATCACCGCCAAAAGCGGAGATGTTTTTATGCACCCATTGCAATGCGGCCGCCTGATCCAGCAACCCGTAGTTGCCGGAAGCCTGATGCGGCGATTCTTTGCTGAGTTCCGGGTGGGCCATAAAACCGAAAATGTTCAGGCGGTAGTTGACCGTAACCGTCACGATGCCCATGCGCGCCAGGCTTTCTCCGTCATAACGTGGTTCGGAGCCATCGCCGGCCATCAGACCGCCACCGTAGAAGTACACCAGCACCGGCAGGCGATCCGCAGTGGAGCGGGCGGGCGTCCAGACGTTCAGGTAGAGGCAGTCCTCGCTGACCCCATCCGAACGGAAATTCATGTCGCCAAAGATGGGCCGCTGCATGGCACGCGGTCCGAATTTATCGGCTTTGCGAATGCCCGGCCAGTTCTTGACGGGCTGCGGTTCTTTCCAGCGCAGATCACCCACTGGCGGGGTGGCGAAAGGAATGCCTTTGAAGGCGGTCAGGCCGGATTCATCCACCCCTTCGAGCAGTCCGTTGGCGGTTTTTGCCTGGATCAGACTGGTCGGTTTAGCGGGCTGGGAGAAAGCAGCGGGGGCCACTTGTACCGTCAAAAGGAGGAGGAAAAGGAGTTTTTTCATGGGAATGTTGAATCTGAAAAGCTGTTTCGGTTAAACGGTAGTACTATAAAGATAACCAAGAACCAAAGTTTCAGCTTTAAAACAAGCCGACAATTTTCCCTTGTCCGTCCACGTCGATTTTTTCTGCGGCCGGTAATTTGGGCAAACCCGGCATCGTCATTATATCTCCGCAGATCATCAAAATGAACTCGGCGCCGGCAGATAACCGTACCTCACGAATGTGCACCACGTGCCCCGAAGGCGCGCCGCGTAACTTGGGATCGGTCGAGAAAGAATACTGGGTTTTGGCCACGCAGACCGGGTAATGACCGTATTCTTCCTGGAGTTTCTGGATCCGGTTGCGTACGTCGCTGTCGGCAGTAATATCGCTGGCGCCGTACATTTTAGTCGCAATGGTCTTCATTTTTTCCCACAACGGTAGCTCGTCGCCATACAAAAAGTGAAAATCCGACTGCTGGTTCTCCGTGGCTTCCACCACAGCCCGGGCCAGGTCTTCGGCGCCCTGTCCACCTTCCGCCCAATGCCGGCAAACGACCGCGGGTACCCCATAAGGCGCTAGTTTGTCCTGTAATAATTTGATTTCCGCAGCCGTGTCGTAGGTAAAATGGTTGATCGCCACCACGCAGGGCAGACCAAAGTTTTGCCGGATGTTCTGCACATGCCGTTCCAGATTGACAAAACCATTTTCTATGGCTGTCAAGTTCTCCTGACCAAGTTCTTTCAGATCCACGCCACCATGATACTTCAGGGCGCGTAACGTTGCGACGATGACCACGGCCGCCGGTTGCAGTCCGGCCTTTCGGCATTTAATATCAATGAATTTTTCCGCGCCGAGATCCGCGCCAAAGCCGGCCTCCGTTACGACATAGTCCGCCAATTTGAGTGCAGCGCTGGTCGCGATCACCGAGTTGCAGCCATGGGCAATGTTCGCAAACGGACCGCCATGTATAAAGGTCGGCGTATGCTCCAGGGTCTGCACGAGGTTGGGATTTATCGCATCCTTGATCAGGACCGTCATGGAGCCATGGGCGTTTAAATCCCGGGCGCGCAAAGGGCGGCGATCCTGGGTATAACCGAAGACAATGTTGCCCAGGCGTTCCTTCAAATCAGCCAGGGAAGTGGCCAGACATAAGATCGCCATCACCTCGGAAGCCACTACAATATCGAAACCATCTTCCCGCGGATAGCCGTTGGCATAGCCGCCCAAACCCACCACCACTTTACGCAGGGCGCGGTCATTCATGCTCGAGACCCGTTTCCAGGTAATGCGCCGTACGTCGATGCCCAGCGCGTTACCCTGATGTATATGATTATCGATCATGGCCGATAACAGGTTGTTCGCCAAAGCAATAGCGCTGAAATCGCCGGTGAAATGCAGGTTAATGTCCTCCATGGGAATCACCTGTGCATAACCGCCACCGGCCGCGCCGCCTTTCATGCCAAACACCGGACCCAGGCTGGGTTCGCGCACACAGATCATCGTCTTTTTGCCGATTCGGCTAAGCCCGTCGCCCAGGCCAATACTCACCGTCGTTTTGCCCTCGCCGGCCGGGGTCGGACTGATGGCCGTGACCAGGATGAGTTTACTGTTGGGATTAGGTGGTAACTGGTCCAGATAGGCCAGATCAACTTTGGCTTTAAAGTGTCCGTAAGGCACCAGGACCTCATCAGGAATGCCGAGTTTTTCTTCGGCAAGGGGCATAATACGCCGGGGAACGGCTAACTGGGCAATGTCAATGTCTGATAACATAATGGCTGGTTAGAATGGATAGAGCGCCAAGATACAAGCAGTTTAAACACCTAACGGGTCATTTTTATTCCCGGATATTAACCTTTAATAGCAGTACAAATATTTACTCAGCCGAAAATTTCTTTACTAAAAAATTTTTTTAAACTACACCTCTACACACATACCCGCTTCCGCTATGTCCGTATTTTCAAAAATACATTTCGCTTCGGCTAATAACTGCTCCGTATTCTTGTAACGCCCGGAAAAGTGACCGATGAGCAAACGACCGGCATGGGCCCGCGCAGCAATGCTAGCCGCTTGTTCTGCCGTAGAATGCCAGGAAATAGCGGCCTCTTCGGTATGTTCGCTGGTGAAAGTTGCCTCATGATATAGTAGATCCACCTGTCGAACCACTTCCGCGACTGAATCGGAAGGCGCCGTATCGCTGCAATACGCATAAGACCTTGAAGCGGGTGGGGGAGTGGTCAGTTCCGCATTGGGGATGACCCGGCCATCCGGCAGGTGCAGGTCGTTACCGGCTTTGATGCCGGGAATTAATGAATAATGAAGGCTGTATTCCCCGATTTTATCCGCCCGCATGTTCCGCAGTTTGATCTTTTCGCGAAACAACCAGCCGGTCGTTGGAACCCGATGGGCCAGCGGTACGGTCCAGACTTCCACCTGATTATTCTCAAAAACCCGGGTGGAGCGTTCGGTATTGACCTCGACAAATTCGATCGGGTAGGGGATGCGGACCTGGCAAACCCGGCAAGTGCTTTCCACGAGTTCGCGGACGCCCGGCGGAGAGAAAATCTGTAGCGGCGCCGTACGTTTTTTCAGACACCAGTTGGTAATAATGCCCATCAGTCCGAATACGTGGTCGCCATGTAAATGACTGATAAAGATCTGGTTACAACGGTCGAAACGCACCCCGCAGTGAAAGAGTTGCATCTGGGTGCCTTCCCCGCAATCGATCAGAAATAAGTGCTGCTCCACCTGCAAAACCTGCGCGGTAAATGGTCGCCCGTGGTAGGGGCCGCCGGCAGAATTTCCAAGAATGGTCAGTAACATTGTTTAACTATGAACTATGAACTATGAACTATAAACTATGAACTATGAACGACCTGACTGTCCCCTGTCTCCTGCTCCCTGCCTCCTTTATTTCGGCAACACCACTGTCCCCAGCCGCTTGGCCAGGTCGTCGCGCTTTTCATAAAGTTTCTGTTGAATTTTCATGTAGCGCATCATGCTTTCCGCATCGCCGGATTCGGAAGAAGCGCGCACGCGGCCCAGATTTACTTCACACATTTTCACCACTTTGCGCAACTTAAAACGATCGAGGGCCTGCTTGACATCCAGCGGGAAATTCAATTCCGGCATCGGTTGGTTTTGGAGTGGGTAATTCCATTTTTCTTCCCAGTTGGGTGAAAATTCATGCGGTGAGGTCAGCAGGTTAATGGCCAGTTCGCATACTTCCGGCGATTCATGCTGAATGAAATAGTGCTGATCGAATGTTTTTTCCTCCACCAGCAGATCGTGGCATTCGGTAGCGATTTTACCGTAGAGCGGATTATCGAAATTGCCGAGCAATTCCTCGATATCGGTCAGCAGAAATTCACCCACCGTCATTTCTTCCTTGGGCATGGGGAAGCTGCCAAATTGTATAAGCAGCCTCACAATGTCCCGCTCCTGGAATTCATCGCCCCGCAACAGGGGCTTTTCCCGGATGCGCTGGTAACTGGGATCCTCCACGAATTGCTCCGGGTTGGGTGCATTATCCGGCGAATCACTGGCGGCTTCCGGACTGCGGGCGACTTTTTCATCGCGTTTGCGGATAGCGGTGGTGATCAGCTTATTCGATTCGCTGATCAGGGCCTGCTCCGAAACGTCAAGCAAAGCGGCGCATTCCCGCAAATAAACGTTGCGTTTGATCGGATCCGGTATTTTGGAAATACTGGTCATTATATCCTTGATCAGGCCGGATTTTTTGACCGGATCGCCTTTGGTTTCGGCCAGCAGCAACTGGGTTTTGAACAGGATAAAATCTTTGGATTCGCGGGCCATAAACCCGGTCAGCGCATCGCCGCCGAATTTCTGCACGTAACTATCCGGATCTTCCCCATCAGGCAGCAGCGTGATGCGCACATTCATGTCCTGCTCCAGCGCCAGGTCCAGACCGCGCAAAGCCGCTTTAACCCCCGCCGGATCACCGTCATAGAGGATTTGCAGGTTATCGGTATTGCGTTTAATCAGCTGTAACTGCCCTTCCGTCAGCGAAGTGCCGCTGGAAGCCACCACGTTTTCAATACCCGCCTGAAATAAGGAGATAACGTCCATATACCCTTCGACCAAGATGCATTGATCTAATTGCCGAATGGCTTTCTTCGCCTGAAAAGCGCCGTAGAGCGTCCGGTTTTTGACGTAAATTTCCGTCTCCGGACTGTTGACGTACTTCGGAACGGTCTTTTCGGTGGACATGGTCCGACCGGCAAAAGCGGCCACTTTACCCGATAAATTATGGATGGCGAACATCACCCGGCCGCGGAAAAAATCCCGCGTACCATCGGGGCTGCACAGGCCGGTTTTTTTCAATAGTTCGAGGGAATGTCCGGCCGCTTTAGCCCGTTGTACCAGCAGATCGCGCTGATCGGGCGCGTACCCAAGACCGAAAATACGGATGGTTTCCTCGCGCAACCCACGCTGCCGGAAATAGGCGAGGGCAACGGACTTACCCTCATCCGTATCGAAAAGCTGCTGCTGGAAATGCTGCAGGCCGAAGTCGTTGACGATATACAGGGAATCGGCCACCTGCATCAGGGCCATTTGTTCCGGACTGCGTTCGACTTCCTGGACTTCTATATTGTATTTACGGGCCAGCCAGCGCAGTGCGTCGGGGTACGTAAATTTCTCGTGTTCCATCAGGAAGGTAACCGCGTCGCCGCCTTTTCCGCAGCCGAAACATTTGAAGATGTTGCGGGTGGGGTTGACGTTGAAGGACGGCGTCTTTTCGTTGTGGAAAGGGCAGAGACCCAATAAGTTTACGCCACGTTTGCGCAGCGTAACGAACTCTCCCACCACGTCTTCAATACGCAGGGCATCAAGTATTTCCTGGACTTGTTTGGGCGGTATCATAACGGGCAAATATAGCCCGAAATGATGAGATTTAACCTAGAAAAACACGACTCCGCTCAATGTGACGCCCAACTGACGCACTTGCACGAGTGGCCGGTTTTGCGGATCTGTCACGTTCAGGCCCGCCTGTGCCTCCGCTGATTTTTTAAAGGAAATTTCCGGAAAGGTAGTCTGCAGGGAAGCGTTAAGTTCGACCTTATGACCGAGTCGATAACCCAGTCCGGCCTGCCATTTCACCTGCCAGCGTTGCAGTCTTTCGGTCGCCAGGCGGTTGATCTCATCGCGGCCGCTCACCACTTTAAAAACCTGGTTGTCCGAAAAAATCCGGTTGGAAGTCTGGGCCAGGAAGGTGTAGTTCAGCACCGCGCCGGCATACACCCGGAACGCCGGCAAGGGCTGCCAGTAGGCCAATAAAGGCGTTTCAATGCGGTGAATACGGCGAACGGAAGCCAGAATGCTGGTGTTAATGCTGGAGAAAGAACTGATATTACCGTAATTTCCGGATTGATCGAACAGGGACAGGCTGGAAGATTTTTCGTAGGCATCTTCGGTAATGACCGTGACCAGAGATTCATCGCTGGCCAGACTCTGCATCGCATACTGCACGCCACTGCGCAATCCCCAACGGCGCAGAGGCTGCCAATCAGCCGTTACGCCGATCAAACCACCATTTATTCGCGGTATACGCTCCGTGTTAAACCCGAAAGTCACGCCCAGGGTCAATGGAAATGCATTTTTTACCTTTTGAATCTCCGTCTCGGCAGGTGTCTGATAAATTGGTATAACGGCGTCCGGAACTTCCCGATCCAGGTTTTGGTAGGGAGTAGGCAAGGTAGCCAGCAAGTCGGCTGATAGGTCTTGCAGTTCCGATTCCGGCTGATTAGCGGTGGGTGAATCCGGTAAAATGGCCACCATGTTAAACGGGCGATTAAAATCACGCCGGTTTTGGACCGGTTGAAATTTTTCTAACTCAGCCCATTGAACAGCGGAGCGATTATTTTCTGGGGCATATAAACCGGTCGTGCGGCTTTCAGATGTCGGGTTCGGAGACTTGGCGTTCAGATGATCAACAGCGTTCGGGGCTGCACTTTCCGCAGCGGTAACAGGTAATTCAACCGATCGGTTGGTAGTCTGCGGGTGTTCCTGTTTTGCCACAGGCCCGGCAGGCGCCAATGGTATAGCGGGAGCAGATAGTTGTTGTGTTTGCTGGTACCAGCGCAAACCCGCTACACCGAGCACCGGTAACAGCAGCAGACCGCTTAACCACCACCAGCCGGCGACTCGTCTGCGACGTCGCGGCATCTCTTGATCCAGGGTGCGCTGCATGGCCGCCCAGCCCCGATCAGTTATGTTTTCGTGTTCTTTTTCTTTCATGTTTTGCTCCACTATCACTAATGATTATCAATTCTTTATGTTCACAGGGCATTACTGATGACCCACTGTCTTTGGAGTAATTCACGCAGTTTTTGCCGGGCGGTACTTAAATGCCATTTCGAAGTGCCTTCGCTCATTTGCAGGGTAGCCGATATTTCAGCGTGGGAATATCCTTCGATGGCGTAGAGGCGAAACACTTCCTGCGACATAGGCGGCAGCGTACGCACCGCTTTTAAAATATCCTCTTCGTAAAAAGAATCGGTGCTGTTTTCGGGTACGGCTTCATCCCGTTCTTCCAACACTAAAAAATGCAGGTATCGGGCATTGTGCCGGAAATGATCGGCCATACTATGATAGACCAAACGTCGAACCCAGCCTTCCAGACTTCCCCGGAACGCGAACGTGTGGATCTTCTGAAAAACCCGTAGAAAACCGGCATTGACAATTTCAATAGCCGTATCCGTATCCCTGGTGTACCGCCGGCACATGCGTAACATTTCCGGAAAAAAACGCCGGTACAGCACCTCCTGGGCGCGGCGGTCGTTGGCGGCACAGCCATCGACTACTTCCTGTTCCGTATAGCGTTTTTTACCGAAAATCATGCAGCAAGTGGGTGAAGTTCGTAAGGCAAAACCAATTGTGGGGAAAGACGGATCAAATGATAAAATGGTTGGGCAAATATAACTTATTCCCTGGTCTTTTTTGCCTTGAACGACCAGGTAATCCCGATTTCAGCAGCCAGTTGGCCGTCCGGTAGCCGGCCTTCGGAGACCATGCGCAGGCTTTGCGCCTCGTCGGATTGGACGACCTGCTGAATGAGTGCCGCCACCTCCGCTCCGGCTGTACAGGTAAATAGTAAGGTCTGATCCGCTTTTTTAAAAAATTGCGCTTCCACCTGGGTCACCAGCATGGAAACCGGCGGCTGTTCCTGTAAATGAGTGAGGCATAGCAGGCCCGTACTTAGCTCACCCGCTGCGCACTGGGCGGCAAAATAGGTGGACCGGAACGGATTTTGCGCCCGCCAGCTATAAGGCAGGGACACGACGGCCTGTTCAAGGCTACAGGAACGCACGCCCATACCCATGAACCAGGCGGCCGGCAACTTATGGAATAGAAATAGACGCATTTGCCACGGCGTGTTGACGCGGCGTAGAAATTGTATTGTTGTCATGCAGGAAGAGCGAAGCCGGATCGATTCCGGGAACTTTTGGCGGTAGCCAGCGTTTGAAGTTATCGTTAATAATTTGCCAAAGCACGCAACTATCCCGGTGAATAATGGCATATTTGAGCTACTAAATTTTAAGCCACCGCGTGATCGGCTAATTTAAATATTACTCTTCGTCAGATTTTTTACCAAAACCAAGATCTCATGCACTGGAGAAAATTGAATGGTCAACGGATTGAGCAACCATTGCTTACGGCAGTAGAGGAAACGATTAAACGCGAAATTGCCGAGGGTTACCGCTTGAAAGTATGTATTGGTACGGATTCACAAGTCATCGGCAATGAAGTCCATTTTGCCTCGGTTATTGTGTTTTTACGCGAAAAACGCGGCGGTTTCATGTTTATTTCCAACGATAAAAATGCCCGTAAGATGAGTATCCGCGAACGGATGATCCTCGAAGTGGGCCGCTCCGTGGAAGTCGCTTATTCCCTGTGTGAACTGCTCGATAAATACGACGTCGCCCTGGAAGTACATGCCGACATTAATACCGACCCGGCGTTTGAGAGCAATACGGCCCTCAAGGAAGCCATGGGTTATATTTTGAGCATGGGGTTCGTTTTTAAAGCCAAACCCGATGCTTTCGCTTCTTCCTGCTGCGCGGATAAAGTGATTTAAGCAGGTAGGCAAGTTTGAGTGGTTTGAATAGGTTTGCTGGTTTGAATACTTGATTGTCAGGTCTTAAAATCCGACGTTATTCAAAACTATATAAAAAAATGGGCAACGGACAATGGGCAATCAGCCGGTTGACTCTTGCCCATTCGTTTTTAAACCCCGAAAAGTTCGTCCGTCATGAGCAAATTGCTCGTTCTTGACCGGCCATTGCCGCGTTTTCATCGAAACCCTGCTTTTCAGCGCTACTTTTTTTTCAATTTCGCGCCGCCTTCGGGCAACCTGCCTCCCAGTAGGCTGTTTTACACAAAAACTTCCTTTTCACTTAAAATCAACAGTTTATGCAGCGATTTCTTTCGCTTACCCTGCTCCTGGCCGGGTTACTGTCTCCAGCCATTGGCCAGAATATTCAATTTACCGAATATGATATGCCCAATGGTTTGAAAGTGCTACTGCACGAAGACCATTCCACGCCGATTGTGGCCGTTTCCGTGATGTACCACGTGGGTTCTAAAAACGAAAACCCCGAACGGACCGGCTTTGCCCACTTTTTTGAGCACCTGCTTTTTGAAGGGTCGGACAACATCAAACGCGGCGAATTTGATGATTATATCAACAACGCCGGGGGCTATAATAACGCCAACACCTGGTATGACCGCACCTATTATTATGAAGTGCTGCCCAGTAACCAGCTCGCCCTCGGACTGTGGCTGGAAAGCGAGCGGATGCTGCACGCAAAAGTCGAAAAGGTCGGTATTGAAACCCAGCGCCAGGTAGTCAAAGAAGAACGTCGCCAACGCATTGATAATCAACCTTATGGCCGTTTGCTGGAGGAAACCATGAAACGTACCTTCCGTGTGCATCCTTATAAAAGTTCCGTGATCGGTAGCATGGATCACCTGGACGCCGCCAAAGAGGAAGACTATGTCAACTTCTATCACTCTTTTTATCGCCCGGACAATGCCATTCTCTCTATTGCCGGCGACATCGACATCGAGCAGACCAAGCAGTTGATCGATGCTTATTTCAAAGACATTCCGCGTGGTCAGGGTATCGTTTTCCGTCCGAAAATAGCGGAACCGGCGCTGAAAGGGGAAGTGCGCGATACGGTGTACGATAACGTGCAATTGCCTGCCGTGATCTTCAGTTACCACATTCCGGCCCAGGGTACCAAGGATTTTTATGCCGTTAAAATGCTGGGTATGCTGCTCAGCCAGGGCGAAAGTAGCCGCATGAACAAACAGATCGTGGATGAACAACAAAAGGCCGTAGCCGCCGGTTCGTTCGCGCTGGAACTGGAAGATCCGGGCGCCAACATCTGTTACGCCATCGCCAATATGGGCGTCAATCCCGCCGAGTTGGAGCAGTCCATGAACGCCGTGATCACCGATGTGCAGACCACCCTGGTTTCTGAAACGGAACTGATGAAACTACAGAACCAGGTCGAGAACGACTTTGTCAGCGCCAACGATAAAGTAGCCGGTATTGCCGAAAGCCTGGCCAACTATGAAATGTACTACGGCGATGCGAATCTGATCAATAACGAACTGGATCGCTATCGCCAGGTGACCCGCGAAGACCTGAAACGGGTGGCTAACACCTATTTTAATAAAAGCGCGCGCATCGTGCTGTATTGGCTGCCGAAGCCTAAAACTCCGTAAACCATTGATTCGTCGGCTTTTTGTCGTCTGACCAATAACCATCCTCTATCCCGAAAAAACAAGATAAATCATTGACATTCAAATGCATAACATGAAAAAAATACTTGGTCTAACCATATTTTCCATAGCGCTGCTGTTCGCCTGTACGCCAAAATCGGGCGACAAAATGAGCAGCACCGATAAAACCATACCGGTTGTTTCGGCCACAGGTAAAGCGCCGCGTATTCCCCTGCCTACCGGCGACGTGCGCCTGGCAGCCCCTAAAGCCGGCGATGCCCCGCGTATTCAGGTCGGTAAGGCCCAGACGTTTAAGCTCGATAATGGCCTGACCGTCATCGTGGTGGAAAACCACAAGCTGCCCAAAGTGGCCTACCGCGTTTTCGTCGACAATGATCCGATCCTGGAAAAAGACGCCGCCGGTTACGTGACTTTAATGGGTGAGCTGCTGACAAAAGGTACGAAAACCCGTACGAAAGCGCAGATCGATCAGGAAATTGACTTCATCGGCGCCAGCCTGTCTTCCGACGCAAATGGCGTATCGGGTAGCTGCCTGAGCAAACACTCCGGTAAACTGCTCGATCTGATGTCGGATGTGCTGATCAACCCGGCCTTCCCGGCAGAAGAACTCGAAAAGTCCAAACGCCGTCAGGAAAGCAACCTGGCCCAGCAAAAGGATGATGCAAACTCTATTGCGGCTAACGTGGCAGCTGTCGTGCGTTTCAGCAAAAATCACCCTTACGGCGAGCTGATGACCGACGCGACGTTGGCCAAAATCAATCTCGAACAGATCAAGGGTTACTACGGCACTTATTTCAAACCGAATATTTCCTACCTCGTCATCACCGGCGATATTACCCGCGACAAGGCCGAGCAGTATGCCAAGCAGTATTTCAATAAATGGCAGCGCGGCGACGTGCCGAAATTCGATTCCGGTCTGCCCCGCCCGCCGGAAAAAACCCAGGTTGATTTTGTCAACAAACCCGGCGCCGTACAATCGGTCATAAACATTACCTATCCGGTGGAACTGCAGCCCGGTACTGCCGACGTTATTCGTGCCCGGGTCGCTAATGCCGTACTCGGCGGTTATTTCAACAGCCGCGTCAATGCCAACCTGCGCGAAGGCCACGGCTGGACCTATGGCGCCCGCAGCAGCCTGAACCCCGACATTCTGGTCGGTTCATTCAATGGAACAGCCAGCGTCCGTAATGCGGTAACGGATAGTTCGATCATTGAATTTATCAAGGAAATGAACCGCCTGCATACCGAAAAGGTGCCCGCAGCGGAGTTACAGGTGGTGAAAAACGTTCTGGCCGGCCAGTTTTCTCAAAGCCTGGAAGAGCCCGGTACGGTCGCAAATTTCGCACTGACCATTGCCCGTTTCGGCCTGCCGGCTGATTACTATGAAAAATACCTGGAAGTGCTGCAGTCCGTAACCGCCGAAGAAGTGCAGGCCATGTCCCGGAAATATATCCGTCCGGAACGTGCGCATATTCTGGTCGTGGGTAATAAGGAAGAAGTTGCGGATCGTATTAAACAGTTCTCGGCCGATGGAATGGTGAACTACTACGACGTGTTCGGTAATCCGCTGAAAGCCGTTAGCGCCATTGCCGTGCCGGCAGATATGACCGCCGATAAAATCATCAATGCCTACGTAGACGCAATTGGCGGACCCGCAAAAATTGCCACCATCAAGGATTTACAAACCACTTCCGAGATGAAAACACCCGGTCCGCAGTTTGCCGTAAAAACTTACCAGAAAGGCGGCAACCGCATCGCCGTGGAAATTTCCATGAACGGTAATCCAATGTCGAAACAGGTGTACGATGGTCAGAAAGGCGCGCAAATCGCCATGGGCCAGAGTCAGCCGGTCGAAGGCCAGGAGCTGAACGATATGAAGGAACAGGCCATGTTTTCCAAAGAAACGGCCTATCGGACCGGCGGATATAAACTGATGCTCAAGGGCGCGGAAGAGGTGAACGGCGCAAATGCCTATGTGCTGGAAGTGGAACGCCCCGACGGTAAAAAGACGACCGAGTACTACGATATGAAATCCGGCTTAAAGGTTCGCGAAGTTAGCCCGGGTGTCGGCGCCGACGGTCAGCCTTCCATGCAGATGGTCGAAATGGCCGATTATCAGCCGGTGAACGGCGTGCTCATTCCCCATACCTTAAATGTGACGGGTTTACTGCCGGTCCCGGTGAAAATTGTGGTCAAGGAAATCAAGGCCAATGCCGGCATCGACGATACGATGTTTAAGATTTAAAAGCCGTTCTTACCCGGCGGTCTTTTGAAAAAACTACTTTTGCGCACCCTGTTGCTTTGGCAGCAGGGTGCCTTTTTGTACATTTGAATTGTACAGTTACATCATTCTTTCATTTTTCTTCAAGCACCCTCCGGCGTTATGGCCAATCTTCAATTATTACTGCCTTTTCTGATCCTGATCGTTTTCTACTTCTTCATATTCCGTCCGCAAATCAACCGGCAGAAAGAACAGCAGAAATTTGCCGACAGCCTGAAAGAAGGGATGGAAGTCGTCACCACGGCCGGTATTATCGGCCGCATCACCAAGATCGACGGTAATGTCGTCCGCTTAATGGTGGATGAAAAAACCTTCCTGCGCGTTGTTCGTCAAACCATCACCAGCGAATACAAACCTGCATAATGCCGGTTTTTACCACCCACCTGCTGCGCTTCCTGCTGTTTGGAAGCCTTTTTCTGCTTTCCTGGACGATGGCGCAAGGCCAAAGTCCGTGGGTGCGCAGCAAGGCGGGTTTCTTTGTGCAGGCGGCCGGGCAGATCATTCCCGCTTACACACAGTTGTATAATCATCCAGGCCAATCCATTGATCTGCAACGCGCCGTTAGGGAGCGCTGCCTGCAGTTCTACGGCGAATATGGCCTGAATCGGCGTACCACGGCCGTCATTACCCTGCCTTTCGTATCCAATCGGCGCGGCAACATCAATCCAGGTGCTCCAATTAACGTTCCTTCGGCTCCACCCGGTACACTCACCGGACTGGGTAATGTTCAACTGGCGCTCCGCCATCAGATCGGGTATGGACGTATAGCATTTACAGGTACGCTACGGATCGGATTACCTGCTACTAAAAACCAGGCGCCGACCGGTTTACGTACCGGTTTCGATGCGCTGACGATTGCTCCCATCCTCAGTACCGGCATCGGTTTCCGCAAAGCATACTGCTTTATATATAGCGGCTATGGCTGGCGCAGTAATCACTACAGCGCTTTTCTGCAGTCCGGCCTGGAAGCCGGCTATCACCTCGGCCGTTTCTGGCTGATCGGTTTTACGGAATACAATGGTTCCCTGTCCAATGGCTCCCAGGCATTACCAGCCCAGGACGTCCTGACGGGCCTGTACGTCAACGATCAGCAATGGGGGGCTGTTGGGGTAAAAACGCTGGTCGCCGTACAT
Source organism: Saprospirales bacterium (assembly GCA_031425035.1). GTDB lineage: Bacteria > Bacteroidota > Bacteroidia > Chitinophagales > Saprospiraceae > M3007. The sequence goes on along the minus strand of JANPIN010000135.1, from coordinate 29,548 downwards.
CGTTTCTGGGGTTTGAGCGCCTCGGCAACCGGTGCGGCGTGGGGGCAGTATGTGCCGGAAAAGCCCGCTTTTAGTGTGGGGGCTTATTTTAAGTGGGATTGAAAAACGGTCTGAGGCGTATTTCAGCCAAAAATTCCGGACGCTCGTCGGGAAATTCGCACTTGCATGATGCCCCCTTGCACTTTTGCGGCCGATTTTACCAACCACAAATACAAACAAAACATGCTCAGCAACCACGAAATTGATTACCACATTCACGGCGAAGAAATGCAATGCGTCGAGATCGAACTCGATCCGCAGGAAACCGTGATCGCCGAATCCGGCAGTTTTATGTTCATGGACGAAGGCGTCACGATGGCCACCGTTTTTGGCGATGGCAGCGACCGCGAGGATGGATTTTTTGGTAAATTAATGACTGCCGGCAAACGTCTGCTGACCGGGGAAAGCCTGTTCATGACGACTTTCACCAACTCCCTGCGCGCTGGCAGGCAGAAAGTTACGTTTGCCGCTCCCTATGCCGGCAAAATCGTCGCCCTAGATCTAAGCCAACTCGGCAATAAGATCGTTTGTCAGAAAGACGCGTTTTTATGCGCGGCAAAAGGTGTACAGATCGGTATAGAATTTCAGCGTAAACTTGGTACCGGTCTCTTCGGCGGCGAAGGTTTCATCATGCAAAAACTGGAAGGCGACGGCATGGCTTTCGTACACGCCGGCGGTTATATTCTACAGCGCGAATTACAGGTTGGCGAAACCCTGCGCGTCGATACTGGCTGTATTGTCGCTTTTACCAACCGGGTGGACTATGATATTCAGTTTGTCAAAGGCGTACGGAACATGGTTTTTGGCGGCGAAGGGATGTTCTTCGCGCAGTTGCGGGGTCCCGGTACGGTCTGGATGCAATCCCTGCCGGTGAGCCGTCTGGCAGCGCGCATTATGCAGTACAGCACCGTGAAACGTAAAGAGGAAGGCAGTATACTAGGCGGTCTGGGTAATTTACTGGACGGCGACGGCATGTGAAGTTAGTGTGAAGCTGTCTCATAAGCTTGGGTTAGAGGGGTTTAGGTAGTTTAGAGGGGTTTAAAAAAAAGGGTACATCACTGAAAATCAACACGATGCACTCAAATCTAAACCCCTCTTAACTACCTAAACTCCTCTAAACCAAGCTAGTTACTCAGGGGCAAATAAATCTGGAAGCTGGCGCCTTCACCTGGCTGGCTGTTGACCGTAATAAGTCCGTGGTGCCGCTCGGCGATCTTTTTACAAAGGGCCAGGCCAATACCGGTACCTCCATAGGCCTGGCGGTGATGTAACTGTTGAAAAATCGTAAAGACCTTTTCGCTGTACTGTTGCTCAAAGCCAATACCATTATCCTGAAAATTTACTTGAACATAGGCGTAATCCGGGTTCAATTCCGGGCGGCTGCTTACTTCCTGTGCGGAAACTAACCAGGCAGAAATTGTTATAACTGGTTTAACCGCTGTAAACTTCAAAGCATTACTCAGCAAGTTACTAAAGAGCTGGTGCAATTGTATCGGTAGACCATTCACCGTGGGCAGATTAGCATAGAGTATAACGGCTTCTTTTTGTTGAATCAGCGCCTCAAAGTCATTCTCCAACTGTTTGATGATTTCATTCAAGTCCGTTTGCTCAAAATGAAGTGCCTGATTAGTAATGCGCGAATAATCAAGTACCCCTTTGATTAGCAAGGTCATCCGTTCGGCGGCGGAATCTATTTTGACAAAGTGCTTTTCCAGCAGGCTGCGATTATCCATATCCTGCTGTAGCAGGCTGACAAAAATGCGGATCTTACGTAATGGCTCCTGCAGGTCGTGGCTGGCAATAGAAGCGAACTGTTCCAGGTCGTTATTACTTTGATTAAGCGCGACGATCTTGATTTTAAGGTCCTCCTGATAGTACTCCAGTTTCTGCTGGGTGGCCTTTAACTCGGAGTTATCCTTTAAAGTCTGCTCGATCATTTTCTGCGCATGAATGTCCACCAGAAAACCATTCCACTGGGTAGTTGTCCCCATATCGGTCTTGATCGGCAGGATGGAAATGAGATGCCAGATATATTGACCGGAGTCCACATTTTTAAGCCTTACTTGCCCGTGAAAAGCCGCGAAATTATCTTTCGATTTATTCCAGCGCATGAACAGATCTTCATAGTCTTCGGGGTGCAGAAAGGGCTGACATTGTACAGCGTTCAGTTGGCTCACATGGAAGCCCAGAAAATCCCGAAACCATTTGTTCGTATAAATGACTTTGCCGGAGTTTTCTGCGGAAAACATCATGAGCGGCAGGGAATTGGTCAGCTGGGTATAATTATTCTCACTTTCGCGCAGCCGAAAAGCCATTTCTTCGAGCTGGATATTTTTCCGGCGCAACTCATCATAGGGCGATAGCGGCCGTTCATTTTCAAAATAGGCGATAAACGATTGGATTTTCAGGTCCGTGATGAGGCCGGCCAGTGGAATACTATGTCCAAGCGTAACCTGCGTGCGGCCATTTACCTGTTCGATCAGTACGCTATCGGCCAGCCGGCGGGCATAAATAATGGACTCGGAGTTCGCATCGCAAAAATCCTTTCGGTCGGATACGATAGCCTGCAACTGTTTTTTATTACCCCGCAGAAATTCGATCCCCAGGCTAAGCTTCGCTTCCTCGCCTTTTTCAATCGCAGCCCGGGCGATTTCAGAAACTGCGGTTGCAAATATGGTTTGTACGGACAGGGATAACCCGGACAATTCGGATATTTTCATGACCCTTTTATGGGCATGAATTAAATCCATATCATTTCCCAGGTTGATAGTCAAAATATTCTTCATCCACTCAGAGAGTTACTTTTCCAACCAGAATTGTAGCATCATCATGGCCCCGACAAAAATCCTTGTACAGGGCTGCTGCAATAATGGCGGTATTGGATTTGAAAATGGTGGGATATCGATTTAAATCCCAGCGCGTACTCAATCCGTCTGAAGCCATCATCAGAAACTGATTTTGCTGTACTTCCATGGGATGGTTATGGAGCGTATTCGGTAAATTCAGACCGATAATGCCGTTGTAGGACATGAAAATCTTGGACGATAAACCCTCATAAACCCGGGTATGTATATTGCCGACGCCACATATTTGCCAACTTTTTTTTGTGTGTTGTAAACGCGCCACTGTCCCAACAAGTCCCCGGGTTTTTTTTACATCATTATGAATACAGCGTAGTATGTCTGCCGGTTGAACATCCGTACACTGCTGGAACGACCTGATCGCCGCCTGCACGGCTTCCTGGGCATAAATACCATGCCCCAAACCATCGCCCAAAAAAATGTGGGTTTCTTCTGCTGATTTTTTAATGGAATATCCATCCCCACAAGCAATTTCTCCCAGCTTGGGGACTTCAATGACGGCTTCTTCAAAAAAAACTTTGCCTGGACGATAGATGGGATCACTGACCGACAGTACCCTGGCATATACCACCGTACCCCAGCCGGGTATAGAATAAACCTGTGAGAAATCACTTAGACGTTGAATAGCGCCCAGGCCTTGCCCCAGGGTTTTGGTAGTCGATATACCGTCGCGCATCATCTGTGGCACATTCATGCCAACCCCTTTATCCAGGCAAAAAATTTCAAAAACATGTCGTTCCTCCTGCCAGGAAAGCCGGTATAACAGCTCGCCGCTACCCACATGTTTGATCAGATTAGAGGTCAGTTCGGCAACGAGAATATCAATTTCCGCAATTTTTGAGGTCTTGAAATTTTCCAGGATGAGCTTTTCATGTATTTCCCTTTTAACAAAGGCGACATAACTCCTGTCTTCTATTCGGTGGCTGGTAAAAGTGTTTTTACCCATTTTTCCATTTCAAAATTTTAATAGTCGTGCCTTTCCCCACTTCCGAATCGATGCTGAACTCACTCACCAAACGTTTAGCGCCGGGCAGGCCCAGGCCCAAGCTTTTGCCAGTGGAAAAACCATCCTGCATAGCCTGCGGAATATTCTCAATGCCCGGACCTTCATCCGTAAAAGTGATCCGAATGCCGTTTTGCAGACCCTCGTTGACGACTTCGATCGTAGCCATGCCTCCCCCGGCGTATTTGAGCATGTTCCTGGTCAGTTCGCTGGCTGCAGTAATTAATTTGGTTTGGTTTACCAGGCCCATACCGATCCTAACCGCGTATTCTTTTAAGCGATTACGAAAAAGAACGACATCCAGCTCTTTATAAATGCCTATGGAATCCTCACCCATGGAAATCATCGTCATCAGCTGATATAGGGTCTTGTAGGGCGAGTTTTCTCCGCAGTGTTTCCATCCCTTTTTCTACATTCAGGGCGGTGTGTACACCTTGCAGAGGCAGGCCCAGTTCAATGAGGGTAATAGCGACGGCAGGTTGCATACCGACCACAATAGTTTCTGCGTCCATTATTTTCGACATCATGGCAATGTTGCCGATGATCCGTCCCATAAAAGAATCAATGATGGATACGGCAGATATATCAATAAGCACGCCACTGGCGTTCGTTTTGCTGACCATTTGAATAAGGTCGGCTTCCAGGTTTTCCGCCAGGCGATCATACAGGTCCACCTGAATAGTGACCAGTAAGAACCGCCCCATCCGTAGAATTGGAATCTTTTCCATGACGTGATATTTAGAGCAGTTTCTTCTGTTTTTTGACCACTTCGATCTGTAACATATCGAAGGAAGTTTTGATAGCGCTGGCGAGGGACGACTTGGTAATAATCTGGGATAAATCGATGCCCAGGTGGACGATGGTCTGTGCAATTTCGGGACGTATACCGCTGATAATACATTCCGCGCCCATTAGTCTGGTCGCGCTCACCGTTTTTATCAGGTGCTGGGCGACTAAGGAGTCCACCGCTGGAACGCCGGAAATATCAATAATGGCAATACTGCTTTCTGTTTCCACAATTTGCTGTAACAGACTTTCCATAACGACCTGGGTACGGGCACTATCCAGCGTACCAATAATCGGGATAGCCAGTACGCCGGTCCAGACCCGCATGACCGGGTTGGAGATCTCCGAAATTTCATCCACCTGGCGGGCAATGACTTCTTCGCGGCCTTTAATGAACACCTCAAAGGAATGGATGCCCAGGTTGTCGATAATGTTCCCAATTTCCTGGCTTTGCCGGCTCCATTCTTCCCGGTCTTTCATTTCGGAGGCAAGTACTTCCAGCAGGGCTCTTTTCAGGCTGAACACGTAGTTGCCGATTTCGCGGGAAGAGAAACCACGCCGTGCCCGGGCAATGGAAATAGCCGATAAGACTTCTTTAACCCGGTCAAAATCAAGAGATTCGGCTGAACCCAGGTTTTTTTCGGTCAGGCTGCTGAGTAAACCGTTCAGCACCTCTTCCGACTGTCTGTATAGCTCTTCGTTACTCATCAGGTCTTCCCGCAGTGCATCACTGGCTAACTGGTTCTTCATCCAGGTTTCAAGAATTTGTTTTTTCCTTCGGTGAAAAATCTTTACAGACTCATTACTTTCCATTGATAATGTAAAATTTAAAATTTGAACAGTTAATAGTTTTCTCACTTCCACGATGAGTACTCCTGCTTAAACACCGGCATACTGAAGGTAACCTTACGACAATTTAAATCCAAAATTGATTAACATCAAGGCACAAAGTAGGTACATTCAAGGTCAAATCGTCATTAATTCACTAATTTACACACCTGATGGAACCAATAGACAATGCTGAATACATTTCTGGTCAACATGTTACGGTACCTGATTTTCACCGTAGGGATGCCGGGGACATGACGGAAAACGAAGAGAGAGAATTTTTTCGCCACCTGGACGAATGTCCGGAATGCCAGGCCGCTCTGGCGGCCTGGACCCGGAATGGTCGGCCTTCCGATTTGAACAACGATACCTGAGTTTTGCGAAATAAAAAGGGCAACGAGCGATCTTCCGATCTCCAGTTGCCCTTTTTTTATTGGAATAAGCGGACTAAATCAATGGTTTCTTGCCGCCTTTCAAAAAGCCCTGGATCGATTTCAGCGCTTCCCACTGGCCATTGGCAGCCAGGTTGGCCTGCGAAGGCCAGGTGCCGGGATCGTGCATCGCGAGCTGGCCACCTGTAGCAGCCAGGATTTCTTTCAGGCGGGATACGTCGGTATCGGCCAACTGCTGATACGTGTAAATGCCGTACTGATTGAGCAGCATTTGAATTTTAGGTCCAATGCCTTCAATGACCGTCAGGTCGTCGGACGTACCGAGCGGGGCGACCACCGTAGCATTTTCCGGTTCCGGCTCTGGTTGCACGCTCAGATTTATAGGTTCGGAATGGCCGTTTATACTGCCCATTTCAGCAATCGGCACGTTAAAAGTCATTTCCGGAATCGTTACCGTTACTTCGCGGGGTCTGGTTTCCAGCGGGGTCGGGTCTATGGGCAGCGGTTCAATATCCAGGATGGATGGCGCTTCTTCGACGGGTGTTTCTTCGACCGGTGGCAGTACATACGTTGGTGCTTCCATGACGTTTTCCGGTTCGGTCGCTACCGGATACTCATCGGCCATGATTTCCAGCGGCAGATCGTCGGCAATGACGGTGTCGGGGTCATAGGAAAGTCCGAGTTCCGTTTCCAGTTGGCGGATATGGGTGGAAGCAGCCGTCAGTTCGCTCTCCAGTTCACTGATCCGGTCGCGCATATTGGTGTTATTGCGGTTGAGGCTGGCGAGTTGCGCATTGAAATTAGTGGCATCTGTTTCGAGCACACTGATGCGGGTTTTGGCGGTCAGGAGTTCCGTGCGCAGCGCTTCGGCGGCGGCCAGGTTACTCATGTTTTCCAGCCGGAGTTTATCCGCCATTTCGCGGTAGCGGCTCCATAAAGCCCAGCCCAGCCAGAGGCCGAGCAGGAAAGCGCCCAGGAGCATAATGAGGATCTCGAAAGTGTGGCTGGTAAAAGTTCCCGTACCAGGGCTGAGGGTGACGTTTTGTTGGAACATAGCGAAGACTGTTCAGGTAGAAGTGTTTGATGATAAGGTGCGAGACCAGAATGGTAAATCCTTTGACTAATCCGTTACCCGGACTTCGGCGCGGCGGTTCATATAACGGCCCTGCGGGGTATCGTTGCTGCCGACGGGTTTGCTTTCTCCGTAGGTCTTAATGCTGATTTGTTGTTTGTTCACGCCTTTTTTGATCAGCGTACTGCGAATGGCCTGAGCTCGTTGCAGGCCGAGGCGGCGGTTATTTTCCGTACCACTCACAAAATCAGTGTGGCCGTTAATACTGACCTTTGCACCCGAAGCAATTAGATAAGTCGCCAGGCGGGATAAATAGGCGTCGATCGCATCACTGTCGGTGCGGCGGGTAGAGTTGTAGGGGAAATGGATCACCACGCGGTCTTCGACTTCTTCCATTTGTACGGATTCGATGTCGTTCGGGTCGATGGCTTTGAGTTTGGTGGCATTGGGATTACTGCGGGAACTGCTCATGACCGGCTTTTCGGCGGCGGCCCGCTGTGCAGCCTGAATATCGGCCAGGGTGGAATCCGCTTCCATCGGCGTCAGGTCGGTAATGGGCTGGGTGGTGGCAACCGCAACGGGCGCGCAGCTTTCTTTAATGCCGCAAACATACCAGCGCCAGCAAATTGCGCACCAGACGCCAAATACGACCAGGATGAGGGTTCTTGAATTCATGTTCGGCTTAATTCGTTTTGAAATGGCAAATATACTGGTGCAATAATCGGAATCGAAGCGCTGGTTTTCTACAGAAAAACAAAAAACGTGTACTGCGCGACAAATGTAGTAACTGCAAACAGTAAGTGTAGTTTCAGCGCTTAAATATACGTAACCTGCACGCAATCAATGAAAAATTATTTTTTTGCACCATGACAACGATTACTTACCCGGATTTTCAGCAGGTCGAAATGCGCATTGGTACCATCCTCGAAGTGAAGGAATTTCCCAATGCCCGTTCGCCGGCCTGGCAACTGCGTATCGACTTCGGACCGGAAATAGGCGAACGCCGGAGCAGCGCTCAAATCACCGGATTGTATGCGCCGGAGCACCTGCTTGGCCGGCAAATTATCGCGGTGGTCAATTTTCCACCCAAGCAAATTGCTAATTTCTTCTCCGAGGTGCTGGTGCTGGGTTTGACCCAACAGGACGGCAGCGTAGTGTTGCTGCAGCCGGAGCGCCTGGTGGAAAACGGACTGCGGGTGAGCTGAGTGTGAGATCATAAGACATGGTAAATTAATCCATTTTAAAAGGGAATGACAGGTAGTAATGACTTACCGTGTCACAAAAAAGCCATGATACACCGACACGGGCAATTACGTTCGATCGCCCTCCCAACCTTTACCTAAAATCTCGGTTTAGCAACTGACCTTTGCGCCATGGAAGAAAAAGATACACCCCGCCCCAAAATATCGCGCGAGAGCCTGCGCGAGGCCCTGAAAATTTTCGAATATTTTTATCCCTACCGCTGGAAATTCATTTTCGGCCTGGTGCTGCTATTCCTCGGCAGCTCCGTTTTCCTGGTCTTTCCCCGCCTTATCGGTCAATCGCTGGACGTTGCCCAAAGTAACCTGATCACCAACCTGGACTTACCCAAAATCGGCATGTGGCTGATCGGGATTCTGGTGTTTCAAGGAGTAGTTTCCTATATCCGGGTCATGATGTTCGCCCAGGTCAGCGAGCGCGGTACGGCGGACATTCGGGTAGCTTTGTACAAACGCATTATTGCGCTGCCCATCGTTTTCTTCGAAAAAAGCCGCGTCGGCGAACTGGTCAGCCGCCTGACCAACGACGTAGAAAAGCTATACAATGCCTTTTACTTTGTGCTGGCTGAGTTCCTGCGCCAGATCATTATTCTGGTGGGGGGCATTGGCGTACTGCTGTTCATGTCGCCGCGCCTGGCTTTGGTCATGCTGGCTACTTTTCCCATTATTGTGGTCGGCGCCATTTTCTTTGGCCGCTGGGTGCGTAAGCTTTCCAAAGAACGACAGACTAAATTAGCCGAAACCAACACCATCCTGGATGAAACACTACAGAGTATTCACGCCGTAAAAGCCTTTACCAACGAACTTTTTGAAAGCAAACGGTATGGTCGTTCCAATTCGGATGTCGTGGACGTGAGCATGCGGTACGCGCAGGGTCGGGCCATTTTTGCCGTTTTCATCATCACCATGTTGTTCGGAGCACTGTTTTTCGTGATCCTTTACGGGATGTATATGGTGCAGACGGACGCCAGTTTGCCCATCGATACACCGGGTAAATTCACCGCCGGCAAACTGATCGCTTTCGTCACCTACACGGCCATTATCGGCGCTTCGATCGCCAGTCTGGGCAACTTTTATACGGAACTGGTGGGCGCCATTGGTGCGACCGAACGTCTGCGCGAGATCCTGAAATCGCCGACCGAGAACGAAGAACGCAAACGCGGCGATTTGCCGGCGGGCCGTTTTAAAGGCAATATTTCTTTTAAAAACGTGCAGTTTTCTTATCCGACCCGGTCCGACGTGGAGGTGTTGAAAGGGGTGAGCCTGAATATTCCGGCGGGCAAGAAAGTGGCCATCGTTGGTCAGAGCGGCGCCGGAAAATCGACCATTATGCAGTTACTGCTGCAATTCCATTTTCCCACCGCCGGAGAGATCACCATCGACGGGCAGGAAATTTATAACTACGAACTGGAGTCTTATCGCCAGAACTTCGCCATCGTGCCCCAGGAAGTAATTCTCTTTGGCGGTACCATCCGCGAGAACATTTTATACGGCAAACCCGATGCCACCGACGAGGAGATCATCGAAGCCGCCCGCCAGGCCAATGCCTGGGATTTCATCCGCACTTTCCCGGATGCCCTGGAAACGATCGTTGGGGAGCGCGGCATCAAACTATCCGGTGGTCAACGCCAGCGGATCGCTATTGCCCGGGCCATTTTGCGTAATCCCTCCGTACTGCTGCTGGATGAAGCCACGTCCTCGCTGGATGCCGAGTCGGAACGCGTGGTGCAGGACGCCCTCAATAACCTGATGGAAAACCGTACCAGTATAATTATTGCGCACCGCCTGGCCACAATCCGGGAGGTGGACTGCATTTACGTGCTGGAAGGCGGTCATATTGTGGAACAGGGAACGCATGAAGAACTTTCCAACCGCGAAGACGGCGCATACAGCAGTCTGGCCAAGTTGCAGTTTGAAGTGGCTTAAACCATTGGTACATGAAGTGGATTTTGATCTGCCTGGGTCTAGCCGGGTTTTTTATACTGTTTTTATCCGTTTGTACACCCGGCATAAGTACCAAAGCCTGGAAGACCTATTCGCCAGTTACGGCAGATGCGGACTTTATTATTTTTGAAACAACCGACACGGTGCCGGTTGCCGACCGCGAGAACCTGGGACAAATTCTGCTGAATAAAAAGGATTATGATTACCCGAGTGCCCTGGATACTATGGTAATTATTGCCCGTAGCTGGGGCGCTAATGCTTTGAAAATCAACCGCCACGAGCAAACGCTGGATCCCTGGCTTGGTCGCCCTTACCACCGGTTGGATGCGACGGCCCTGCGCTTAACCAATGTGAATACCCACCTGAAAACGCTGACCTGGAAGGAAGGCCGACGGTTGAAAATAACGGATTTTCAGGCAGATACGGCGGGGCGGCCTTTTATAGCTGTGACGGCCTCTTCGGTGTCGCTGTATTGGGAAATTCATCCGACCAGTAAAGAGGCCGTGGTGCAGAGTAAAGCCGTTTTCACCCGTAATCTGTCCTATTTTAAAAACCGGCCGGATTCGCTGCGTGTGCTGGGGCATGAACAGGCACATTTTGATATAGCGGAAATTTATGCCCGTAAATTCCGGAAAAGCCTGCTGGAGCAGACCTTCAGTACGCAGACGCTGAATGAGGAAATACGGCGGTTATACGACCGAAACTACAAGGAAATGCAGGCGTATCAAAATCGTTACGACCACGAAGTGTATGCGAACCCGGGAAAACAAGTCAACTGGTTAATCCAGGTTAAATCAGAATTAAGCCGTTATTCCAGCTATCGACGCGATAAGCTGGTCATTAAACTCAAAGATGCAATATGAATGATCTAAACCAGCAAGTTTCCAAAACAGGCGTCCTGATCGTCAACCTGGGTACCCCGGATGCGCCTACGCGTTCCGCCGTGTACCGTTACTTGAAACAGTTCCTGCTCGACCCCCGGGTGATCGATATCAACCCAATTGCCCGGAACCTGCTGGTCCGCGGTATTATCGCCCCTTTCCGCTCGGGTAAATCGGCCAAGGCTTACCAGTCGCTCTGGACGGAGGAGGGTTCCCCGCTTAAATTCAACGGCAATCGTCTGACGGCTATGTTGCAGAGCCAGTTGGGAGAAGACTACGTGGTCGAACTGGCCATGCGGTATCAAAGCCCATCCATTGAATCCGCTATTGACCGCTTAATGGCGCAGAAAGTGAGTAAAGTGGTGGTTTTTCCTCTGTTTCCGCAGTATGCCAGCGCCAGCACCGGTTCCGTATTCGAGGAGGTGATGCGCGTCTTTTCAACTAAACAACTGGTGCCTTCGGTTGATTTTATCAGCGCCTACAGCACCTGGGAGCCGATGATTTCGCTGTTCGTGGAAAATGCCCGAAAATTCGATCTGGCCAGTTACGATCATATATTGTTCAGCTACCATGGACTGCCGCAGCGCCAGATCCGCAAGGGCGACGACTTCAACCACTGTCTGCAAAGCCCCGATTGCTGTCAGACCCTGACGCCGACCAACCAGTTATGCTATTCCGCACAGTGTTATGCCACCACGCGCGCCATCGTGGCGCAAATGGGTTTGCGCGCGGATCAATACACCGTCTGTTTTCAATCGCGACTGGGTAATGACCCCTGGATAAAGCCCTATACCGTAAAGGTGATCGAGGAACTGGCCAAGGAAAAAGGGGTGAAACGGATGCTCGTTTTTTGTCCGGCCTTTACTTCCGACTGCCTGGAAACGACGGTCGAAGTGCTGGAAGAATACCAGGAAGATTTTCAGAAATGGGGTGGCGAACACCTCGATCTGGTCGAAAGCCTCAATGATTCGCCGGCCTGGGCGGAGGCAATCGCGGGCATGATCCGCGCACGTACGTTAACTATGAACTATGAACTATGATGTATGAACTATAAACTATGAACTATGAACTATGAACGGTGGACATCTACGTAGTTCATAGTTCATAGTTCATAGTTCATAGTTCATAGTTATTTATTTGAGTAAATCAGGTATTCGTAGGGCTGCAGGGTTTTGCGTTCGCCTTTTTTCAGGGTGACGAAGGTGGTGTTGTCGTCCATGACGTTGCGCCATTTACCGTCGGTAGCGGTACTTTCCCAGGTTATGCCGGCGGGCTGTTTGGATAAATTGAAGATACACAACACTTTATCGTCGTCTTTTTCCCGGGTAAAAGCATACACCTTAGCATCGTCGGAGGTTTCTATTTTCTGGATGGGGCCGCCATTTTTGCCGTTCCAGAGGGCATGGTTTTCGTGTTTCAGGGTGGTCAGTTTTTTGAAAAAATCTGCCCGCGATTTGCCCGTCCAGTCGATTTGATCTTTGTTGAAAAACAGCAGTCGTTTGTTCAGACTGGCTTCCTGGCCGTTGTAGATCAGGCCCATCCCTTCGATGGTGAAACATAGAGCGGTGAAACAAGTGCCGCCGTCGCCGAAACTTTCCCGCTCGGTACCGTTCCAGGAATTCTCGTCGTGGTTTTGTGTGAAATTCATCTGCCAGCCCCGCGTACCGTAACGTTTTTTGTACTCCTCGGTCCACTCATAAACTGCGGTCGCCGGTTTCTTTCCGCTGGCTACGTCTTTCAGCGTGCTGTGCAGCGTCCAGCCGTAGTTCATTTCAAAGGCAGCGTCATACTGTTCCTTGGCTTTGTCTTCATTTTCCGACAGCATGAAAACAGGCCGGATTTTCTCCAGTCTTGGCCGCAATTGTACCCAGTAATCAGTCGGCACGGCCCCGGCCACGTCTTCGCGAAAGCCATCGATGTTGGTGTTTTTCATCCAGTATTCATGCGCTTTCATCCAGGCTTCGCGCAGTTTCGGATTGTCGTAGTCGAGTTGCGCTACGTCGGTCCAGCCCCATTTGGTACCGTCCGGATTAATGGGATCGGTGATTTTACCGTCCGGCCCTTTTTTATAATAGTCCGGATGTTCGCGCATCCATTTGGAATCCCAGCCAGTGTGATTGGGCACGAAATCCAGGATGACTTTTAATCCAAGCGCATGGGCGCTGTTAATCATTTGTTTAAAATCGGCCAGCGTGCCAAACTCCGGATTCACCGCTTCATAATCGAAAGGCGCGTAGTAGGAGCCGTAACAGGGCGTTTTAGCATCGTCATGGCACTTGCGGTTCTGCTCACTGATCGGGTAGATCGGCATGATCCATAAAACGTCCACGCCCAGATTCCGGATGCGCGGCAGGTCTTTGGCGAAGGCGTTGAAGGTGCCTTCCCTGGAAAACTGACGGATATTCACTTCATAGATGGAAGCGTTTTTGGCCCAGTCCGGCGTGTGCAGGGTATTGACCCCCGGCAGGTTGGGCGTCGACGTGGTGGCCGCCGGATGTTTGCAGGCCAGCGTGGCCAGGGTAAAAGCGAGCAGAAATAATATTCTCATGGGTGGACAGTTTGACGTTTGACAAATGGGCATTGAACGCCGAGGCGTCCTCTACATAGTTCATAGTTCATAGTTCATAGTTCTATTTTTTTGCCGCGATCCAGGCATTTATTTTCTCTTCCAGCAGGGTCAGCGGTAAGCAACCGTCTTCGAGCACTTCATTGTGGAACTCGCGGATATCGAACTTGCTGCCCAGCGTCTGCTCCGCCCGGGCGCGTAGTTCCCGGATCTTGAGCTGGCCCACTTTGTAGGAGAGCGCCTGTCCCGGCCAGGAAATGTACCGTTCAATTTCGGCGATAATGCTGGCCTCCGGTTCCGCTTCATGATCGAGGGAATACTGAATAGCCTGCTCACGGGTCCAGCCTTTGGTATGCATACCCGAGTCGACTACCAGGCGGATGGCGCGGTGCATTTCTGCGCTCAGCATGCCGAAGTACTGATATGGATCTTTCAACAGGCCCAATTCCGTACCCAGTGCTTCTGAGTAAAGGGCCCAGCCTTCACCATAAGCGCTGTACCACAGCGTCCGGCGGAAATCGGGCAGGCTGGTATTTTCCTGTTGAATAGAGATCTGGTAGTGGTGGCCCGGAATCGCTTCGTGGAGGAACAGGTCTTCATCGGCGAAGGTGTTGTACGCGCGCACTTTGGGCACCGGCACGTAGAAAATACCTGGGCGCTTGCCATCCAGCGAACCCTGTATATACTCGGCGCTGGCGGTGGTTTCGCGGAACGCTTCGGTGCGGCGGACTTCAAAGGGCGTTTTGGGGGTCTTGTCGAACAGGCGCGCCAACTGCGGGCGCATGGTGTCGTGAATAGCATTGAAATGCTGGATGACCTGCTCCGGTTTGGTATACGGCATAAGTTCCTTCCTCTCCCGTACGTGTTTGAAAAAACTCTTCAGGTCGCCTTTGAATCCCACCTGTTGTTTCACCTTTTCCATTTCCTGGGTCAGGCGGCTGACTTCGCTTTCGCCTAACTGGAAAATCTGTTCGGCGGTCATGTTGGTCGTGGTTTGCAGTTTGATCTGCTGCGCATAAAAAGCGGCGCCATTGGGAACCTCCGAAATACCCACTTTTTCCCGGCTGGCGGGCAGGTATTCTTTTTCAAAAAAAGTATGCAGTTTCTGGAAAGTCGGAATGATCTGGTCGGCGACCATGTGGGCATAAGCGCGGGTGAGCCGGCCGCGCTCTTCATCGGAAAAATCTTTGGGCATTTGTTTTACCGGCGTATAGAACAAATGGCTGTCCACATTGCCTTTGGCGAAAGCTTCCATTTGCGGTATGACCTTGAGGGTCAATGCTTTGGGGAGCACATAGCCTTCGGCCATGCCGCGTCGCATATTCGCAATGGCGGTGTCGCACCAAACTGTAAAAGCATCCATACGGGTCAGCCAGTTATCGTAGTCTTTTACCGTTTTGAAGGGTTGCGCACTCGTTCCGCCGGCGTATTGTCCAATCAGCAGGGGCAGGCAATCGAACTGGTTGATCGGCAGGAGTTCCTTGTGGTAGTCCAGATCGCTGAGGTTGATTTCGCATTCCCATTGCAGGATTTTATAGCTCATCCGCTCGTTGTCGTTGAGTTTGGCCGGATCGTAGGCCTGCAACTGGGTTTTGTATTTTGTGTAAAACGCCCGCAGGGTCGTCCGGTACGCCTGGGAAATGGTAAGGGGCAGCAGGTCATTATAACGCTCATCGCCGGCCGTGGTGGCTTCCAGGGGATACAGCGGGAGGCGCTCTTCCTGGTACTGGCGGAGCAGCGAATCCAGGGGCGGCAAGTTGGTCGCGGTGGTCGTTGGCGCCGGTTTGGAATTATTCTGGCAGGAAAAAAGGGCACTCACCAGGAGGGCAAAAAGGATGCTGTTGCGCATAGTGGAGGGTCGAATTGACGGTTGAATATGGTAATGTAAATTGGAGAACGTATTTGTAAAACGCTTTTGTAACCCGACTTTAGTCGGGAAAAAATACTGGACAATTCCCGACTAAAGTCGGGGTTACAAGAGCGGGCCAAAGCGCTGCTGAAATCCAGCCCAGCCTTGCAAACCGCCGGTATGTAGGGCCACTATCGTCGTGTTCGCAGCAACCTCATTTTTAGTCAGTAAATCGAAAAGACCGAACATCATTTTAGCGGTGTAAATAGGATCCAGCAAAATCCCGTGCCGGTGCTGGAAATCCTGCACCAAAGAGATCAAGGCCGGGTCATGGACGGCAAATCCGCCAAAAGTGTAGTCGCGTACCAAACGAAAAACGGGGCGTGAAGCTAGCGGAAAATCGGGCAAATAATCGCCCACGCTTGCTTCATCCATACCGTAATTCACGGCCGGAAAAATCCAGGTGCTGCCGGCAGACCCGAGTCCGGCGATCACGCCGGCGGCGGTACAACCCGTTCCGGCCGGCACGCAGACCAGCAGATTTTGCTTTTCCGCGTCGGGCAGTTGAGTCAATATTTCGGTACTGATGCGCCGGCAGTTTTCCGCAGCCAAATGCGTGGCGCCACCTTCCGGCAAGTGGTAGTAGTTTGGGAAACGAACCCGCATCTCCACCTGCAAATCGCCGATTCGGCCATCATAGGCTTGTTTCGTCACCGGAATCAACTGCATACCGTTGGCCTGCGCATCCGCCAGAGTCGGGTTGTTTACATCCACCGAAGAGCCGCGTACGATGCCTATCGTTGGAAATCCGTATGTTTTTCCGGCAGCGGCGACCGCCTGCAAATGATTGGAAAAGGGGCCGCCGTAACTGAGCAGGCCGGCAAATCCCCCATCCTGAATTAAGTTGATAACCGGTTCCAGTTTTCGCCATTTATTACCCGCAATCGTCGGGTGCACCTGGTCATCCCGTTTGATATATAACTGAATACCAAGGCCAATGCCCGGATGATCGGTCAGCCGGTGGAGTGGGGAAGGGGGCGTTGCACTCATAGCGCCTGGTTCAGGGCGAGTAAATACTTGTCGATATATTCCTGCTTGCGTTTCACCTGGTACTGCATCACGAAACGCGGATGTTCCAGCGGGACGATCTTTTGGAAAAACCCGTGTTCGGCGTTTATTTTTTCAATAAACCCGGCGTTACGCAGCCCCAGCACAAAACAAATATCCCGGTTAACCCCAAAATCGATTTGCTGCCGCAGACTGGCGAGCATGAAATCGTACACGGCGGTTTGCAGCGGCTTGCTGTCGTAGTAGTTATAATTCACTTCTTTCCCATCCGGCCCGAATTTCGTAAAACCCAGCGGACAGATAGAGTTGATGTAGAATTCGGCGTAAAACCGGGCGGGTCCACCGTAAGCGGCAATCACCTCGTACACAAAAACCGAGGAGGGCTCATGGGTGGGCCGGCCCGCATAAGGAATGCCGCAGTGCTCGACGAGCCGTTTGCTGTCGGTGAAGGGGATGCCGGTCACCCCTCCGCCGAAGCGTCCGGGATTAATGCCCAGGATCAAATGGCGCGGCTGTTGATCTTCGTAAAATTTTCGGTAAAAACTGCCGGCAATGGCCTGCACCTGCTTGTCTTCCCGAAAGGGATTCATCATACGGATGCCCGCCGGCAAAGGATCGTTAAATTCCAGTTGGCGGAGGAAAGCCAGCACTTTATCAGCAAAAGTCATGGGTCAATTTTCTAAGGTTGCAGCCCAAAATCTAAATCCTGAACACGCTCTATGTTACCAGGCAACTACTTTTCCGCTCACCCGCGTCCGGTCGTTTTGTACGGTGTAAACATACATGCCGGGCGGTAAGGCGCCGCGCTCGAAGGTCACCGATTCCGTGCGAATGTCCGGATAGTAACGGACGATTTTTCCATTTAAATCGGAGAGGGTAATGGTCATTCGTTCCCGGTCGGGGTTGGGGTAAAAAAGCGTGGTTTTTTCCTGAAATGGATTGGGCTGGGCCCAGACCGAAAATGCCTCTCTGGTAACCGTTTGCGTGGCGCTTGTACCGCTGGCACTCACGCAGGCGGGTTGGCCCACGGCCGCATTACTGCGTTGGTATTTACTGTTCACTACGGCATCGACTCCGGAAATACAGGCCTGCATGGCGGTTAATTCCTCGTAATGTATGCGCAAAAAAGTAGTGGGTGTAAAGTGTTTCTTGATCGTTTTTTCGGCAGGCGACAAGGCGAGTATCCGGCCTTTAGCTGGATCAAACTGAATAAGTCCATCAAAATCGGGGGACATATTTTCCACACTGCTGATCTGTACGCCACTCACCGTAAATTCATAACCGATCAAACTGTTGAACGGATTGGTCATTTGCACGTCGAAGGTTTTGGCCAGCGTGTCCAGCAGACCGGGGAATATCTGCACTATATCGCCGGCAGCTAAAAAGCCGGTCGGAAAATCGCAGGGTACCCGTACGCCCCAGTAATTCGGGTCGCCGGCATGGAGGTTGCACTCCTGTAAAAGGGCCGCATCATACACGTCGATCTGAGCGTCCGCATACAGATCACGGCAATCGGTGGCATCGGCGGCGGCAGATAATGCGGCCGTTAAATACGCCTCTACGTCGGCCGTATTGCGCTGGGCATCGTGGTCCCAGTCGCCACGCAGCGCGGTGCCGGTGCAGACGCCTTCGCAGTCGATTTGCGCCTCCCCGAAAGTTTCGCCCAGGCAATCGACGTACTGTGGGCAGTTGTTCTCCAGAAATTCAACGTTCGGCATGGCGCCATTATAACTCAACTGGAAACAGCCCTGCGCCCAGTTATTGTCGTAATTCTTTTCGATCCGGCCGAGTTGGTCGGGACTTTTATCCCAGTTCACCCGGACGACCAGCGTATATGTATCTGCCGGCAGGTCGGTAATATCGACCCACTGACAAGGCAGGCTGGCGTCATATATATCGCCGCAGTTGACCGTCACGCCCATGTTGCCGCAGGTGTACTTACCGTTGCCGCCGTCATTGCATTCCAGGTCCAGTACGCAAAAACCGTTTTTACTGCCGATGGGTAAACGCATACCGGCGGCATTGTACAGGATATACTCGGCATAGCCCCGGTAATGCCAGTGGTTATGGCAGGCATCCCACACGAATTGATTGGACGGGGTGTTGGGGTTTAAAGGCGGCGAGCCGATGAAGTAGTCCTGAGTGCCGATATTTTTAATATGGGTCGTAAAACGGACCAGGGTACGCGCACCGGTGCCTTTAATACAGCCTTCACTGACCAGACAGGCGTCCCCATTGTTCAGTACATCCACGTACATGGAGTTGCGCAGTTCATCTTCCAGTACGAGCAGATCCGGCGCATTCGTGCATTCCGGATTGCCCGGGTAAATACAGGTTGCGCTCACGGAAGCCAGCGGATTGTAGTTACAGGCTGCCGGATCGGTACAGCCGATGACGGGACCGTTGTAGAGCAGGGAAAAATGAATGGGCGCATTCGAACAGTTGTCCGTGGCGTAGCGTAAGCGGATATAATAGGTAGATCCGCCGGCGAGATATACATTGGCCAGCGCGCCCTCCTGGCAACCGTTTTCGGCATAAAAGTTCGCGCCGGTCGCGTTGCTGGTCAGCGTAATGCCATTACACTGATCGTACAGCCAGATCTTGGTCGGGCACAGATTTTCGGCAAAACAGGTGCTGATCTGGTAAGTGCCTGTGTCGGCGGGACTGAAGGCATACCAGATTTCCGCGAGGCCGGCCGGGGTGGTCCACACACCGGTATCGACCGGGAAAGGGGCATCGCAGAACGTACCGGGCGGACAGCCGAAGTACACTTTTTCTCCGAAATGATAATCGCCGCCGATATTTTCGTGGATCAGGGAATCATTGGCGAACAGCTTGTAGTACCCGTCGGGCGTAATGCCGTCGCCATAACTGTCTTTTATCCGGAAGACGGTGCAGCCATTGGCGGGTACGCAGTAGTTGAAAATGGCCAGGTCTGCGTTAAAACAACTATCGCTGGCGAACACGACGGAGCCGTCCAGGTTGGTCAATTGCCAGCTTTCTTCCATGAAATACTGATCCGGATCAATTTCGAGGCGGACGGAAAGCTGCCCGGCGGGACATTGCGCAAAGACAGACGTCAGGCTGCATAACAATACCAGCGGCAGAGTAAGGAGCAGGTTTTTCATTTATATCCGGTTAATATTTTTCTTTGGCGAAAGTACCGGATCGCGGCCAACCATGTGCTTCCATTTAGGGTCTTATGTACATTCAGGACAGACAAAGGCCGTTATCTGGCACTGATTTTTAATCAGTTGTTATTGAAATGCTTTTGGCAGACCGGTTTTGAAACATATAAAAGGGTCTGTACGTTCTTCAACCGCCTTTGCCAAACACCCCGTTTTCGGGATACATGAAACTTTTCAACATTCAATATGCATAAGCTCCGCCCCGTTTTTTTACTGTTTACAGTTATAAGCCTCTTTAGTACACCATGTTTTAGCCAGGGAAACGACGGCTGGCAATTGAAAAATGACAAGGATAACGTCCAGGTTTTTTATAAAAAAACGAATGACATTCAAGAGATCAAACTGGTTACGTCTTTAAAAACTACCCTCAGCGGACTGGTTCACCTGTTATCGGAAGTCGATAATTACCCAAGCTGGGGTTATAAAGTGGTGGAAGCCCGCTTGCTGAAACGCGTTTCCGATACCGAGATGTTTTACTATTCCCGGCTCGATTTCCCCTGGCCCCTGGCCGATCGGGACATGGTCATGCACACTACTTTGCGTCAGGATCCGACTACGCATCGCATTATATCCACCAGCACGGCAGTACCGAACTATGTGCCGGTCGTTGCCGATGTGGTGCGCATCACCGAAGCCCGTACGCAGTGGACCCTGGTACCCGGTTCGGGGGGCTGGCTTTATGTGGAGTACTATCTGCATTCCAACCCGGGGGGGAATATTCCCGACTGGGTGGTGAATATGGCCATCGACGTAGGTCCGCGCGAGACGATCAAAGGACTGCGGAATTTGCTGCCCCAAACCCGCTATCAGGCGGCTAATCTGGAATATATTAAGAATTAAAAATGCCCCTTTAATCCTTCCCACGTTCATTTCATTTCAACTGATTTTCCATGTCCCTTACCTCTTTGTTTTCCGCTATTGGCCTGTCCTGTGTTCTATGGACGGCTTTTACGCCTGACTTAACTGCTCAAACGTCCCAGGGCTGGGTACTGAAAGAGGAAAAGGACGGGGTGAAAATTTACCACCAGGAAACCCCGGGTTTAATGCACGTGAAACTCGCAACCACGCTGAAAACGAGCCTGTCCGGTATTGCGACCTTATTTTCAGAGGTAGAAAGCTATCCAGTCTGGGGCTATAAAGTCGCCGAATCGAAACTGCTGCGCCGGGTATCGCCCACCGAAATGTATTACTACTCCAAGTTCGATTTCCCCTGGCCGATGGACGACCGCGATATCGTACTGCACAGCGTACTGGTGCAGGACCCGGTCACGAAAAAGATCACGATCACCAATACGCCGATGCCCGATTACGCCCCGGAAAAGAAAGGCGTAACACGCATCCGGAATTCTAAAACCCAGTGGACCATTCTGCCGGGCAGCAATGGTAATTTATACGTGGAACAGCAGATTTCCACCGATAGCGGGGCGAATATGCCGGAATGGCTGGTGAAAATGACCATCGATACCGGTCCGCGCGAAACCATCAAAGGCATTAAAAAGGCCCTGGTGCAGCAGCATTATCAGGCCGCTAAAATGGCGCATATTAAAGACTGAACAAAGCCGGCTATTAGCCGTTTCAACAGATAAATTACAGGGGCAGCGGTTAAAAACGCTGCCTTTTATTTTGTCTGTTTAACTATGCAATATACAAGTCTGCGCGATGCGGTCCGCGATCTGGAACGTCATGGCATGCTCCTCCGCATCCGCGAGGAGGTAAGTCCCGATCTGGAAGTCGCCGAAATACATCGTCAGGTGTTCGACCGGCAAGGCCCGGCCATCCTGTTTGAACGCATCAAGGGCAGCCCATTCCAGGGCCTCAGTAATTTATACGGCACGTTCGCCAGAACGGAATGGCTGTTTCGCCATTCGCTGGAGCGCGTCAAACGCGTGATCGAGCTTAAACGTGACCCCGCCAGTTTCCTGAAAAACCCCAGCCGTTACCTTGGGGCGCCTTTCACCGCGCTGTCGGCCCTGCCCCTGCGCAGCCGTTTTGGCACGCCGGTCAGGTATGCCCAGACCACCATCGATCAGCTGCCGCAAATCAAGAGCTGGCAGATGGATGGCGGGGCTTTCGTCACTATGCCGCAGGTGTATACCGAAGATCCCGATCAGCCGGGACCCATGCACGGCAACCTGGGTATGTACCGGATTCAGCTTTCCGGTAACGACTACGTGCCCAACGAGGAGATCGGGCTGCACTATCAGTTGCACCGCGGCATTGGCGTACACCATACCCGTTATAACCAGCTCGACCGGCCCTTTCATTGCAGCGTATTTGTGGGCGGGCCACCCAGCCACGCTTTTTCGGCCATTATGCCTTTGCCGGAGGGCTTGAGCGAACTCACTTTCGCCGGTATGCTGGCCGGCCGCCGTTTTCGTTATGCTTATGAGGGAAAAGGGCCGCAGCGGCATTTCCTCAGCAGCGACGCCGACTTCGTCATTACCGGGGAAATATTGAAAAACGTGAAAAAACCCGAGGGTCCTTTTGGCGATCACCTGGGTTATTATTCGCTGACCCACGATTTTCCGGTAATGAAAGTGCACCGGGTGTATCACCGGAAAGATCCGCTCTGGCATTTCAGCGTGGTAGGCCGGCCGCCGATGGAGGACAGCAGTTTCGGATGGTTGATCCACGAACTCGTGGCGCCGCTGACTTCCCAGGAATTTCCCGGTTTAAAAGAAATACACGCGGTGGATGCGGCCGGTGTGCATCCGTTGTTGCTGGCCATTGGTCACGAGCGGTACATGCCTTTCCGGGAACGGGTGCCGGAAGAAATACTGACCATTGCCAATCGCGTGATCGGTTCCGGGCAGACCTCGTTGTCTAAGTTCCTGTTCATTGCGGCCAGTGACGATAATCCGCAACTCGACACCCACGACATACCCCATTTCTTTCAGCATGTACTGGAACGGGTGGACTGGCAGCGGGACCTGCATTTCCACACCCGGACCACCATCGATACGCTCGACTACTCCGGTTCCGGCTGGAATGAAGGCTCCAAGCTCGTGGTGGCCTGCCGCGGGGATGCGCGCCGAACCTTGAAAGCTGAACTGCCGGCCAATTTCAGTCTGCCGGCCGGGTTCAGCGATCCGCAGTTTTGCCAGCCGGGCGTTTTAGCGGTACAGGCGCCGCGTTTTGAAGCGGGCACTACCGCCCGGGCAGAGGCAGAGGCCATTTGCAAACACCTGGAAAACATGGATTTATCCGGTGTTCCGCTCATTTTGCTGGTTGATGACAGCCGTTTTACCGCTGCTTCGGTCAACAACTTCGTGTGGGTGGCCTTTACGCGGGCCAATCCGAGCCATGACGTGTACGGTGTGCAGGCGAGTATGGAATTCAAACACTGGGGTTGTCGCGGGCCGCTGGTCATCGATGCCCGTAAAAAGCCCCATCATGCACCGGAACTGGTACCTGATGGGGCGGTAGTTAAAAAAGCGTCGGAGATCTTAAGGCGTTACTGGCCGTAGTACCCGGTCAGACGCTGCGGTAGTAACGCGCTTCGATGACCCGGATGAGCACATAACCGCCGATCAGGGCGGCTACGACGGCTTCCGAAAAAGTAAAAACGCCCACCATGCCCGGATTGAGATGATCGGCCAATACGGGCGGGGTATGCGCCTTTATGCTGGCCATAAGGGATTGGTTGCCGTATAGAAACAGGGTCATAAAAATGCCGAAAGCGCCGGCGCCAATACCGGAGCAGACCAGGCTGAAAGCCACGCCTTCCGAGTAGTTATCGAAGTGGCCGGGCTGATCGCGGAGCCAGGCGCGCATGGCTAGCCACAGGACGCCGAGTTGAATCACCAGGTTAAAATAGCGCAGTTCTACGACGTCACTCAGTCCAAGCAGGTACATGAGAAGAAAAAAAACGACCAGGCCGGCAAACATCAGCATGCCGTAACGGATTGCGAATTTCAGCATAATACATTCGGATTTAGTGAATAAAATAAGGCTATATCCAGTCGTTCGGGAAATATATGTTAAGTTGTATCTCAAAAAATCCATGCCATATTTCGGGGAAATGCATTTTCAGGCGCTGCGCCTTTTTTGCCGGCCGCATGAAAAACGGTTTGGTGGCCGCCCTGGAAAAATAAAGTTTCAAAAAAAACCCGAACACGTTTGGAAATCGAAACAACCTGATGCTATCTTTGCCCCGCTTTCGACAGAAGGTCCGTTCGTCTAGGGGTTAGGACACGTCCCTTTCACGGATGAAACACGGGTTCGATTCCCGTACGGACTACTCAATTTTTTGTAGATACCTGATTGTGTGGAGGTTGTATTTAGTGGTAGAGATTTTGGGTGTCAGTTACTGAAAAAGCCCCGCTTTGGTTCGCCAGAGCGGGGCTTCTTATTTTATGTGGTTATCAGGGGAGTTGTTAGATTTGGCCTCTTGTGCTTGACCTGATCCTGCGCTGCCAATATTAGATTCTCAGTGGCCATATGCGCAAATATTCTGTCCAGATTCCTGCCTCCAGTTTGTATGGCTTCGCCATCACTTGACAGATTTAAGGTTTTTCGCGCAGATTTTACACAGATTTTTACCCAGCGTAAAGTTTAGATAAAAGAAGTTCCCAGGGGTTTGATCTGTCCTCTATTAATATCCACATTTTATTTTTAAAATCTGCGGGAACTTGCGAAACCATAGGTTTTCTTATACATGACCAGTGAGCTGCTTGATTTGCCTTTACAAATAAATGTTGAACGATTAGATATAAAATTGGGTAGTGTCCAACGTTGACCGACGTCACTACACAGGTTGAGCCTCGTCATGGTTAAGTATTTGAAAATCAAGGACTTTTGAGGTGTTGGATGTAGTCGCCGAAAAATTACCGGTAGCAAAAGCTACCTCCCAACACGCTCTACTTGCTCACCATTTAATGCAAATAAAATGACCACTACCATAGAGAAAAATAAAGCCGGACAATCAAAAAACGACCCTGGCCAGCCCCAAACCATGCATGGCCTGGTGTATGGCGGACCCGGTAAAATAGAATGGAAAGAAGTTCCGAAACCGGGTGTGGAAAAGCCAACCGATGCATTGGTTAAAATAACCAAGACTACTATCTGTGGCACCGATTTAGGTATTTTACACGGTAAAACGCCTTCCTGTAAACCGGGCACCACGCTTGGACATGAGGGCGTCGGTATTATTGAAGCCGTGGGGAGCGCCGTCCGGAACTTCAAAGTAGGCGACCATGTCATTATTTCCTGTATCACTTCCGATGGCACTTGCGAATACTGTAAAAAACAAATGTATTCCCACTGCGAAGATGGGGGTTGGATTTTGGGCCATCTCATTAACGGTACGCAGGCAGAATACGTACGCATTCCACATGCCGATAACAGCCTGCACCTGATTCCCGCCGGAGCCGAGGAGGAAGCATTGGTGATGCTGAGTGATATATTGCCGACCGGTCATGAAATTGGGGTCCTCAACGGTCAGGTGAAACCCGGAGATACCATTGCTATTGTCGGGGCTGGACCTATCGGCATGTCCGTTTTACTGACGGCCCAGTTCTATTCGCCGGCAAAAATATACATGATCGACATCGATGAGAATCGTTTGCAGTTGGCTAAAACATTCGGCGCGACGGATACCATCAATTCCGCCACGGAAGACGTCGCCAAAAGAATAATGGCCGAGACCAAAGATGGGGTAGACGTGGCCATAGAAGCCGTAGGCGCCCCCGCCACTTTTGATATTTGTCAGCATATTATTCGTCCCGGCGGGCATATTGCCAACATCGGTGTGCACGGGAAAAGCGTAGATCTGCAAATTCAAAACCTGTGGATCCAGAACATTACCATCACCATGGGGTTGGTAAATACCAATACTACGCCGATGCTGTTGAAAACGGTTTCCTCAGGTAAAATTGAACCGCAGAAATTAATCACCCACCATTTTACATTAGCGGACATACTACAGGCGTATGCCGTATTTGGGAATGCGGCCAAAGAAAAAGCCATGAAAGTAATTATTGAACCGTAGAAGTAGTTATAGATATAGTCAAACCGAAGCGGAAATGAACGGAATGATTAAAAAACGTAGGCGAACTAACAAACTGAAGGGCATAACTAAGCCCCATATTCTAGCACCTTGAAGGTCCCCGGTACGATCTTCGGTCGAGGTTCTGGATTTTCGGCAGTGGGTGGTGGTGTCTCACCGTATTGTGCCGTAGCGGTGAAAACATGATGCGTTTTTGTATCCAGTGCAATCGTTCGTGCACCCCGTTCGGTAGTTACCGTCTGCACTACCAGGAATGCGGTGAGCGAAATTTCCTGCACTACCGTCAGCGAACCTGCGCCATTGCTGCTGATAGCAATTTGTCGGTCCGCATCGAAAACAAGACCATCTACCCCTTTACCAATGGGTAGATTAGCCAGTATTTTGCCAGTATTAGCGTCCAATACAATCATCAACTGATTGTGACAAGCCGAAAAAAGCAGCCCATTTTTTGCGTCGATGGCCAGTCCGGTCGGTTCTTCCCCGGGGCCAAGCGCAATGTGTCGCAGCACTTTCAAGGTTTTAGCGTCGAAGGCCACTATTTCACTTTTATCTTCTAGGTTAACATAAATATGGCCTTTCCCATCGGTCACCCCCGCCTCCGGAGCGCCACCGAGCGCAACTGTGCCGACTACTTTCATACCAGCGGGATCAATCACGGTCGCTTCGTCGGAATCGGCACAGAAGATAAATAACTGGTGGGTAAAAGGGTCGTACACCGCCGCGTCCGGATTTTTGCCTACGGGTATTTCTGCCGTTTTTTCAAAAGTCAGCGCATCAAAAACGCTGACCGTGTTGGCGGCGCCATTAGTGATAAACCCTATTTTCAAATCCGGTACCATCGTCACGCCATGCACGCCTTTACCGGACATCTTAGCCAACAGGGCGTGCGTGTCCGCATTTAGTACCACCACTTCACTGCCGTGCGAGAGATACAGCGTGCGGGTTTCGGCATCTACGGTGAGATAATCCCAAAAACCATCGCCGGCAACCGACGTTTTCTTGATCAGTTGAAATTGTGCTGTCGAAGGCAGTTTGTGATGCGTAGTGCAGGCGATAAGCGCTGGCAACAGTAAAATTATTAGCAAAAAGCGAAGGGATTGCATAGTGATTTATTAAAAAGTGAATTGAGACTGAGCTAAAAGGACCAGCGAACTGCCGCGCGGACTGCAACATTTCTCCACCACTCGGAATAAGCATATGGTCCCCAACCGTAGAATACCGCCGCGCCGCCACCGAGATATCCAAAGTGCATAACGTTTAGACGTAGTAGATCGTCCAGCCGGATACCACTTTCAAAAAGTGGCTTAGTCAACACCCGGAATGCAATCTGTTGCCGTTCCGGATGACGCAGATTACCCCAGGCTGCATTTTGCAGGAGCGAAAGATAAGGCGCCGACCAGCGTTCCCGGTACAGCACATTGCCCAGTTTCTGGGTAAAAAACAAGTTCAGAAAGCGATCGCTGATCACCAGGGTGTCCACCGTCTGAATCGTATTGGCAACCGTAAAGGCGGATGATAGGCCGCCGCCACCCGGCTGGCTGATGGAGAACAGTTTGGGAAAAGGCACATTCCCCTGCACCATTCCGGCTTCCAGGCGCCAGGTCATTTTACCCAACCGCCGGATAAAACGCGTTTGGTAAAGCGCGGCAATAAACCGGTCATAGCCGTATTGACCGCCGGTTAAACCGTTCCACCCATGCATCCACGTCAGTTCCAACACGGGGGCTCGCTGTTGCAATTGCCAATCGGCGTGCAGGGTTTCATTCGCCAGTTCCCCCCAGGCATAGCGTAGCGAAACGATGCTTTCCAAAAACTGGAAAGGCGTTCCGGCCATTCGATCCGGCGTCGGTTTGAAAGCATAAGCATAAGTAGGGGTAAGGGTTTGCTGCCGCAGAGCGAAGTAACAGGAAAAACCTTTGAGCGGTTTGGCGCGTAAGGAGATCGCCATCTCCTGCAACCGGTTCAAGGTTTTAGCATAAAATGCGCCGTCGAATCCACCCCGAAAATCGAGCCAGCCTTCCAGATCGCCGGAGGCAACAAGTTCTTGCCGGTAATCTATGGCTACTGCCGTATTGCGCAATGTACCCATGCGCCAGGTTAAAGTGCCGCCATACTTCCAGCGCTGGTCGCTCAGCCCGTAGCCGGCCCAAATAGCCGCATCGAAACGGTGGGGTAGCCGAAACGGACGCTGCTCTGCGGTGGTCAACCCGCCTCCCAGGCGCAGGGTTTCAAAATCATTGATGGTGACGAATCTGGCCACATCGAAACTGACCAGCTTTCCGGCGGGCACTACGCCAGCCAGGGCAATATTAGCCACCCATTCAATTCGGTTGAAATGCCGACGTTGCCCCAGACTATCTATATAACTAAAGGTACGTTGCTCGCGTTGGGTCAGTGGATAGGCGGTATGCCAGTGTACCCAATTGCTGTCCGTGCGCGTCTCCGCCTGCGGTAAAAAGATGACTGGTGTTTCCGGGTCAAACTCGGTAGTGCGCAGGGCGGGATGAAAATTCACCGCTGAAATCCGGCTGCTCCCCCGGGCGCTTAATTGTAAGCCGGCCGCATCGCCAAAGGCCAATTCAAAATTCAGCTGTTCCGGAAACCAGCGCGGCCCGCCCGTCGTCGTATCCAAAACCCGGGCATATTGTTGCTCGATTTTCAGCCAAAGATTGGAATTGCGATTAGCCGGTTCAGCGCGTACGTTTTGCAAGGCCCAATCGCTTGTATTGACGTAAAGCGTACCTTTCAAGGCATCAAAAACCTGTCCCCGGTGCGGCTGAAAGGAAATCACCAGCACCGTATCCAGTCCTTGATACAGGGTGTCCTCCAGATTGAAGAAATACCTATCCGGGCTGTTCGGACTGATCGGGTTCACAAAGGCTTTATCAATCAGGGCAATGTAATCCCGGTAGAACGAAAAAGGCTGCACCAGATCGGCAATGGCGGCCACCGGCAGGTGCTGAAACCCGCTGACCCGGTTTTGGGCTACCTCTTGTTTGACCTGATCCGGATAAATGAACGACCGCTTGACCACGGACTCCATCAGCAGATCGTCGTGGTCCCGGCCCCGATCGGTTTTTTGGCCTTTTGTCCCCCGGTGCAGGCGACGCCGTTGCTGGTGGGAAAGCGAGTCATTGCCATTACGCAATGATAGCAGGGATGAATCACGGCCGGCACTATAGATCCGGAGCAGGCCGCGCCAGTTGGCATTGGTTTGAATGGACTGTTTGCCATAAATTGTACAGGTATATTGCCGACAGCGTTCCGGGTTGTGCCGGTCACGATTGGCTACCACGTTGCGGATAATGCGGTCGGCAGGATTCTCTCCGGGGCGTATTTCCACTTCGTCCAGCTCGTTCTTGGCCTCCTGCAAGGTAATATGGAGCGGCCTCTCCGGATGGTTACTTAACCAAACAGCATCAAGCCGGAGGGTTTCATAGCCGACATAGCGGAAGGTGACCGCCTGCGGCATTTTTTCCGTATTTACAGAAAACTTTCCCTCAATATCGGTAAATAACGTTCGCGTAAGACTGCCCTCCAAGAGCACGGAAACGAAAGCCAGGTCTTCCCCCTTCGAGTCGGTTACTTTGCCCCATAGTTTGACCTGCGCACTCGTGCTTTCGACCAGCAGCAAGGCGAAAAGAAATGGGGTAAAACATCGGGCGGCGGTCATGTGAGGGAGCGGATGGACGTAGGAAAGAGCCAGCATGGTTGCGGGAAATGGGAACAGTGGTATACAAAAGCGAGCGGCGCGTTCGGCGGGGAACCCGCCGCACGGGAAAATTTTACGCGAAGATTATTTGAA
>JANPIN010000134.1:0-25240 GCA_031425035.1 Saprospirales bacterium | reverse complement strand
AGGCGGTTGGTCAGGTTACTTGACACAAAGACCGCCAGGACCTATAACGATGCTCAATGGACTTGTCCGGTTTTACAATATCCTCCAAGGAGCCGCCTTAAGGCAATAGTAGATCTGCCAAATGAGTATATACGGTAGCTTAAAAAAAAGTTGACAAATCACCGCGCTTTTCCGTCCTTTCGCGGCTTACAACTAACTTATGAACCGACGTACCGCCCTGCTGCTGGCCGGGCCCTTGCTTTTCACCCTGATCGCCATCCTGCCCACACAGGCGGGTCTACCCTACCCGGCTCAACTCACCATCGGTATTACGCTCTGGATGGCCCTGTGGTGGATCGCGGAAATTGTCGACACGGCCGTCACCGGTCTGCTGCCGCTGGTGTTGTTTCCGCTCTGCGGCATTTTACCGCTCAAAGTCGTATCGGCGGAATACGGCAACGAGATCCTGTTTCTCTTTCTGGGTGGCTTCTTTTTTGGCAAAACGATTGAACGCTGGCAGCTGCACCGGCGCATTGCCCTGCGGCTGGTCAACTGGCTGGGCACCAATCCGGAACGCACGGTGCTGGGTTTCATGGTGGCCACCGGGTTCATTTCCATGTGGATCTCCAATACCGCTACGGCTGTGATGATGACGCCCGTGGCTATTGCCGTGGCGCAAAGTGCCGGCGGGGATGCGGCGGATAAAGGCCACGCCAATTTTTGCAAGGCCCTGCTGCTCGGGGTGGGTTATGCCTGTTCCATCGGCGGTTTGGGCACCATTGTCGGCACGCCCACCAACGCCATTTTCATTTCGTTCGTGCAGCAGAAAATGGGCACAACGGTTTCGTTCTGGCAGTGGTTCCTTTTTGGCTTTCCTTTTTGCGCGACCTTATTAGTAGCCTGCTGGTTCCTGCTGATCCGCCTGTTCCCGCTCTCTAAAACGTTGATCAATAGTGAGAATGCCCAGGCTATGATCCAATCGGAGCTGGCCGCGATGGGTAAAATGAAGCTGCCGGAAAAACGCCTGCTGTGGCTTTTTGGGACCGTTATTCTGGCCTGGGTCAGCGGTTCGCTGGTCTGGTATCGCTGGTGGCCCAATTGTAATGATACGGTGGTGATGATGGCAGGGGCGATTCTGTTGTTTTTGATTCCGGCGGGGGTGGCGGCGGACAAGATGGATGCGATGACGGAGGGGCCGGGCAAGGCTGCTGCGATGACGGAGGGGCCGGGCAAGCCGGCCGCCCTACTGGATTGGGCGACGGCGCTGCGGATCCCCTGGGGCATTATGCTGTTGTTCGGCGGCGGACTCGCCCTGGCCAAAGGCTTCGATCAGAGCGGGCTGGCGAACTGGATGGGCGAGGCCATGCGCGGTCTCAGTGCGCTCCCCCACGTGCTGATCATTCTGGTGGTGCTCAGCGTGGTGGTACTGCTCAGCGAAGTGGCCAGCAACATCGCCACCGCGTCCATGATGATGCCGGTGCTGGCAGCACTGGCCGTCAGCATTGGCACACATCCGTTTGCCCTGCTGCTCAGCGCGACGATGGCGGCCTCCTTTGGCTTTGGCCTGCCGGTAGCGACGGCCCCCAACAGCATTGTCTATAGCGCCGGTTATTTGCGAACCCGCGATATGGCCCGCGCCGGTTTTCTGCTGGATGGGGTGGCGGTTTTGCTGCTGCTGGCGTTTTTATACGGGTTGCTGCCGTGGGTGTGGGGGATTAGGGTGTGAAATTAGGAGACAGGAGACAGGAGACAGGAGACAGGAGGCAGGAGGCAGGGATTGACATGGTATGGCCATATTTTTCTTAAGAAAAACTCAAAATTGGATGGGTAAATAACCGGGTGATAGGCCTGGCGTTTAATGGAGGAAAGCATTGCTGTTTCGTCAAAACTGAAATTATGCGTTTTATCCATTTGTTCTTTACCGGCCTGTTATCCGTCTTCATTTTTACCGCCTGCCAAAAGGAAGTGAGCAGTGATGGGGCGGCCGGTGCTGCGCCGGAAGTATCGGTCGAAACCTGCCCCTCGCTGGCAGGGGAGATTGCCCACCTCGATGCGGGTGGCGACTCTATGCGGACTAAAAATCTGCTCACGTATTTCACGGCCGATCAGATCGCCGACCTGCGGGCAAATACCTGCCTGACGAAGGATATTATAGTGCCTGCTGAATCCGGCGACGAGGTAAATGATCGGGCATCCGGCCTAAAGAACCGCTACTGGACACCGGGGCAGGAGGTACGGGTGCGCTTCCTGAATGGCAGTGCCGCCCTGCAAAACAAGGTTTTCAGCTACGCCAAGGAATGGGAAAATTACGCCGACATACACTTCGTAAAAGTGACGGCGGGCGCTTCGGAAATACGGATAATGTTTGAAGACAAGGATGGGCACTGGTCCTATATCGGCACCGAAAACCTGAGCATCGAGGCCTGCGAAAAGACCATGAACCTGGCCCTGGCGGATAATACGCCCTCCACCGAGATCCGCCGGGTAGTGCTGCACGAGTTCGGTCACGTCCTGGGCATGCGCCACGAACACCAGCAGCCGCTCGCCAGTATTGCCTGGAACACGACGGCCGTGTACGCCTATTATGCCCAGCAGGACTGGACCAAACAGGACGTGGACGACCAGGTGCTCGATAAAAACAGCGCCGAATCCAGCCAGTACACGGCCTTCGATGCCCAGTCGATCATGGAATACGCGGTGTCGGCCGCGCTGACCAATAATGGTTCCTCCATCCCCTGGAACACCCAGTTATCGGCCACCGACAAGAGTTTTATCACGCTGATGTATGCCTCGCAGCGCATTAAAATACGCCATGCCGCCACGGGTTATGCTGCCAGCATTACCTTCCTGCTGGACGGCATTTACCATACCGTCAAATCCGGGGAAACGCTGCAGGTACCGGTCTATAGCAGCGGCAACCAATTGTCTATCCGGGAAAGTTCGGGTAGCTGGGACAGCGGGTACACGCCCGCCTATGGCAAAAATTACAAGATCGTACGGGTGGGAACGGGCAATGATCTGACGCTGGTAGCGGAGTAAGTATGCCTACCGTTCCCGGTATTTATAGCGAAAGCACACCAGCGTAAGGTTTAGCAAAACCGAAAAAACAACCGTTCCATGGCCGTACTTTTGCGCTTCCCTCCGCCTCGCTATGTCTTTTCAAAAACTGAAATTATTACTGGATACTGCGGTCGAACGCTACAACACGCCCGCCTTTATCATGGACGACCCCATCAGTCTGCCCCATGCTTTTACCGATCTGCAGGACCGCGAGATCATCGGTTTCTGGGCGGCTACTTTAGCCTGGGGCCAGCGTAAAACCATCATCAACAATGCCTTACGCCTGGTTGAACTGATGGACGGCGCGCCTTTCGATTTTATAAAAAACCATACGGAAGAAGACCGCGCCCGTTTCCTGGATTTTAAACACCGCACTTTTCAGGCCACCGATACGCTGTGGTTTCTGGAGTATTTGCAACAGCATTACCGGGCCCATGCGTCGCTCGAAACTGCCTTTAGCCGGCATCTCGGGACCAATGACGCCACGGTGGAACGGGCCTTAGCGGGCTTTCACCATGACTTTTTTGCCCACTCCGACGCGCCGCAGCGCACCCGCAAACACGTGGCCACGCCCGAACGCGGCAGTACCTGCAAGCGGCTGAATATGTTCCTGCGCTGGATGGTACGGCAGGATGACCGGGGCGTGGATTTCGGTCATTGGACCAGCATCCGGCCCGATCAGTTACTGATCCCGCTGGACGTACACGTGGAGCGCGTTGCCCGCCGCCTGGGACTGCTGGAGCGCACCCAAACCGATTGGAAATCCGTGCTGGAACTCACCGACCGACTGCGCGAATTCGATGCCGCCGACCCGGTGAAGTACGATTTCGCTTTGTTCGGGATGGGGGTGCTGGAGAAGAAATGAAGGGATGAAATGAGGAAGTGACGCGCCGCTAGAGTTCCTGGAGGCAGCGCTGGAGGCTGTCGCGCCAGTGGGGAATTTCCAGTCCGAAGGCCGCTTTGATTTTCCCTTTATTCAGTACGCTGAAAGGCGGGCGCTGGGCGGGGGTCGGAAAATCTTTCGTTTCAATAGGCAGTACACGGCAAGGCAGATTTTTCAGCTCCATAATGGCCTGGGCGAAGTCGTACCAGCTCGTAACCCCTTCGTTGGAATAGTGCCAGACCCCGCCGATGACCGAGGGTTCCACCGCGCCGTTTTGCACTTTTTGAATAATCTGCCAGATGGCCCCGGCCAGATCGGGGGCATAGGTGGGCGTACCGATCTGATCGAAAACGACGTTCAGGCCCGGCTTTTCGGCGCCCAGCCGCAGCATGGTTTTCACGAAATTATGGCCGAAGGGCGAATACACCCAGGAGGTCCGGATGACCATAGTCAACGGGTTGGCCTTCAGGCTGGCCAGGTCGCCGGCGAGTTTGGTGCGGGCATACACGCTTTTTGGTCGCGCCGGATCACCTTCCCGAAAAGGCGTATTTTGTTGATTATGATAGACATAGTCCGTACTGATCTGCACGAACGGAATGCCCTGGACGGCACAGGCAGCCGCCAGGTTTTTAGCGCCGATGACGTTGATCTGCCGGGCACGCCCGGCATCCGTTTCCGCTTTATCAACGGCGGTGTAGGCGGCGCAATTAATACACCAGCTGATTTTCTCCGTTCGACGCAGTTCAAAAAACCGCAAAACCGCCTTCCGGTCGGTGATGTCGAGTTCATCGTAGTCATTGAAAATGAAGGTCTGCTGCGGGTTTTGCGCCGCTATTTGCTGAAAACAATGGCCAAGTTGGCCGTGGCCGCCGGTGACAAGGATCATAGGGGGAAGAGGGTTTAGTCGGTGGAGAATTCAGGGTTATGCTGGCAAGGTCGGAAGTTTGTAAAAATTCAATTCAAAAAAGACCAAATTCGGGTTTACCGGGTCTAATAACGCCCGCCGCCCGAACGTCCCGGCGAATGTCGTACTACTTTTGCGGTAAAGACCGATTATGCGACTTTCTCTACTATTCCTTTTTTTATGGCCTTTTGCCGGCCTGTTTGCGCAAAATGAACAGCGTGCACCGGTGGTGGACAGCAACTACGTGCTCCACATTCACAAGGCCCGCGGTCCGCTGCAACTGGACGGCATGCTCAATGAAAGTGACTGGCAGAACGCGGCACCGGCCACCGGTTTTCACCGGCAATTTCCGGTAGATACCGGCCTGGCGAACCTGCAAACGAGCGTCCGCATGACTTTCGACGATAAGTATTTATACATCGCCGCCGTATGTTTCGAGCCACGCGGCGACTATACGGTACAAAGCCTGAAACGCGACTTCGCGCCCGGCACCAGCGATGTGCTGAATTTCCTGTTCGACCCTTCCAAAGACGGGCTGAACGGCTTTTTATTCGGCGTAAATCCCCTGAATGTGCAGCGGGAAGCACTGATCGACAACGGTACTAATCAGAGTTATGACTGGGATAATAAGTGGAGTTCCGCCGTACAGGCCGGTGACAACCAGTGGACGATCGAGGTGGCCATTCCGTTCAAAACCCTGCGCTACACGGTCGCCGAC
The DNA here is from genome assembly GCA_031425035.1 of Saprospirales bacterium. Lineage (GTDB taxonomy): Bacteria > Bacteroidota > Bacteroidia > Chitinophagales > Saprospiraceae > M3007. The sequence goes on along the minus strand of JANPIN010000134.1, from coordinate 19,696 downwards.
GGGGAAAATTCCTGGCACATCAACTTCGTGCGTACCTATTTGAAAGACTGGCAGGTGAGTACCTGGTACCCGGTAGCGCAGCAGTTTGCGGCCAACAACCTGGCCTTTACCGGCACCCTGATCTGGGACGAGCCGCCGCCCAAACCCGGCGCCAACGTCGCCTTTATTCCTTACGCCATCGGCAGCTACGGACTGGACTACGTGCGGGACGGCCAGTCGCTGGATGTAACCGGCCAGCCGAAAACCTGGAAAGCCAATGCCGGCGGGGATATGAAAATTGCGGTCACCCCGTCCCTGAACCTGGACCTTACCCTTAACCCCGATTTTTCGCAGGTGGAAGTCGACCAGCAAGTGACCAACCTGAGCCGTTTCGAGTTATTTTTCCCGGAAAGGCGGCAGTTTTTTCTGGAAAACCGGGATCTGTTCGCCACTTTTGGTTTTCCCAGCACCCGCCCCTTCTTTTCCCGGCGCATTGGTATTGGCTATAATCCGGTCAAAAACCGGGGCGAAACCGTGCCCATTCTGGCCGGCGCCCGTTTAAGCGGCAAACTGAACGATCAATGGCGGGTCGGGCTGCTGAACATGCAGACCCGCCGGGTGGATTGGGACGAAAACCAGGTGTTGCCGGCCGCTAATTTCACGGTGGCGACCGTTTCCAGAAAGATGTTCGAGCGCAGTGCGTTGAGCGCCATTGTGGTCAATAAACAGCAGTTTACCGGCGCGCTTTCGGAGGAACAGAAATCCGGCATCCGCCCCTGGAACCGTGTGGCCGGCCTGGAGTACAACCTGTATTCCAAGGACAACCGCTGGGAAGGCGAGTGGTATTATCATCGCTCCTTTTCCCCAGATCCGGCGCGGCGCGGACAGACGGGAGCCAGTTTTCTGAGCTACCGCGACCGCCATTTCAACGCCAACCTGGGTTATATGCTGGTCGACAGCAACTATACGGCGGAGGTCGGTTTTGTGCCGCGCAAGGGCTACCAGGAGTTTTATCCGGGCATCGGCTGGACGTTCTATCCCCGGCATTCCATCATCAACACCCTTTCCACCGACATCAACGGGAGTTTGTCGCGGAGCCTGTCATTCATGGAAACCGACCGTAACCTCAACTTCAACGTCGAGGCCGGTTTTCGGGATCAATCGGGCCTGAGCGCGGGGGTGTACAACAATTTCACATACCTGTTCGAGCCCTTCGACCCGACCAATTTGTATGCGGACGGTACGTTGCCGCTGCCCATTGGCGGCTACCAGTATTCTGGCTGGCAGTGTGGATATTACAGCAGCAGCAGCCATAATTTGCAGGGTTCCATCGATTTTGCCGGCAGCCGGTTTTTTACCGGTCAAGCCCTGAGTGCCAGCGGCGAACTCTCTTATCGCTGGCAGCCCTGGGGTACTTTCGCCGTGAACTGCAACTTTGACCGTATTCAACTGCCGCAGCCCTATGCCTCCGCCGATTTTCTGCTGATCGGTTCGCGGGCCGAGCTGGCTTTCAGTCGCGCTTTGTTTGCCAGCGCCTTTTTCCAGTACAATACGCAGGCGAATAATTTCAACATCAACACCCGCCTGCAATGGCGTTTTGCGCCCGTGTCGGATGTGTTTCTGGTGTATACCGACAACTCTTTTGCCCAGCCGATTGCCAATACGCGGGTTCGCTTTTTTGCCCCGAAGAATAAAGCGCTGGTGTTGAAGGTGGTGTATTGGTTGAACCTGTAGGGGCACCGCTCGCCGGTGCCCAAAATGGAATCGCCGATGCCCAAAAAGGAATCGCCTTTACCCAAACGCTCGCCGGTGCCCAAAATGAAATTGCCGGTGCCCAAAATATACCCAATATGGATAGCGGTTTGTTCATTTGGATCATCCCCGTTTAAATTCAAATACCGTAATTTCGCCCCCAAATCCACCACATTTATCATTCAACGTCACCTTTACCATGTTTAACCTTACCGAAGAACAACTGGCCGTACAGGAAGCGGCTCGTGCTTTTGCCCAAAGCGATCTCAAACCCGGCGTCATCGAGCGCGACAGCAAGGGTATTTACCCGTATGAGCAGGTCAAAACGATGGGCGACCTGGGCTTTCTCGGTATGATGGTTCCCCATGAGTATGGGGGCGGTGGTATGGATACGCTCTCCTACGTGCTGGCAATGGAAGAAATTTCCAAGATCGACAACTCCTGTTCAGTCATCATGTCGGTCAATAACTCGCTGGTTTGCTGGGGAATACACCAGTACGGCACCGAAGAACAAAAACAAAAATACCTGCCCAAGCTGGCGACCGGCGAATGGATCGGTTCCTTCTGCCTGTCCGAACCCGAAGCCGGCAGCGATGCCACCAGTCAGCGCACTACTGCGGTGGATATGGGCGATCACTACCTGCTCAACGGCACCAAGAACTGGATCACCAACGGCGCTACCTCCAAGGTGCATCTGGTGATGGCGCAGACGGACGTCAGCAAAAAGCACCGCGGCATCAACGTCCTGATCGTGGAAAGCGACTGGGCAGGCGTGGAAATTGGCGCGAAGGAAGATAAACTCGGCATTCGCTCCTCGGATACCACCAGCATCATGTACACGGATGTGAAAGTGCCCAAGGAAAACCGCATTGGCGAGGACGGCTTCGGCTTTAAATTCGCCATGAAAACCTTGTCCGGCGGCCGCATCGGTATTGCCGCCCAAGCCCTCGGGATTGCTGCCGGCGCGTACGAACTGGCTGTGGCTTATGCCAAAGAACGTGAAGCCTTTGGCAAACCCATCAGCCAGCACCAGGCCATTGCTTTTAAAATAGCCGACATGGCCACCGAGATCGAAGCCGCGCGGCTGCTCGTGTATCGCGCTGCGACCATGAAGGATCAGGATATGAACTACGATCAGGCGGCTGCCATGGCTAAATTATTCGCTTCCGACGTGGCCATGCGCCATACGGTGGAGGCGGTACAAATCCACGGCGGCTACGGTTTTGTGAAAGAATATCATGTGGAACGCCTGATGCGCGACGCCAAGATCACCCAGATCTACGAAGGCACTTCGGAAGTACAGCGGATCGTGATTTCGCGGAATGTGTTGAATGGGGAGTTGTACGTGCCGATGGTCACGAGTACGGAACTGGTGTAACCGGGGTTAAATCAATCCCCGCGATTTCAATTCCAAATACTTATTTATGGTATTCAGCGTCAGATCCTGCGGTTTAGTCAGGATGGCCTGAATACCATACTGTTTTAATTTCTGGACCATTTCCTTTTTTTCCTGCAAGAACTGGCGGGCCACCGTCTGCCGGTAAATATCGGCGGTTTTGCGAACGTCCTCCTGGGCCAGGCGACGGATCTCGGTATTTTCAAAAAACACAACGACCAGTAAGTGGGAACGACTTAGCCGCCGCAGCGTGGGCAGGGCGCGTTCCAGTGCGTAGGAACTTTCAAAATTGGTGAACAGCAGCAGCAGCGAGCGGGAGCCGATGAGCCGCCGCACGGCTTCGTATAGCAGTTCGTAATTGGATTCGCTGGGCCTTTCTTTTTCCCGGTACAGCGATTCGAGAATACGGCTCAACTGGCCGGTATCGCGCTCGGCTTTGATCGTAGCGCCGATGACGTCGGAAAAGGTGAGCAACCCGGCCTTGTCCTGTTTTTTCAAAATGATGTTGCTGATGGCCAGCGACGTGTTGATCGCGTAGTCCATCAGGCTCAGGCCCTCGAAGGGCATACGCATCGCCCGGCTTTTATCCACAATACAGTAGACCTGCTGGCTGCGTTCGTCTTCGTACTGGTTCACCATCAGCATGCCCCGGCGGCCCGAAGCCTTCCAGTTGACGCTGCGAAAATCATCGCCTTCCACGTAGTTTTTGATCTGCTCGAACTCATAACTATGCCCGATCCGGCGCATTTTTTTCACCCCAGTATCATGGGAAATCTGCCGCATGGCCCGCAGTTCAAACCGCTTCATCTGTATAATGGACGGATAAACGCTCACCTCCTGGGGCTGCTCGAAAACCAGCCGGCGCTCCACCAAACGCAGCCGGGTAGCCACGAATACATTGATGTTGCCAAACGCATAGATGCCCCGGGTAAGCGGGCTCAACGGGTACTCCACCTGATAGGGCTCCCCCTGCGGCAAGGACCATTTGACCTCGAAATCGCGGCGCTGAAACTGCACGGGCAACTCATCCACAATGGTCAGGTGCAGGTGCAAATTGCTGCGGTTCATCAGGTGCAGGCGGACGGGATTGGGATCACTCAGCGAAAATACCGCGCTCAAACTCCGGCGGCAATCCAACTGCGGACGACGCAGAAACAGCAGTACAATATCCACACCCACCAAAGCCAGGGCGACAAAAAAGCCCGTTTGCGCCAACGGCAACAGCAGCACGAACGGATAAGCCAGTCCGAACAAGGTTACCAGGGCGCCGAAAAGCCAGAAGAAGCGGTTGGTGAGGTACAAGGGGGGAGGAGTTAGGTGGCAGGAGTTAGGTGGCAGGAGTTAGGAGACAGGTGGCAGGTGGCAGGAGACAGGAGGCAGGGGTTAGGGGGCAGAGGGTAGGGTGGAAATGAAGGAGTGGTAAGGGTGGGCTCTTTTTTCTGCAAAATAATCGGCGACCAGTGCGATCCCGGCTTGCAGGGCCAGGCCCAGACCTAAACCTTTGGAGAACAGCCATTCCTGCTGCCAAAAATACAGGAAAACACCAACAACTACCAAGACCAGTTCGACCCGGCGCAGGGTGATGAAATTGCGCATTACTTTGGCCATACGCGGTTCTTCCGTCTGCCGGAATTCAGCAGGTTCTGTAACCAGCAAACGTTCCAGATCGTCCAGTTGCTGGTCGGTGCGTCTGGTGATGGTGGTGCCTACGACCAGTTGCAGAATGCCGATAGCGAGGATCGGCAGCGCAAAACCAATATAAAACGGGGCCGCAGCCTTCATAAACAGCGATGCGCCGACCCAGCAGGCCAGAATACCGATGGCGACAAAGAACATACCGGCCTTCTTTTCAGCCTGGAAATAGATTTGGAGGGCGGGCGTCATGTAATTTTATTTAAGAGTAACTACCACTTCCGCTTGCCCAGTGACAGCACCGTGGCCGCCAGAAACAACGCGATCAGGGAAACGAAATAAATGAGATCCCGGGAATCCAGCACGCCCCGACTCATCGAATCGTAGTGGTATTGAATGCCGATCCCTTGCACCACATCATCGGTTTTGCCAAAAAAGACGGGCAGGCGGCTCAGAAAATCGAAAGCCAGCAAAAAGAAAAAACACAAAAAGGTAGCCAGCACGAAGGCGACGATCTGGTTGTTGGTGAGCGAACTGGCAAACACCCCGATGGCTACAAAAGCCGCCGCCAAAAAGAGCAGTCCGATATAGGAACCCAATATGCCGCCGCTATCGAGGTTGCCCACCGGGGCGCCCAAACGATAAACCGTGACGAAGTATAACAGCGTCGGTAACAGCGCGAAAGCGACCAGCACCAGACAAGCCAGGAATTTGCCGCCCACGATCTGCCAGTCGGAAATAGGCCGCGTAACCAGCAGTTCGATGGTGCCGCTCTGCTGTTCCTCGGCCAGGGTGCGCATGGTGACGGCTGGAATGAGGAACAAAAAGATGAGCGGAGAAATGCTGAACAGCGTATTCAGGTTGGCATAACCGCCGTCCAGCACGCTGTAATCCGGGAATACCCACATCACGAGCCCCATGAGCACGAGGAAGACCCCAATGACGATGTAGCCGATGAGCGAGGAAAAAAAGGAATTGATTTCTTTACGAAAAATGGAGAGCATACGGGTAAATGACTACGGGCGATTACTTGGTCAATTGCTGGAAAACATCTTCCACACTATACGTTTCTTTATGCAACTCTAACAAAGTCAGCTTATTCGCCACGGCAAAAGCAAAAATATCCGGCCGTACATCGTGATCGACGGCGGCATGCAGTTGCCAGCGGTTTTTGTCCAGGCCTTTCACGGACAGTACGTTCGGGATGGCCGCCAGGCGTTTCTGATCGCCGGCTTCGGCAAACTCGACCGTGACCACCGACTGGCCGCTGAACTGGCGTTTTAACTCCTCGATGGTCGCATCGGCCACCAGTTTGCCCCGGTTGATAATGATGGCACGGTCGCAAACGGCCTCCACCTCCCCCAGGATGTGGGTACTGAGGATCACCGTTTTTTCCCGGCCAATGTCTTTGATCAACTGGCGGATTTCAACGATCTGATTCGGGTCGAGACCGGAAGTCGGTTCGTCCAGGATCAGCACTTCCGGATCGTGCAGCATGGCCTGGGCCAGTCCGACCCGCTGGCGGTAGCCTTTGGACAGTTCATTGATGTGTTTATGGCGATGGCTGCCCAGGCCCGTCAGTTCGATCATGGCGGCCACGCGTTTAGCGGCCTGCGGGACACCATGGACACCAGCGGTGAAGGTCAGGTACTCGCGCACGTACATATCGCGGTAAAGCGGGTTATGCTCCGGCAGATAACCGACCCGGCGGCGGGCTTCCATGGGATGCAGCGCCACATCGAAACCGCAGACCTCCGCCTGGCCGCTGCTGGCGGGTAAATAACCGGTGATGATTTTCATGGTGGTGGTTTTGCCGGCCCCATTGGGACCGAGAAAACCAAGAACTTCGCCCTGATGTGCTTCAAACGAGACATCGTCCACGGCGCGCTGGGTAGCGAATAATTTGGAAAGGTGAGTGACTTTGACCGACATTCTGGTGCAGGACTATTGGATTTGGAATTTTGGAGAACGTGGAGCAAAAGTACCGAAATTGGCCCGGCTTTGTCCGCACGAAAACAGTTGAATTAGTTGAAATGGTCAAAGGCCAACAAAAAATCCAGGCCCGACGTTTGTGCGTAAGTTGAAAGCATACCAAAACGAATCCGACTATGTTCAAAAATATATTTTTTGCCGTTTCCCTGCTCTTTTGCGCAATGGGTACCACGTCCGCCACGAACTGGACAGCCCTGCCGGATTCCAGTGGGCCATCCCACGCGGCCTGGGATTCCCTGCTGCAGAAATACGTGGATAGTACCGGTAAGGTCAATTACAAAAGCCTGAAAGCTGATCCGGGCGCTCTGGAAGCCTACTGCGTTTTACTCGCCGCAAATACGCCGCAGGACAGTTGGTCACGTGCGGAAAAGCTGGCCTACTGGATCAATACCTACAATGCTTTCACCATGAAGCTTATTGTCGATAACTACCCGACCGCCAGCATCCTGCGTTTTGACGGGGGCAAGACCTGGGATGTGAAACGCATCAAACTCGGCGACAAAAAGTACAGCTTGAACCAGATTGAAAATGAGATCATCCGGCCCCAGTTCAAGGAGCCGCGCATCCATTTTGCGATTAATTGCGGCGCCAGATCCTGTCCGCCACTTTACAACCACGCGTATACGGCGGAAAACCTGGAAACGACCCTGGAAAGCCGGGCCAAAGCGTTCATCAATAATACGGCTTACAATACGATCAATAGCAGGCAGGCTGCGGTCAGCAAAATATTCGACTGGTACGGCGCCGATTTTGCCGATCTTAAAAAGTACCTGAACCGGTATAGTACCCGGCCGCTCAAGGCCTCCACCAGCATAGTTTTTAAAGACTATGACTGGGACTTAAACGAGTAACATTTACAAAGGAAGCTTTACTTCTGGCGCAGCATTTCCCGCGCAAAAACTTCTTCCAACTGATCCGCGTGCAGGTTTTTGGCCACAATGATGCGGTCTTTATTCAGGATGTATAACTCCGGCGTAATATCCACGAAGTACTTGCCGTAAATGGCCCGGTTCGTAGGATCGAACACGCTGGTAAAGCTGAACTTGTTTTTCTGCTGAAACTCGCGCCATTCCGCGTCGGTGGTATTAACGGCAATGCCGTAAAAGTCCACCCCCAGGGTCTTCCATTTTTGGTAGATCTGCTCAATCAGCGGCGCGTCTTTCTGGCAGTGTTCACAGTCGGGACTGTACATAAACACTACGATCAGCGGCGCCTTCATTTCATAAATCGATTTATACTCGCCGGCCATGTTCTTCGCCCGTACGTCCGGCCCTTTACGCCCCATCAGGCTGGCTTCCATTTCGCCGACGTGTTTTTGCAGTTCATCCGTTTCCTTCGGCGTACTCCAGAAGGCCCGTTCGGGTGTCATGTATTTACGGACGACGTGCACAAACACCGCTTCGCCGTCCATGACCGTGGTTTTGGTATTTTCATACTGCAGACCAATCCAGTTGGCGAACAGTTTGAAATACTCCCGGTTAGGCATTACGCGGTCGATGATCTCGTCGGCCACTACAATAATGGAGTCTGGTTTTTGCGGAGTCAGTTCCTTGATGTAACGACGCAGTTTATTCACGATCACCGGCGTATGCAGCAGGCGTTCGTCGTTGAAATCAACGCCGTCCCAGAAATGGCTCCGATAGTGGATCAACTGGCGCAGGGTATCGAGGTCGCCATTCGGTTTGCGGAAATCGACCGGATCGGGGTTCTGGCCGGCAATTTTGAACTTGGTAAAAAAGGCAGTTGGATTGGCTTTGAAAATACCCTGCAAGTAAGTTTTCCGGGCATCTATCAACTGGGTTTGCCGCGTCTTGGCCTGCTCATACTCCGGAGATTTAGAGTCGGCTTTGCTCATCACCTCCGCCAAACGTTTGAGTTCCGGCTCCTGCTGGTTTTGATACCGGAAGGTCTGGTACATCAGGTCGGTATTCAGCGCGCCGCTGACCTGCAAGGTAGCCACGATATCGGGCAATTTGGCCCGCAGGGTACAGTGCTGATCGGCCTGATCGAGCAGCAGGGCGAAGTTTTTTTGCGCAGGCAGCAGGAAAGTGTAAAAACCGGCCGGCAGCGGATGCTCGCGGCGCAGGATGAAATGTCCGTCGGCAGCTACCTGGGCGGAATCAATAATATAATTCTGATCGCCGAACGTACCGATCAGGCGGGCTATACCCGCCGGCAGACCTTCGATTTGCACGTCGATCAGCGTGCTGTCGGGTTTTTGGCCAAACATAGTGGCCGAAAGAAACATGGAAAAAAGAAATGTCAATTTGAATTTGCCCATCATACAAAAGTGGTTTTTGCGGGCAAAATTAGGCGGCAGCCGGTTCCGTATGCACCTATTAGCGAATTATTGACAAAAAGAGTTGTTGCGATAGGTGTACCGGTGCTAAGGAAGTACAGATTTCCGCTCCGGCGCGCCCACCGCAACAACGCTAATGCATCAAGCTACACTTTAGCGGCAATCGCGGCCGCCAGGGCCGACATTTCTTCTGCCGGGAGCAGGAGGGGTTCTTTACCAAAAGTAATATCCTGCATGGTATTCAGGGGGATCAGGTGGACATGGGCGTGCGGTACCTCCAAACCGATCACCGCTACGCCTACACGGCGGCAGGGCACTACCTGCTCTACAGCTTTGGCTACCCGTTTGGCGAATACCATTAAACCGGCCAACTCGTCGTCAGCCAGATCGAAAATATAATCTACCTCCCGCTTCGGAATACAGAGCGTATGTCCTTTAGCCTGCGGGCGAACGTCCAGAAAAGCCAGATAGTCCTCCGTTTCCGCTACACGATAGCAGGGTATTTCGCCTTGGACAATACGGGAGAAGAGCGTTGGCATATTTACGGAAGTTATTGATTAGGAACCTGTTAAACACCTTTCATCAGCAACGGCCTACTTGACCGTAATGTCGACTACTTCAAATTCCATCGTCCCGGCCGGGGTGGTAATATGGGCGACTTCGCCTTTAATTTTTCCCAGCAGGCCCTGCCCAATCGGCGAGGTTACCGAAATGCGCATTTGTTTGGCGTCGGCTTCGCTTTCCGAAACGAGCTTATAAGTCATCTCCTTACCCGTCTTCATGTTTTTGATGGTGACGTTGGAGAGAATAGCCACTTTGGAATCGTCCAGTTGACTTTCGTCGATGATGCGGGCATTGGCCAGCACGGACTCCAATTCGTTGATTTTGAATTCCAGCATGCCTTGCGCGTCTTTAGCGGCGTCATATTCGGCATTTTCGGATAGATCGCCTTGGGAGCGTGCTTCGGCGATGGCATGTGCAGCTTCTTGTCGACCGTCAGATTTTAATGCATCAAGTTCGCCCTTGAGCCGGTCATAACCCGATTGGGTCAGATATGTGTAATTTGCCATTGTTAATGGTATTGAATTTGAAAAATTTGGTTCAGCCGGTAGGCCATTTATCGTTAAAAAAGGTTTGCCGCGCTCCAGGGAGTTCGGCAAACCTCATCCGGCAAAAAGACCGGCTAGAAAAAACAGGAACGTTCCTATCGGGCCGATAAGAACGTTCCTGTGTTTATTAAGTAGTGCAAAGATACAGCCAAATATTGAAAGCTCAAAATCCGGCTTTATTTTTCAAAAATGCCCACTATGGCGGCCAGGACGGCAGGCCTTGGTTTGGCATTTAGAAATCCAGACGAAGTCCGATGTTGTGAATACCATCGAAAACGCTGGTGCTGCGGTAGGCATAGTCGAGTGCAATGCGCGTATCCGAACCTTTACGCACGGGCAGGCCTACGGAGAATCCGCCGCTGAAGCCGTTGTCCAGGGTTTTTTCCAGGCTGTTGGCATTAAGTTCGCCTTTGTAACCGGCACGCAGGGCAAAATTCTCCCCCAGACTGAATTCCAGGCCACCGCCCACCTGATCGCGGGAGAAGGCGTTGGAAGTAAAGTTGGCCATCGCCGACAAACGGTTGCTGCCACCGAATACCCAGTCGTAAGACAAACCAATATTGAGCTGCGAAGGCAGTTCATAAGCCGTTGAGCGCTGGTAGTACGTGATGGGGTATGGCACTGCGCCATCGTTCGGATTCGGGCGGGTGGAGGTCAGACCTTCGCCGGCAAAACGCATACGCGAACCAACGTTCCGCAGTGCAATGCCGAATTTAAAATTGTCCTGCTCACCGCTGACATACTGCACACCGGCATCCAGGGCTACTGCGCTGGCGCCGACGTTAGAAAGCGATTCATTGACGAACTTTACGGTCGCCCCGACCGACACTTTATTGTCAAAACGGTGGGCATACGAAACACCCATATTGAAATAAGACGGGCTGAAAGTAGCTCCGGTCCCTTCGGGCGTATCTTCGGTGGTGTAGTCAAAATCGCCCAGGTCCATCGAGACAAGGGTAATACCGAATGCGCCGCCTTTACCTACGCGCTGACCGAAAGCCAGGGAGTTGAGGCCGATATCTGCGCCGGCCAGATAGACCGTATGCGCCAGCGTGATCTGGGTTTTATTAATACGGGCCAGGCCGGATACATTGAGGTACATGGCATCGGCGCCGCTGACCGAAGAGGTATTCATACTGTGCAAACCGGCACTGCGTGCCCATGGATTGATCAGTAGTTGTCCCGCACCAGCTTCCCCCTGACGATCAGGATTGCCGGCAAAACCAGCTGCCGACAGCAGTAACAGCGGCAAAACCAAAGAAAAAAAGTATATTTTCTTCATGATGATGAATGAGTTTGAAATAAGGAGAGCAATGAAGGGTTGATAAAGGTTTATAAAAGTTTATGAAGTTGATTATCAACCTAATAAACCTAATAAACCCTTATCAACCTCATTATCTGCTGCCAATAGGTTTAAAGACCCGACGGGTCAAACTGTCTGGCAATACCGAACCACTTGAGCGTTCGTTCGCCCTGCTCTGATCGAACATTAACCAGATATACGCCACTGGCCACCGGAATGCCTTTGCTGTTTTTCAGGTCCCACTCGAGTGCCGGTGTGATCTGCTGATAAAGGCCCGATTGTTCGTCGCGATTATACTGACGGATGAATTTGCCATCCAGCGAGTAGATCGTGATGGTACATTTGGTCGGCAGGTTCGTGATCTTCACTACGTTCGAAAACTGCGAAGATTCGTACTGCGAGTAGCCATAGTAGGGGTTCGGCACCATTTTGATCGAATCCAGCGAATTATCGACCTGGGCTTCGCTCAGTTGTTTGGCTTCGCGACCTTCGATTTTGAAACGGTATACCGGGTGACCAGTCAGTTTCTTGTCGTTATTATCCTGGTACCACGGCTGATAGCGATTGCCCACGCGCAACTTGATGGTCGTTTCGTTCGGGACAAGGCCTTCGTTCAACGAGTTCATCTTGTAGCCGGGCGCCAACTGCAGCATACCCGTCCAGGCAATTCTACTCACCTGCTGCACTTTTGCTACGGCGTTGGTGGAGAATTCCGGTGTGAGTCGGTTGCGCAGGTCCTTACCTTCATCGTAGGGGGTACGCATGACATAGATCCAGTGTTGACCACCAACCAGATAAGCGTAATAGTCCAGATCGAATGGTGGGCGTGTCGTAATACCATTAGGATCCGCCAGGAAAGCATCGGTCGGGTTCCAGAGCATATCGCGACCAGTCCAGTTCGGATAGGTGCTGTTTTTAGCGTACACGGAGTTCTCGCCAAAGAAAATATTGAGACGGGTACCTGATTCTACGTCGATGGCATAACCCGGGAACCAGCCCATACCATACTCCAGTTTACCTTCATAGTTCGTCGGCACACCACCCGTGCCATCGGCAGGATACAGACTGCCATCCGGATCGGGTAAACCGTCGTTGTTCGCATCTTCCTTACCAACGGATGGGCTATAACGCACATCAAACATCTGGCGTGTTTTCGCACCAGCGCCGGTCGGGCTTTCCGTTACCAGGCCGGCCGCTTCCGTTGGGTGTGGATAACCAGGGTCCGTGTTGGTATAGAAGTAAGAGGCCGTTTCGATTACCGGGCAGCGGCTCCATTTGCTCTTATCCTTAGTGAGGACAATGTCCACGTTAGGCAACAGGCGGAGGTTAGCTATACGGGCAGGGGTGCCGGTATTGACCGCATTCTGGTTCAGGGTACCCTGTGCACCCAGTCCTTTTTCCGTCCAGGCCGGGGTGATGGACACCTGGCTGCTGTCGAGGCGCCAGTTGGCCAGTACATACGGTACAAACCAGCCATTACCCATAGTCGTCAGGCCTTTAGCCGGGTCATATTGAGATTCCGGGTCGGCGTTGGCATCCAGGTTTTGGCTATCATTATGCACCCAGTCAAATATACCGAAGTCTTCATCGGCATAACCGCGTAACCAGGGCTTGGCCGGATCAGCATAGACCAGCTCGGCGCCAATAGCGCCGTTGGCATCGTCGATCTGATCACCAGGCTCCTGAGCCTGCGCAATGGTCACCGAGAAACCATACTGGCTGACGATCTGCTCATTCAATGCTTCCAGGCTGCGTTCGGAAAGTACGACCTGGCCGTCAGGCAAGCGGCGCAATTCCCAGTGGGCATTGGCGTCCAGCTTGGTATCGTTCAGGTTATCATCCACCAGGCGCACTTCGTATTCACCGTCACGTACTTCAAACGGGTTGAAGATGTTGATGGTAATCGGACCGCGGCCCTGCTTGTAGGTAAGCAGGGTATCGGGATTGCTACCATTCCACAGACTGTTCAGCGTTTCTTCGTTGAGGTCCAGGAAGTTGTTACCGGTACCGACACCTTCCAGGCGGGTGATCACTACGCCATCACCATAAGAAGCCTGCAGGGAACGATCCACTATAGGACGTGGGATGACGGTATAAGTTCTGATCTGACTACCATCCCCGCTTTTACGGCCTGGCAAATACGAGCGGTTCTGGCCTCTTACCGGTTGGGTAAGCGGTTCGAACTGCAGGTAGTTATTATAGGCATAAGCGATGGCCGCGAAGTAATACTTCTTATGGTTGATCAATCGCTTGTTGTTACCCGTAGAGAACTGATCTTCGGTAATGCTGAAGGTGTGGCGAATACCGGCATCCGTACCATCTACCCGGATTTCCGGATAGAAAAGGCGTTGCTGGGTGGCCGGATCGCGGGTTTCTACCCAGTTGTAGATTTTTTTGATGCCATTTTTAACGTCGACCTGATAAACCAGTTTCGATTTGGTCGGATCTTCAAAATCTGCGCCCGACACATTGGGATTGATCAGCTGGTAAATCTTATACCCTTCAAAATTATAAGAACGTACTGCTTCGGGAATCGACTCGTCGGCTAGCGGATCAATTTCGCTATAGTCCTCATTTTCAATAGTGAAGTTATTGCTTGGCTTGCTGTTGCTCAATACGGCGACGACCTCTTTATTGAGTTCGATCCAGTCTACATCCGGTGCATCAGGACCATCCAGGATATTGAAACAAGTGTTGAAAAGACCTTGCGCGAGTTGGTCGGCCCGAAAAATATCATCGTAACTTGGGCAGGGATAGTCAATATCGGCGACCCAAGGCACCCCAATAATGAGCTCGTTCACGGCGCCGGGGTTCAACGTAAAGGGACCGGAAGCCTGTAGCGTACGGCGGTCACCGGGGGCCAGGTTCTCCGCACACATGGACCAGCCATTGGCCTCATTCGGTTGATCAGGGAAGGCGTATCTGGTTTCCACCGTACCACCTTTACCGTTTCCACCTTCGGTCAGTGGCGTTCCATCACGCCATTTACCAGTGATGTAGTTATAATACTCGATATCGGAATTCGGATCATCCGTACCCTGTGGCGGGGGAGGCGTACCGCCACCGTTGTTATAGTACATAAAGGAAGACATGCCCAACTCGTCGGCATTCTCATCCAAAGGTCCGCGGAAATAGTCAACACCCAGAATAGGTACATTGGTGCCGTAGGTATTCGTACCGCCGGGACAGGTAGTACCGGTTTGTCCGTCCTGTGCGTCCTGGTTATACACCACCATCAACTGACGGGCAGTATCGCAACCAATATAGTCATCATAAGCGCAACCCAGATCGGGGTCGACCCACATGGCAAAGAAAGTGGAGCTGATAACATCGTTCGCCCGGTTGATCAGCTTATAACGCTGAAAGGTCATGTCGTTCAGTTCGTCGTTGGTAGCATAACCGAAGGCCTGCACCTGAACTTCCATCCGGATCGTTTTACCATTGGTACGGGCGTGTATACCACCGGCGCCTTCGTCATTATAAATCCAGAAAATCATTTCATCCGGGTAGCGATTCAGCGGACAGCCGCGTATTTCGATAGACGGATAGTCGCCGTAAAGCGGGTCATAAATACCATCTTCGTTGGCGTCATAGAAACCGGCCAGGCCCTGATCGCTGTATGGCAGGTCGAAGCCCCACACATCGGAGAAATAAGGGTTGCTTTGGGAAGGCCAGCCGCGCAGACTGCGTGGAATGCTGTTCGGGTCCGTATTGCCTTCGGCCAGGTTGCGCAGGTGCTGGCGAATATCCGTACCGGTAACCCGGAAGTGGAAATCCCAGTTCTTACAAGTGCCTTCATCGGTAGCGCCATCCGCATCGCGCAGCGGGCCGGGCCAGAAGTCGTTTTTACCGTCGTTCCGGTACGTCTGACAGGCCAGTTTGAGGTTACCACCGGGGTCCTTACCACCAATCCAGACCGAACCGGCATAGAGGGATGATACTTCTTTCGCGCCACTGCCGACGTCTACTTTTGGCACGATATAACGTCCTTCCGTGAGGTTCCACCAGCAGTCGCCGCCGCCCAGCAAACGGG
Organism: Saprospirales bacterium; assembly: GCA_031425035.1. GTDB lineage: Bacteria > Bacteroidota > Bacteroidia > Chitinophagales > Saprospiraceae > M3007. The sequence continues at coordinate 4,201 of JANPIN010000134.1, read as the reverse complement.
CGCGTACGTTATTGATTTCCTGGTCGATGGCAGATAAGGAGTTCGCGCATAATTCCGCCCGGTTCTGTGCCTCCAGTTGTTGCTGGGCAGTCGGCTTATGTTGCGGCCGGTTGGGTTCGTGGGCAAAAAGCCCCCCCACCAGCAGCGTCATGGCAGCCGCTAACCAAAGTTTATGTGTACGCATGATGCTATAATGTTTAAGTTTTTTTAGAAGAGGAAACTTTAATTAGAACTCGAATATCGCACCGAGGAAAATACGGCGGGGTTGCGTGAAGTTGTTTGGATTGAGCAGCACATAGGAATACGAATCCAGGTAGCCCTGCACATTACGACCTTCCGTAGCATAACCCTGCAACACCGTCTGTCCATCGCCGCTCACCAGGAAACCATCATCCGTAGGGGAGCCCGTAACCGGGTAAACACCAACGACATTCTTACGGTTCAGCAGGTTGGACACCCGCAGGTAGACATTGATATTCAGTGGCTTCTTGCCGGCAGCCGCCAGGTTAAAGGACTTGTCAATACGCGTATCGACGTTTAAGCGCCATGGCAGGCGGTTACCGTTGATAGCGCCGACGGTACCATTACCACCGAAACGCGTTGGCTGTAGTTTGGACGTATAAGGTCGTCCGGAAGCGGCCGTTACCTGGAAGTTAATCCCGAAATTAGCCAGGATGTCTTTACCGCCGACCCGTGGGCCGTTGTAGCGTTTGCCTTCATCGAAACGATAGTCCAGGATGGCATTGATGTTATGGCGCTCATCAAAGTTGAGCGGGAACAGGTTCCGGATATTACCATTACGGGTCAGACCGCGCTGCGAGTTGGCATCCGAACCCGTACCATCCGCAAATTGCAGGGTATAGGCCAGGCGGAACTCCGCATTCTGGATACGACGCAGATCATACTGTACCGTGAAACCTTTTACGGTACCGAAGTCAATATTACCGTAGGTATCGTAGGTGGTCAGCAAATACACCTGATTAAAGGTGCGGCGCTGGATCATATCGCGCATTTCCCGGTAGTAAGCCGAGAATTTGAGGGCCGAGTTCTGGTTCAGTTTCTGTTGAAAACCTACTTCATAATCGATTACGCGCTCTGGTTTCAGGTTCGCGTTGTTCGTTGGCGTGCGGCTCGGTGTATTGAAATACGCATAGCTCAAAGCCGTTACCTGCCAGTTATCCGGCGGGCGTTGCACCAGCACGTCGTAGTGAGCAAAGAAGTTGGCGTCTTCCGAAATCGGGAAAGAGAAGGCCAGACGCGGCAACCAGTTTACCTGCGGCGTGTAATCTTCGAAAGCCAGATCAGGATTGAATTCAGGTGCGAAAATGTCGCTGCCGGCCACAGGATCCAGCAGGAAAGGATACACGATCTTTTGACCGTATAGCGAGTTACCATCGTTTTGCTGAATACCCTTGGCATCATACCAGGTATCGCCACTGCGGAAAGCAAAAGGAACGGGGTTCCGCTGCGGATCATCAATATACACCTTGAAGTCGTCACCGATTGTTGCCGGCTTCTGACCTGCATGGGTAGCGAAGTAGTCTTTTGCCGAAATAATCGGGTAAAGCGAGTACGGATCTTTCATTACCTGCGTATTCAGGTCGAAACGCTCGACACGCAGACCCAGGCTGAAGATCATTTTATTGAACTGGAATTTATCCTTGATGTACGCAGCCTGATAGAGTGGCTGCAGGGCGGCTACCGGGAAGGTCCGAATACCATCCGCATCTTTTTTTGTAAAAAAGTCGTTGAACGAGGTGCCGTCGGCGACTTTGTTACCCAGGTAGTCGTAACCGTAGTAACCCACCAGATTTTGTTCGATCAGTTCGCGGGCGGAGAACATATCCAGCCGGAATTGGCTCGGATCGATCCCGTTTACGTTCAGGTATTGGTCCTGCGCCAGGCCGTTGATCTTGCGGGCTTCCCGGAAGAACTTACTGTCGGAGCTGCCGTCATTGACCAAAATAGCGAATTGGTCCAGCGAATCGCCCAGAATTGGGCTCCAGATCGGATCCCAGAAACGACCGATAGTACGCGTGGAATCCAGGCCGTTGAACTGAATGTTGGCCGACTGGTTCATCAGGTTCCACAGTCCGAAGGGGTTCAGTACCCAGGAACGCTCGGTACGCTGCTCGTTAATAAGGCCGAACTGGATGTTGTGCACCCCCGTTCTACCCAGCTTCAGGTCAAAACTGCTGGAAGCCATTAAGGTGGCCACGTCGTTTTGAGATTTTGAATTCCGGTCGTAAACCTGGTTGATATTTGTGTGCAGATCGCTCCATACATTGTCGTACTGGGTAGAGAACAGACCATTTTTAGCCACAAAGTCGGAATAGTTTTCAGCGTTCGAGAATTCGTTGTACGCAGCCAGACCCGGATTTTGGGTGCCCGGCGTATAACCGGTGAAGGTTTCGGTATAACCAATATGCTGGATCGTGTTATCGATAAAACCACCGACCGGTTCATAGCCAATATCGAACTTGCCGATATAGCCGTAGTCGAAGTAGTTGTCTTTGTGGCGTTTGTCATACCGGCGATCCGAACCACGCTCGAAACCAAACTGGATCTGGTAGCTGGCGTTGGAAATGCTCACGCTTTTGGAAGAGGCGTTTTTATCGGGTTCCGCATTGCCCAGGCGGTGACGGAAACGCGCCAGTCCGCGGTAACGGTTGCTGTAGGCGGTCGGATTGTTCTGCGCGTTCAGCAGCGACCAACCTCCGGGATTGAACTCATCCTGGCCGTCCTGGTAAGTACCGGTGACACTCACGTCGATGGCACTGCTCAGGCGAAAATCCAGTTTACCCGTCAGGTTTAAATCACGCTTTTTATTGTTCGGGTTGTAGTTGAATGCGTCCACGCTGTCGCGGGTAATATACTCCGCGGCGTTCGTACCGGTACCGCCATTGGCTACCAGGGGATGGGCATTCAGGCGATCGATTACGCTTTGTTTAGCCCGGTATACGGGTAGTGCCGGTGGATCGCCATCTTTCTGGTCGAGTAACTGACCGGAAAAACGGAAACCGACAATCGTACGGGAACCGCCATCGGCCAGTTTTTTACGCAAAAGCGGGCCGCTCACATTGGCGCTGGCCAGCAGATAACCGAAGGCATCCAGGCCATTTGAATTCTCAATTTCAACCCCGCCATGGAATTCCGAAGCCGGGCCCTTGGTGATGATGGAAATTACGCCGCCGGTCACGTCGCCGTACTCGGCGCCCAGACCGCCGGTAATCACCTGCAGTTGTTCAATATCCTGCACCGGAGGAGCACCCCCAGCGCCGCCGGATACGCGTATGCCGTCGATGTAGTAGTTGGTAGACGCCGCGCGCCCGCCCTTGATGTTCACATCACCATTTTCATTGGAAGTAACACCGGCCGTTGCCGCCACGAGCTGGGTGACGCTCCGGGTAGCGATCTGTTTGATCTGCTCCGAAGTAAGCGTGCTGCCGGAGGCCGCACCATCCTGGGTGATCAGGGGAACTTTAAAATCGGTGATCACCACCTCGCCGAGGTCCAGGCCGCTGGCCATGGCAAAATCCAGGGAGTTGAGTTTGTTGGAAAGGACTTGTACGCCCTCCACGCGCTGCACGACATAGCCGGTATAGCTGACTTCCACATCGTAATTACCGGGATCAAGGGTTATGCGGTAATTGCCCTCTACATCGGTGAGGCTGCCCCGGAAAAAGTCGCCACCCTTGGAGACTTTGACTGTGGCTCCTACCAATGGCTCCTTGTCGTCGCGCACGGTGCCCTGCAGAGGCGGCGGTGTCGGTCAAGCCCCGCGACGTCGGGCCGGTGACGGTTGCGCGCAAGCACGACATCACGAAGGGGAAGAGCTGGAATGTCGTCGGCGTCGTGCCGGGCACCGACCCGGCCCTTCGCGACCAGTCGGTCGTTTTCACCGCGCATCTCGATCACGTCGGACTTGGAGAGCCCGATGAGACCGGCGACCGGATCTACAACGGCACGCACGACAACGCGCTCGGCACGGGCAAACTGCTGGCATCCGCCGAAGCCTTGAGCCGCCTCCGGCCTCGCCGTACGATCGTGTTCGTCGCGGTGGGCGCCGAGGAGCGCGGCCTTCTCGGTTCCTGGCACTACGTGCACAACCCGGTCGGCAGGACCCGTGACATTGTCGCCAACATCAACCACGATGGAGGCCTCGAAGGTCCGCCGCCCGACGATTTCTTCGCGTTCGGGG
>JANPIN010000133.1:0-6700 GCA_031425035.1 Saprospirales bacterium | reverse complement strand
AGGCGGTTGGTCAGGTTACTTGACACAAAGACCGCCAGGACCTATAACGATGCTCAATGGACTTGTCCGGTTTTACAATATCCTCCAAGGAGCCGCCTTAAGGCAATAGTAGATCTGCCAAATGAGTATATACGGTAGCTTCAAAAAAAAGTTGTCAAATCTGGAGCAGCTGCAACTGGAGCAGAAGAAAGGCTGAATCCACCAAAATAATTAAATTTTCAAACATGAATTTCACTAGCCTGGAAGGCCTAATATTCTTGTTATTTGGAATTGGGCTTATCATTTGGAATCAAGCAGAATTATATACAAAATCTTCCGTTCCCCGCATGAGCTTGATTAGCACAGTTTTACTGATTTTGTACTGTGTTATTGCTTTAATAATTTTTATAATAAATGTGAAACCAATAAGCAATTTAACAGTAGATAGTTTATTGGAGGAACACCGAAAGACCTCTGGCGCTTTTTGTCTACTTTTTAGTGTTTTTTCTTTAACACTATCAATTAGATTACGTAATACACCGGATTTTCTATCCACCTTTCGGGCAATCATCGGCTCAATACTTGGCATAACCCTAGCAATCATACTGTTGACAAGATGCTGAGGGCTGAGGTATTGCAGTCCAATTACAATTAAAATCAATAAAATGAATTTCTACAGTTTAGAAGGTCTAGTATTTGTCATATTCGGTTTAGTCGTTGCAATTTGGACAATCGCAAAGTGGCAAAATAATTCTAATATGCTTCGCATTAGATTAATCAGTGCTTTTTTAATAATTCTGTATGGAATATTTGCACTTAAACAGTTCCCTTTAGATTTTACTCAAATGAATGCTTTTAGAATTAAAAGCCTATATAAAGAAGAAAATAAACAAATGACAATTGCATCCTTTTTCCTTATAGTCACATTTTTAGTGATACATTTCATTTCATCGCGAAAAATTCGACATGGTAAGTAGTTCTGGATGCGGCTCCAACGCGATGATGTAAGAAAGGCGCTCCAGCTTTGACAACTTTTTTTTGAAGTTGTAAAAGCTACAGGTGCTATAAACCACTCGTCTTGCCCTAAGGCGAATTAGCAATAATCAAAGACCGTACCGCCCAATAATGCTTACTTATAAAACGACAACAACCCGATCCCCAGCACGATCAGCAGCGAACCCAGCATCCGCCGTTTGAAATGTTCCTCGGTGAGCAATTTCGCGCCCAGGAAAACACCCAGCACAATACTCAACTCCCGGGCCGGGGCTACGTAATGTACCGGCGCGCGTTGCAGTGCATACAGCACCAGCAGGAAGGATAGGGGGCTGATCAAACTGATGATCAGTATTTTACGGTAATAGGTTTGCCAGATCGTCCGGGTTTCGGACCAGCGCTTTTTAATCCGGGGCGCCAGCGTGAGCACCCGGAGCGGATGGCTTACGTACTCTACGAGTAGCGGCGCAATGAACAGCGTGCGTACCGCATAGCCGTCCCAGAGCGTGTAGGCGGCAATGCAAAAGCCCGTAAGCACGCCGTAACACACACCGGCCTGCGCCTTTTTATTACCCAGCATCCGGCCGTTCAGACCAGCCACCAATACGACGCCCAGGGCCACCAACACCAGTCCGGCCAGCGCAACAAGCGAGATTCTTTCCTGTAAAAACAGCACGGCGCCGATGGTGGCAAACAGCGGCCCCGTGCCCCGCGCCAGCGGATACACCACCGACAGATCGCCCACCTGATAACCTTTCTGCAAAACCAGGAAGTACACCATGTGTAAAATGGCCGTACCCGCTAGAAATACCAAGCTCCACACATCGGTTGGAAAACCGTAAGTGATTATAAACCATACAAATACCGGCGCATAAGCGATGCTGGTGACCGTGGCCATCAGCCACACGAAAAGCACGCCGCTGGGAATGGTTTTGGCCAGGTAATTCCAGGAAGCGTGGATCACGGAAGACAGCAATACGATCAGAATAATGGATAGCGGCACCGTATATTTTTAAACAAATTATTTAAAATAACAAACAAATTGCTCTTCCTTTGTAGCAAGAAGTGCCGGCAAAGCTAGGGGGAATTGGTCCTTTTAAAGGGGGAAATGGGAGCTGCTGAAGCAATTACTGCACGCACCTTCCAACAAACCAATTATTCCGAAGCAGTTTTTTTGAAAAAATGGACAACCACGACCCGCAACTACTCGAACTCGAAGCCACTGTCCGCAAATTCGACGGCGATTACGAAATGTACTACCTGCAAATACCGGCTTTATTCGGCAGCCAGCTGAGTGATGGAAAAAGAGTACGGCTGGTCTGTATGCTGGCCGGTAAAATCCGGGTACAATGCGCTTTACACCGCCTGGAAAACGGTGATTTTTTCATTACGATCAACAAGAAAAACCGGCAAAGCCTGGGTCTGAAAGATGGGAGCCGGGTGGAGATCCGGCTGGCACCAGACCACAGTAAGTACGGCCTCGATATGCCGGAGGAACTGGGCGAAATGCTGATCCAGGAACCCGAGGCCGACCGACTTTTCCACGAACTGACGGCGGGTCGGCAACGCAGTTTCATTTTCTGGGTTTCTTCCGCCAAGTCATCGGATAAACGGCTGGAACGCGCCCTGACCCTGGTGGAAAAACTACAGTTGTACGGCACTAAAGTCACTAATAATCAAGTCCTTGGTAAAGCATGATCGATCCCGCCCAATTCCGCCAGTTCGCCCTTTCGCTGCCGGAAACGGAGGAACTTCCGCATTTTGAAGTCACCTCCTTCCGGCTGAAAAAGAAAATCTTTGCCACCCTGCATGCTTCGGAGAACCGCGCTACCCTGCGCTTCTCCGCCGAACATCAGGACGTGTTTATCGCAATCAGTCAGGGCGCCCTGTACCGCGTGCCCAACAAATGGGGCCACTTCGGATGGACGCACCTGGACCTCGAAAAAGCCCCCTGGGAACTCTGTCAGGACGCCCTGCAAACGGCCTGGTGCGATCTGGCGCCGCCCAAACTGCTGCTTAAATATCCCCAGGTGAGCGGCCTGGATCAACCGGAAGAATAAACCCTTTGCCTGTTCCGTCGTTTCCCCAACTAACTTTCCACGCCATGACTACGTCTTTCCGTTTCCTTTGTTTCCTGCTGATCCTGCCCCTTTTCTTAAGCGCCCAGATCCAACCCGCCGCTATCGACATTGTGCGCGACAGCTTCGGCGTGCCGCATATTTTCGCCAAGACCGACGCGGAAGTGGCCTACGGGCTGGCCTGGGCACATTGCGAGGATGATTTTTCCACTATTCAAAACTGTTTCCTAGCCGCCAAAGGGCTGCTCGGCCGGGTCAGGGGGAAAGAGGGCGCGGCGGCGGATTATATTGTCCAGGCCATTCGGGCCCGGGAACTGGTCGAGGAAAAATTCAGCACCCTGTCGCCGGATTTTCAGCGCCTGCTGCAAGGCTATTGCGACGGGTTCAACCAGTTTGCCAAAACCCACCCCAAAGAAGTGCTGCACCGGGATCTGGCGCCCATTACGCCCAAAGACATGGCGACCTATGGCGTGCTGCAGTTGTTCGTTTTCACCGGCGGCGATGCAGCCTTAGGAGCGGTGCTGGGTAATGAGGTGCCGCTGGCCGCACTTCCGCAGACCAATGGTTCCAATGGCTACGCCTTTAATTCGCGCAAAACCGCGGACGGCCAGGTGTACCTGAACATCAATTCCCACCAGCCCTGGACGGGCGTCGTGGCCTGGTACGAGGTGCATCTATGCAGTGAAGAAGGCTGGAATATTACCGGCGGACTGTTCCCGGGAGCGCCGGTCGTTTTGCACGGCACCAACGCTTATCTCGGTTGGGCGCATACGGTCAACCACCCCGACAAACTGGACGTTTACCAACTGGAAATGAACCCCGCGCAGGCTGATCAGTATCGCTACGACGGGCAATGGAAAACCCTGGAGGAACGCAAAATCCCCTTAAAAATAAAAATTGCCGGACTGCGGGTTTCCCTGCATAAAAAGGCCTGGTGGAGCATCTACGGGCCGACCTTCAAGAATAAAAAAGGCATGTTCGCCATCCGCAGCAGCGGTTTGTTCGACATCCGGGCGCTGGAGGAATGGTACCGTATGAACAAGGCGCGCAACTTCAGCGAATTTTATCAGGCGCTGAAAATGGAGGCCATTCCTGGCTTCAACCTCGTGTACGGCGACCGGAACGACACCATTTTCTACCTCAGTAACGGCAAATTACCCATCCGGGCGCCCGGTTACGACTGGGCGCATACGGTACCTGGTAACACCTCCCGCACGCTGTGGACGCAGTTTCATCCGCTGGAAAGTCTGCCGCAGCAAATTAATCCGGCCTCGGGATATTTGTTCAACAGCAACCATTCGCCTTTCAATGCCTCCGCGCCGGCCGATAACCTGCTGGCCAGTCGGTTTGATTCCACGATGGGGTATGAAACCTATGAAAACAACCGCAGCCGCCGTTTCATGGAACTGATCGCGCCCTTGAAGAAGATCACTTACGATGATTTTAAACGTATTAAATACGATCAGCAGTTGCCGGCCCAAATTTCCTACGCGGTCAATCTGGACAGCCTGTTGCAGCTAAAAGCCCGCGACTATCCCGACCTCGCGCCCCTGCTAACTTCGCTGGCGGGCTGGGATCGCCGCTCCGACGTGCAAAATGTGGGCGCCACCCAGTTCCTGGTTACGCTGCAGTACATTTCTGAAAAATACCACCTGCGCAACATTTATCAGCAAAAAACCCTGACGACCGCCGAAAGCCTGGATGCGCTGCGCCACACCAAACGGTATTTACTCAAACATTTCGGCCGGCTGGAAGTCCCGCTGGGGGATTACCAGAAAATGGTGCGCGGCAAGCTGGAACGCCCACTGGCCGGACTGCCCGATGGCATTGCGGCGATTTATAGCAGGCCGTATAAGCAGGGTAAAATCCAGGGTTTCGTCGGCGATTGTTACATTCAACTGGTGCGTTTTACGCCGCAGGGCCCCATTATCGAGACCTGCAACACGTTCGGCGCCTCCAACCGGCCGGAAAGTCCGCATTACAGCGACCAGATGGAGATGTTTTTACAGCATAAGACCAAACGCATGACGCTGGATAAGGCGCAGGTGTACCAGCGGGCGGAAAGAGTATATCATCCCCGGTAGGAGCGGGTTTTTTATGAAATTTTCGCCTGAACTTTCCTAGGTTTGCCCTGTGCAGATTTTCGGTCCGGTTTGGACCTGGTCTGCTGCTCGGAACAACATGGAAAAACAACAAGGTCAACTCATTCGCAGTCTGTCACTGGCGGCTGCCACCATCCTCGTCGTCAGTTCGGTCATTGGGTCGGGCGTGTACAAAAAAGTAGCGCCGATGTCGTCGGAACTGCTGTCGCCTTCGCTCGTGTTATGGGCCTGGGTGCTGGCGGGCGTGATCAGTCTATGCGGTGCGCTGAGTAATGCGGAAATTGCCGGCATGATGGCCGATTCCGGGGGCGAATACGTGTATTTCCGGAAAATTTACGGTCGTTTCATGGCTTTCTTATGGGGCTGGAGCACTTTTGCCGTCATCAAAACCGCGGCGGTCGCTTCGATTGCCTACGTTTTTTCGCAGTCGTTCAACGCTATATTTCCCTTGCCACACCTGCCGGCAGACATAGAGAACATTAGTTTTCTCGTCTTTAAGCCCTTTGAGAATGCGGGGGTCAAGGGCCTGACCATACTGCTCATCCTCGTGCTGACCTTCCTGAACACCCGTGGCCTGAAGGGAGCGGCGGCGCTCAGCACCTGGATCACGCGCCTGGTCATCGTGGGTTTGCTGGCGATCGTGGTGTCCGGCCTGTTTTTCGGCGGGGGCAGCCTGCGTAATTTCCAGACCCCGGCGGCCAGCTACGTGCCCCAGAACTGGACGGATTTTACCTTTATTAAAGCCATGTTTGCCGCGCTGCTGGCCGCTTTCTGGGCCTACGAAGGCTGGAACACGGTCGGTTTCATTGGCGGCGAGATCAAAAACCCCCATCGCAACCTGCCCCTGGCGCTGTTTGCCGGCATGATGGTCATCATCGGCGCGTATGTACTGGTCAATTTTACCTACCTCTACGTGCTGCCCATCGATGAACTCATCAGCGTGCACCAGGCGAAAAACGACATTGCCGCCGTGGCCGTGGTGCGTCATTTTGCGGGTGGGGTAGGGGCCACCCTGATCTCGCTGATCATCCTGCTGACGACCCTGGGCTGTACCAACAGTACCATTCTAATGCCGCCCCGGGTCTACTACGCGATGGCTAAAGACGGGCTGTTTTTCAAACGCGCCGCCGAAATTCACCCGACCTACCACACGCCGAACCCCGCCTTATGGATGCAGGGTTTATGGGCCTGTCTGCTGGTGCTGTCCGGCAGTTTCGACCAGTTGACCGACATGCTGATCTTCGCGGCTTTCTTTTTCTACGGCGCTACGGCCTTCGGGGTGTTCGTTATGCGTCGCCGCGAGCCGAATGCGGAGCGGCCATACAAGGTGTGGGGTTATCCAGTGGTGCCGGCTTTGTTCGTGGTGTTTTGCGCGGCATTGATCATCATTACCTGCTTTACACATCCAAGGGAAGCGGTCATCGGGACGGTGCTGATGTTGTCGGGAGTACCGCTGTATTTTTGGTGGGGGCGGGAGAAGAGGTAAAGTGGGTGGCATTGCAGCTGGCAGGACAGGGCAGAAGTGACACTTTTCAAAAAAGTGTCACT
>JANPIN010000132.1:0-69781 GCA_031425035.1 Saprospirales bacterium | reverse complement strand
CACTTTTTTGAAAAGTGTCACGTCTAAGCCGAACTCAACCTCCCTTTCAACAAGGAATAAAATTTCTCCGACCCAAAACTGCCGGGCTGCAAACCACTCACCCGCGCACTGGAACACGCGTCTTTCGTCAAATAAATCCGGCCGCCGAGTTCGGCGACGATTTCATCCAGCCAGGGAATTAAATTCAAAATACTGCGGGTGCGCGGAAAATCCAGGGCCAGCGAATAGCCGCGCATCGGGAAAGAATGGATGGCCTCCGCCGGTCGCTCCCCATGGCGTTTCAGCACCGACAAGAACGGCGTCTCCGGACTGCGCCGAATAGTCTCCAGGATGCGCCGCAGTCCGTCAAAACTATCCGCCTCCGGCAAACAAAACTGGTACTGCACAAACCCGCGCCGCCCGTACATACGGTTCCAGTGTCCCAGGGCATCCAGCGGATAAAAATACTGGTCGAGGCTCACCGTAAACTCGCCAGGCGGGTTTTTTGAAAAATAAAAATGATTATGCGCGCGAATGGACAGCGGATTGAGCACCCAGGAAGGCGCGAAAAACGGTACCTGACGCGGTTTTTTCTCGGCAAAAACCAACGGCTCCTTACCGGTCAAATGTTCGGCAAAAAATGCGGCGCCCCGACCGCGGGCACTGGTCGTATCCACCCAGGCGGCGGCATAGGTGGCCGGTTCCTCCGCCATGTACCGGAACAAAGTATCAAAATCGCTGGCGCGCCGCGTCGTTTGCCGCATTTGCGTCGACGAAATGCGCAGCAATTGAAATCGCGCGGTCAGGATCACGCCGGTCCAGCCCATGCCGCCGCAGGTCTGCCAGAACAGCGTGGTATTTTCCGTACGCGAACAGGTCACCACCCGGCCATCCTCCAGCATCAACTCGAACGAGAGCAGCCAGTTGGACCAGCAGCCTTTCGCAGGGTGGTTTTTACCGTGCACGTCGCTGGCAATGGCGCCGCCGACCGTGATGGATTTAATGCCCGGTGTCACGGGAAAAAACCAGCCGGCCGGGATGATCACCCGCAGCAGATCGGCCAGTAACAGACCGGACTCGCAGTGTACCACGCCGTTTTCCGCGTCGAATGCCAGCAACCGATTCATTTTCAAAGTGCTAAGCAGGTGCGGCCCCAGGGCGGCGTCTCCGTAACAACGCCCGTTGCCCCGCGCCAGCAGCCGGTCGCGGCTCAACAGATAGTCGCGGGCTTCCGTTAGGTTGTCCGGCGTGGCCACTTCCGCTATGGTCGTGGGATAATTGGCCCAGTTGGCAACGGCACGGTTTTCAATATGCATATTCAGAATGCTGATTATCAACCTTTTTATAAACTTCATCAACCACTATCAACCATTACCCCAAAAATCAGTGGCGGGCAATGACCGGTAAAAGTAACACCGTTGAATCCAGGCCGTAGCAAATTTGCCGGGCCAAAGCGGTATCGGCCAGGGCGAAGTAGTTGTTGGGGTTCTGGGAAGAATGCAGCACGAAGGGGGCTGGACGCACCTTCTTCCGGTACAATTCCGACAAATTTTCGGGCAGATCGGCCGGGTCGATCTGAAAAAGCCGCAGGGTCAAGGCCGGGTTTTCCGCACCGAAATCCAGGGTGATCCGGCTGCGCAGCGTTTCTTTGGCGCGGCTGTCATCGAAGTAATCGGCGTAGGGGCAGGGCGGCAGTTTAGACAGGGGTTGCAACCAGTTTTGCACCATACTATCGCTGCGCAAACTATCCGCGCCGTCGTGCCACTGCCCGCTCGAATCCCGGCGCAGCAGCAGCACCCAATTCTGCGCGGGCCATTCCACCGTCAAATTGCGGACCTGCGCCGGCAGGAACGTGCATATACCATTGGGCCGGAAATCCTCGAGCGTACGATTGAAAACAGCGCGTAAATGCTGTTCTACGAGGTAGAAACCATCATGTCCGGCCAGGCGGATGAAAGTGGCCGGCTGTTGATTTTCCACCGTTTCACGACCGATCCAGAAATCCTCCGTGCTTTGATCATCGTGGTAAGCGGTCACCTGTATCCCCTCCGCGACCGACAGTCCCAGCGTATCGGGTTCCCGGGTTTTCACCACCCGAATCGACCGCACACCAACCAATGCCTGTTGCAAAGGCGCCATGAGCAGGGGACTGACCACGGCAGAACGGCCTTCCTGCAGGGCTGCCCAACCGCTTTCCGTACGTTCCAGGAGGAGTTCGGGCTGACCGGGCAACAAGATCCGGATTTGGCTGAGTCCGGCCGTATCGACCTGGATAAGTTCCCGCTGGAACCATTGTCTGGCCTGCCAGGGCGCGCGGCGCAGCAGCCAACCGACGGCCAGGGTGGCTATAAAGAGCAACACGAGGTGTTTATTTTTCATTACCTGCTGTCTAGGTTTTGGGCGAAAGTAGCGGAGTTCGCGCAAAACCCGCTATTTGGAAAAAAATGTTCCGGACGAAGAGAAGCTGCTACTTTTGCGGCCCGTCGCTGACTGATTTTTCCACAACTTGTTCGGCGGGAGCCAGTTGTAGCTTTCCTTGCTTATGTATAGTAAAATTACCCTCACCGGCGATCTCGGCAGTGGCAAAAGCGTGGTTTCCAGAATTCTTTGCGCCGAAACCGGCTTCGATTACATTTCTACGGGCCGCATTCAACGCCAGCTGGCCCAGGAAATGGGCATCGACACGCTGGAAATGAACCGCCTGGCCGACGTCGATCCGACCATCGATCAGCGCATCGACAGTATTTTTGTCTCTCTGGGCGAAGATCCGCATGGTTACGTGGTGGATAGCCGTATGGCCTGGTTCTTCCTGCCCGATTCCTTCAAAATTTACCTGCAAACCGAACCGGCCGTCGCTGCCACGCGCATTTTTCGTGATCCGGACCGCAACAGCGAGTTATACAAGGATGAAGCGGAGGCTATTCAGAAAATCATCGCCCGCAAACAAAGCGAAAACGCGCGCTTTCTGAGCAAATACGGCGCCGACGGCACGAATCTGCACAACTTCGACCTGGTCGTGGATACCAATGAGCGCAGCCAGCAGGAAGTGGCCAGGATCGTGCTGCGCGCGCTGGAAGTGTGTCGGATGGGGGTACCGTTTCCGAGGTTTTTTTAAACGGTGTGTTTATAAAACATCAGCCTTGGAGGATAAAGGTCAAGGCACTAAAAAAAACAAAAAGTTTTACATCAATTAAATATTTACTTTTGTAACACAAGACGCCAAACCAATGAGCAAAAACCTACATGACAAACCATTTGATGAGACTACTATTACCAAATTAGAAATCTTCGAAGATTATGCACAAGCTTGGTTACCTACATTTGTTATGGCTGGCGACCCAGTAATTTGCATTTTTGATTTCTTTGCTGGAACTGGTTATGACGTGAATAATGTGCCAGGTAGTCCCATTCGCATTTTAAAGAAGGTGCGGGAACAAATAGGATATATTTTTCAAAAAAAAGTCCGGATAAAAATCTACTTCAACGAGTTTGATAAGAAAAAGTACGATCAACTAGTTCTTGCTTGTGATAACTTTCTCACGACTTATCCAGAAGTAGGACGTGCTATTGATCTTCATCTTTCGCAAGAAGATTTTGATAAATGTTTTGATCAACAATTGCCAACTATTCGAGCGTACTCTAGCCTGGTTTACCTAGATCAAAATGGCATCAAATTCTTGGCTGACAAGTATCTGCTTGAGCTGGAAAAGACGACTCGCACTGACTTTATATACTTCGTCTCATCCTCCTACTTTTGGCGGTTTGGGGAAAAAGAAGAATTTAAGACCCATGTAAAATTGGACATAGACGAAGCGAAAAAGAATCCGTATAAATTCATTCATCGTACTCTGATTACCCAACTTAAAACAAAGCTGCCGTCAAACTCTAAACTCAAACTATATCCATTTTCGCTAAAAAAAGGTGCCAATGTTCATGGGATAATCTTTGGTGGTTCGCACATTCGAGCAGTAGACAAATTCTTAAGTATCGTTTGGAAGCGTAATGAAGTGAATGGAGAAGCAAATTTTGACATTGATGATGACCGCAGAAAAAATCAACTTAATTTGTTTGTAGAAAAACCGTTGACTAAAATCGAGGGTTTTCAGCAGCGGTTAAGGGAACAAGTACTGTTACGAAAGATTACCGACAATGCCCAAGCTTTTCACTTCGCAATGGAGGAAGGGCATTTAGGTAGCCAAGCCGCCGAAGAACTAAAAAAAATGAAACAGGAGCTCCTTATTAATTATGATGGCATATCTCCCCTGGTGACATACCAGAATGTCTATCAATTAAGCCGGCAATTAACATACAAAGTTTTAACGTGATGAAATACTCAAAAATAGAATGGACAGAAGCCACCTGGAATCCCAGCACTGGTTGTAATAAAGTGACTGCTGGTTGTAAAAACTGTTATGCAGAAACTATGGCAAAACGCTTGCAAGCTATGGGTGCGCCAGGATATGAAAATGGGTTTGAATTTACGCTCATGCCAGAGCGCTTGGACATGCCATTGAAAATTAAAAAGCCCACCAAGTTCTTTGTTAACTCTATGAGTGATCTATTTCACGAAAAAATGCCTTTCGAATTTCTTGATAGGGTATTTGATGTGATTAGACAGACACCCCAACACAAGTATCAAATCTTGACCAAAAGAGAGAAAATCCTTCAAATTTATTGCAACACACATTCAGTTCCTGACAATGTTTGGTTAGGTGTTAGTGTCGAGTCCGCTAAGACCAAGCACCGCATTGACATTCTTCGTCACATACCCGCCAAAATTCGCTTTTTATCCATTGAACCACTTTTGGCCGATGTTGGGAAATTGGATTTAGGCAACATTCACTGGGTCATCGTGGGTGGCGAGAGTGGGTCTAAAGCTAGGCCTATGCGTCCCGAATGGGCACTCAACGTGCAGCGTCAATGCGACCAGCAAGGCATCGCGTTCTTTTTTAAACAATGGGGTGCATGGGGTGAAGATGGGGTAAAACGCAGTAAAAAAGCTAATGGTCGCATACTTTTAGGTCGTGAATGGAATGAGGAGCCACGGCCAGTAGCGTCTTTCTAACTTTTAGAACAAACCCTAAATTATCCTTTCCGCTGCGCCACCCCCTTCATCTCCGCCGCCAGCTCATGCCCCAAATAACGTTCAATCACCCCATGCACCAGGTAAATCACCGGTGTCAGCACCACCGCCATCAGCGCTTTGTACAAATAACTCATGATACTGATGGCCAGTACCTGCACGAACGGCAACTGCTGGCCAATGTATAAAGCGATGAACACCACCACGAAACTGTCCAGGAACTGCGATACCAGCGTGCTGCCGGTCGAGCGCATCCAGATGCGTTTTTCGCCGGTCGCTTTTTTGATGCGGTGAAAAATACCCACGTCGACGAGCTGCGAAACCAGGAAGGCGAACAGCGAACCGACGATGATCCACAGGCTTTGCCCGAAAACGACGCCATAAGCGGCATTGTAATCCGATACCTGCGTTCGCATTTCAGCCTGTCTTTCCGGCGACCAGTCGGGTTTAATATGCGCCGTGCGCCAGAAATCGGCGGGTTCGAGTTTCATGGCAAAAAACAGCATCAGGAAACCGTAGGCGATAAGCCCGGCGGTGAGGTAAGACAAAATTCGCACCCCACGCGGACCGTAGTATTCGTTAATAATGTCGGTCATAATGAACACGGCCGGCCAGAGCAGCACCCCGGCAGTGAGCGTAAACGCCAGGTTGTTCTGACCCAGCAGCGACCAGTTGACCGGGGCAAAACCAAACGTTTTTTCCAGGGAAAACAACTTGACGCCCATGAATTCGGCAACCAGCGCATTGGCCAGAAAAAAACCGGCCAGCACCATCCACAGGCGATTGGATTTGGAAGAGAAAAATTCGTGCATAGCGTGTATAGGTATGTTTGTTGAAATCCGAGTTTATACAAAACCTATTTGCGCTGACGATAACTCTGAAAAAGGTGAGACTTTTGCGCGAAACAAGTTTCGTGCAGCAAGATTACAAAAACCCGGTCTTGCTGCTTTCACCAACTAATTTTTTCCCGCGCTGTTCTAAGGGTTGATGAGGTTTATAAGGGTTTGTAAGGTTGATAAAGCATTGCGGAGGTCATAATCCTTCCTCAACCACATCAACTCTTATAAACCTCATCAACCTCATCAACCTCATCAACCTCATCAACCTCACTCCCCCCATCCACACGTCCGCACACATGGCTACCTTTTCCATTAATCTTCAAGACGGCACCCTGGAAAAGCCCCAGGACGTCATTGTCGGCATCGACCTGGGCACCACCAACAGCCTGGTCGCCTATATGCGTAACGGACAGCCCGTATGCGTACGCAGCGCCGACGGCCAACATACGCTGGTGCCTTCGGTGCTGCATTTTGCCGAAGACGGCACCATTCTGGTCGGGGATGCGGCCAAAGAAAAACTGATCGCCGATCCGGCCCACACCATTTATTCCGTCAAACGGCTAATGGGTAAATCGTACCGCGACGTGGCCGGCACGGAAGGTTTTTTCGGTTACCAGATCATCAGCGACGACACCGATTCCCTGGTGAAAATCCGGGTGCGCGACCGTTTTTACACGCCCATCGAACTGAGCGCGTTCATTTTACGCGAACTAAAAACCCGGGTGGAAAACGAACTGCATGCGACCGTTACCCGCGCCGTGATCACCGTACCCGCCTATTTCAATGATAATCAGCGCCAGGCCACCCGCGATGCCGGCAAACTGGCTGGTCTGGACGTCCTGCGCATTATCAATGAACCGACCGCGGCGGCGCTGGCTTACGGGATCGGCAGCCCCCCCCTAGCCTCCCCTGAAGGGGGGGAGTATACCGAGGTGAACGAGAAATCGGTACTTACTTCTTTGGCGGAGGGTAAGGAAGCAGAAATCGTAGCCGTCTACGACCTTGGCGGCGGCACTTTCGACCTCTCCATCCTGCGCATTCACGAAGGCATTTTCGAACTGCTGGCCACGCATGGCGACACGTTCCTGGGCGGAGATGATTTTGACCGGGCCATTATCGACCACTGGCTGCAACAACTGGGTTTGACCGAAAGCGATTTAAACGCGGATAAAACCCTGGGACAAAGCATTCGTTTGCTGGCTGAATCGGCCAAAAAACAGCTTTCCCGGGAAGACGTATTTGAAAATGAAATAAATGACCAGGCCGTAAGGCTGACTAAATCGGAGTTTGAAACGCTCATTCAGCCCCTGATCGGACGTACGTTGGAAAGTTGTCGTTTTGCTTTGCGCGACGCCCAACTGACCACGGCCGACATTCAAAAGGTGGTCATGGTGGGTGGCAGCACCCAGGTATCGGCGGTTAAAAAAGCGGTGGCCGAACTGTTCAACCGACCCGTTTTCGATCAGGTAAATCCGTACGAAGTGGTGGCGCTCGGGGCCGCTATTCAGGCCGACGTACTGGCTGGCAACCAGCAGGACGTACTGCTGCTCGACGTGACACCGCTCTCCCTCGGTATTGAAACGGTGGGCGGACTGATCGACGTGATCATTCCCCGCAACACAAAAATACCCACCAAAGCCGGGCGGCAGTACACCACCAGTGTGGACGGCCAGAAGAACCTCAAAATCGCCGTGTACCAGGGCGAACGCGACCTGGTGGAGCATAACCGGAAGCTGGGCGAATTCACGCTGCGCGACATTCCGCCCATGCCCGCCGGCCTGCCGAAAATCGATATTCAGTTCATTCTCAATGCCGACGGGATCCTGACCGTCCGCGCCCGCGAACTGCGCAGCGGCCTGGAACAACTGATCGAGATCAAACCGACCTACGGTATAACTGAAGAAGAAATGGCGCTGATGCTGCTCGACAGTATTGCCCACGCCAAAGACGATATGCAGGTGCGCAGCCTGCTGGAAGCGCGCAATGAGGCTAATAACCTGCTGCTGAGCGGCCAGAAATTCCTGAGCCAGAACGACGGCATTCTGTCGGAAGAGGAAAAAAGCATGACCCGGGAGCTGCTGGAGTCGCTACGACTGGCCACCCAGACGGTGGATAAAGATGTGATCCACCGCGCCATCGAGGAGCTGAATACCTACACCATGCCGCTGGCGCATCGGGCCATGGATTCCGTCGTGCTATCCGCCATGCAGGGAAAAAGTCTGACTTAACCGCCTCTTTACGTTACCTCCATAAGAAAATACGTTCTATTTTTGTCCGGTAAAACGGACAACCTTCATTTCAACATTTCACCCCTTTACCTTCATACCCATGATGTATCCATCGTCATTTTCTAATGAACAAGCGCGCGTTGAAGATTCCAATTTCATCGCCCGCGTATACGCCTGGATGAGCCTGGCCTTGTTCCTCACAGCTATCACTTCTTTCTTCGTCGCCTCTTCACCCGCTTTGCTGAACGTTATTTTTGGCAATAAACTGGTGTTTTATGGTCTGTTGATCGGTGAGGTAGGGTTGGTTTTATACCTCTCCTCCGCCATGATGCGATTGAAAGCAGAAACCGCCACGGCTCTTTTTCTAGCGTATTCCGTCATGAACGGCCTGACCATGGCCTTCATCTTTTTGATTTACACGGCCGGCTCCATTGCTTCTACGTTTCTGATCACGGCGGGCATTTTCGGGATCATGAGCGCCTACGGTTTTTATACTAAAAAAGACCTGACCACCATCGGCAACCTGTGTTTCATGGCCCTGATCGGCGTGATCTTAGCCAGTGTGGTGAATATTTTCTGGCAAAACGGTACGTTCTACTGGATCACGACCTGCGTAGGCGTACTGGTATTCGTCGGCCTGATCGCTTATGATACCCAGAAATTGAAAGCGCTGAACGCCATGGAGGTGGAAGGCGCCGATAATAGCCAGCAGAAATCTCTCTATGGCGCTTTGACGCTGTATCTGGACTTTATTAACCTGTTCCTGTTAATGCTGCGATTGCTGGGCGGCCGCCGGAACTAAACGAATGCGGAATATGGAATGCGGAGTGCGGAATGGCCGGCTCACCTGGCATACCTGGAAACGCGACCGGTACAAAGGAGCATCATTTACCACGTTATTCCGCATTCCGTTTTCCGCATTTTATTTATTTAGCTATGTCTAAGTTATTAATTTTTTTGTTGAGCCTGACCCTCTTACTGGCCTGTCATACCGCTCAAAAAGCGCAAAATCCAGCGACTGCCGCTACCCCGACGTCCATGGCCGTCAAACCCAAGACGGATAACCCACTGGTGAGCTGGGATAAAAAACTGGTCGATCTGGGTTCCGTGAAAAAAGGCGAGAAACGCAGCATGCACTTCGAGTTTACCAACACGTCCGGGGTCGACGTGCAGCTGGAAGGCGTTTCGGCCTGCGATTGTACTACGGTGGACTACCCGCGTGGTGTGATTCCGCCCAACGGCAAGGGCAAACTGGATGTGGTCTTTGATTCAAAGGACAAGGATGAATCGGAAAAGATCGACATCGACCTGATCTTTAAAAATACGGATGCGGCGGGTAATCCGCGGATCGAGCGGGTTTCGTATACATTTGTGCTGGTGAAGTAATTTTGACAAGCTGGCATCAGGATGAATTATTTAAGATTCTTTTCATATACTTTAGGATTAATCTTTTTTACGGCAGGCTTATTTTCCTGTAAGAAAAATGATGAACAAATAAAAGAAGGCCCTACTATTACAGCAAAGTTGAATGGAAGTCCTATTGAGTTAGTCGCTCATATAGTTCGATTACCATCAGATTCAAGAATTTGGGCCTATTTTCGCTATCTGGACGCAGATGGAAATCCAAGGTTTGAATTTGATGTCGATCAAATTCAACCGCGTACAGGTAGTTATGAAGTTGCACGAGATTGGCCTCAACAGGATACCGTTGCGCAGGGTCGCTTATCCACCTTAGATATTGATCATGCATTAGATGAGTACGATGCGTTTTCGCCCTCGACCTTCACTATTGATACCATCGATCTGGTGCAACGTACTATCCGCTGCTCCTTTAATTTAAATTTCGTTTTTCAGCCGCTATTCGGGGATAAAGAAGATGGTTTTCCGGATACGCTGCATATTACTGCGGAGCAGTTCTTGCTGCCGTTTTCAAATTAATAATGGGAGTAAAATAAGCCATTGTAAATACTTGCGGCTGCCAGGGAATAACCTCCTGGCAGCCACAAGTATTTTAACATTACCAGATATTCAGGAATGCCCGGTCATTTTGCCACACTTTCCTCCATTGGCTGGCAATTTACGCCTCCTGATACGCCTCGATCGGCGGGCAGGTACAAATCAAATTCCGGTCGCCAAACGCCTGATCCACCCGGCCCACCGTTGCCCAGAACTTAAAGCCCTGGCGCAGGTAAGGCAGCGGAAAGGCGGCTTTCTCGCGGCTGTATTTATAGGGCCATTCGTCGGCGGTCACCACTTCGTTAGTATGCGGCGCATTGTGCAGCGGATTGTCGTGGGCATCGTATTCGCCGGCAGCAATAGCGTCGATTTCCTGGCGCACGGCCAGTAGGGCTTCACAGAAACGATCCAGTTCGGCCTTACTTTCGCTTTCCGTCGGTTCGATCATGATCGTGCCGGCTACGGGGAAGGACAGCGTAGGCGCGTGGAAACCGTAGTCCATCAGGCGTTTGGCCACGTCTTCGGCACTGACCAGGCTCTTGAACGGCCGCAGATCCAGGATCAATTCGTGGGCGGAACGGCCTTTTTCCCCGGTGTAGAGCACCGGATAGGCATCTTCCAGCCGCGCTTTGATGTAGTTGGCATTCAGGATGGCGTATTTGGTCGCATCCGTCACGCCGTCTTTGCCCAGCATTTTGATATACGCATACGAGATCAGCAGGATACTCGCGCTGCCCCAGGGTGCGGCGCTCACGGCGGTCGTACCCGGGGTATTTTCGTCCAGGGTGGCTACCAGCACGTGGTTGGGCAGGTAGTGCGCCAGGCTCGCATTGCAGCAGATCGGGCCCATACCGGGGCCACCGCCACCATGCGGAATAGCGAAAGTCTTGTGCAGGTTGAGGTGGCAGACATCGGCGCCGATGGCGGCCGGACTGGTCAGACCCACCTGGGCGTTCATGTTCGCGCCGTCCATGTACACCTTTCCGCCGTACTGGTGAATCGTGTCGCAGATTTCGTTGATGGCCGTTTCGAACACCCCGTGGGTACTCGGATAGGTCACCATCAGGCAGGCCAGGTTGGCGGCATGCTGTTCGGCTTTGGCTTTCAGGTCGCTCAGTTCGATGTTGCCGCGTTCGTCACAGGCCACAACGACCACGTCCATGCCAGCCATCACGGCGCTGGCGGGGTTGGTCCCGTGGGCTGACGAGGGGATCAGCGCCACCTTACGATGGTGGTTGCCCTGGGCCAGGTGGTAGGCGCGAATGGCCATCAAACCTGCGTATTCTCCCTGGGCGCCGGAATTGGGCTGCAGGGAACATGCCTCGAAGCCCGTTATTTCACATAAATACTGCTCTAATTCCCGGATGATCTGCGCGTACCCTTTCGTTTGTGCAGTCGGCGCAAAAGGATGGATATTGGCAAAACTTTCCCAACTCACCGGGATTAATTGCGTCGCCGCGTTGAGTTTCATGGTGCAGGAACCCAGCGAAATCATCGAGTGCGTCAGCGACAAGTCCTTGTTTTCCAGCCGTTTGAGGTAACGCATCATGTCGCTCTCCGTGTGGTAGGTATTGAACACGGGATGCGTCAGATAAGGCGTTTCCCGCAGCAGCGCAGCAGGAACGATGAACGATGAACGATGAACGATGGAGGAAGGGTCGGCGCCAAAAATAGCGGCAATGTCCTGCAAATCTTGCTCGGTGGTCGTCTCGTCGATGGAAATCTGAACGGCCGTACTGGTATAGAAGAAGTTGATATTCGCCGCTTCTGCCTTTGCTTTCACGTCGGCTAACTGACTGTCCGCCAGACTGATCCGCAGGGTATCGAAGAAAAATTCATTGGAAATCGTGTGGCCGGCTCCTTTCAAGGCCGTGGCCAATGCGGCCGTCATGGCGTGGGTGCGTTCGGCGATACCGCGAATACCGGCCGGTCCATGATACACCGCGTACATGGCGGCCATATTGGAAAGCAGGGCCTGGGCCGTGCAAATATTGGAAGTCGCTTTTTCGCGGCGAATATGCTGCTCGCGGGTCTGCAGGGCCATGCGCAGGGCCCGGTTGCCGTGTTTATCCACCGACACGCCGATGATGCGGCCGGGAATCTGGCGTTTGAATTCTTCGGAACAGGCGAAATAGGCGGCATGCGGTCCACCGAAACCCATCGGTACGCCGAAGCGCTGGGTCAGACCGACCGCCACGTCCGCACCCCATTCACCGGGCGGCGTCAGCAGGGCCAGGGCCAGTATATCGGCGGCCACGGCCACATAAGCGCCTTTGGCTTTGGCCTGTTCGACAAAAGCGCGGTAATCTTCTACATTGCCCTGGCTATCAGGATATTGCAGCAGCACGCCGAAGGTTTTTTCTGAGAAATTATACGTTTTCCAATCACCCACCACCAGTTGAATATCGTGGGGCAGGGCCCGCGTTTTCAGCACGTCGAGGGTTTGGGGCAGCACGGTGTCGGCAACAAAAAACTCATTGGCTTCCGCACCGACTTTGGCGCGTTTGTTTTTCTCCGCGTAAAACATGTGCATGGCTTCCGAGGCGGCCGTCGCTTCGTCGAGCAGACTGGCGTTGGCAATAGGCAGCGCCGTCAGATCGCAGACCATGGTCTGGAAATTGAGCAGGCTTTCCAAGCGGCCTTGGGCGATTTCGGCCTGATAAGGCGTGTACTGGGTATACCAGCCCGGATTTTGGAACAGGTTACGGCTGATCACCGAAGGCGTGATCGTACCGTAATAGCCCATGCCGATGAAGTTGCGGGCCACCTGGTTGAGGGCGGCCGTTTTTTTCAGTTCCTGTAAATACTCGAACTCGGATAAGGCCGCCGGCAGGTCCAGCGGTTTTTTCAGGCGAATATTATCCGGAACCGTTTGGGTAATGAGCTCGTCCAGCGACTGGACGTTCAACACCTGCAACATGGCTTGGGTATCTCCCTCGCTGGGGCCAATATGCCGACGCATAAAGCGGTCGGGATGGGGAAATTGACTCATGAAAAATGAGTGAATGGGTGTGAGTAAGAATGGGTGGACGTGAAGCGTAAAAACAGCGCGAAGGTAAAGATTGTTCGCCGCCATGCCCCTACCCCACGGCCACGGCTTTTCATTTTTTTCAAGTCTGGAATGATTCTGAATGTTGGACATTTGCGCTGCCGCTTCCAAACAGCGGAAAAACGATGTATCCGGCTAAACTTCTGCTTTTCGGTGAACACATACTGCTGCTCGGCGCGCCGGCTGTAGCGGTACCCGTACCGGCTTTCGGCGGTGAATGGGCCTGGCAAACGCCTCCGGCCGGCCCCTCGCCCCTGGGCGTTTTTGTCGAAACGCTGGCGACTATTTGCCCCGATATCCTTGATATACAGCAATTTAGTCAGGAAGTAGCGAACGGCATTTTCTTCGACTCCAATGTGCCCATGGGCTATGGCCTGGGCAGTTCCGGCGCTTTATGTGCGGCGGTGTACGATCGATTCGGCCGGGAAAAAACGCAGGACTTATCCGCCCTAAAAGCCGTTTTTGCCAGCATGGAAAGTTACTTCCATGGTCATAGTTCGGGCATCGATCCGCTGACGAGTTACCTGGGGCAGGCCATTTTAATTGAAAATATGACCGAAGTATCACCGATCGTCCCGGCAGACTGGCCCGAAGCGCCCGTAGTTTTTCTGCTGGATTCGGGTTTGCCGCGGCAGACCGGGCCGCTGGTGCAGTGGTTTTTGGCGCAAAGCCAACAGGCAGACTGGCGGGCGCAGCTGGACCGGGACCTCCTGCCGGCCCACCAAAAAATGGTACAGGCCTGGCTACAGGGGCATACGGCGGATTTCTGGCCGGCGCTGCGTCAGGTCTCGCAGTTCCAGTTCCGGCATTTTCAGCCGATGGTACCGGCTACACTGCGGGAACTTTGGCAGCAGTACTTTGATAATGAGCGGCTTACCTTCAAAATTTGCGGCGCCGGTGGCGGTGGATTCCTGCTGGGTTTTGCCCGCGACCGCGCCGAGGTGACCCCGTTGGCGGCACATTTTCCCGTTGTATTTCCCTTTGAAAAACAAAACCCGCCGGCCCTATGAAGATCGACCGACGGCTTCGACCGGCTTTTTGGGTGTTCGCAGTGCTGCTGGCACTGGCACTGCTCCGCGACGGACTGGCCAACGGGCGACCGCTGTATTGCCGTTTGCAGGGACAGGTGTTATACCCAGGATTACGCAGTATTTTGATCAAACCGGAAATCCCGTATGGGAATAGTCTCGCCGATTCGCTGGAACTGAGCAGTAGCTGGTTACGCTACCGGGACTATGAGGCCGTGTTCTTTGCGCCCATTCCGTTTTCGCCGGGGCAGCAGGAACGGCGGGCGGATAACCTGATGCAGGCCCAGCCGCCGGGTAGTCTGGCCAATGATAATGGCCGGGGTTACCGCCACTGGCTGGGCACCGACCCGCAGGGCCGCGACGTGTTGGCTGGGCTGATTGCCGGCGCGCGGGTTTCCCTGCTCATTGGCCTGGTCACCATGGGCCTGGCTTTTCTGATCGGTACACTGCTGGGCGCTTTGGCCGGTTTCTGGGGCGACGACCGGCTGCAAACCCGGCTGGGACGCATACTTATGACACTGCTGGGCGGACTGACGGGCTGGTTTTACGCTTTCGTGGCTGGTCCGGGCGTGACCGTCAGTGCAGCGCAGTGGATCAAGAACCTGTTCATATTCCTAGCCATTACGCTGATTTTTAATTACTTAGGCAAATGGTTGAGCCGCTTGCCCGGCCTTTCCAAACCGGTTATCATCCCGGTGGATCTGCTGGTCATGCGTTTTTCGGAAATTTTCAATGCGCTGCCTAAGTTCATTTTTCTGCTCATCATTGCGCGTTTGTACAACGGCCAGCAGTCTATTTTCACGATGGTCGCCCTGATCGGCGCTTTTAGCTGGCCGGGCGTGGCCAGCCTGGTTCGTGCGGAACTGCTGCGGGTACGCGCGCTGGATTTTGTGACCGCCGCCCGGGCCCTGGGTCTGCCGGAGTTGCGGGTGCTGCTGCGTCATGCCTTGCCCAATGCCCTGCGTTCGGCCTACACCGCGGTAGCCCTGGGCGTGGGCAGCGCTATTCTGCTCGAAACTTCGCTCGCTTTTCTGGGACTCTCCGGCCGGGATATGCAGGGCGCTTCCTGGGGCATGCTGTTGCACGCCGCCCATGATGCCCGCACCGCCTGGTGGCTGGTGTTGTCGCCGGGTCTGGCCATTTGCGTGACGGTACTGGCGCTGAATAAAGTGGGAGAAGTGTTGAGTGAGCGGAAGTAGTGGAAATAAAAATGCCCCGGAGAATTTCTCCGAGGCGCTGTATTACTTAATAAAACGCAGAGGAAACCTAGCGCCGGATCACCACTTCCCCCGGCGCGATCCCCACCGGAAAACTCCCCACCACTTCACCCGTCGGTTTTCGCACCACGACCTCACCATTGGAAGCAAAATCCTTGGCATCCGCGCAGTATAATTCGCCGGTCGTCTGGTCGCAGGCCAACCCGTAAGCCGCCTGATCGAAGCGTTTTTGCAAACCGGAATTATCGTAGGCATAAACTGCGCCACCGCCGAGGAAATAGTAGGTATATCCATCGGGCGAAGCTACCAGATCGTCCGTGCCCGCTACGGTTGGTATGCCGGGCGTGTTGGGCGCATCGGCCTTGGTCAGCCAGCCGGTCGCGTTCGGATCGTTGTAATCGCCCCGGCTCAGGACCGCGAATGGATAATTACTTACTCCCGGCGCTTTGGCCAGTCCGATCGGGTTGCGCTGCCCCGGAATGCTTTCGCGGATGGAACCGTTTTCCGTACCGGCGTAAATATGCGCCACCGTGGAATCCACCCCGAAACCGCCGGAATTGACTACCCATAAATTACCGTCGGCGAGCAGCATTTTCTCCGGTCCGGCGCCCGTCGGAATGGTTTTGATGATCTGGTTGCTGCGTAAATCGATTTTCGCTACGCTGCCGTTCACGCCGCCGGCGCCCCATTGGGTCACATAGGCGTAGTCATTATCCAGCGGCAGAAAGAAACGCGGGAGTATGAAACCGCCAATGGTGTCCAGGTATTCAAAGCTGCCGGCATCGACGATCACAATCCGGTTGGCGCCGTTCACTACAATATACCCTTTGCCATTATGGAAGGCCAGCGACTGTACGAACTGCCCTAAAACGGCGCCATTATTGGCTTTACTGAATATATCCTGCACCGTTTCGCCG
Organism: Saprospirales bacterium; assembly: GCA_031425035.1. Taxonomy (GTDB): domain Bacteria; phylum Bacteroidota; class Bacteroidia; order Chitinophagales; family Saprospiraceae; genus M3007. The sequence goes on along the minus strand of JANPIN010000132.1, from coordinate 53,485 downwards.
GTCGTGGGATCGTGCCAGGTCACGCTGCCAGTACCACCGAAAGGCCCTTCATTGACCACGAAAACACCGGTTTCATACCGGCCCGGCGTCGGATCGGGTATGTATTCGCCATCAGCACAGGAGGTGAAAAGGAAAATGCCGCTGAGCAGCAGGGACAGCCATGCGGCCGTGAAAATGTTGACTTTCATTTTTCTTGTTTAAATAATTGAAAATGAAAGGCAAAGGGGAAAAACAGGCACCCCCAGCAGACGGGCAGGGAAGAGCCCGCCCCGTACGTGGGTCGCACCAAGACTTTCTACCCGAAGCCCGGTTACTGTACGGTGGCTGGCAGGTCTTCTGGCTCGTTTCCACCAAGGACGCCTTCCCAGGTTGTTTACGGCAACCCAGTGGTCAAATGTCCCTGACTTTGTCCGTTAAAACCGGACGTGAAACTTACAGCAGCGGGTACTGCCCCGGTTTTGCACCGGTGTTCCCTTTTAACCCCGACATGGAATGCCGGAGACCAACTACCGGGGGCGAAGGTAAGGGAACTATGAACTATGATGTATGAACTATGAACGGCAAGGCTGAGTGGGAGCGTTAGCCTAAGATCTGTGGTCGTAGGGCTTGTGTGGGTGTCTGCGACAGGACATGCACCCGCGCTGGTGAATTGTCAACTTTTTTTAAGTTGACAATTCTGCTCCCCTCTAGATTTGTCAACTTAGAAAAAAAAGTTGACAAATCTTAGTGGTCTAATAAAAACGCCGGTCAGCGGAAGGCTGGCCGGCGTGAAGAGGGTGGGTTTTGGTATCGAGCCGCGACGGACTAAAAGTCCGTCGTACGGAACTAGCGGACGACGCTGAGTTTGATCACATCGGCCGCGCCGGAAACTTTGTTCTCCAGGCGGATGAAGTAGTTGCCGGGTGGCAGCGTGCTCACGTCCAGCTGGAAGGCATTACTGCCGTCGATCACCCGTGCGGAAACGGAAGAAATGACCGTTCCGCCCAGGCTATGCAGGGTCAGGCGGGCTTCGAAATTCGCTTTGCTTTCGTAGGCCACTTCGACCATGTTGCGCGCCGGATTAGGAAATACCGTGAGCGGGCGCTCGCCCTGATATTTATCCCAGACCGACGTGGTGCTGCCGATGTAGCAATCGGGGCCGGCCACTGCGGCCGCATCCACGACCGGGAGTTTCGCATAGCCTTCGAACATGGCTTGCTCCAGCACGAAATTATTGGCGCCCAGCCAATCCTGCAACAGCGTGGCGAATACCTGCCGGTAATCATTCTGCACGCCTTGCAACTGGTTGTCATTCGTGAGGTTGGCCAGATCCACATTGGTACCGGCCACGCCCGCTTTGATATTTTTACCAAATAAGAACATGGGGGCCAGCGTACCGTGGTCGGTGCCGAAGGAGCCGTTCTCCTGGGCGCAACGGCCAAATTCGGAGAAAGTACAAGCTACGACCTGCTCATCCAGGCCCATGTTTTTAAGGTCGTCAAAAAACACTTTGGTGGCATCGCTGAGCTTCTGCAGCAGCGTGGCGTGGTTGCCGGTGGTGGTGACGCCCTCGATAATCTGATCGCCGTGGGTATCGAAACCGCCCATGTTGCAGAGAAAGATCTTCGTTTTGCAGCCGCCTTTGATCAACCGGGCCACCGTGCGTAACTGGTCAGCCAGGGTATTGGTTCCGGAAACCGGATAAGCCGCACTGGAATTACTGCCGGCCGCAAACGTGGCGCTGATGCGCTGGGCGTACAGGTTGGTACTCAGTTCCACGCCCATAATATACTCGATCTCGTGCCCGTAATCCGAGTTGGGTACGTTGGTCACCGGCATACCGCCGATGGTCTGGATGAGCGAGTAAAATCCGGCCGCATCCTGGCCGCTGAGGTTGATGACGTTCTGGTGTTCGCTTTCGGTGTGAAAACCCAGCGAAGGGTTGGAATCGCCGAGCTGAATGCCCAGCGGATCGGGGTTATTGGCCGTGGGCGCCCCCTGCACATCGGGATACATGGCTTGCAGCGAACGTCCCATCCAGCCGGAAGGAATGTTGTTGTTGGCCGCCGTGCCATCCCCGCCGGTGAGCCACAGGTCGGTGCCTTTGAAGTGCGACTGGTTCATATCCTTGTAACCAGCCGCCTGGACGACACTGGCGCGGCCGTCGTCGTACATCTGTTTCATGGACAGCATAGCCGGGTGCAGGCCCACGCGGTCGGCACTGGCTAAAGTAAGATCCAGATCGATGTACTTATTGGCGCCGCTGTTGGGGATTTTAATGCTGGGCCGCAAATTGGCGTATAAATCGTACTGCTCAACCGGAATAATGGCATTCAGACCGTCATTACCGCCGTGCATCTGAATGAGCACCAGCACGCGATCTTCCACGCCGTCGCAGGTGGACATGATTTTAGCGAGTTTGCTATTGGCAAAAGGCCGCATTGGCAGCCCGTTCACGACGAAGGGCGTAATACCCACCGACGGAAATATTTTGAGAAAGTTTCTTCTTTTCATCTGCATTGAATTGATAATGTGCAAAACACTACTTGGTTATTGGTTAGTGGTTATTGGTTAATAGGATTTGATGCTGGAGTAATGAGGATCTTCATGACACTTTGGATGATCCTTATTCCCCCCAATAACCAATACACCGATAACCAACTTAAAACAACTGGTACTCCGGCGAGAACATAATAGCGTTGATGAGTCGTTCCAGGGGAATTTTCACGTTATCGTCGTTGCCGGTGCTCAGGTAGTCCTGCCAGTCGTAGGTCCAATCGGCGGGTGGCAGGTTGGTCAAAAACACATTTAAGAAGAAGTAGTCGAAGCGTTCGGCACTGGGCGCTTCGGGCAGTAAATAGTCGAGCAGATCGCTGACCAGCACGAAAGCGTCGGTTGGATCGGTGATGTTGCCGCTGTTTTTGATCCAGGGCGCGATGTCCAGCTTGGTACGGAAGGATACATTTTGTTGTCCGCCAATGGTGAATTTCCCGCTCAGCAGCATGGCGGGCACCTTGTAGCGCGCAATGATGGTACTGGAATTGAACCACAGGCGATGGACTTCCGGCTCGTGGTAAAACCCCGGGTAACCGGCTACGTCGGTGGGGAAAAACAACTGCATATTGGCCAGCGTGAGCATACGGTCCTGCACGGCGGCGCCATAAAAGAAGGTGTAATGATCCACGGTGTTCGTGATCGGATCGGGTATGGGCACGTCGAAAAAAGTGATGGCTTGCAGGGCCAGTTCCAGCGGCGATTTAATGATGCCGCCCACGATCTCGTTCGTGTTGTCCGAATCGTCCTCATCGAAGAAATGCTGGCTTTGGAGCAGTTGTTCCAGCACCGGTTTTACTTCAAAATTACTGGCGGTCAGGGTAAGGGCCAGGGGCGCTATCACATCGCTTTCAATTTCGGCGCTGATGTTGCGGTTGACGAAAAAACGGTACAAACGCCGGCAGAGATTTTTAGCCGTTTCCGGCTGGGCGAATACCATCGCGACGAAATCGTCCAGTTCCTGCAGCATACCCACCGCTGTCGTAGCGCCGGTGATCGTAGCGCCCTGGAATTTATCGCTGAACGTTTTGTTTCCCGTATCGTGGTTATTTATTTTCGGTGCGCCGTTCGGCAATCCGGTTTCTGCATCAAAAAGGTTGCGCGCACCCTGGGTGCGAAAGCCGGTGAAGACCCGGGCGGCCTGCACAATATCGTCTTCGGTATAATTCGTATAGTCGCCCGGACCGATCTGCAGGCCTTTTCCGATGGTAAAAAGTTCAAAAAACTCGCGGGCGAAGTTTTCATTGGGGCTATTTTTACTGTTTTGCTGATTGTTCAAATAACGCAGCATACAGTTGTCGAGCACCATTTTGGTGGCCAGTTTCTTGAAATTGCCCAGCGCGCCCCAGCGCAGTAGCCCCAGATAATCGAAAAAGTGGGCGGTTCCGAACGACAGGATGTCGGTAACCAGGTACTGATGGACGAACAGGGTCATTTTGTGGCCAATACCGGCATCGTGCACGGCCTCGTTGAGCCACCAGCTGACCACACTGCGGCGCAGCTTGAAATCTTCGACCGTCGGTACAATGCCATAGGGCAGACACCAGGTCAGGTTTTCGTTGGTGCCCTGGGTCGTCGGATCGTCGTAGTGCGGCTGGTCCACCTGAAAGGGATAAAGTTGCAACAGGGTGGGCAAAGCCTGAGCAGCCGTTTGGCCGGCCAGTTCGTCCACCTTGGCTTTGGTGTAACGATAGCTGGTACGCCGCAGCAAATGCGCGGCCCGGCGGCGGCCCAACACGCCCGAAAGCGGGGAAAGTGATGCCATCTTGGATGATTGATAAGTGAAGGAATCGGTTACAGTGCAGCCGTTTGAGGAAAGGCAATAGCAGCAAAGACGAATGCTGTGGGTAGGACTGCCGGATTAAAAGATGGTTTAACGAGGTAGTTTGGTTTTTATTAACGGCTTACCTGTTAAAATTAAAAGGTGGGCGAGATGCGGGGTTATTTTACTGGAAAAAACAACATAATGATCCCACAAGTACGAGGCATTAATAGAACAAATAAAAATTATTTAACCACAGAGAACACCAGGAACACAGAGCGTAGAGTAACGCAACTTGGTGCTCTTGGTGCTCTTGGTGCTCGCTGTGGTTAAATTATAAAACATGGTGTGCTTATTAAGTGTAATCCCTCTTATTGCACCTGCAACTTGGTTATTCCAAAACGCGCTCCTTCCGTGACCCGCACCCAGTAAGTACCGGCGGGCAATGGCTGCAGCGACAAATTCACCGATTGCCGGCCGCTCAACATACCGAGCGCCAGTTGCTGCACCGGACGTCCCAGCAGATCGAACACTTCCACGCGGGCTGAAGAGGTACCACTTAACTGAGCAGATAATACCGTCGTGCCGGAAGCCGGATTGGGGCTCAAACGCAAATCGAAACCGGCATCCGCTTTAGCCGGCTCGAAGGTGCCCACCAGCGCATCGGGGATCGAATCTTTATCCACCGCGACAAAAACAATGGTGTTGTCGCCCGCCCCGTGGTTGTTACCCCACACATTGGAGCCGGCTATATAATCCTGCTGATAGAGCACCCAGAGTTGATTGCCCACGTGGCGCGGCACAATTGGATACACGCATTCCAGGTAAGGCGCCAGATCCGCCTCGACATAGGGCGGCACGGAAAGTTCTTTCACCTCTCCCCATTGATTGCCGCCATCCGTGGTTTTCATGGCGTATAAACGGCGATAAAACTGGTCATTCGCCGAACCGTCGCGATAACGCTCATCCAGCGCCGCGTACACCAGGTAAATATTGCCGTCCGCATCCTCGCCGGCGGTCGGGAAACTCGAAATATTACCGTTGCCATAGCGGGCAATATCAGTCAGCGAGGAAATATCGATGGCGTCATTGCCATTATAGTCCAGTGCGCCGGTAATGATGTCCAGGTTGTTCGCGCCGTGGCTTTCATTCCAGTAAAACAAGCCGTTCGTTCCGGGATAAACGCTGGATGTAGAGTCGGTAAAAACGTTATCGATCACGTACATGCGGCCGAACCAAACGTGTACCTGCTGGCTGGCATCGATCAGTACGGCGCCGAAACCGTCGTTGGTCCGAATGGCCAATGAATCGGGCGCCAGCGTATCCAGCGGCACGTCGGCGACAGTGTAGGAAATACCGGGCGCCGGCTGGTAGTTCTCCAGTACATCCGGAAAATCAAGCACCTGCAAATTCGACCAGGTGCCGCCGTTATCCGTTGATTTGAACACCCGCACATCATTCCAGTCGGGGAAAGCGGCGATCGCCACCCCGTTGCCACGCGCATCGATGGTGTAGGAATCGGCGGAAAAACCATCGTAGCGGCTGTTATCCAGTCCGGGAATAATGACGTTCTGCTGATCCCAGCTCAGACCGCCGTTCGTGGAACGGTAGTACAGAATATGGCCGTTCAGTCCCTGATAAACGGTACCGAAAGTAGCGCCGCCGACCGGTGCGGTGAGGCCGATCACGTGCAGCGTCATGTTGTCGGGGCCGCCGACGGCGACTTTAGGCCACAGCATGGCCACGCCATTGGGGGCCGGCAGGGATGTTTCGGTCCAGTTGCTAGAACCGGCGGCTTTGCGGGCCATCCAGAGTTTAAAAGGGCTAACGCCGGTGTTATGGCTGATGATGACTTCGGTACCGTCGCCAAGGATAACGGCGCCCGGAAAGCCCGTGCGGGCAAATTCCACCCGCTGATTCACCTCTGGCCAGTTGCCGCCGGTACGTACATTATGGCCGGTGCCGCGGTCCCCGAAATTGGGGTCGGCCTGGCCATACAGCCAGTTAACGACCGGTTCGCCGGCGGGATTGGCATAAATCCGCTGCGACATACAACCATACGACTGCGCATCCCATCGAGTGATGCCGGCAGCTTCTTCGGGGTCGCGGTAATTGACCCCCGATTCCGTCAGCGGGTGTGGATCGATCAGACCCGGTACCAGAATTTCATAGGGGTAAATCCGGGGCGCCACAAGTTGGGGCTGGAAGTGCGGAACGGTGGCTAATAACCGGTGTGGGACCGTTTGGGCAGCGGCCAGCTGGACCAGCAGGCAGCCCAATAAGAGCATGGTATAATTTTTTAGCATGTCAAATCTGTTTAGTGAAAGCCGTGAAAGTAAGATTCCCGAGCCAGATGGAACGGGAAGAGGTGTAAAATTGAAATATTCTGACCAATGCCCGAAAAAGCTTTTCACAAAAATCAAGGATTAGCCGAACCGACCTTTCCGGTTTTGATATATGCGTGATTCAGCTAACTTTGTTTAACAACCATTTTCATGAAACTTTAAACTACATTTTATCATGTTCCAAAAACAGACACTTTTCTCAACTACCTGCCTGCTGCTACTTTTCCATCTGTTTAACCTGCAGACCCTGAGCGCGCAAGGCGCGGGCACCCAGGACAACGGGTTTATCCTGCGCATTACCATCGACGGTATGATTACAGAATATCCCTACGGCGATTGCGGCTGGGGTTATTCTACCGGCTGGGGTGGCTCGGTGACGGAAGACATTTGCAGCACGATTCAGTGGCTGCGGCCCGATTCGCTGGGCTGCGATACTACGGTCACTTCGCAGAACCTGAGCGGCAAGTGGGCCCTCGTTCGCCGCGGCGCCTGCGACTTCAGCCTCAAGGCCTATAATGCCCAGCAGGCCGGCGCAGATGCGGTGATCATCGTAAATCACTACAATGATCCGACGCAGAATGGCTGTACCATTACCAATATGTCGGGCGGCGCGCATGCCGCTGACGTTACTATTCCTGCCATTTTCGTGGGCCGTACCATCGGCGAACTGATCAATACGGCGCTCAATGCCGGCAAATCAGTACAGACCTGTTTCGTATTCCCGCGCATGTACAATGCCGTGGCCGCTTATCACTACGCCACGCCGGTCAGTCAGGTGGATACGCTGGCCAACATTGGCGTACGTTTCGTGAACCGCGATGTGGCGCCGGTCTCTAACGTGATTATACGCGCCGACGTACGCGAGCCAAACGGCAACGTGACCACCCTGACCACTACGCTGGGCGAGGTAGCAGCCGGTCTGGACACCTTCGTTTATCTGCCCGCTTACCTGCCACCGGCTATTCTGGGCCGTTTCGAGGTTACTTACAGCAATAATATTTACACAGAATCGCGCGATACGCTGTTTCGTTCTTTCTACCACACACCTTATACATTTGCCAGCGATAACCTGACCGTCGATCCGGGCGGTGTGGCGACAACGGATGAAAACTTCGTGGCCGCCAACTTCCAGCAGCAGTCCGGCTCTCTGTATATTACGGGACCTAACGGTGCTGTGGCGCGCTACGCCACTTTTGGTATTGCGAATGCTGCGGATATTGCCGGTACCGGCGCCGATGAGATCACCGCCATCCTGTATGACGGCGACCCGGACGATGACGGCGTGATCGATTTCAGTGGCGGCTTCACGGATCTAGATAATTTGCCCGGCGGACAAGTGGGTTTTGGCACTTACACCATGACGGGTCTGGAACCGGTTGACAGCCTGATCACGATTGAATTGTCTGATTTCACGACCGGCGGTCCGATTATGCTCAAAGCGCGCCACCCTTACTACCTCTCGCTGTTGTATAATGGATCCAACGGCACAACCGGGAAAGACATCGCTTTTAGTGCTTCCACCGATGAACTGTATTTGAATTTCCCGACCACGCCACTCTACCTGGATCAACTCTACAGTGGGTATGCCGGCGCGACCCTCATTCAACGTCTACAACTGGAAGGTTATCCGGCCAACCTGGTATCGGTAAAACCGACGCTGCTGGATGCTTCGAAAGTGGCCGTCGCACCGAATCCTGCCCAGGACCAGTTCCGCCTCGATATCAACCTGGCGCAGGTGAATGACATCGTCACGGTTAGCCTGATCGACAGGACCGGCCGTTTCGTGAGCACGCAGACGCTAAAGAATTTCCAAAGCGGTCAGTTGACGTTTAATGTACGTGCGCTGCCTCCGGGCGCCTACCTGGTTCAGGTGAGCACCAACGAAGGAACGACTATGCGCAAAGTGGTAGTCAGCCATTAGGCGGTTTTGAGTGGTTTGGCTAGGTTTGTTGGTTTGAAAATCTGATGATCAGATAATTGAAATCCAACTTTGAGCTAACTAATTTGAGCTGACTATAACAGCTTTCTTGCGAATTTTAAATGAGTCACCTCGTGAAAACACGGGGTGACTCATTTTTTTTGCTTAAAAATGATCATAGGGCTGCGTTACCTAACAAAATATTTAAATATTTAACCAGCAGCCTATCCAAACCACTCGAATTTGCCTAAAACAGGCTGAACAACCGTAATTGCACGATGAATAGCAGAATTTCAGCGATTAATTTGTTAAATAAACTAAAAGTCTATCTTTGCCCATCAAACATTTCATGAAAATTTAAACTGATTCTTTGCTATGCAACGAAAACTCTTACACTTTTCTGCCATCGTACTGCTCGCCCTGGTGCAGTTATTTGCCGTTCAACACCTTCAGGCACAAACCCAGGACAATGGTTTTTTACTACGGGTCACCATTGACGGTGTTTCGTCGACTTATGCCCAGGGCGAATGTGGCTGGGGTTATGCCCTTTTTGGAGGCGTGGTAACCGAGGATATTTGTGGTACGCCGGAGTGGGCGCGCTCCGTAGTATCTGACACCTTGGGCTGCGACACCATCACCCAAAGCCTGGCCGGCAAATGGGCACTGGTTCGCCGTAAAACCTGCAACTTCAGCCTGAAAGCTTACTATGCCCAGCAAGCCGGCGCGGAAGCTGTGATTATTCTTAATCACTTCGACAACGTGGCTGACAATGGTTGTACTCCGCTGTATATGTCGGCGGGTACCAATGCCGATCTGGTGACCATTCCGGTGATTTCGGTGGGCCGGGACATCGGCACAAAAATTGACGAGGCTCTGGCTGCCGGTAAAACTGTAGAGACCTGTTTCGTATTCCCACGCCTTTATAATGCCGTGGCCGCTTATCACTACGCTACTCCGGTTACGCAAATCGACACGCTCAATAACATAGGCGTTCGTTTTGTAAACCGGGAAGTAAATGATGTAAGCAACGTGGTTATTACCGCTGAGGTGAAAGACCCGAACGGCGTAAAAACCGTTCTGCAAACGCCTTTATCCTCCGTATCAGCTGGTGTGGATACCTTCGTTTACCTGCCCGCTTACCTGCCAACTGTACTGGGTCGCTACGATGTGACTTACAGCAACAGCTACTACACGGAACCACGGGACACCGTCAAGCGCGCTTTCCAGATCACTCCGTATACCTTCGCTACGGATAACCTGAAAATCGATCCGCTGGGCGTATCTTCTACAGCGGAGGTCTTTGCCGCATCCAACTTCCAGCAGCAGTCCGGCGGCCTTTGCCTGACCGGCCCGAACGGCGGCATAGGTGCTTTTGCCACTTTCGGTATTGCCAATGCTGCCGCTATTGCCGGCACGGGCGCCGATGACATCACCGTTATTCTGTATGACGGCGATCCGGACAACGACGGCGTGATCGATCTAACCGGCGGCTTCACCGACCTGGATAATCTGCCCGGCGGCCAGGCTGGTTTCGGCACTTACACGATGACCGGCCTCGAGCCAGTGGACAGCCTGATAACGATTCCGCTGACCGACTTCTCGAACGGTGATCCGGTGGTTTTGAAAGCCCGTCATCCGTACTACATTTCGCTGTTGTACAACGGTTCCAATGGTACGACCGGTTCGAACATCGCGTTCAGCAACACCGTAGATGAATTATACCTGAATTTCCCGACCACACCACTTTTCCTGGACCAACTGTACAGCGGTTATTCCGGTGCCGCCATCATTCAGCGTCTGCAAATGGAAGGATACCCGGCTAATCTGGTATCGGTAAAACCAACGTTCCTGGATGCATCCAAAGTGGTGATCGCTCCAAATCCAGCCAATGACCAGATCCGTCTGGACATCAACCTGGCTAAAGTGAACGATGCCGTGACGGTGAGCCTGATCGACTGGACCGGTCGTTTCGTCAGCACGCAACTGTTGAAAAACTTCCAGAACGGCCAGACCACGTTCGACGTGAGCACGCTGCCTTCCGGTACTTACCTGGTTCAAGTGAGCGCCGGCGAAGGCGTGACCATGCGTAAAGTGTCGGTATGCCACTAAATTAAAGTGCGGCCTACAGGTTTCAACCTTTGGCTGTAAATAAAAAATGAGTCGCTCCGAACATCTCGGGGCGGCTCATTTTTTATAGTGTTCACTTTTTAATCCACAGCGCCGGATTCATTCTTTCCTTCTGGTTCCAGAGTTCAAAGTGCAGTTCCGTCGTGCCGGTAATCGCATTATTACTCACCCGGCCGATGGGTTGTTTACCGCGCACTACATCGTCTTTGTTGAGGCTGGTTTCACTGAGATTGGCGTAGACCGTGTAAAATATACCGTGCTGAATAATAACGGTGTAATCATGGCCGGGAATGAACTGTACCCCGGCTACGCGGCCGGCAAAAACGGCGTATACGATGGCCGACTCCTCCGTACGAATGTCTACCCCATTATTTGTGATCTCGATATTTTTCAAGGTCGGGTGCTTTTGAGTACCGTAGCCGCGGGCAATGAACCCGCTTTCGACCGGCCAGGGAAGTTTACCCCGGTTCATTTGAAAATCCCGGGAGAAATTATCTTCCGCCCTCACTTCGGGGGCCGCTACTTCCGGGGCAGGCGCAGCGGGCTTGCCGGCGACGGGGGGCGCTTTAACGGCGGGTTTTTCGGCTACCGGTGGTGGGGCGGCGGGTTTAGCCCGGACTTTACGTGCTTCTTCCACGCTTTTGCGCACTTCCTCAGCAATCACTTTTTCAATGGTCTGGTTGAGCACTTCACGCGCCTTTTCTTTCTCTTTCAGTTCGGTTTTTAGTCGCTGCTCGTCTTTTTCCAAAGTCTTGACAATCAAATTCTTAGCCTCCATCTCATGCGTCAGGATTTCCTGTTGCGACTGAATGGAACCCTGCAACTCGGCTTTTTTAGCGCGGGTTTCGGCCAGATCGGCAATCCGTTGCTGGAGCGACAGGCGGGTAGCGGCAATAAAAGCCGCCTGTTTTTGGCGGAAGTCATCGTATTTGCGCAGAAAGATCCAGCGCCGGAAGGCCTGGTTCAGGTTTTCGGCAGACAGCAGGAAAAGCAGGGGATTGGTCAGCATTTTACGCCGGAATGCATGCCGCACCAGGTAGCCGTATTCGACTTTCATGCGGGCCAGATCGGCATTCAGCGTTTCGATCTGGGTGTTGCTGCCCATGATGCCGTTGTCGGCCTGGGTGATCTCATCCGACAGGGTGGTGACCAGTTTTTGGCGGCTGCCGATCTGATCCTGCAGCGCCACGTACCGGTCATAAGTGGCTTCTTTGGTCTGGGTAGTTTTTTCCAGCAGTTTATCGGTCACCTGAATGTCGCGAATGAGTTGCTTGCGCTTGTCTTCCAGCTCTTTTTTCGTTTGTGTAATGCCGGCAACCGGCCAGAGCAAAACACCTAGAAATATAAGCAGCAAGGTCCGTGGCGCTTTAGGGAACGCGTTGGTAGGAACTCGGAATTTCAAAGCGAATAGGTTTTGGAACATTGATCTCGACGTCGGAAAGTTCGAGGTTGACTTGCACGTTACCGCCCTCGGGACTGAAGGCCGTTACATTGCGAAGGTAGGGAAACTGCCCTATGCCGGGTAGTTTTTTGTATGCATCGAAGTCAAGATTTATGCTGCGGGCATCTTTAATTTGTAAAAACGACTCATGACGCAGCAAAAAGGTGCTTTCTTCCAACCGGTAATCCAGCCCATATATCCCGTCGGAACCGCTGAGACGATGCAGACTTTGCTGAACGTCGCTTTTGAGCGGCACATTCGGAACAATCCAGGCTTTGGCGAGCAGCACCGATTGTAACAGGTCGAATCCGGCAGGCAGATTATACTCGCGTTGCAGGCTTTCCAGGCCCCGTACGGTATAGGTTTTATTCAACCGGTTGAGCACGTATACCGAGTCGGGTGTGACTAAAGCGCGCACTGCTTCGAGACCGAATTTGCGCACGTTGATCCACAATACGCTGTCGCGCACCCACATCAGGTTCGCGTTCGCCTCGATGGACTGTCCATCGCCTTCCACGAAAATGCGGGCTTTGGCATTCAGCCGTTGCACCCCGGAAACGTCTTTTTCCTGGAGTTTCTTGGTTAAAAAGCTGACCGATCGCGTTTCGGTGGCCGGTTTGGCGGTGGCTACGGAGGGTCCTTTACAACCGGTTTGCTGCGCGGAAAGCAATAAAAAACTGCCGGCCACGCTGGCCAGCCAAAGGGAAAAGCGCTGCGGAAAAATATTATTCGTCATCGTCGATGAGGTTCAGTTTAGCTGCTGCCAGTTCGCCCAAAGCGTGGGCATCGCCGGCCTGCCGGGCCACTGCCATCCCTGCGCGGTAGGTAGCGACCGCCATGTCGAAACGGCCGGCCTGCTCGTGCAATTTGCCTAAATGATAGTATAAACCCACATAATTGGCATCCGTACGCTGCAGTTGTTCATAGTAGGACAAAGCCAGATCCGGATCGCCCTGCTTTTCATATTCTTTCGCCGTGGCAAAAAGCACGAAGGTGTCCCGGGGGTTATCGGCCAGCAATTGCAGCAGGTAAGTCAGTCGTTGGGTCATGCATATTTATTTCTGTGAACGACCAGGCCGTTCGGTTGTTATTTACCTGTCGAAACTTTACACGAAGTTTTCCTTTGCGTCGGCGGGTTTCTACCTTTGCGCGCCCAAAAGTAGCGACTTTGACCCCGACCGGCATTGAAATAAACCATATAACCCTCGTACATCCATGAAATTTCTAGTTTGTATTAGCCAAACTCCCGACACCACGGCGAAAATCACGTTCAACGCCGACGGTACCGAACTCAATGCCGCCGGTGTTCAGTTCATCATGAATCCGTATGATGAATGGTATGCGCTGGTGCGTGCCTGCGAACTTCGCGAAGCGCTTGGCGGTACTGTGGTAGCCATTAATGTCGGTCCCGCAACCAACGAAACCGTTATCCGCAAAGCCCTGGCCATTGGCGCCGATGAGGCCGTACGCATCGATGCCGACCCGAAAAGCGCCGGTTTTGTCGCTAAACAGATCGCCGAATACGCCCGCAGTCAGCAATTCGACATTATTTTTCTCGGAAAAGAAACCATCGATTATAACGGCTCGGAAGTCGGCGCTATGGTGGCCGAATACCTGGACCTGCCCTATATCAGCTACGCCAGCAAACTGGAGTTAAACGGCCAGTTGGCTACGCTGGAACGCGATATTGAAGGCGGCGTGGAAGTGCTTGAAGTGGATCTGCCCTTCGTGCTCAGTGCCGCCAAAGGCATGGCCGAGCAGCGTATTCCCAACATGAAAGGCATTATGACCGCCCGCAGCAAACCGCTGCAGGTCATTCCGGCCGTCGCTTATGAGGAACTGGTCAACACGGTGCAGTTCACCCTGCCCCCCGCCAAAGCCGGCGTAAAAATGATCGCGCCCGACCAAATGGACGAACTGGTGCGCCTGCTGCACGAAGAAGCGAAAGTTATCTAAATAACTATGAACTATGAACTAAAGTCCATGAGTTCCTTCATAGTTCATAGTTCATAGTTCATAGTTCATAGTTAAACCTAAAAATATGGTCTTGGTATTTGCGGAATCTCCGCGTGGACATTTTAAAAAAGCCGCCTTCGAGGCCGTTACTTACGGCAAAAAAGTGGCTGATCTGCTGGGTACTTCCTGCGTGGCTATTACCCTCGGCGCCAACGTTACCGGCGCGGAAGAACTGGGTCGCTACGGCGCTACGCGTGTACTGCATATTGCGGACCCGCGCTTCGATAATGTGGACAGTCATGGTTACGCCGCCGCGCTGGCCGATATAGCTGCGCAAAACAAGGCGACCGTGGTCATTTTGAGCCATACTTCCACCGGCAAAGCGATTGCCGGACGCCTGGCGGTTCGCCTGCAAGCGGCTCTGGCCTCCGGTGTGAACAGCCTGCCAACGCTGCAAGGTGCTGCACTACGGGTAAAAAAATCGGTGTTCTCCGGTAAAGCCATCGCTGAATATGAATTGAACAGCCCGGTCAAAGTTATTTCCCTGATGGGCAATGCCGTCCGTCCGGAAACGAGCGGTGAACCGGTCAGCGTGGAAACGATTTCCAGTTCCGCCAGCCATGGCCGTATCCGGGTGAAAGAAGTGAAAACCATAGAAGGCATTGTGCCTCTTCCAGAAGCGGAAATCGTGGTTTCAGCCGGCCGCGGCTTGAAAGGCCCGGAAAACTGGGGCATGGTGGAAGACCTGGCGACGACCTTGGGCGCAACGACCGCCTGCTCGCGCCCCGTAGCGGACAGCCACTGGCGCCCGCACCATGAACACGTCGGCCAGACCGGTATTGCCATCCGGCCCAACCTGTATATTGCCATCGGTATCAGCGGTGCGATCCAGCACCTGGCGGGCGTAAACAACTCGAAAAAGATCGTTGTGATCAATAAAGACCCCGAGGCACCATTTTTTAAGGCTGCTGACTATGGGGTGGTGGGCGATTTATTTGAAATCGTGCCCCGCCTGAACGAGGCGATCAAAAAGTTCAAGGCGGCGAACTGAGGCCAGTCAACTTACAGCCTTTATAGAAAGGTATTCAAAGTCGCCTGAAAACGAGTTTTTGCTTTTGATTATTTGCCCAAAAACGGGGTGGACAATCCGGTTAAAAGCCAAAATTCCACGTTATTTTTGCGACCGAAACGAAAAATATAAATTTTTGCCATGAAACGTATTGAACTGGACATAGTAGCCCTCTCGCACAGCATGACCCAGTCGCATAATTATGCGGTGGTGCTGGGCGAACGCCGGGGCCAGCGCCGACTGCCGATCGTGATTGGCAGTTTTGAGGCCCAGGCCATTGCGGTAGCCATGGAGCGGATGGTGCCCAACCGCCCCCTGACGCATGACCTTTTCAAAAGCGCCCTCGACACTTTCGATATCAAATTGAAAGAAGTGGTGATCAACAACCTGCTCGACGGTATTTTCTACGCCCGGCTGGTTTGTGTACGCGCCGGCGAGGTATTTGAAATTGACTCCCGCACCTCCGATGCCATCGCTATGGCCGTACGCTTCGAGTGCCCCATCTTCACTTACGACTTTATTCTGGAAGCGGCCGGCGTGCTGCTCGAAGACCAGGAAGATGGCGGAGTAGGCCGTATTGGCTCCTCTATTCCAGCCAATATGGACAGCGACGCCATCGAAACGCATTCCATGGACGCGCTTCAACGCAAGCTGCAGGAAGTGTTGGAAGCGGAAGACTATGAGATGGCCGCTAAGATCCGCGATGAAATGAAACGCCGGGAAGCGAAGGATTAAGACCTGTTTAAAGACTGAATACGTGTTCGGTTTTTGCTTTATAGCCTCGTAGCGGCTGTTCCGGAAAACGGGGCAGCCGCTATTTTTACGCTCCCCACCCTAGAACCGCCGGACTAAAAGTCCGGCGTACGCCACAAAAAAAACCGCCACCCAACTGCCGGAAAGCAATCAGGTGGCGGCCACATGAATTGGATCAATAGATCCCTATAAAAACCTGTTCAGCGCTTATTACTGCGTTTTCACGAGTTTGCCGGATTGTAACAGGTGCCCGGCAGCATCGTACAGATTAGCAATGTAAATACCAGGAGGGGTGTTCCCCGAATTCCAGACCTGCTGGAATTCGCCTTCCGAAACAAAACCCGTGTATGGCGTAGCCACATAAGCACCGCGTACATCATACACGCGCACCGTGATGTTCATGGCCGTATTGACCTTGAACTGGAACGTAGTCTGGGTTGTATACGGATTCGGGAAGTTCTTCATCAGTACGGGCTTTTGATTCAGGCCGATCGTACCGCCGAATACATCGTTAGTGCCCACGAACAACGGACCACCGCATTCCTCCGTTCCGCGATGCGGTTCGGCCACATACGGGAAGGTCGTTTGAAAAGCGACGTCATTGCTTTCCACACCCGTCGTATAGGTATAGACATTCAACAACTTAGGCGTAACCGGGCTAGCCGTGGTGCCTGGAATGTAATCGTCATACCAAAGGCCAATAGCAGCCAGCACAATGCCGCTTACGGCTTGTAGTTCGATGCGCGTTACGTCATCTTCCAAACGGCGGCCATTCGGGAAACCATCCATATTCGGGATGAATTGAAGATCGGCATTCGCAGCGTAGGCCGGATCGGTCAGACCCAGCACAGCAGCCTGTATCAGGCCTAAAGTGCTGAATTTAGGATCATTACGTGGCGTGACCGGCACAGCCATGTTCAGACGCAGCATATCGCCACCGTTCGGCAGGAAGTTATTGATGAAGGGTTTGCCAACGGCCAGCGGGTTCCCGTTTTTGCCGGTTGCCAGTTGATAAGGCGGCAAATTCGGTACACCCGTATGGAAAATAGGCCAAAGGTCCACCGAACGCGGTTTGCCGGCGGCCGGCAGCAACAGGGTGCCGAAAATGGCATCGTCCAGGGCGGTACCGGCAAGTGCGGCATTGCCTTTCAAGCCAAACAAACCGTTTTTACCGTTCCGGAAATCGTATGCACCCAGGGAACCGGTTTGAATCCGCAAAGGAGCGAAAGCCGGTACCGCAGTACCAAACTGCGAATCATCCATGTACAACGCCAGTTCCGGGTTGTAGAAATATTCGTCCAAAGTGGTTTCCGAAATTTCCTGGTAAGGCGTCAGCGAGTTCCAGAAATCCTTTTTTCCAATTGGAATAACCGCTTCGTTAGTCAAAGGCATACCCAGACGGCTGACCTGCACCCACGGACCGGAATAAGTCGGGCCATCAGTAGCGGACAGCGTGCGGATCTGCTGGCGGCTGGACGAAGCCCATACGCCGATCACGAAATCGCTTTGCAAAATGGATAATGGCGCCGGCGAAACACCGGCTTTCAGCAGCGTTTGAATAGGCACCTGTATAGCGATGGTGCTCACGTTGTAGCAAGCCAGTCCATCGACGGAGGAACCGCTTTGACGCGGCGCATCACCCAGATCGAAAATGCCGCCCAGATCGACAAAGAAGGGATCATCGGAAGTTCCGCAGAACACTTTCTCCCCGCTCGAAGCGGTGGTGATCGCAGCCGTCATCAGCGAAGCATAGTCCGGTGCACCCAGACCGGCGCCCGATTCAATGGAGCGCGGACCGATATTCGGGGGCGGAACCACGCCATTACTGACGATGGTTTGGAAGGATACGCCACCATCGATGCTGCGCTGCAGCGTATAGGTGGTTTTCAGGTTTTGTTTACCCAAACGAATGTTAAAAAACGTGGTGGGGTCTTCATTGACCTGGGTAAAAGTGAAGCGATAGGTCACTTCGTCGCCCACGATGGCGGCATCATTGTCCACGTGGATTTCATACCGGATATTCTCCCCGAAGGAATAATAGTTCGGTCCGCCCTGTGGCAACTGCATAGGCACATAAGTGGCCATCAGGGTGATCATATTCGGACTGTCCGGGCTGCGAAATGCGTAAACGTCCACATTATCCGCCTGCGGATCATTGGAAATAAGGGGTGCTTCGCGGTGGCTGGACGCCAGGCCGGCAGTCGCTGCCATTGCCCAGACCATGCCCGCAAGCAAGTATGTATTTAATTTATGCGTCATGTCAATTATTTTTTATGAATGATGGTTGTAAGACCGGCATTACTGCCCCACTTGGGTTCCGCGCCATGGCGAAGCCACATAGGGGAAAGATGTCTTGAAGTGTTTGTCGTTGTTGTTCACACCGGTGCGGTAAGAAAGGACGTTGACCAGTTTCGGCGTAACCGGGCTTTGGCCGGGCACATAGTCGTCGTACCACAGACCGATAGCGGCCAGGGCTACACCGGCCACAGCCTGTAGTTCGATGAGCGTCACGTCGTCTTCGAGGCGACGGCCGTTCGGGAATCCGTCCATATTTGGGATGGCCTGAATGTCGGTAGTAGCGGTATATGCCGGATTGGTCAGACCCAGAACAGCGGCCTGCACAATACCCAGCGAACTGAAATTCGCGTCATTACGGGCGGTCACCGGGGTTGCCATGTTGAGGCGCAACATATCGCCGCCGTTGGGCAGGAAGTTGTTGATGAATGGTTTACCGGCCGCCAGTGGGTTACCGTTTTTACCAGTCGCCAGTTGATAAGGCGGCAGATTCGGAACACCCGTATGAAATATAGGCCAAAGGTCGACCGAGCGTGGTTTACCGGCGCCTGGCAACAGCAGGGTACCGAAAATGGCGTCATCCAGGGCAGTACCGGCAACTGCGGCGGTACCTTTCAGGGCGAACAAACCGTTTTTACCGTTCCGGAAGTCGAAAGCGCCCAGCGCATTCGTCTGGATCCGCAGGGGTGCAAACGCAGGGACTGCGCTGCCAAACTGCGAATCATCCATGTACAAAGCCAGTTCCGGGTTGTAGAAGTACTCGTCCATCGTGGTCTCGGCCAGGTCCTGATAAGGCGTCATGCGATTCCAGCGGTCTTTATCGCCAATCGGGATCACAGCTTCATTCGTCAGCGGCATACCTAAACGGCTTACCTGGATCCAGTCACCCTGATCATTCGGGTCTTGACCATTAGGCTGTATGGTGCGGGTCGCCGGGCGGCTGGCCGAAGCCCACACGCCAATGACGTAGTTCGCATCAAGAATGTTCGCCGGCGTAGAAGGCGCACCGGCTTTCAGCAGCGTAGAGATCGGCACCTGAATGGCGATGGTGTGCACATTGTAGAAACCCAGACCATCGCGGGACTGGCTGTTCTGCCGGGGTGCATCGCCCAGGTCGAAAATGCCACCGAGGTCCACGAAAAACGGATCGTCAGCCGGGCCGCAGAACACTTTTTCGCCGCTGCTGGCCGTCATGATGGCGCCGGTGATCAGCGCTTCGTAGCTGGTGTTCAGACCAACCATCGATTCGATGGAGCGCGGACCAATATCATTCGGCGGCACGATGCCGTTGCTGACGATGGTCGTGAAACTCTGACCGCCGTTCGTGCTGCGTTCCAGCTTATAGGTCGTTTTCAGGTTCTGTTTACCCAGCCGGATGTTGAAAAACGTGGTGGGATCTTCATTGACCTGGGTAAACGTGAAACGGTAAGTGATCTCATCACCCGCTACCGCCGCGTTGTTATCGACGTGGATCTCATAACGGATATTCTCTCCGAAATTGTAGTAGTTCGGACCGCCTTGTGGCAGTTCGAAGGGGATGTAGTTCGCGATCAGGGTAATGGTGTTGGGATTGTCCGGGCTGCGGAAAGCGTACACATCGGTGTTGTCGGCCAGCGGGTCATTGGCAATGAGGGGCGCTTCGCGGTGACTGGAGGCATATATCGCCGGGGCGCCTATGCCAAGCAGCAGGGCAGCCATTCCAAGCCAGCTAGCCATTCTTTTGGTTGAATTGTTCATAAAATGCTTTTTTAATAAAATGATGAAAGCAGGAGACTACTGCAGGTCCGAAAATGGGCCGGAGTAACATTCCTCCGCCGATTTACGGGCGAAACTGCCGAGCGGTTTTTCCCAGATCGATCTTTCCTTAATAAATATTAAAATTGCGGACATCACACCCCAGGATGACCAGGAAGCACCTCATTTTTCCCCAAAAAAAATGGCCGCCCGACATGTTGCGAGCGGCCATGAATCATGGACATTTCTGAAAATTTATTTCAACGTTGTACGACAAAACGTTGTACCAGCCGCGTACCATCTGCCGCCTGTAACTCTATTAAATACAGACCCTCCGGTAAGGCGGAGGATAAATGTATACGCAGTGGCGCGTAATCTGCCGGCTGGTTTTGGATCTGCAGCACCTGGCCCTGCATATTTACGATCCGGAGATTCACATTTTGTCCAGCCCAATCGGAGCAGTCGACATGGAGTACACCTTGCGTTGGATTGGGGTAAACACCCAGCGTCCTGCCCGCCCGTTCGCTGCCCGCACCGGGGCCAAAATTGGTATAAGGCTGGACCGGGCAGTAAAATGTATTCAAAATAGTCGCGTAGTACTGGTCGGGCTCCAGCTTGGCGGTCACGTGGATGTAATTGGGTGCGGACTGTGCCGGGATGCTGTATTCAAAAACATCCGACGCGCCGAGATTCAGCAGGGTGCCGGCCTGGGCCTTGAACCGAATAGAATGAAAGGGCGAAGCGTTGGGGTTCCGCACATCGTAACTGCGGTTATTGGTCGTAAAGACCGAGCCTTCTGCCGGAACGACGGCCGTTTGGCCCGCCGGCAGTTCAAATGCGGTATAAATCAGGGCATTCGCGCAGGTATTCGTGACCCGAATCCTATAATGGCGGTTGTTCTGGGCGTCCAGTTTGATACGGAGTAATTCATACCGCAGGCAACCGATTACCTTAACGTCGCAAGGCGCCATCTGCTCTTCAGTTTGTAAAATATACGTCACTATCGTATCGCAGCCGGTCGAAGCGGGCAGTACCAGTTGCACCGTGTCCGGCTGGGTATAAGTTAAGCCACCGAGCATCACCGTATCACCCGGGAAAAACTCGATGATTTCCGTGCGGACCGGCAGCGGCAGTACCGTCACCAAAAAAGTGTCATAAGTGATACAGCCTTCCGGGGTACTGGCGAACAGCGTGTACGTCGTATTTTCCGTCGGCTGCAGCACGACCGTCGGGCAGGTAGTGCAGTTCAACGCACCTGACGGCCCCCATAAATAGGTAGTGAAACCCGGCATAGAAACGGTCAGACTTTCCCCGGCACAGATGGTGGAATCCGGAAAAGGCGTATCGCCGAGCAGGCTCACCGTCAGCAAAACCGAATCTCGCTGCTGGTTGCCACAGCTATCGGTAACTGCTACGGAGTAAAGTCCGATCAGATTGGTGGTGTACGTCGAATCGGTGGAGCCATCCTGCCAGAGGTAAGAGGCAAAACCGCTGCCAGCATGGAAGGTAACCGTGCTGTCCTGGCAGAGAATGACGTCCGGACCCAGGTCGAGGGTGTCGGTACATAGTGCCGCGCAAAGCTGACAATAGGTCGTCGATACCAGTTCCAGCGACGTGGTTAATAGCGGTGCATTCGTTTGTAACGCCGAAAATTGTACGCTCGTGAGCTGGATCGGCGTATTCACCGGGTTGGGCACCTGCGTGCTGCTAATGTCAAAAGCGGGCAAAACGGCGCAGCTATCGCTCACCCCGCCATTCGCATCCATTTTTACGATGAGCACATCGCCGTTCGTAAAATCTGTGGAAGCAATGAACCAGGGTTGTCCACCGGCAATGACCGCACCATTCGGATTGGTCGCTACTTGCTGGCTGAGGTTGCCCACGCTGCCGGAGAGCAGTTTCGACCAGAGCAGGTTCCCATTTTTATCGGTTTTCAGAATAAAACGTTTCGCCTCTATCATACTTACTACTACCGGTATCTCCAAACCATAGATCATATACCCGTCGGCCACCGACACGATAGCCTGTGCCTTCAGAAAGACGCTATTGTCCGGCGAACCGAATTTTTTGACCCACAGCAGGTCACCGTCCAGCGAATTTTTTTGTAAAAAAAAATTGGTAACCGCAGTAACGCCAAAAGTGTCCACGCCGGAGACGATCGAAAGAATGGCCTGGTCGTAATGTTTGAGAAAGTTGGTCGCCTGTTCACAATTATCGGTGGACGGAGTGCCCGTCTGGGCCAGGGCGGGTACAACAAAGGCAAGCCAGTGAAAGCAACAAAATATTAACACGCGTAGCAGCATAAATAGGTTGATTTGGTGGATGGAAGAATTTTTCCTTCAAAGTAAGGCCCTGTCTACCAAAAAAAGGTGACTTATTCTTAATCTGCCGTTTACAAGACACTTCGCTACCGCGAGCCCATCAAATCCGGCGGCATGACCGCCCAAATTTTAATCCCGTTTAATCCTGCTTTTCAAAAGCTCCCAACCGATTGCGGCTCCCAAGCCATCCTATTAACCGATTAAGTTTAATCCGATTACCAATTGTTGTATTCCTACAGAGCCGCTCCCACCCCGGGGCGGCTTTTTTATTATCCTTTCGTCGTTAAATTACCGGTATCGACAGGTATGGAACGGCAAACCGGGGTTTCCCATGCAACACTTTTACTTTTGCGGCGTCTTTGGGTTTATGCCCCTTCATCAACCTTTATCAAGCACTCCCCCCTCCCCTACTCAGACGCGCATGAATTTAAAAAATACCCTCTTTTGCCTGCTCGTATTACTGGGCTGGCAAAGCGCAATTGCCCAGCTGGCGCCCAAAAGAACCCTGGAAGCCCGGCGCATCCAGGAAAAGATCGAGCTGAATGCTCAACTGGACGAACCCGCCTGGCAAACTGCGCCGGTAGCTAGCAATTTCCTCTTTGCCTGGCCGACGCCCGGCCGGCCGTCTACCCAGCGGACGGAGGTGAAAATTCTCTACGACGACGCGGCGCTGTACATCGGTGTCCATTGTTTCGATGGTCACCCGGATTCTATTTTCCACCGCCTCAGCAAACGCGACGAACTGGAAAATTCCGACCAGTTCGCCATCATCCTCGATACCTACCACGATGGTCAGAATGCCGTTCTTTTTGGGGTATCCCCGGATAATGTGCAGTTCGACTCGAAATTTTCCAAAGCCAATGCCAACCCCGATAACGACAATCCCGACGGAGAGGATCCCGCCTGGGATGCCGTCTGGCGGTCGGAGGCTAAGATCACGGCCGACGGGTGGGTAGCGGAAATAGCTATACCCTACTCGGCGCTGCGTTTTCCGAAAAAAGACGTGCAGGAATGGGGACTGAATTTTTCCCGCGTAATCAAACGCCGCGGCGAAAATGACAGCTGGAACGAGATCAAACCTGAAATCAGCGGCTCCATTAACCAGGCGGGCGATCTGACCGGCATTCGCGACATCAAAGCGCCCTTACGCCTGAGCGCTACGCCCTTCGTCGCCACCTATGCCAATAATGTGTACCACCAGCCCACTACCCCAAGCAGCGGCTGGGCCTACCCGTATTCGGTCGGTATGGACGTGAAATACGGTATCAACGAGGCTTTTACGCTGGATGCCACCGTGATCCCCGATTTCGGCCAGGTCCGTACCGACAACTTTGTGCTGAACGTATCGCCTTTCGAGGTGCGTTTCAATGAAAACCGGCCGTTTTTCACCGAAGGCACAGAACTGTTCAATAAAGGCGGCCTGTTTTACTCGCGGCGCATTGGCGCGAATGCCCGCCTGCTGAACGCTACAAAAATATCGGGACGGACCAGTTCGGGGCTTGGTGTGGGCGTATTCAACGCCGTGGAACGGGCCGAATACGACGTTTATCAGGACAGCGAAGGCCAGACCCACCGGGAACTGGCCTCTCCGCTCACCAACAGCAATATCATTGTTCTGGACCAGAATCTGAAACATAACTCCTCGGTTACTTTCATCAATACCAACGTGTTACGCTCCGGCTCGGCCACCGATGCCAACGTGACGGGCGCCCTGTTCAATCTGAAAAACAAGGCCCAGTCCTATGCGCTGTCGGGCCGTTTTGTACAAAGTACACGCCGGCAGCCCGACGCGTCGGAAAATGGCTTCAGCACTAGTCTGGACCTGACCAAAACCAGCGGAAAACTCCAGTGGGGCGCGACCTATGTGCTTGAATCCGACCGTTACAACCCCAACGATCTCGGCTTTATATTCAGTCCAAACGAAAACAGCGGTACCGGCTGGATCAATTTTAACCGCTATAAACCCTGGTGGAAACTCAATAACTTCTGGTCCAGCGCCTGGGTTTATAACTCGATGTTGTACCGGCCCGCCGGCGCCTGGACGGAGACGAGCTTCGGTTTTAATTTTGGCGGCAACACCCGCACTTTTCACAATTTCGGGATCAATGCCAATTTTTCTCCCTGGGGGGAAAACGACTATTACGAACCCCGCACGGAGAATTTCACGCACTACTATCATCAGCCGGCCTCCGGCAGAATCAGCGGCTGGTATAACAGTGACAATCGCAGGAAACTGATTTACAACGTGAATGCGGGCGGCCGTATGTCGGCAGAAAAAGGACGGTATAATAACTTTATTTACACCGGTTTACGCTACCGGGCTTCGGACAGACTGACCCTGAGCCTGGGCCTCGGCAACGAAAGGCAGCGCCATTCGATCGGCGGCCTGGGGGATAATTTGTTTTCCAGCGCCCTGGGTTACGAGGACTTGCCCGAGCAAAGCATTGTGCTGGGGCGGCGAAATATCAATGAGTTCAACAACGATCTGGGCGCTACGTATGCCTTTAACAACCGGATGAGTATAGCGCTGTTTTCGCGGCATTACTGGAGCCAGGTGCGGTATGCGACCTTCTTCAACCTGCAAAATGACGGGAGCCTCCGCCCCTCCACGTACACCGGCATGGATGCCGGCGGAAACCCGCTGAACGACGTATCGGCTAATTATTTCAACATCGATCTCGTGTACAGCTGGCGTTTCGCGCCCGGGAGCGACGTGGTGCTGGTGTATAAAAATTTCATCGGGCAGGAAGCTACCGGCCTGGAATGCCGGCGTGACTACACCTATAACCTGAGCCATTTACCCCAGTACGCGGGCTCCAACAGCCTTTCTATCAAAGTATTGTACTACCTGGACTACGAAAAAATGCAGACGTTGATGCGCAGATAAGCGCCTGGGCTTTTTGCGACGTTGGGTGTTGCCAAATCCCATTTGGTATAAATTGTCACGCACAGACGAAACAAAAATCCTGCATTTAAAAAAGAAAACGATCTTTGCCAATTGTTTTTTTAATACTCCTCTTCTAAATCTTCCAATTTATGCGAGAGATTTTCAATCCCCCCGCCCGCTTCCAATGGCGGGATGCGACTCCCTCTCTAATGACCAAACTACCTATTTGTGCTTTGGTGTTAATCGTAAGTATACCGGCAGCTTTATTGACGGCACTTATTATGGGTTGCATCTACGCTGTACGTTTTGTCACTAAATAATTCTGAGACAAAACGACTTCACCTCCTGGGGAAACGCTGTCCGAGCATGTTCGGTCAGCGTTTTTTTATGGCTGCTGCTCCGCTTGAATCAGTTGCCGGGCAATTTCCAGCGGGTCGCCGTGGGAAAATTCCAGTTGTTGAAAGTGGCTGGCAGCATTGGTATCCAGTCCGTGCTGGTAGGTTTTATCGTAGTACCGGAGCGCAATTTCAGCGGCGGCGGCAAAATCATCCCCGCGCAGGGCTTCCAGCGCAGCCTTGAGGTGCTGGCCCCCGAGTTTGCTGCGGATTTTCATAAATGCTCTTTCCAGGTCCGCTTTGTCGGTTCCCACGTAGTCGGCCAGGAGGTTACGCAAACGATCGGCTTGCGGAATGGACACACTGAGTAATGGGGCCGTGGTCATTTGCTGCCAGAAACCCGAGGGAATGAACACCCGGCCAATGCTCCGGCTTTCATTTTCCACCCAAATACGCCGGCTCGGATCGAGCGTTTGCATGGCGGCATGCAGGTCGTTTTCAAACTGCTCTACCGTCGGCTGCGCGCTTTCTCCAATAAAGCCGAATGCGGAACCTTTGTGGTGCGCCAGTCCCTCCAGATCGATGATTTGCTCCCCCAACTGCCGCAGGGCATGCAGGATCTTGGTTTTGCCGGAACCAGTTCGGCCACCGACAATGCGTAGAGACAAGGCTGATGTAGTGAAAGAGTCGAGCACCGCAGTCCGGTAGGCCTTGTAACCGCCTTCCAGTGTGGCGACGCGCAGACCGGACTGCCGCAGGAGCCAGGCCATGCTGCCGCTGCGCTGTCCGCCCCGCCAGCAGTGGACCGCCAGTTCGCCGCGGGGCGCCAGGATCCGGGCTTCGCGGACGAAACCGGCCATTTTTGGGCCTACCAGATCCAGGCCCAGTTCGAAGGCGCGCTGCGGACTTTGCTGTTTATAGGCAGTACCCACAGCGGCCCGTTCTTCATCGTTGAAAAGGGGAAAAGACAGGGCGCCGGGTATATGTCCCTGTATAAATTCGCCGGGCGCACGCACGTCCAGCAGCGGGCGGGTGGCACAAATAGTGGCTAAATCGGCAGCGGTTACCTGGTGTTCCATCGGGCGGCAAAGGTAGCACCGGCAGGCTGGAAATGTAAGCCAAAAAATGGGGCAATGCCCGCCGGCACCGCCCCAGAAAGGACTACAAACGCTTCTTTGGATCCGGAAAACTGACGGACCAGCTTATTAGTGCGTATTCGTAACATTGCCGGAACCGGAAACTGCGGTCCGTACGGGCCCTTCTACCCGCAGGCGCACATCGCCGGAGCCGGATACGGCCACATCGGCTTCTTTGCCCGTCAGATCATCGGCATCAATATCGCCCGAGCCACTGATGGCATAGTGCTGCTGATCGGCGCGGCCACTGACCTCCATCTCGCTGCTGCCGGAAATATTAATGTCCAGTTTCTGTACATCGAAAGCCGCCTTGAAATCGCCGGAACCGCTGGTGTTGAGGGTAAATGCGTCCCCCTTGATGATGGAAGTCACTTCCAGGTCGGTCGAGCCGCTGTTATTTATCTCTTTCAGACGGCGGTAGGTGACGATAATGCGGGCGTTAAATCTTTTATAATTGCCCTTTTTCATCCCAATCTGCAGGGTGTTGCCTTTTACTTCGGTAATGATCTTCTCCGGATCGATGTTGCCGACTTCGAGCGTAACACTTTCGGCGTCGCCTTCTTTGAAAATAACAGAATCGTAACCGCCGGAGATGGAAACGGTTTCAAAAGAACCCAGGCTACGGGTGGTGGTCGAGTTTTGGGCCGTCATACGGGCAGTAACCGAGAGGAGGGCCAACAGGGAAAAACAAAGCCGGAAAATGTGCATGGCAGGTGTATTTATCGTGGAAGAAATGATGTTTTCACCAAAGACGCGCCGGCGGGGCGAAGGTTGCAGCGCGGTATAAAAAAAAACGGGATGCCCGGCTACAGACATCCCGTTTAAAAAAAAGCTACCATTAGCCCCGCAACATCTTCTCCATCCACTCTTCCCGCTGCGCCGAGTACCAAACGCAGCGCTCGATTTCCTCCCAGTCAAAGGGCTCCCCTTCCGACAGCCCGATCTTGCGCAGCACATGGCGGGAAGCGTCATTATGCACGTCGGTGAAAGCGCAGATTTCCGGCAGGGCCATTTTTTCAAAACCATAGTGCAGGCAGGCTAAAGCGGCTTCTGTGGCATATCCCCGCCCCCAGTGTCGCTGCTGGAACCGGTAACCCACGTCGATGAAGTCCGACTGCCCATTCACGTTGGTGCCGAGCATGCGTTTCATTCCGCACCAGCCGATGAACGCCCCGGTTTCCCGCAGCAGCACCGACCAGCGGCCAATACCGAACAGGCGGTACTGTTCCTGCACGTATAAAATGACCTCCCGACATTTTTCGAGGCTTTCTACGGTTTTCCCGCCCACGTAACGCGCTACGGCCGGGTCGCTGTCCATAAGGTAAAACCCTTCGGCATCGGCCAGGTCCACTTCGCGCAGCAGCAGGCGCTCCGTTTCCACTATTATTTTCATCATTTACATTTTCAACACTTTATACGTACTGATCCGTGTGGCCTGCCGGATTTGCAGCAGGTACATGCCCGGCGCCAGGTCCTGCACCGAGCTGCGGCTATGCGACAAATCGCGTTCCCGCCACTGCCGGCAGACGCGGCCCTGCAGGTCGGTCAGCACCAGATCCACCATGCCACTCACCGGACTGGCGGCCCGGATATCCAGCACGTCGTCCACGGGGTTGGGCGCTACGATGAAATGGTCATCCTGGGCCAGCACTTCCGGAGCAGCCACCAGCAGGGTGCTGTCCAGAATAATGTTTTCATCGCCGGCTTTATACGTCACCACCGAGGCGAAGAGGTAGAGCATTTCATCGGAGGTTTTTTCGCCCCACCAGACGTCCTGCGGTGGACTGAACGGGTTTTCGGGGTTGTTTTCCGTGTTGTCATACACCACTTCGGCGCGGGTGGTGCGGTTGGTATTCAGTTTCAAAGGTTTGCGCAGCGTATAAGTTCCCTGCCAGTGAAAATCCCATTTCGGCACGTTGATCAGTGGAATGGTATCGGTAAATCCGGGGCGATAGGAATAGGCTTTGAAGGATTTCGCGACCACGTGGGCATGGGGCGTCAGCGACAGCACGGAGAGGGGCACGGGCGAAATCCAGCCGGTCGGCAAATCGGCGATCAGGGTATGCTCCGTGTTGGCGGGAATGAGGAACGGCGGATTGACCAGCCCGCCCGTATTGTCGGCATAGGTCAGCACGCCGTAGTACACTTCGCGGTTGAAATTCGTGGAAAAATGCAGGTTAATGGTGGAGCCTTCATCGGTCTGCCCCAGGTGGCCGGGGGCGAAGTGAATTTCAAAAATAAAATAGCCGTTTTTGGGAATGCGGTAACCGAAGTTGGGCGGCAGCCGGATGGGGGTGCCGCCGGGCGTCCATTCGCCGATCAACTCGGCATTCGGCGTGATGTTGCCGACCATACCGTTGGTTTTGAAACCCGGTGCCGGGTCCGCCTGATCGAGCAGCAGCGGCGCGTTGGTCGGGTCGGTATACAGCACGATGTGGTGAATAATGGCGTCATTACCCGGCAGTATTTCGATCTCGTTGAAAAATTTATCCACCGCCACGCCGGTCGGAATGGCGAAAGCGCGGTACTCGTCCGTGTTCTGGGCCACGGTATACTGGGGCGTCAGCAGGCTCATATCCACCGAACTGAGCTGGCTGCCATTTTGAAAATTCGGCAAAGCAGGCGCCTGCGACAGATCGCCGGGCAGTTGATCGCCACCAATCCAGGCGGCAATGGTGGCAATTTCTTCGTTCGTCAGATAATTTTCATCCTTAAAATGCCGGTAGGCCGGATCGGCGCGCCAGGGCGGCATGTACCGCGATTCGATGGCGGTCAGCATGCTGGCCGCGTTGTTCTGGGCATCGGTCCAGGTTTCCAAAGGAAATGAACCGACCCCGCCGGCGCGGTGACAACTTACGCAGTGGTCGTAGAGAATAGGCGCAATGTCCGTCGCCCAGTTGGGGGTTTGTGCGATCATTGGGGTGGGCAGCAAAAGCAGGAGTACCCAGCGAAGATTTGGTAGCATGTTTGGATTGAGTTTTTGATTTTTTTGAATGGTGAACAAAAGTAGCGTATGGGTCGGTTGACGACGCTCCGTTTAGAGGTCAACCAGTAGCGATAAAATGATGGGCAAAAATCTATCGGTAAATCCGTTCGGACGTTCGGCTGGATAAACCCGAACGTTAAAAAACATCAATAATCCGCTTCGATTGGGCTCGTTTCCTGCCCGTCGCGGAATTCTACGGGCGAAACACCCGTCATTTTCTTAAAAGCAGTGTTAAATGCCGTTTTTGAATTGAAACCCGCCTCATAAGCAATACCCACCAGGTTCAGGTGGGCATATTGGTCGGATCTAAGTAGCCGTTTGCTTTCATTTACCCGAAATCGATTGACGAATTGGTAAAAATTAACGCCGAAACCTTCGTTGATGAGGTGCGATAGTCCGTGCGTACCGAGGCCCATTTGCCTAGCCAGGGCGGGCAGCGTCAGTTCGTTGTCTAAGTAGGCTCTTTTATTTTCCATCAAATCAAGCAGCTGCCTTTTTAAGGATTCCAGTTCGGTTACCGAAAAAATCGCTCGACCGGGAAGGCTGGCCGACCGGTCATTTTCGGTAAAAATCTCCTGAATGTCGCTGACTTCGTTTTGTAAAAACGGAAAAACTTCCCGTTGGCGGAGAGCAAAGTAGCCCAAAAAATAAATGCCCGCCAGGTAACCGGGCGCGGCCCAGGTTGCGTTATATGCGGACGGTAACCATAACAGTTCAAAGATCCAGATGGCCGCGAGGCCACCCACCCCGTACAGGAAGTACAGCAGCCAGTCGAGGCCGACGGAGTCAGGAGTGGCCGTAATATTCTCCAGATTTTTCCGGTGTTGCCAGAGCCGGCGCAGGGAAAGTATCCAGTACCCTATGATTTGCAGAACCAGCAAATAGAGCAGCAGGTCGTTCAACTGTTGCGTCAGGATATTATTCTTAAAAAATGCGTATAACCTGGAGTCAGAATCGGGAATAAGCAACAGCATAAACAGCAGAGCGGGCAGGAAGTGCCATAATTGCCGGCGATGAAACCGTTTTTCGACGGAAACAAACTGCGATACACACAGGTAGAGCGTAGGCGCCAGGGCAAAAGTAGGCAACGCAAAAAGACCGATCATCCAGGGTTGCGCGGCATAAATACCGTATAGGGCCAGGTTTTCATCCAGAATGAAAGCGCCCAACCCCAATAAAAAGGCGGCGAGCCAGCGATTAGCTAAATCATTGGTATCACGGCGGACGGTGAACACCAAAAAAGCGAGGAACACAGCGCTACCGCCCGATAGGGCGTTGAGAAGATTAAGCATTACAGAGAAATTGTTTTCTACGCTCGATAACCCCGGATCAGCGTCAAATATTTCATCTTGTTAGCATCAGTTTGGTAATGCACACCCGTCAAAACCGTATTCTTGCAGCATGACTACCAAAAATATACTGCTGCTGATCGCGCTGCACGCCCTGCTCCTGCCGGCTGCTACCGTTTTGCGCGGACAAACCAATGAGGGCACGGAGTTCTGGTTCGGTTTCATGGAACACCGCAATGTGGGCCAGAACAGCATGGTGGCCATGATCACCTCTAAATATTCCACATCCGGGGTGATCAGTATTCCGCTGCAAAACTGGCAGCAAAATTTCAGCGTGGCGGCCAATGGCGTGACCATTATTACCCTGCCGGCTTCCGCTGAAAACACGTTTTCCGAAATCGTCGACTCCAAGGGCATCCGGGTCGTTTCGCAACTGCCCGTTTCGGTGTACACCCACCAGTACCACGCCATGCGTTCGGAAGCGACGGTCGTGCTGCCGGTGAGTTCGCTGGGCCAGGAATACTATGTACTCACCTATACGGGGTACACGGAAAATGAGGTCTATCCTTCGGAAATGTTGCTCGTCGGCATGGAAGACGGAACCGAAGTGACCGTTCAGGTCAGCACGAACACAATGGGTGGACATACGCCGGCTTCCGCGTTTACCATCTTTTTAAATGCCGGGCAGACCTACCAGATCCAGTCCAAGACCGGCGATGGCGACATGAGCGGCACGTATATAACCGGCAATAAGAAGTTCAATGTGTTCGGCGGCGCCCGCTGGACGCAGGTGCCCGCCGGCTGCAATTTCCGCGATAACCTGCTGGAACAAATGTACCCGGTGAACACCTGGGGCCGGCAGTTCGTCAGCGTACCCTTCGCCCATATGAGCTACGATATTTTTCGCATTCTGGCGGCGGAAAACAACACGAAAGTCACGGTAACCGGCCAGACGGTCAGTCAGTACACCCTGCAGGCAGGGGAATTCGTGGAATACAAAAGCTCCGACGCGACCTTCATTTCGGCTAACCGGCCGGTGATGGTCGCCCAGTACCTGATCGGCAGCGCCTGCGGCGGTTACCACATTGGCGATCCCTCCATGCTGGTGCTTAACAGCATCGAGCAGATCCGCGATACCGTCACGTTGTATAACTCTTCTTTCGAGGCCATTCAGGAAAATTACATCACCCTGATCGCGCGCACAACCGACCTGCCGCTGGTCACTTTCGACGGGCAGAACCTGCTGACCCTGAGTCCCGAT
Source organism: Saprospirales bacterium (assembly GCA_031425035.1). Classification (GTDB taxonomy): domain Bacteria; phylum Bacteroidota; class Bacteroidia; order Chitinophagales; family Saprospiraceae; genus M3007. Next base: position 21,338 of record JANPIN010000132.1, on the reverse strand, counting down.
CTCGGCACGGCCGGTCCGAACGGCGAATATTCCTACGCCCGGCTGCTGGTGAATCAGGGCGCCCACACCATTATTTCGGCGGGTTGCGGCGTAATTGCCAGCGCTTACGGCTATGGCGACGTGGAATCGTATGCCTACGGCGGCGGGGCCAGTTTCAAACCCATTAGTGCCAACAGCCTGATCCCCGAAGGCGGCTGCCTGCACGATACGCTGCATTTCGACACGCGTTTGCAGGAGCCACGCCACTCCTTTCTCTGGGATCTGGGCGACGGCAGCAGCAGCACCCAGGCCGCTTTCGATCACGTGTATCAGCAACTGGGGACTTACCACGTGACGCTCTACCTTACCGATAACTGCCTGAACCGGCAGGACACGCTTTCCCGCGATTTACTCGTCACGCTGCGCCAGCCGCTGGCAGTCGACGGCGACCCGGCCGGCTGCGTGGGGACTACGCTGCAACTCGGCGCCCAGGACCTGGCGGGCGCAAACTATGTCTGGTCGGGCCCGAACGGTTTTTTCTCCCCCGAGCAATTTCCGGAGCTGAGTAATGTCCAGGTTTCCGCGGCCGGCGAATACGAGGTGGTCGGCGTTATTTCCGGTTGCGCCAGTTTTCCGGCCACGGCGAAGGTGACGGTGTATACGCTGCCGCAGCCGTATTTGGGACAGGATACGGTGGTCTGTGCCGATGATAATTATCCCCTGCTGATCCTGCATCCCGGGGATTTTGCGGGCTATGTATGGCAAAATCAATCCACCGCGCCGGAATATGCGGTGCTGGACAGCGGTTTATACACCGTGGTGGTCGTCGATGAACATGGCTGTACCGGCAGCGACAGCATCGGGGTACGGGCCATTTGTCCGAGCAAATACTACGTGCCGAATGTTTTCAGCCCCAATGACGACGGTGTGAACGACTACTTCGAGGTGTTCAGCAAGGATCTGCTGGCGCTGCAACTCTCTATTTATGACCGCTGGGGCGAACTGCTGTTTACTTCCAGCGCCATCGACGGGCGCTGGGACGGGAAAGTGCGCGGCAAACCCGTGTCGCCAGGGGTATACGTATGGATGGCACAACTGGAAGGGTACAGGAAAGACGGGAGTACGTACAGGACGGTGGAGAAGGGTTCGGTGACGGTAATCGAATGAATGCGGAATACGGAGTGCGGAATGCGGAATGGTAGGGCGTGACATTTGTACTTTTTATTTAATGTTGGTGATTAGCTACCAAAGTAATGGTGGGGTAGAATCTATTTGAGAATAACATCTCCATTATCTGATGGGACGATTCGCTAAAAGCAAAGCAAAATATAGTGGCAAAAGGTGGGTTTTAACATAGCCTTTTTACACTTTTTAACAACTTTTGATAAATATTGCCCATCCAACTGATTCTGACGTTACACCCAGGTTTCCAGAGGCTTGAACAAATGTCCCGCCCTGGTATTCCGCACTCCGTATTTCGTATTCCGCACTCTTTAGTTATGTCAAAAATCATCCTGCCCGCCGCCCGCTGGGAAACCCTGCTGGCCGAAGTCAAAAAAATTGCCCCCGAAATGTTCGACAGTGCGGGCCATGTGCTCAACCACATCGCCGGCGACTGGAAAAACAGCGGCCATGCCAAGCCCTACCTTTCCCCGGTAGACGGCACGGAACTCGGCTACCTGCCCATGTTATCTTCTGCCGAAGGCAAACAGGCCGTGCAGGCCGCTGCCGGAGAATTTGCCGACTGGAAACAGGTGCCGCTCGATACCCGGCGCGCTAAAGTGGCCGAAGTCCTGAACGCCCTGCGCGAGCACCGCGATCTGCTGGCCTACCTGCTCACCTGGGAAATCGGGAAACCGGTCGCCCAATCGCGGGTCAGCGTAGACCGCTGCATCGAAGGCGTGGACTGGTATTTGGAAAAAATCGAGGATTTCCAGGATGGCCGGGCGCCGCTGGGTCTAATCAGCAATATCGCCTCCTGGAACTACCCCATGAGCGTGCTGATGCATACCATGCTGGTGCAGGCGCTCTGCGGGAATGTCGTGGTGGCCAAAGTCCCCACGGACGGCGGTTTATACACCCTGTCGCTGGCCGTGGCCCTGGCCCGCCGCTCGGGCATCCCGTTCACGCTGCTGAGCGGTTCGGGCGGTGAACTGAGCAGCGCGCTGATCGAAAGTCCGGCCATTGCGGCGGTCTCCTACGTGGGTGGCAAGAGCCATGGCCGCGGCATTTCGCTCAACCTGATCGAGAACCGCAAACGTTATATGCTGGAAATGGAGGGCGTAAATCCCTACGGCATCTGGGAGTTCAGCAACTGGCCGGAACTGGGCGCGCAGATCAAAAAAGGCTACGAATACGGCAAACAACGCTGTACGGCCTATCCCCGCTGGGTGGTGCAGCGCGATCTGTTCCCGCATTTTCTGCAGACCTACCTCGCTACCATGAGCACCCTGCGCGTCGGTCATCCGCTGCTGGTGGAAGAAGGCGCCACGGAAGCGCCCGCCCTGGATTTCGGCTCGCTGATCAACAACCGCAAGGTGGAGGAGCTGCGCGGCCACGTGGCGGATGCGCTTAGTAAAGGCGCCGTGCAACTGTATAAGGCCGAGCTGGACGAGTCCATGTTCCTGCCCGGCCAGGATATTTCGGCGTATTTGCCGCCAATCGCTTTGCTGGGCGTGCCCAAAAACGCGCACTTGTATTATAATGAGCCCTTCGGTCCGATCGACACCTTTATCGTCGTGGATACGCTGGATGAACTGATCAACGAGATGAATATTTCCAACGGGAATCTGGTGTCTTCGGTCGCGACGGATAGCCATGACGTGGCGGCGCGGGTGACCCCGGAATTACGTTCCTTTAAATTTGGCGTGAATAAACTGCGCAGCCGCGGCGATAAAGAGGAGCCTTTCGGCGGACTGGGACAAAGCTGGAAGGGCTGTTATGTCGGTGGCAAATATTTAGTAGAAGCACTTACCGAAGCGGAATCGGGGCACCGGCTGTACGGCAATTTTCACGACTACACCCTGCTTCCCGAAGGCGTTAACGGTTAAAACAGCATACAAATGGGCGTACTCATTGGAGTTTTAATTCTTGTTCTGCTGATCGCGGGACTGGTGAGCCGTAAAAGGAGCGCCAAGGCCTGGGTCAAGGAAGAACGATTCGAGGAAAGTGGCAACTGGCTGGACAAACGGGCCGGCGAAAGGGGCACCTGGGGGTCGTTGGACCAGGAAATGGCCCGGGACCGCGGACAAGTGCTGCGCCAGGGCCGGGTGGTGGAACTGGCCGAGGTCATCCGGCAGTATGCCGCAGACAACTACCCGGGTTTCAGCGCCTTATCGGAGGAGGAAGTCCGTGCTTTCCGCAGTTACACGCGCTCAGAAGCGGCGCAGATGATCGCCAGTATGGAACAGATCAGTAAGGGCAAGACACCGCCGTCCGTGCTGGCCGCGGAAACGCCGAGGAACAGCGTGCTGAAAAAACAGGTGCTGGACTTCGCTTACCAGGCCTACCCCAGCCTGCTGGACCTCGATCTGGAGGCCATCCGGCAGTTCGATCAGTTCACCGGCGCCTGGGCGGATACGGCGATGAACGGACTGCCTAAGTTGAAAACATAAAATGCGGGCTGCCCAACATGGTGTCGGACAGCCCGCGGCATTTTCCATCGATAGGGATAAGTAAGCACTGATTAGAAGGGGACAGGATTCAGCGGCGCATCACTACGGAGAGATAAGCCACCAGCCAGGGCAGTGTTCTCCCCACTAGGAGAACGGCCAGGCAGACATACAAAATGAGCATAAAACAGAGAATTGAAAGAATGATAAAATACAAACCGGTTGAACACCGGGGGATTATTTCGTACAACTCCCAAAGGTGAACATTTTTGGTAATATGCCAAATTTTTGGCCCGAAATTTTTTATTAAATCCTTGTTGACAAAAGGATGGCCGGTTTTCGCCTGGAAAACCCTATTTTTGCCGCTGAAAACAATCCTATAATTATGCCAAACTATACTATCTTATGCCTGCTCCCCACGGGATAATCCAGGTTTTTGTCGGATATTGGCATAAATCCCTTTAGGCATTGCTGACAAACCTGTTAATTTTCCGCAGCAGCATTTTATCCATTTTCATCTTTTAAAGTCTCTGGAATGGTTTTCAACAATATCCTTGAAACGATCGGCAAGACTCCCCTTATCCGACTTAACAATATTGTTTCGCACCTTCCTGCCACGGTGTATGCCAAGGTGGAGGCTTTCAATCCCGGCCTCAGTGCTAAGGACCGTATTGCCCTGCACATGGTGGAACGCGCCGAACGGCTCGGTAAACTCAAACCGGGCGGCACCCTGGTCGACGCTACGAGCGGCAACACGGGCTTCAGCCTGGCTATGGTCGCCGCCATTAAGGGCTACAAATGCGTGCTGACCGTCACCAGCAAGATCTCGGAAGACAAAATGAACAACCTGCGCGCCATGGGCGCCGAGGTGATCCTTTGTCCGCAGGAAGCTAAACCGAACGACCCGAACAGCTACTACCGCCGCGCCGAACAACTGGCGAAAGATATTCCCGGCGCGTACTACGTCAACCAAAACTACAATCCCGAAAACGGCGAAGCCCACTACCTGACCACCGGTCCGGAAATATGGGAGCAAACCCAGGGACGCATCACCCACCTCATCGGCGCCGCCAGCACCGGCGGTACGCTCTGCGGCGCAGGCCGTTACCTGCGCGAGCAAAACCCCAACCTCCAGATCATCGGGGTGGATGCCTATGGCTCGGTACTGAAAAAATACCACGAAACGGGGGTGTATGACGAAAAGGAAATTTACCCCTACCGCATCGAAGGCACCGGCAAAAACATCATTCCCGCCAATATGGACTTCGACCTGATCGACCTGTTCGTAAAGGTTACGGACCAGGACGGCGCCCTCAAAGCCCGCGAAATCGCCCGCCAGGAAGGTATGCTCGTCGGTTACTCCAGCGGCGCCGCCCTGCAGGCCATCGAGCAAATCAAGGATAATTTCAAAGAAGACGATATCGTAGTCGTGCTGTTCTCCGACCATGGCTGTAAATACGTCACCAAAATTTTCAGCGATAAATGGATGATCGCGCAGGGGTTTATGGAGGAAGAGAAGGTGATGAGTTTTTAGAAGGAATCAGGGGGCAGGAAGCAGGAGTTAGGTGTGACGAGGCAAGAGTATGTTGTGCAATTATAGTCACAATTGGTTTAAATGAAGCCGGATATAAAGCGCTGACGGCCAGCAACTAAACCCCTCTAAACCTTTCTAAATCCCTCTAAACCAACCACAACATTAGCCATTTCACATCAAACAATGCAATTCATACCTATTGATCGCCGCACCGGCCTGACCCGGGAAGAATTTACCGAAGAATATTTGAAACCCAAAAAGCCGGTTGTCTTCACGGATCTGGCGAAAGACTGGCCCGCCATCACCAAGTGGACCTTTGATTTTTTCCGGGACAATTACGGCCAGCTCGAAGTTCCGGTCATCGGTCCGGACTACCACAAACCGGGACCGAACTACATGAAGGCGGGCAAAACCATGAAATTCGGCGACTACCTCGACCTGATTCAAAAGGGCCCGACGGATCAGCGTATTTTCCTCTGGAACGTACTCGACCACGCCAAAGAACTCACCGCCGACGTCAGCAATCCGACCGTTTGTGACGGCTGGGTGGACAACTACCCGTTCATGTTCTTCGGCGGCGCCGGCGCAGTCACCAGTCTGCACTACGACATCGACTGCTCCCACGTGTTTCATACCCACTTCTGGACGCGCAAACACATCGTGCTGTTCGATCAGTCGCAGAATCCTTTCCTGTACAAACACCCGTTTACGGTGCAGAGCCACGTGAATCCGCTCAAGCCGGATTTCGAGAAATACCCGGCACTGGCCAAAGCGACTGGTCACGAAACCATTCTCCAGCACGGCGAAACGCTGTTCATTCCCTCCATGTGGTGGCACCATATTGAGTACATGGACGGCGGTTATTCCCTGAGTCTGCGTTCCCGCGATTCGGTGCTGAGCCAGGCCAAAGGTCTGTGGAACATTGCCCGGCACTTCGTTATCGATAAGGGCATGAACGCCGCAATGGGACCGGGCTGGAAATCCTGGAAAGAAGAACAGGCGCAAAAACGGGCCAAAGAAGCATTGCAGGACGTCGCTTAATGAACGTTAACCTCCATTCCTGATCATCACCATCATTATTAAATAAACATGGATTTATTTGACCGCATTCTCCAGCAAGCCGGCCCGCTCGGCAAATACGCCGAAGTAGCCGAGGGCTATTATATGTTCCCGCAACTGGAAGGCGAACTGGGCAACCGCATGCAATTCAAAGGCCGCGAGGTCATTTGCTGGAGCATTAATAACTACCTCGGCCTGGCCAACCACCCGGAAGTGCGTCAAGCCGACGCTGAGGCTGCCGCCCGCTGGGGCTTTGCTTACCCGATGGGCGCCCGGATGATGTCCGGCGAAACCAAGCAGCATAAACAACTGGAAACCGACCTCGCTCATTTCGTGGGCAAAGAGGACGGTTATCTGCTCAACTACGGCTACCAGGGCATCATGTCGGTCATCGACTCGCTGCTGACCCGCCACGACGTAGCGGTGTACGATGCCGAAAGCCATGCCTGTATTGTGGATGCCATGCGCATGCACATGGGCAAACGCTTCGCCTATAACCACAACGACATTGCCAGTCTGGACAAAAATCTGGAGCGCGCCAAACGCCTCACCGACGAGACCGGCGGTGGTATTCTGGTGATTACCGAAGGCGTGTTCGGTATGCGCGGGGATCAGGGCAAACTGCGCGAGATCGTGGCCCTGAAAGAAAAATACAACTTCCGTCTGCTCATCGACGACGCCCACGGCTTCGGTATGCTGGGCGCTACCGGCGCCGGCGCTGCCGAACACCAGGGCGTAAGCGACGACGTGGACATCTACTTCAGCACTTTTGCGAAAAGTATGGCCCTGATCGGCGCTTTCGTAGCCGCACCGGCCGATATCATCCGTTTCCTGCGCTACAACATGCGCTCGCAGATCTTCGCCAAATCGCTGCCCATGCCGCTGGTAGAAGGCGCGATCAAGCGTTTTGAGCTGCTGAAAACTAAACCGGAACTCCGCGAAAAGCTCTGGAACAACGTCCGTTTGCTGCAAAGCGGCCTGCAGGAGCGCGGTTTCGACATCGGCGACACCAACACCTGCGTAACGCCCGTGTACATGTACGGCGAAGTCGAGGAAGCCATGGCGCTGGTGAAGGATATGCGCGATAATTACGGCGTATTCTGCTCCCTGGTGGCGTATCCGGTGATCCCGAAAGGCATGCTCATCCTGCGCCTCATCCCGACCGCCGAACATACGGAAGAGGATATTCGGGTGACGCTGGAGGCTTTCACCGCGGTGCGCGAGAAAATGCAGGCCGGGGTTTATAAGGACCATGTGCCGGAGGTGATTGCGTAGATTACTTCGGTTTTTTATAGGGAAAAGCGCTTTGCGGACGTGGGTCGGCAGGGCGCTTTTTTTGTTTGTTTATGGGGGTTGGGAAGTGGGAATTTATACCCGCTTAAAATGGAACTGCACTTGGGCATTAAGTGTTAAGTGGAACTGGGAAGCCACAGAATATTGACAAATCTGCTGTTAATAAAATATGGGTATAATTTCATTCATTACCTTTCATTAAAACAATTACCCACATCACAAAAAGCTATCCTGATGGAACATATATCCGTTCAACTCCTTCCCACCCAACCCTCCGACCTCCCACTCTTCTTCCAATTCCAACTCGACCCGGAAGCAACCTACCTGGCCGCTTTTACCCCCCAAGACCCCACCAACCAAGCCGCCTATTTGGAAAAATACACCACACACCTGCAGGACCCAACCATCAATATGCAGACCATTCTGGTGGACGACACCATCGCCGGCAGTGTGGCCAAATTTGAAATGCATGGCAAGACGGGCATCACGTATTGGCTGGACCGACCATTCTGGGGAAAAGGCGTGACCACCACCGCCCTTAAAATGTTGCTGGCCATGGAACCCACCCGACCCATTTTTGGCTGGGTGGCGTTTGATAACGTCAGTTCGCAGCGGGTGTTGGAAAAATGTGGTTTTGTGAAAATCGGTACAGATAAAGGCTTTGCCAATGCCCGGCAAATGGAAATAGAAGAGTTTATTTATCAGTTGACATAAAGAGAAGGGGCTGCCACGTGCCGAAAAACCCGCAAAAAAGGTCAAAACACGAAACTTTTCCGCCGTGGCTTAACACTACCGCACTTTTGAAGCGTCTATAAAAGTATTCACGTTTCAATTCATTTCGCAAGAATTTGATATTCCTGGCCTGAAAGCACCCTTTTTTTAGGCAAGTTGGAGCAGTTGAGTCGGGTTGAATCCCGGTAAAAGAATTGTTACTACCTTGCCTTTTTATTGCTTTTCAAGACACGCGCGTACCTTATCAAATATGAAACAATTACTCGCAGCCATCTTAATGTCCATGGGTCTGGCGACTTGCCAGTATCCGCAGCAACAGCCCATGGACCAGGCGAAACCGGAGACGAATGAACTCACCGAAGCAGGCAAAGACCTGGAAGATTCTTTGAAAGCAGTCTACCGCCGGGAGCTGTACTTCGCAGCGCCGGGCACCAATGTGGATTCCATTCGCCACCAGAACTGGCTGCTGAACTATCAGCATAAGCAAGAGATGCGCGCCCAGGTTTCGCCGCGGTCGGGAGAAGAATCTTTTGCCGGCGGACTCCTCCAGGCCACCTGGCACGAGCGCGGACCCAATAATGAAGCCGGCGATATGCGGGAAATTGACTTCCTGCCCGGTAATGAGGCGCTCTACGCGCTTTCTACCGAAGGCCACCTCTGGAAAGGGAACCTGAACGGCGCCACGTGGGCCCTCCTGAACGATGACATTCAGTTTGAACCGGATGAAATAGAAGTCGTACCACATAACGGCGGTACCCGCATTTTTGCCATATACGGCCTGGGAACCGATGATAAAGTCATCCGCTATTCGGACGACGAAGGCCAGAACTGGACGAAAGGCACGGGTTTTAGCTTTTACGACCATTGGGGAAGGGGCCGGAGACTGCTAACGCTGAGCGATAATCAAACCCTGTATTATCTGGTCAATACCTGGTCGGCCAGCCCCTGGGGGAGTATAGTCCAGTTATATAAAACAACCAACAAAGGCGTATCCTACACCAAAGTATGGGAATCGGGTACGGGCTATAGTTCGAATAGTGAAGAAATAGACCTCTGGAAACCCTACGATTCAGACCAGATGTACCTGGTCGATAACAAGACCCAGCAGTTCTATACGGTTAGCCATAATTTTGGCACCAACGCAACCACTATATCGTCTCCGGTGAGTTATGCCGGACAAGGTGTTACCACGGGTAAAATCAGCGTGAGTGGCCGGTACAACACTTCGATGAGTAACTACGAACTGTTTATGTGTACCAATAGCGATAAAAAAGTCTATAAAACGACGACCGGTTCGACCTGGACCTATTTGAGTACCGCCACGACCGATGTATGGCGTAAGGGCTGGCTGGCGGACCCCGATAACAATAATTTATATGCCGGCGGTTTCCAGGTGAATAAGTCCGTCAACACGACTGCCTGGGCCGAACTGTATAGCCAATGGTGGGAATATTATAAAAACACGCCGACGCAGAAAGACTCTTTACATGTGGATATTATGAACCTGGAGTATTTTAAAAAATCCAACGGTACGCCTTTTATCCTTATTCTGAATCACTCCGGCGTGCATGTAACCTACAACCGTTTTGTGACGACCGCCAACTTAGGCCTGAGCAGTCTCAACGCCGTAACGCTCTATGACCAGACAACTGCCACGGACGGCTTTTTGTACTGTGGGGCGCAGGATAAAGGCACGTTTAAGTATGGCGGGAATTCCCTGGCGAATTTCAATATGCTGGCCACGGATAATATGAATACGGGCGACGGTATGCTGGGCGTGTTTTTCAACAGCGATCAGTCCTTTTATGGCATGCTGCAAAATGGTAGTATAGCGTGTTTTAAGAATAGAAATATAAGGTCGTCGAGTTCCTTCGATATTCCCGGCACCAATAAACCCGGTTGGGTAAACCCGATGGTCGCCACACCGGATTTTACCGATAATAAAGCCTATGTAGCCGGCGGCAATTTGTCGGGTGGCGCGGGGTCTTATTTAATCACGGCGAACGTGAATATTACCAGCGGCGTGGTCTGGCAAAACACCCAGTTCAGCTATAATTTCTTGTCGAATTCCAATAATGGCACATCGGTCATCAAAGCGATTGGCGTTGCCCAATCGGATTATAACCGCATGTATGTTTCGACCCAGGATGCTACCTTTTTCTCGTCTGCCGATCAGGGCACGAACTGGACGAAACAAACCGGCGCCGGACTGCCGACGACCATGATTCCCTGGGATATTAAAACCTCGACCACCAATGCCGATAAAGTTTTCATTTGCGGTACGGGCTTTTCCAATACCGGCGTTTACCAATCCATCAACGGGGGAACAACGTTTACGCCGCTGAGTGGCAGTATTCCGCTGGCGACTTTCTATGAAATTGCGCTTTCCGATAATGAACAGATCCTGTTTGCAGCGACCTCCGAAGGGCCTTATGCCTACATCTTCAATACGTCCACCTGGTACAGTCTGTCGGGTGCGGAAACCCCGATCGCTGATTTCAATACGGTAGATAATATTGGCAGCAGTATTATACGTTTCGGTACTTACGGTCGGGGTATATGGGATTTAGCGCTCAGTACGCCGCTCCAAGTCACCTACCAGTCATTCGAGGCCGAAGCCATGGATAACCGCCAGGTAAGGCTCCGCTGGGCAACTGCGGCGGAACAACAGGTGGTTGATTTCGAGGTGCAAAAAAGTGATGACGGCGCTCGTTTCTCTACTTTTACCATGGTAAAACCGCAGAACCAGGCGAGTCAATATACGGTCATCGATCCGCAGCCGAATGTGGGTACCACTTACTACCGTATTAAAAGCCTTGATCTATCGGGCCATATAGACCTGACGCCCATCAGATCGGTACATCTGGCAGATAAAGGCTGGGCCATTGCTGTTTTTCCCACGATGCTGCCAAAAAATACGCCTCTTAGTATTGAGCTGCCGGAGGAAGGTTTTGAGTTCTTTTTGTACGATTTGCAAGGCCATATACTGGTTCAGCAACTTTTGACCAGTAGCAGCAACCAGGTGCCCATGCCGAACTTGTCCACCGGGGTTTATTTTTACGCCATTCGGGAAGGAAATAAACAGGTAGTGAAAAATGGGAAACTCATGATGTTGTAAAAAGATGGCAGGTACTTATTGGACGTATTTTGAAATTTCGGCAGCGGTCATTTCTTTATCACCATAGCCATGCAGGTAGTGTATCAACTTGCCGTTTGCATCGAAAATTAGAAAATAGGGGAAGCCATTTACATTTAAAGCCTGGTACAAGTTCTGCTCCATGTCGATCAGGATTTTTGATTTATCCTTAATTTCGGGAAAGGCGAAAATCTGCTGGAAGTTGTTGCGGGCACTGGCTTTCCGGTTTTCGTAGACATAGTACACGTTTACTTTATCGGCTACAGTCCGATAAAAATCGGGCATATCACGCATGGCCCGAATACAAGGCGGGCAGGTTTCCGACCAGGTTTCCAGGAGCGTGTATTGGCCGGGATTCATGGGCAACGTCACGGTATCGAGACTGGGGTTGATAAATGAAAAGTCAGATAAGTTGACGTTTAAGTTGAATTCAGCTGTTTCCGGACCTGGAACTTCGGCTTTTTGCACTAGTTCGGAACTAAAACTCGGCTGACGTGTCCCTAGCCAACTGCTTTTCCAGGTGAACATGAAAAAGTAGGCATAAAAAATAGTGATCGAAGCAAATATAAATGGGTTTCTGGGATTGGTTAAATCCTTCAATGTAGTTAACCCAAGCAGTAATACGATAAAAGCAATAGTAACCGGATTAATAATGTGCAGATAAAATAAGAGTTGGTACCACGCCACAAAATTAAGGGTATGCATTTTAAAATAACCAATGTCATATAGTACGGTATATAAATAGCCAAGGAACAGGATTGGCAAAGCCAGCACTGTCCATTTATCTGACGTACTGAGTTTAAAATCAAATTCTTTCTGCAAAAAATAAACGCTTAAAAACGTAAAAATCAGTCCCATGATGGCCGTATTGGTATCGGCCATCCCAGACATTAAAAAGCAAGTGCTCCAAATAGAAATGAGGACAAATCCGTAGAATAAGAGGCTTAATTTTGTTTTCATAAAGGTGGATAATGCAAGTGGAATGAAAAGTGTTTGGTCTAAACGATTTAGGGAAGGCATTTGTGACTAGTTTCGAAAAAATAAAAAACTCCGGTACCTTCCCCCCCATTACCCTATTATAGTGCCTAACACTTTTTATCAACCGCTCATTTTCTGTCAAGGAATTTCAGGAAGGGACAAGGTTTTTTCAGGAAGGGTCAGTGCCATTTCTTTCACTGGTATTTCGATTCTCACAACTGGCCAGGCTTAAGCCGACAATGGCGAGTATCATAAAAAAGTACTGTTTCATGGTGTTTGTTTTAGGAGGGAGCGCCCCGTTACCGCTGATTATGACCGCTCCCGGAACCCGCTCCAACCTTTTCGAGAAGCCAGGAGCGTTCGGTCAGATTTTCTTCTACATCGATCTGCTTGCGTAGTTTTTCCGTTTCCTGTTTATCCAGGCGATTGATGTTCAGCAGTTTATCCGTGTATTTAATAATATTGAGGTAATTCGTACGGTGATAACCGAGGACCCGCTTACGCCGAATATAGTTGCGCATGGCATCCAGGTGGGATTGCAGGGTTTCAAACTCCTCGAGTTCGTACCAGGTTTTCAGCAGCAGGGTTTTAGCGGCCAGGTTGAGCAGCGGGTCGCGGTAATTGGCTTTTTGCAGCAACTCCAGTACCGGGTCATACAGTTTTTGCGCATAGCGCAGGCGGGCCAGGGTGAAACTGAAGGTGCTCTCGCGATGCTTTTTCTCGAGGTTGTTTTTATACGCGTGGATGAAGTAGTCTATCCATTCCATATCGCCGGTCTGCAGCATGACGGCGACGATGTTATAGTACGTGTATTGGGAAATCATTCCGTTTTCCAGCAGCGTGCCGCTCTCAATACCGGGTTTATAGAGGTCCGCAACTTCCTGAAAATAACGTGCTTGCCCCTGATTGAGCTGGCGGACGCAGTAATTGATCGCCCAGATAAATAAGTTGCGGGTTTCCCCCGGCGGGAATAGCGTCAGATTGCCGAGTAGCATTTCTTTAAACCGCTGAAAATGCACCTCCTCATCCGGCGTCTGGATCATGTGGTAACAATGCAGGTAGAGGGCGATGACCGGGGCCTCCGCGGCGAGGGTCCGTTCGGCATATTCGATCAACGGTTGGTCTTGTTCCGGCTGCTGCTCCGTGCGGTACACGCTTTGCTGAACGGCCGACAGACAGATCAGGCGTAGTTTTCGGGCGAAATAGGCCACATCGGCAGACTGGGTAGCTGCGCGCAGGTAAGTGGTCTCTGCCGGATCGGTGGTGGAGACCAGCTGGTGCGTTTCCCAATGCAGATGAAACCCGGTTTCGTAGTAGGCTTCATCACGTAAGGGCTGGGCATCGAGCGTTTTTTCCAGACGCTTTTTTTGCCTTTCAAAAAAGGCATCCAAACCGCGTTTACGCAGGGCTGCGATGAGTAGCAAATCGCGTTGTGTATTATTGGTCTCGAACTCCTTGAGCGCCATATATCGTTCGAGCAGGCGCATCAGATAGGTCATGGTTAGTCGCATGGCTTCATCGGATAACGCAGTCTGGCCAGCAAGCCGGCGTTTGGTCGTCGTTTTGTCGGGCATATCGTTCTCGCAGAATTCCTCGAACAGTTGTACGACATCCGCCCGGACATTGATGAATGGAGAACGCAGAAACTTGCGGATCTCCCGTCGCTCCGTTGGAGAAAAAGTGCGGATAAGCTGGGCCAGCTGGCTTTTTTCCATTTAAAAAATTTGAACAAAAATAGTTGAATTTTAAAATTCATTCAACGTCTATAATTTTTACGCATTGATTTACAACCAGTTATTACGCTTTTATTCATTTAAGCCTCAATTTATGGGAAATTTTGATTTTGGTGCCTGCTGATGTTTTGCTGCACCTTTGTATCATAATTCACAGCATTCACTCTGTTTCGCATCTTTAATGCTCAATCTTAATCCTATGAAAAAAATGCTATTGCTGCCCGGGGGCCAGATTCCAACTTACCGGTTTCTTAAATTCTTCATTTTAGCGGCCCTATTTCTGTCTGGTGCCAGCCGGATTACAGCCCAAACCGGCCCCACCATCATCCACATTCCGGCCTGGTCCTATCCCGGTGAGATCAACCTGGATTCGACCACTTTCTACACGCCGCCCCTGCTGGTGGATTCCTCATACGTGGTTCAAGCAGGTCCGGAATTGATCGGGATTAGCTATCAGGACCAGGTTTTACAGGTATGCGAAGACACCGAAATGTGGCGCCTGGAACGCATACGGAGCTTCATCGACTGGAACACGTACGATGTCAATGCACCAAACGTGGAACTTCCTCTGCTCGATATAGATAACGACGGGAAGGTCGGGGACGGGTACGATGTAGCGCTGGGCAATGATAGTATCCGGCTGGTCGAGAACGGCCTGCCCACTAGAGCGCTGGGGCCGCATACAAACGGCTTGTATCAGTACGTACAAAATGCCTGGATCAATACCGAGTTGCTGGTGTATGGGCGGGTATTCGTCGATTCGCTGGTCAACTGCACGCTCGATGCCGGCGAACAAACGATCAATAGGTGGACGGTAAAGATTATCGGCCAGGGCAGCGGCACCGTTTATACCACGAAGACCAATGCCCAGGGTTGGTATTTTATGGCGGTTTGCCCCGAGGATGATGTAGTGGAGGTCAGCCTCGACGTCCCGTTCAATTATGGTAACATCTGCCCTACCGTCCATACCGTTACCCTCAGCCCCGGAACCTGCGTTGAACAGAACATTCCGGTCGCGCTGAATAGTCGCTGCCCGCTGATGTCGGTCGATCTCGGCAACACGCATATTCGCCCCTGCTTTCCCGGCGGTTACCAGGTGTTGTATTGCAATTTAAGTGATCAAACCATACCCGATGCCCACGTCGAGATCACACTGGATCCCGCGCTCACCTACACCAACAGTACCATTCCCGGTGGACATCTCTTCGGCAACACGTATGGTTTTCTGCTTGGCGATATAGCGCCGGGGTATTGTGGAACGTTTACCGTCGTCTTCAACGTCAGCTGTGAGCTGCCGCCCCAGGGGGGCTCCACTCTCTGTTCGTCTGCCCATATTTTTCCCGATTCGGTATGCATTACCAATGGCGGTTGGTCCGGTGCTTCTCTACAGGCCAGCGCTGTCTGCGACGGTGACTCGGTACGCCTGGCCATGAAGAACGTGGGTACTGCACCCATGTCCGCGCCGCTGGATTTCGTTATTGTGGAAGATCTGGTGATGTATATGCAGAGCCCCTTCCAGCTCAATACCGGAGAAAGCACGACTGTGGCGACCGTAGCCAACAGCGCAACCTGGCGCATCGAAGCGCCGCAGGAAAGCGCGCATCCCTGGGGTGGCACCGTCAGCGCGTTTGTGGAAGGCTGTGGCGGGATCAATGAACCGGGTCTCGGGCTGGCTTTTGCTTTGGATAGTCCAAACCCGTTCGAATCCTATGATTGTACCGTCACCACAAGTTCGTACGATCCCAACGACAAACAGGCTGTGCCCATCGGCTATGGTGCAGAGCGCTACATTAAACCGAACACGGAGCTCGAATACAAAATCCGTTTTCAGAATACCGGCACCGATACTGCTTTTAACATCGTAATCCTGGATACCCTGTCGACCAACCTCGATGCAGCCAGCATCGTACCGGGTGCATCCTCGCACCACTACGATTTCGATCTGCTGCCGGGTAACGTACTGCGTTTCCAGTTCGACAACATCAATCTGCTCGACAGCACGACTAATCTCGACGCTTCGCAGGGCTTTTTCAAATACCGCGTACGCCAACTAGCCGACCTGCCCGACTATAGCCAGATCTGGAACCGGGCGGCCATTTACTTCGACTACAACCCGCCGGTGATGACTAATTATACTTACCACCAGGTCAAGCGGGATTTCCTGGAAATAAGCGCGGTCGAAACGCCGGGCAACGTGGGTAAACTGCGCATTTTCCCTAACCCGGTCGCCGGTGAAGCGCGGTTGGAATGGCCAACTACGGACGGTGACGCCTGGTTTGTACTGACCGATGCCTTGGGCAGAACGCTGCGTACGGTGCACACCAACGGCAGTTCTTACCGCTTTGAACGCGCCGGGCTGGGTGCGGGCCTGTATTATTTCACGATCCGGACCGACGCCGGGCAGGTGTATGCCGGCAAGGTAACCTTGAAGTAAACCCCAAAAAACACATGAGCCACAAACAGGAGTCAATCCGGATTTAGATGATTCCTCTACAAAGCCTGGTGCTGAATGAAATAGGCGCAGGTCTTAGGTGAACACGCACCCTTAGTGGGATGGTAACGCGGATTTTACGGATACTACGGATTTACGCGGATTTAAAAATCCGTGAAAATCCGCCCAATCCGTTTCATCCGAGTTACCATCCGGCTAAGGGTGCATCATTAAATCCGGGATAACTCCTGTTTGCTTTGTAAAAACAAAAGCGTGAAAACATGGGGGAATTCAAATTTTTTCCACCCACACGACCCGGCCGCTGATACGCAGCAGGAGCACGTAATGCGCCATCGGGTGATTGCTCCAGTCAAAAGCCTGCACCCGGCCGGCCATCAGGCGCCCATTTAAATCGTATACGTCGAGACTGGCATCTTGCAAATTGGGATCCAGGAAAATCAACTGGCCCGTACGCTGCAAAAAATCCGGTCGCGTCGGTGTCTGGACGGCGCTGTTACAAATGGCCTCATAAGCTCCAACGTCCGGTTGAGCGCCAGCCAGCGTTCTGATCATAGCCGAAGCCGGATGCAGGTAGGCATGGGCCGGCAGCAAAACCTGTGTACCATCCGTACCCGGATTTACGCCGCCATTTATCGCCGGAGAGGAACAGGATGGCTGGAAATTAAAAAGCTGGGGGTCCGTTAGTTGTGCATCGGCCAGGTTGGTAAAACGCAGGTTGGCCAGCGTATCCAGGCCCGTCGGTGGCAGGTTGCCGGCAAACAGGGACCCGCCGCCCAGCAGGAGATTATTATAGATTTTGCAGTCCAGCGGCGCGTTTGGAAAAGCCAGGAAAGAACCCACAGATTTCTGGTTCCAGATAGTGTTATTGACCAAAAACAAAGCCTGCGGACCGGGATTGGTCAAGCCTTCCAGCCCGTAGCCGATGATGTTGGAATTCTCCCCGTTGAGGCCCTGCTGAATGATGTTGCCGATGATGTAGGCTTTTCCGCCGTTCGGCAAATCAATTTCGCGGCTGGCCGAGCCGTCTTCATTGCTGATCCGGTTGCAGTAGATCAGGTTTTCATAGGCCCGGCTTTTCAGTTCATGACCCACTACGGCCCGGTGGCTCCAGCTATAGCGAAAAGTGAATTTCTTGATGTGGTTGACGTAAATATTATGGCTATACCCATCCCCAAAGCCATTATGCTCGAAAATGCTGTATTCGATCAGGATCTCGCTGTCGGGCCGGTCGCCGGCGAGCAGACCGTCCTCATTATCATGGAAATAGCAGGACCGGATGATCAGGTTATCCCCTTGCTGACGAATACCCGCGCCGTTGTGGTCCGGAACGGCACAGTGAAAGAACTCGATATTTTCCACTGTCGTGTTGTTCCCGCTGATCACCCAGATGGCTTTGCCCTGCGCGGCCGTCCCCTGAGCATCGAGCCGGGCATAACCGCCCACGCCGTGCAGCACGAGATTGGAGGCCGTCCAGGCACAGACGTCGGCCAGGTACAGTCCGGCATCGATGGCGACGGTATCGCCATTGGCCACGAGGTTAGCGACCTGGGAAGGTTTGATGTAGGTGCGGGTGGGACCGACGAGCCAGGTGGCGGCGGGGAGGGTCAGGGGAAAAATTACAAAAAGCACTGCTAGCAGCCGTAGAACGCGCATAATTACTGGTTGACAAGGTAGTTGAAGAACAGATAAATAACTTTTTAGGCCTTCCTTTGGTTAAGAGCGTGTACTATCCGGAATATCTTTGGGTACAAGGTAAAAAAATGGCAACATTACCGCCGCCGACAAAAGTTTTGCTACCCGCTTAACGTTAGCCGCATCGCAACAACTGTATTCATGAAACACCAGTATTTAACCACTTTCCTCCTCGCTTGTCTGGTCGCGATAACCGCTTTCGCCCAAACCTCCACCGTCAAAACCCAGCCGCCGCCTGCACCCGGCATGCTCCGTCTGATCCAGGCTTACCCGCAGCATCTGAAAGGCCATACCGCCAACCACATTATCTGGAAAGACGGGACGACCATGCTCTACGATGACGGCCTGCTCAAAACCGAAGACCAGACCTTCGACTCGACCGATCTGGAGGACCAGATGAACGGCTTGCTATACACCCCCGGTCTGCCCCAGGATACGCCGACCTATAACTGCGATCCCGGCACTTTCCGCTGCCAGGAGTTTTTTCTCAAAATGTATGGCCGCAGCGAAGCTGAAGTGCGCCGCCACCTGGTGCCCATCATTTGGCCGGCTAAGGTAAAAGGGAAGACGCAGCGCATCTGGGTAACTTCGATCAATGGCGTAAACCGGCATTTGCAGGCCATAGCCAATGAACTGGCGGCCCGCCCCGAACTCCGCCCCTACGTCACCGATATCGGCGGCACATTCAACTGGCGGCCCATTATGGGGACCAATCGCCAGAGTCCGCACTCCTTCGGCATGGCCATCGACATCAATACCAGCCACTCGCAATACTGGAAATGGGACCACCGCGAAGACTGGATGATCGATTCGATTGAAGAGAAACTACAGTGGCAGAACACCGTGCCGCTGGAAATCGTGGAAATATTTGAAAAACACGGCTTCATCTGGGGCGGCAAATGGTACCACTACGATACCATGCACTTTGAATACCGGCCGGAAATGCTGCCGCCGAAAAAGGCGGTGCTGCCATCCGCCAAGCGTAAAACACCGGTGAAAACCCCCAGGAATTAAGCCGGCGCCAAACGACGAAGTTCAGATTGCAAAATGATCCGCCCGCATAACACCGCCGACAACAGGTGCAGCACCAGCAGATAATAGCGGTAGGTCAGCGGCCCGAAACAATAGAAAAGCAGTACGAAACAATAGAGCAGCAACAAGGCGTACGTGCCGTAGTCCAGGCGTTCCCGCCAGCGACGCCAGCCCAGCCAGCCCAGGAGCAGGACCAGCAGCATCAGGCCGCCCTGCAGCACCCGCGCTTTATGCACGCGTTCCACCATGTCGCCCGTAAACCACTCTTTTAATTGTATAGCGAAGTGAATGCCGCGTTCCATCGAGTGCGACACCGGCGGATCGCCATAACCTACCCATTCGGCCACGACCGCCTGGTTATGATAGGCCAGCCCTTTGGTTAAAATACTCGGGTCTTTCAGGTAAAACGGCAAAATATAAATCAGCACTACGCTGACGGCGACCGTGCCCCAGATCAGGAAATTCTGGCGGCGCGGCAGGTTTTGCCAGAATAAAATGGCCGCCAGCGGCAGCCAGAAAGCCAGGGTGTACCGCGATAAAAGGCAAAGTACGAGTCCGGCCGTGATCCAGGCCAGGTGACGGGCGAACAAACCGGTCGCCAGTACCAGGTAGTAGGCGCCGATCACCAGTTCATAACTGACCGGCAAATCCAGTCCGCCAAAGCGTATATAGGCCCATAAGGCCAGGGAAGGCAGCAGAATAACCGCGATCTGCTGGAGCAGCGACCGGTTGGTACGCATGATGAACCAGCCGTAAATACCCGCCGCCAAAGCCAGCAGCACAAACCCGGCCCAGCGGCTATCCATACCGAACACCTGCGCCAGACCGACCGGCAGCCAGTGCAGCGGCATGTAGACCGGGTAGGGCGACCAGCTGCCCATATCCACCGGCGCGTAGGGAAATTCGCCGTGCTGAAAACGATTGTATAAAGCTTCGATCTGCGGCACGACGTCGGAGAACTCGCGCGGCGGGCTGAATTTCACGAACAGTTTGCGCATTTCCTCGTAGGCCAGCGCTACACTGAAAATGCCCAGCAAGGCGCCCAGCCATTGCTTTTTGGGCTGAACCTCCGCGCTAACTAACGGATGTTCAACCGTTAGCTTCGGCTGCACCAGCAACCAGCCCGTATAACCCGCGATCGCCAGACTGGCCGTGAAGAAGAGGTAGGGGCTGACGTATTTTCCAAAAACTGTTGCGCCCCAAAAGGTGAGCAGCAACTGGATTATAAACAGGGTCAGACCCAGAACGAGATTTTTCATGTGGAGAATTTGGGCAAACATAATGTGTATTGGCACGGGAATTCATAAATTTCCACAGAAAGTAAATGTTAGCAAGAAGTGACACTTTTCAAAAAAGTGTCACTTCTTGCTAACATTTACTTTACTTCGTATCCTCATTAAACCCCTGACATGAAAAAACGAGATACGGAATCCCTTGTCCCCAATTGTTTCTACCACATTTTCGCGCGTACCAATAACCACGAACGGCTGTTTACCTGTGATGAAAACTATCGCTTTTTCCTACGCCGTTATGGTCATTTCATCCTGCCTATTGCCGAAACTTACACGTACGCACTATTGGAAAACCACGTCCATTTTCTGATAAAAATACGCGAAGAGCACGCACTGCGTATTTTATGTGAAACCATGAATAGGGAACGGGCAAGTCTGAAGGATGCTTCTCAAAAAGAGGTGCTTCCTATTCCACTAATGCCCTCGACCATTTGTAGCTATCAGTTTCAGCGGCTATTTACTTCTTATGCCAAAGCATTTAATAAGCAGCAAAACCGCTATGGAAATTTGATTCAACGGCCATTTAAACGCAAGTTAATTTCAGATGAATCGCACCTGTTTCATTTGATGTATTACCACCATAACAACCCCCGTAAACATGGTTATACAACGGATTTCCGGACGTATAAATGGAGTTCCTATCAGGCAATTTTAAAAGGCGGGCCTACCCATATCGAGCGGGCCAAGGTGCTGGAGCTGTTTGGTGGCTTGCAGAATTTCATTGCTTATCACGAACAGTATGTGGATAAAAGGGACTGGGAGTTTTAGTGGCAGGGGCAGATCACCATTGCAGCTGGCAGGACAGGGCAGAAGTG
>JANPIN010000131.1:0-61586 GCA_031425035.1 Saprospirales bacterium | reverse complement strand
AGTCGTCCGACCACTATTCCGCCTTCCAACTTGCGCCATACTGCTCCACCAGTATATTATCGTAATAATCCGCTTTTTCAAATAATAGCCGCAGCAGCGTCATGCCGGTCTCATCGTTTAAATAACGATCATAAATGAGTAAAGACAAGACAATATCCTGCGCGTGCAAACTCAGCGTGAGCGCTTCGTTATTATAGTTTTCGCGCAGCAGGTATTCATATAGCTGCTTGATATTTTCTTTTGGCAATTGACAAAGCACGGCGTCAGCAGAGAGCAGACCGCTTTTATCATGGTAAGTAATACCGATCTTGGCACTTCCCTGGCGAATTTCCCAGGCATTGGGGCCGGAGCGGCTGAGCGGTATATCATGACCCAGCTGAGCGACCAGCCGTTCGATGGTGCGCGCAACGCCAACGGGGGCGTATTCATCCAAACCGCCGGGTAGTTCTATACGGCTGCCACAGAAAGTACAAAAGCCCTTCTCGACGGTTTTTTCGGTTACAATATTTAAACAGGCCGTACAGCGGCAGGCATTGTCGGAGCCGGCTTTTTCAAAACCGTCCAGCGAATCCTGCAGGAACTGTACAGGCAGCGAAAAACCGATGTTGTTGCTGTTTTGAATGATCATGGTGTTAATGCCCACCACCAGACCTTCATTATTAACGACCGGCCCGCCGCTGTTGCCGGGGTTGAGCGGCGCATCGATCTGCAAATAAGGCACCCCGTTCATGACCTCCCGGGTGTTGGAAACAATACCGGTGCTCACACTGAATTTAAGTCCGAACGGGTGGCCGATTACCGTCACCGGGTCACCTTCGCGCAGTACTTTACCGGTACCCAGGTTCACCACCGGCAAATCGTCGGAGGCGCGGGGGCCTTCCAGAAAAGCCAGGTCGTACTTCGGATCGGCATACTGTACCCGGGACACCTGTTTGATAAACCTGGCGCCCTCGATCACCACGGCCCGGTGTCCTTCCACCACGTGGTGATTAGTCACAATAAGATTGCGATCACGCAGGTAGAAACCGGTGCCCGTACTGTTGGGCGTCGCGATCTGGACAATGATGTTGCGGTAGGTTTCAACGAAGTCGGTCATTCGGCGGCAGTTAAATCTAAATCCTTGATCATCAATAAGAATGATCTGGAAAATAACGTCATCGACGCAAAATCCAGTCGATTCAGATCTGGACGTAAACGTGGGAAAGCCGAACGGTTACGATCCGTGATGGTTTTTATTTCTTTCAAAATTTCATTTTTAAGCAGCCGCCCTTCCTGATCGGCGTATGCCCTTTTAAAACCCAGGGCCGTAAAAAACTGCGGCTCCGTTACCTGAAAAAACAGGTGCAGTAATTCGCGGTCGGGTTTGGGCGGAGCATAATGGAAGAGCGCAAAACCGGCAATATACTGTGGGACAGCCAGGGCCAGTTCGGGATAATTCTGCTGCAGCGGCCAGTCCATATTAGCCATTTCGCCCTGGATCAGGTTGGCAATAGCATCGTGGTTAACAGCCGGGTTAATACCAAACGTGCTCCTGGTCCGGTACATTTCCCGAAAAAAGTCATCCTGCGGACGGTCCAGGAGTTTCTGCAACTCCTTACGAATGGCGGTCACCTTCATTTGCGGTGTCCGCTCATTTTTACTGAAATATATAGTATGGATCCGCTCCATGGTATCCATCATAAAACCTTCCGGTTTTATCAGGTAGTCGAGCCGGAAAGCCAGCGCCAGCAGTAAATAAGCATAGGTGCCCGGATACTGATTGGGGTCGGGTTTAGCCTGATCTAGCAATGCGAACACCCGTTCGATGTCACGGCGAATGTGTAAATACTTCTGTTCCTTCTCCGCTACCGGCAGGTCGCCGAAACCGGCTGTTTCTACTGGCCGCAGGTTTCGAAATTCGTCGAGCAGCAAATCATCCTGCTTGTCGGCATGGATGGCCAGCTCGCGCAGAGCATGCAACAACTTGAGCGGCGAACCGTCAGAGGTATAGGTATCGAATCGGATTGCCAGCTGGTTCTCCGGACTCAGCGCGAACCGACTGAATTTCAGGTTGAAATTATACTCCATCAGCCGGCGCAGAAAGCCTACGTTCAGGTCGTCGGCCTGCACCAGCTTGCTCTCGACCCGCACTTTTTCCTCATTGGCCAGCCCGACGATGCGCTGCGAACCTTGCCAGAACTCAAAGTGCAGGCCGTCCGGTTTTTCCTGCCAGGTAATGTTATCGCCGGCCGCATTTTTCAAATATTCGAAAAAAGTACGGTAGGCCACTAGGGCTTCCCCCTGCTCGAACTGTTCGATCGAACGATCAAAAAATGCCTGTTGCTCTTCCGATTTGTACGCATCGGAGTAGCGCCCAAATGGAATATTGGGTCCGGCAGTAGGCTCGGTTGTGTCACCGAAAAGACGTTGGAAAAAATTCATAAGGACAGAAGATCGGCCCGGGGTCAAAAATGAGCGGTAAAAGTAGCAAGTTTGCGAAGAAATAAGGAACCTGCTCTATGCCCAGCTTTCGGACGGATTTTCCGGTAGTCCCTGCCAATTTTTCCATCAGTCATCAGGACCGGCTGTTGCTGATCGGCTCCTGCTTCACCGAACACATCGGATCGCGGCTGCTGGCGGGTAAACTGCCGGTTATGGTCAACCCATTCGGTATTGTGTATAACCCGTTTTCCATCGCCCGTTGCCTGGAACGATTGTGGGCCGGTGACCAAACATTCACCGCCAGTGAAATTATTGAACACCAGGGACTCTGGCATAGCTGGGAGCACCACGGTCACTATTCACAGCCGGATCCCCAGACCATGCTGGAGCAACTGAACCAAAGCTACCGCGCTGCTGCACAAGCACTTCGGCAAAGTAATCGCCTGCTACTCACCCTTGGTACCGCCGATGTTTTTTTACTGCGCGAAACCCAGCAGGTAGTCGCCAACAACCATAAAATGCCGGCGGCACACTTTGATTCCCGCCGATTGCGGGTAGACGAAATCGTGGACAGTCTTGTCCCCATTTTGCAAAAAATAAAAACGGCACAGCCTGCATTACAGATCATCCTGACGGTGAGTCCGGTCAGACACCTGCGGGTCGGAATGGTGGAAAATCAGCGCAGTAAAGCAACGCTCGTTTTGGCCTGCGCGGAAATTTGCACGCAACTGCCTGAAGTTTTCTATTTCCCCGCTTATGAACTGCTGCTCGATGATTTGCGCGATTATCGGTTTTATGCCGCCGATATGCTGCATCCGAGCGACGTAGCGGTGGACTATATCTGGGCGCATTTTTCCCGCACCTTTTTTTCGGCGGAGGCCCAGGTCATCCTGACAAAAATGGAGAAAATGAACGCGGCTTTGCGGCATAGACCATTTCATCCGCAGAGTGAACAGCACCGGGCGTTTGCGCAAATCCAGATCCATGTGATCGAAAAAATGACCAGGGACTACCCGCACCTGGACTTCTCGGTGGAACTGGCGCATTTCCGTGGTTTTACCCGTTAGATTCTACCACCTGGCTGCTGCATGGTGTGACATGGCATCCGTTTTATGGAATAGCATGTAATGGTCGGCAGATTTTTGCAAACTTTTCGTCTTCCAGCCATAGCGAAAGCAGCGGTTATGCGTTTACCGCTGGTCAACTAATAATCCCTTATTTTTGCGGAATTTCCCCTTCATCCTAAAAACTGCTCCATGACTTTTGACCAGTTTCCTTACGCCCGCCCAGACATGACCGTGGTGCAGGCCGATTTTGAAAAATATCTCCATGCTTTTGAACAAGCCCCAACCCCGGCGGAGCAGGTATTAAACCTCACCCAGCTGAATACCGTGCGGGAGGAGTTTGGCACCATGTACAACCTGTGTTATGTGCGTCATACCTCCAACACTGCCGATCCGTTTTACGAAGCGGAAAATCAGTACTTCGATGAAAATTTACCGGCTTACGAAGCTTTATCCAACCGGTTTTCGCGGGCTTTACTGGAATCCCCTTTTCGCGAGGTGCTGGAACAAAATTTTGGCAACCAACTCTTTACACTGGCGGAATTGAACCTGAAAACTTTCCAGCCGGCCATCCTGGAAGATTTGCAACTGGAAAATGCCCTGAGTACCGAATACACCAAACTGAAAGCGCAGGCTAAAATTGAATTCGACGGCGGCACCTATAACCTGAGTAATATTCTGCCCCTGGAGTTATCCGACAACCGCGAAATACGGCGTGGCGCGGCCGAAGCCAAGTGGAAATACTACGCCGACCATGCGACTGCAGTCGAAGATATTTTCGATCAAATGGTCAAAGTCCGGCACAGCATTGCCCGGAAACTTGGCTACCGCAACTTCGTGGAAGTGGGATACGCCCGCATGCGCCGCTCGGATTATACGCCGGAAATGGTGGCCAATTTTCGTCGCCAGGTCCGTGAAACCATCGTACCCATTGCTTCCGAATTATATGAACGTCAACGCGTTCGCCTGGGACTGGACCGCCTGAAATACTACGATGAGGAATATAAATTCCCCACCGGTAACCCCCGTCCTATGGGTACGCCCGAAGAAATTGTTGCCCATGCCGCCCAGATGTATCGGGAACTCAGCCCGGATACCGACCGGTTTTTCAGCTACATGCAGGCGACGAAGTTGATGGACTTGGTAAATCATGACGGCAAGGCTACCGGCGGATATTGTACGTACATGAGCAAATTCAAGGCGCCTTTTATTTTTTCAAATTTCAATGGCACCAGCGGCGACATCGATGTGCTGACCCACGAGGCGGGACATGCTTTTCAGGTCTGGTCGAGTACCCAGTTTCCTTTTGAAGAGTATCACTGGCCGACCAGCGACGCGGCCGAGATCCATTCGATGAGTATGGAATTTTTCACCTGGCCCTGGATGCACCTGTTTTTCGGCCCGGATACGGATAAATACCATTTCATGCACCTGGGTAATTCCATCCAGTTCCTGCCTTATGGCGTGGCGGTGGACGAATTCCAGCATATTATTTATGAAAACCCGGAAATGACGCCGGCCGAACGTAACCAAGCCTGGCGGCAGTTGGAAAAAACGTATTTACCACACCGCAACTGGGATGGTCTGCCCCACCTGGAAGCCGGGCGGGCCTGGCAGCGGCAGAACCATATTTTCAATTCGCCATTCTATTATATCGATTACACGCTGGCGCAAATTTGTGCCTTCCAGTTCTGGATGAAAGATCGGCAAAATCATACCGAAGCGTGGCATGACTACGTGCGGTTATGCAAGGCCGGCGGTTCGCGTTCCTTCCTGGGACTGGTCGATCTGGCCAAACTGCGCTCCCCTTTCGAGGATGGCTGCGTAGAAAGTGTCGTTGGCGAAATCCGTAATTTCCTGGGGAGCGTGGACGACTCCAAATTTTAAACCATCTAAATTGACCTGAACGAATGCGTAATATTCTTCTTCCCATGGCTATATTGCTGGCAGTGGCCCTGGGTTCGGCCTTTCGGTTGCCAAATACCAGCCCGACTCCGCCCACTCTCAAACTGGCACTATTGAAATACAGCGGCGGCGGTGACTGGTATAATGACGTGAACTCGCTGCGCAACCTGGCCAAATTTTGCAACGATAACCTGCGGACCAATTTCGATATGGAATACGGTACCGTGGAACCGGGCAGCGCCGATCTATTCAGTTATCCATTCGTATACGCGACCGGCCATGGCAATATGTTGTTTAGCGACCTGGAAGCGCGCAACCTGCGGGCCTACCTGGAAGGCGGCGGTTTTTTATTATTAAATGACGATTTTGGCCTGGATCCCTTTGTACGCCCGGCCATGAAAAGGGTGTTTCCGGAACTGGATTTTGTGGAGCTTCCCTTCAGCCACCCGATTTATCACCAGAAATACGAGTACAAAAACGGGTTGCCCAAAATCCATGAGCATGACGGGAAACCGGCGCAGGGTTTCGGACTGATTTATCAGGGACGCCTGATCTGCTTTTACGATTTCGAGACCGACCTCGGCGACGGCTGGGACGACGTACATAACGATCCCCAGGAACTGCGCAACAAAGCCCTGCAAATGGGGGCCAATATTGTGCAGTATGTCTTTGGGCAATAATTTATCGATCACATTGACCACATTCGCAAATTGACCAACTTTACGATCCTCCTGCTCGGTTCCGGTGGCCGCGAACATGCGCTCGCCTGGAAACTTACCCAGAGTAAACACTGCTCGAAACTGTACATCGCTCCGGGCAATGCCGGCACCGCCACCTGTGGCCAAAACGTTCCCCTTGATCCGCTCGACTTCGACGCGGTGGGTAAATTCTGCCTGGAAAATCAAATTACCATGCTGATCGTTGGCCCCGAGGAACCGCTGGTACGGGGCATTTGGGACTACTTTAAAAGCCACGAGCAGTTGAAAAACATCCCCGTCATCGGTCCCTCCAAAGCGGGTGCGGTGCTGGAAGGCAGCAAGGCCTGGTCGAAACAATTCATGCAACGCCACCACATTCCAACCGCCGGTTACCGCGAGTTCGGGGTGGCTGATCTGGAAGAAGGACTGGCCTTTCTCGCCACACAATCCTTACCGATAGTGTTGAAAGCAGACGGTCTGGCGGCGGGCAAAGGCGTGGTCATTGCCCAAAGCCATGCGGAAGCGCAGGCCGAATTCCGGAGTATGCTGGGCGGCAAGTTCGGCGAATCGAGCGCCCGTGTGGTCGTGGAAGAATTCCTGACCGGCATCGAATTCAGCGTTTTCGCATTGACCGACGGCAAAACCTATAAAATTCTGCCGGAGGCAAAAGACTACAAACGCATTGGCGAGGGCGATACCGGTCCGAATACCGGCGGTATGGGCGCCATTAGTCCCGTACCGTTTGTGGATGAAGCCATGTGGGAAAAGGTCGAAAAACGGATCATTCAGCCGACAGTGGCGGGCTTGCAACAGGAAAATATCACCTACCACGGATTCATTTTCTTCGGGCTGATCAGTGTGCAGGGCGAACCGGTGGTGATCGAATACAATTGCCGCCTGGGTGACCCGGAAACGGAAGCAGTCATTCCGCGCCTGAAAAACGACCTGGTGCAATTATTCGATCTCTGCGCACGCGGCAAACTGGAACAGGCTAAAATCCGGGCCGACGAGCGGGTGGCCGCCACGATTTTCCTGGTCAGCGGCGGCTATCCCGGCGACTATGTGAAAGGCAAAGCCATCAGCGGTCTGGACAAAGTCAAAGGCAGCCTCGTTTTTCATGCCGGCACGACGGACGCCAATACCGAAGCCGAAGTGCGGACGAATGGCGGGCGCGTACTGGCCATTACCAGTTTTGGGACCGACATTGCAGCGGCCATAGCCAAATCGAAACGAACGGCGAAAGTCATTCAGTTTGAAGGTAAAACATATCGCCGCGATATTGGCCAGGATTTACAATAGTACTTAACCTGACTGCGCATTTTTTGAACATCGCCGGCCGCAGGCTGTTCCCTGACGGCTTATTTCACCGTTGTACCGCATCCATGAAAAATATTTGCTGCCTGCTCCTTGGCCTGTTCCTGCTTCCTCCTTTTGCTTCGGCTCAAAAACCGGCTAAACCCACCGCCGCGGAACTGCACCAAGCCGTTAAAAAATTGAATGTGTTGGGTTCCGTACTCTACGTAGCCGCTCACCCGGACGATGAGAATCAGCGCTTTATCAGTTACTGCGCCAACGAAAAACTCTTCGACATCACCTACCTCTCCCTCACGCGGGGCGACGGTGGTCAGAACCTGATCGGCCCGGAAATCCGGGAGCAACTCGGCGTGCTGCGGACCGAAGAACTGCTCATGGCCCGCTCGATCGATGGCGGCAAACAGCGTTTTACCCGCGCCAACGACTTTGGTTTTTCAAAAAACCCTGACGAAACCCTGCGCATCTGGAACCGCGACGCCGTACTCGCCGACGTGGTCTGGGCCTTCCGCGAAACCCAGCCCGACGTGGTGGTCAACCGTTTTGCCAACGATAAAAAGTTTGACACCCATGGCCACCATACCTCCTCGGCCATGCTCAGCGTGGAAGCTTTCGACCTGGCCGGCCAGGCCACGGCTTATCCCGAGCAGTTGAAATACACGCAGGTGTGGCAGCCGCGTCGCCAGTTTTTCAACACCTCCTGGTGGTTTTACGGCGGCCGGGAAGCGTTTGATAAAATGGATAAAAGCCAGCTTTTTCAGCTCGATCTGGGCGTTTATTTGCCTTTGAAAGGAAAAAGCAACACCGAACTGGCGGCGGAAGCGCGTTCGATGCACCGCTGTCAGGGATTCGGTTCCCTGAGTACGCGGGGCGAAAGCGTGGACTGGTTCGACTTTATTAAAGGCGACCGGCCTAAAACCAACGCCATGTTCGACGGCATTAACACCACCTGGACCCGGGTGCCAGGCGGCGATAAAATCGGCAAACTGCTCAGCCAGGTGGACCAGAATTACCGCGACGACAACCCGTCGGCTTCGGTGCCTGACCTGCTGCGGGCTATGGCCATGATCCAGGCGCTGCCGGAAGGACACTGGCGCACGGTGAAACTGGCAGCGATTAAATCCGTGATCCGCAGTTGCCTGGGTCTCTATCTGGAGGCGACTACTTCGGAATCTGCCGTGGCGCCGGGTGAAACGGTGCGCATTCGCCTGGAAGCCATTAACCGCTCCAAACTCGACGTACAGCTGACCGGCTGGAGCATTCAACCGGCTTTATTCGACACTTTGCCGGCGAAAAAACTGCTCGCCAACCAGGACTATATTTACGAAAAAACGGTCCGCATACCCACCAACGCCAACTTTACCGCCCCTTATTGGCTCACTAAACCTTTTGCCTACGGTATGTACACGGTGGACAATCAGGTGCTCCGCGGATTGCCGGAAACACCGCGTTTCGCCTCCGTACACTGGAACTTTACGGTGAACGGCGTAGCGCTGGACCTGGATACGGAGGTGGCTTACAAGACGGAGGAATCGGCGATTGGCGAGGTCTGGCAGCCGTTTGAAGTACTGCCGCCGGTAACCGCTGCTTTCGATGAACAGGCCTATATTTTCCCGGGGCAGACCCGTCAGGTGAATGTGACCGTGCGTGCCGGACGCGATGCCGTAACTGGCAGCCTGGCCCTGGCGGCGCCTCCCGGCTGGCAGGTACAACCGGCGAACGTGCCCATTACGCTGGCAAAACGCGGGGAAACTAAGACTTTCCACTTCAGCGTCACCCCGGCCATGACCGCTAGCGGCCAGTTAAAAGCCGTGGTCACGGTGGAGGGCCAGCAATATAGCCAGCGGCTGGTGAGCATCCGGTACGATCACATCCCGCAGCAAAGCGTACTGCTGGACAACAGCGCCAGTGTCAGCAACGCCGTGGTGGAAACCAAGGCCAAACAGATCGGCTATTTCATGGGCGCCGGCGATGACGTGCCCGCAGCTTTGCGGCAGTTGGGCTGTACCGTGACGATGTTGACGGACAAGGATTTCGAGCTGGAAAACCTGGCGAAATTTGAAGCCATTGTGATCGGTATTCGCGCTTATAACACGAAAGAATCGCTCAAATTTCACCAGCAGCAACTGCTCGACTACGTACAGCAGGGCGGCACGCTGGTGGTGCAGTATATGACCAATGGAGAATTGGTAATCAACGACATAGCGCCTTTTCCACTCAAAATTTCGCGGACCCGGGTGACCGATGAAAATGCGGATATGCGGATGTTACTGCCCGATCATCCCGTACTGAATTCGCCGAATAAAATTTCTGCCGCCGACTTCAACGGCTGGGTGCAGGAGCGTGGTTTATACTTCGCCAGCACCTGGGACAAGGCTTTCGAAGCGCCGCTTTCCAGCAACGATCCCGGCGAACAGCCGGCAGATGGTTCGCTGCTCGTGGCCAACTACGGCAAAGGGCACTATGTGTTTACAGGTTTGTCCTTTTTCCGGGAGTTACCGGCGGGCGTGCCGGGAGCGTATCGGTTGTTCGCGAATTTGATTTCGCTGGGGCGGTAATCTTCTACTGGTCGGACGACTCTAAGTCGTCCGACCAGTAAGTACCTCACAATCAAATATACAAACCAGCAAACCTCACTACAAAACAATAACAAATGACTAATTACGCTATCATCGCTCAAATTATAGTTGCTCTGTCAATAGCCTATGTTTGGATATTCCGTTTTGACAATATCGTGAAGGAGTTCAAACAATATGGCCTGAGTGATTTAACCCGTACCATAGTAGGTTCTTCTAAAATAGCTTCGTCCACCTTGTTGGTTGCAGGAATTTGGTATCCGGACTTGGTACTTATTCCGGCGTTACTGATCGCATTTCTTATGCTCTCCGCACAATATTTCCATTTCAAAGTGGGTAATCCATGGCAGAAGCATATGCCCTCTTTATTTCTACTAATATTAAGTCTTTTCATTGCGGCTGTATCACTAAAATTAATATAAGAATGAGCCTACTTACTGTACTGATTTTAATTTCCAGTCTGTCTTTTTTGGGTTATGGAATTGCCTATTTTATATACCCACAAATGAAAAATGAGTTCAAACGCTTCGGGCTGGAGAAAGTAGGAACACTCACCGCAGTTTTAGAATTATTGGGGGCGGTGGGTCTGCTGGTAGGTTTAAAATTTCCACTTATTTTATTGATTTCGGCAGGGGGCCTCGCCTTATTAATGTTTTTAGGTGTTGCCGTTAGGGTAAAAGTGAAGGATAGCTTTTGGATATCATTACCAGCCATATCTTTTATGCTATTAAATTTTTATATTTTTTACCTGTCGCTGCCGGGTAGCAAATAATAAACTTGCGCAATTGCTAAGATAATTTTAGCAAATCCCCTCACACCAGATCAAACAAATCCTTTACCCCAACCGTCCTGGCCACTGTAAAACCCTCCGCGTAGTCCACCCCGATCTGCCGGCCCAGCATGGCATTCTGCCCCCGCAGCGCTTCAAAAAACGAGGGGCAGGAAATCGGCGTCTCCGGGTCCAGGCAGTCCGGCTGATAAAACTGCGATTGGTAGGCCTGGATCGCCTCGAATTTCCGGTCCACGTGCGGCGTAATATCCACCACCAGATCGGGCCGGCAGGTGCGGTCCTGCACGTAGTGGTAAATGGCGCGGGTCCGCCAGGCGCCTTGCAATTGCCCGTTTTCCCAGGTCTCCACCTTGACCAGGTTGGCCAGAAAAGCGGCCTGTACCACCATTGCCGCGGCCCGCTGGTGATCGGGGTGGCGGTCATCGGGCGCATTGGCCAGGATGATATCAGGCTGGTATTTCCGGATTTGATGAATGATTTTCAGCAGGTTCGCTTCTTCGGCGGTAAAAAAGCCGTCGGGAAGATCCAGCTGTTCGCGTACACTGGCGCCTAACAGCGTCGCCGCCGCCAATGCCTCCTGCGTGCGCTGCGGCACATTACCACGCGTACTGCGTTCCGACTTCGTCAAATCCAGCAGGCCGACTTTCCGGCCCAGGGCAATATGGTGCAGCAGCGTGCCGCCGGCAGCTACTTCGACGTCGTCCGGGTGGGCGCCAATGGCGAGAATATCGAGTTTCATCGTATGTAAATTAGTGGGTTGAATGGTTTGTTGGTTTGGTCGGGCACTTAAAATCCGACTTTACTCAAATACACTTGCACGGATGATGGAGATTGGCCAAAAACAAAAAGCCCTTCGATGCGAACACCGAAGGGCTTTTCTGCTAAAAGCACATGTTTTGGGAAGGGACAGATTACCAGATCTGATGGTCCAATAGCATGCATCGCAGCGCCGATTCGGTGGGCCGAACGGGACAGCAACAACAAGCAGCCATCATGGAATTTATATCAGAACGTGTCATCTTGATCAATAAATAACAAAAACAGCGCCATTTTAGAAAAACACCGCCAGACGCAAAGCGACCAGGCCGAAAGTGCCTTTAGATTTATCAGCAACGAAGTCTCCGCCAACTGTTTTCTGCACTTCCCCGCTTCCCGTAACATCCGAGAACTGCTGCTGAAAAGTGATGCCGGCTACGGCGGTCGTGGAGGAGGCGAATTCATATTCTACGCCGGCGCCAAGTCCCCAGGACAAGGAAATGCCTTTTACATCGTCCCGAATGTCTTCATCTACCGTATTCTGGTCCTGCGTGCTCCGAATATCACCCTGCGCTTTGGTTACAAAACCGAGGGTGAAAATGGGCAATTCAGCGTAAAATTTCAGCGGATTATCTTCGCCGGTACCGCCCCGTAACTTCAGGCCAAATGGAATTTCCACATAATTTAAGCGGTAGTGCAACTTGGCCTCCTGATCCACTACCCGGTATCTTTCATCGCTCAAATCGGCATCTTTCCAGAGCTTGGCCAGCGGATAATTGTTCTGGATGGTGCCCCCATGGTTGAACCCAAAACCTAAACCCGTGATAAAAGCGTAGTTGGGAGCAAAATAGAATTCACCCTGCAGACCGAATTTAATACCCAGGTTGGTGCCCGATCCGTCCAGTTTTTTATCGGACGTTCGCAACCACGACCAGGTTGGACTAGCCTGCACGCCGAAACGGAAGCCCCTTTCCTGAGCCGAAGCCAGACTTTGACATAAAACAATAAGCCCCAGGGCTAGTACTAATTTTTTCATAATGTGTAGTTTTTACGATTCGTGAAATAGTTTGGACAACGGTTAAATGCTGCTGCTGAGTTCCTGTCACCTGACTCCTGTCACCTGCCCCCTAATTTTGCCGCTAAAATCGTGGTTTTTTCGCAATGTCGGCAATCCGGTTGTTATTTTTACAACACAAATTGTTTTCATTTTGAAATAATCGTTATTTTTGCTCCCGAAAATTGCACTTTTGCCCTCGCTTGCGCCTGGGGTATTTCGAGCAAATTTCCCCAAAACCGAGCAGCAGCTATGGCTAAATCCAAAAAAGACACCTCTGTTCCCGCCCTCAACGCCCAGCAAAACGGCGAAGACACCGTCATTACGCTGTCCGGGATGTACCAGAACTACTTCCTCGATTACGCGAGTTACGTCATCCTGGAACGTGCCGTACCCGCTATCGAGGACGGCCTGAAACCCGTACAACGCCGTATTCTGCACGCCATGTTCCAGCAGCATGACGGGCGTTACCACAAGGTGGCCAATCTGATCGGCCAGACCATGCAGTACCACCCGCACGGGGATGCGGCCATTGGGGATGCGATGGTGAACATGGGCCAAAAAGAACTGCTCATTGATTGTCAGGGGAACTGGGGCGACTACCGGACCGGCGATTCGGCCGCCGCACCGCGTTATATCGAAGCACGATTGACCCGTTTCGCCCTGGACATTGCCTTCAACGACGATACCACCGTCTGGCAACTCACCTATGACGGCCGTAAACGCGAACCCGTCAATTTACCGATGAAGTTCCCGCTGGTGATCGCCCATGGCGCAGAAGGCATTGCCGTCGGCTTGAGCACTAAAATCCTGCCACACAATTTTGTGGAGATCATCAAGGCCAGCATTGCGGCCCTGAAGGGCAAACGGGTGGATTTATACCCCGATTTTCCTACGGGCGGCCTGATCGATGTCGCCAGCTATAACGGCGGCGCACGCGGCGGCAAGATCCGGGTGCGGGCGAAAATCCGGGAACTGGATAAAAAAACGCTGCAAATCACCGAAATCCCCTTCGGCGTGACTACCGGCGATCTGATTGAAAGCATCCTGAAAGCCAACGAAAAAGGCCAGATCAAGATCAAACGGGTAATCGATAAGGTGGCCAAAGACGTCGACATCGAGATCGAGCTGCAACCGGGCGTTAGTCCGGATGTGAGCATCGATGCCCTCTACGCTTTTACGGACTGCGAAGTGGGTATTTCCCCCAACTGCTGCGTCATTATTGATAATAAACCGCTGTTTACCGACGTGAACGAACTGCTGGCCATCAGCACGGAAAACACGAAGGAACTGCTGCGCATGGAGCTGGATATTCAGCGCGCCGACCTGGAAGAAAAGCTGCACTTCGCTTCGCTGGAGAAGATATTTATCGAAAAACGCATTTACCGCGATATCGAGGAATGCGAAACCTGGGAAGCGGTGATTCAGACCATCGACGTGGGGCTGAAAAAATACGTGGTTACGCCGCGCGAACCGATCTATGATAAAGAGGTCAAAAAAATAAAATTGCTCCGTGAGATCACGGAAGAAGACATCGTCCGCCTCACCGAGATCCGGATCAAACGGATTTCCAAGTTCAATTCCTTCAAAGCGGACGAGGAAATTGCCAAGCTGAACAACGAGCTGCTGGAAACCAAACACCACCTAGCCCACCTGACGGAATACGCCATCGCTTATTTCGAAACGCTGCTCCATAAATACGGTAAAGGCCGGGAACGCCGCACGGAAATCATCACCTTCGATACCATTAAAGCGACGGAAGTGGTGGCGAATAATGCCAAACTCTACTGCAACCGTGTCGATGGTTTCCTGGGAACCGGACTGAAAAAAGATGAGTTCGTGACCGACTGCTCCGACATCGACGATATCATTGTATTCCGCCGCGACGGGGTAATGAAAGTAGTGAAAATCGGTGACAAGGTGTTCGTCGGCAAGGATATCATCCACATTGCCGTCTGGAAAAAGAACGATGACCGCACGACCTATAACATGGCGTACTCGGATGCCGGCAGTGGCCGCAGTTATGTCAAACGATTTAACGTAACTGGCATTACCCGCGATAAAGACTACCAACTCGGCTCGGATGCCAAGGGCTCGCGGCTGCTCTATTTCACCGCCAATGCCAATGGCGAAGCGGAGAGCGTGACGGTCATGCTGACCCCCGGGTCCACCGCCAAGATCAAGGTCTTCGACTTCGATTTTGCCGAACTGGGCATTAAAGGCCGCGATTCGCAGGGGAATGTGCTGACCAAATATCCGGTCAAGCAAATCCGGCAAAAAGAAGCGGGAAAAAGCACGATTGGCGCCCGTAAACTGTGGTTCGATGAAACGACCGGCCGCCTCAACAACCTGGAACGCGGCGTTCTGCTCGGCGAATTCGACACGGGCGACAACATCTTTATCTTGTATAATGATGGCTCCTACGAGGTGACGGACACCGATCTGAACCAGCGTTTTGAAATGAAGGAAATCCTTTATGTGGGTAGATTCGATCCACAACTGGTGGTCAATGCCGTACACCTGGACGGCCATAAAGGCTGGACCATGGTCAAACGTTTCCGCGTGGAAACGAGCAAAGTAAAAGAGCGCTATTCCTTCCTGACCGATCACCCAAAATCGAAAATCCTGTTCGCTTCCGTTAAATCCAACCCCCGCATCAAATATAGCCTGAAAGTACAGGGAAAAGTCATGGGCGGCGAGGTTTCTCTGGGCGATTTCATGGACATAAAAGGCTGGAAAGCAGTGGGTAACCGCCTGAGCGATCAGGTGTTGACCGGCGTGAAAGAAATAGAACTCAGCGAATCGAAACTACTGCCGAAATCCGAATCACAGGTCCAGACGGACCTCTTTGGCGCACCTGACGTACCGGCCGCACCGGTTGAAAAGAAACCGTCTACCGAGCGCAAGACCTTTAAACCAGGCGACACGATCGATTTCGATTGAGCCTGGTGAATCGTTAAATGTATGTTGTCTTTGCCTTTTTGATGATGGCACGGCACGAGTTTAGTATATCTTCGTGTTCAACATTCAAAAAAAGGGCGGTCTTGAGCAAGTTTTTTTACTTTCTAAGAATGTGCCTGTCCGGGATATTCCTGTTGACAGGCATTCTACTTTTTAGCCAGAATGACTTTACGATTGTCCGTGGCAAAGTAGTTGACGATGCCACCAAGGAACCGCTTTCCGAAGTGAGCATACGTTTCGACGGCACGTCGGTGGCAACCCGCACGGATAAAGACGGACTTTTTTACCTGAAAACGAAGGAAAAAATCACCCGCATTGTGGTAAATTCACTGGGTTACGACCCCCTCACCATGCTTATTAAAGCTGGTGAAACCAATGACGTGGAACTTCGATTGCTGGAGGGGAAAACGAGTTTACAGGAAGTGGAAATCGTCGCCAATCCGAGAAAATACCGCAATAAGGATAACCCGGCCGTAGAGTTGATGCGTAAAGCCATCGAGCATAAGGAACTCAACCGCAAGGAGAATCTGGGTTTTTATGCGTTCGAGAAGTACGACAAAGTGGGGTTTGCCCTGAACAATATCACCGACAAATTCCGCGATTTCTTTCTCTTTAAAAAAGTCAAGTTCATTTTTGAGAATGTGGATACCAGCGCGGCCACCGGCAAAGTAAACCTGCCGTTTTTCCTCCGCGAAACGCTGTCGGATGTGTACTACCGCAAATCTCCAAAAGATGAAAAGACTTATTTAAAGGCCGAACGCAGCACCCGGCTACCCGGCTACCTGGACGAAGAAGGGATTTCCAACCTGATCGAATCCATGTACCAGGAAGTGGATTTTTATAAAAATGCGGTGAACCTGCTGAACGTGGATTTCATTAGCCCCCTGGCGGATATTGCCCCGAATATCTACCGTTTCTATATTGAAGATACCACGCTGATCAGTGGCACACCCTGCGCCCACCTCTTTTTCGCGCCCCGGCAAAAGACCGATCTTGCTTTTATAGGCGACCTCTGGATCGCGTTGGATTCCACGTATGCGCTGCGCCAGATCCACGTGAAAATCCCGCAGCAGATCAACCTCAACTGGGTAAACGGACTCGAAATTGAACAGGCTTATGAATGGGTCGTCACCCCGCCCGGACGTGGTTTGATGCTCAGTCGGGATGAGATCGTCATGGAATTCGCCATGGTCAAAGACAAGGCCAACAAGAGTATTCTGGCGCATAAAACCACCTCTTACGCTAAATATCAGTTGGAACGACCGCTCTCCGACTCCTTATTCCGGCCGGGCAGCAAAACCATTCGCGACCCACGGGCCATAGAAATGGATAATAATTACTGGTCGGTCAACCGGCACGACAGCCTCGACAAACGCGAAACCGGCGTATATAAGATGGTCGACAGCCTGAATAACTACCGCCCCTTCCGTCGCTTCATGAACGTTGTGAAATTAGGCGCCGACGGATATTGGCCGGTTGCCGGAATAGACATCGGCCCCATGAACACTTTTTTTAACTCCAACCCGATTGAAGGATTCCGGCTGCGTGTAGGGGGCCGTACGAACCTGAATTTTAATAAACGGCTGATTCTGGAGGGCTATACGGCTTATGGCACCAACGATCACCGCATGAAAGGTTCCGCGGGTTTCCGCTACTCCTTTAGCAAGGATAACCCGGTGATGAAATACCCGCTGAATCAGTTGCGGGTTTGGTATCAGAACGACCTGCAAATCCCCGGCACCACGGGCTTGAACAATGGCTTATTTCAGTCCTTCAACCGCGGCGTTAACAATCGGATGCTGTACACCCAGGTGGCCGGCGGAGAATATTTACTGGAAAAAAAGAATGGATTTTCCTGGGCAGTTTCTTTTCGCAAAGTGGGGATGACGCCGGCGGGCGCCTTAACCTTTAAGTACCCAACCAACGATGGCATAGCGAACCGGCCCAGCATTCAAACTTCCGAAGCCGGCCTGATGCTGCGGTATGCACCGAACGAGAAATTTTATCAGGCCCCGGATTACCGGACGCAGATCTTCAACAAGTATCCCATTCTGCAATTCTGGTACACGGCGGGTTTACGCGGCGTGCTGGATGGCCAGTATGACTACCACACGCTCCAGTTCAAGTTCAGCAAAGGCATTTATCTGTCGCCCTTAGGCTGGTCGGAAGCCTATATTGAAGCCGGCCGTACTTTTGGCCGGGTGCCCTACCCCCTGTTAACTGCGCACCGGGGTAACCAGACCTATTTCGTCCGCACAGAATCGTATAACCTGATGAATTTCCTGGAATTCGTGAGCGATAAGTACGCGTCGGTGAATATTACCCACAACTTCGGCGGTTTCTTTTTCAACCGCGTTCCACTGATCCGCCGTTTTAATTTCCGGGAAATTATCGGTTTCAAAGCACTCTGGGGTGGCCTGGATGCACGGAATCAGCCGGGTACCGACAAGAATCTCCTGCTTTTTCCGGTCAATGATTCCGGTGAAACACTGACTTACTTTCTCGGCGATAAACCCTATGTGGAAGCCAGTGTCGGTATTTCCAATATTTTTAAAATCCTGCGTTTCGATCTGATCCGACGCTTTACGTATACCGATCACCCGGGTATTTCCACGCTGGCTATTCGCGCTAAATTGCAGATGGAGTTTTAAGGATCTCTCTCTTATTGCACCTTATCTCCCCGCAGAATCCGGAATCGCTTGCGGGCTTCTACGGCGAACACGCTTCCTGAATAATCGGTGAAGATTTTCTCGTACAGACCTTTGGCTTTTTCCAGATCGACCGTTTTGAATTCGTACAACTGAGCCAGGGCGTACAGCGCATTGTCGGCGCGGATTTCATCTTTAAATTTATCGGCTACCTGCTGATACAGTTCCGCCGCCTTGGGATAGTCGCGTTTTTTCTCATAAATCTGCGCTTCCAGGTAGAGAATGTCATCCTGCAAGGAGTGCTCCGGAAAGTTGCGGCGCAGGGTATCCAGCTTTTGGAAAGCTTCGGCAAAACGATTTTGGAACACCAGCATTTCCGCGCCCGAATACAGGGAAATGGCGGCCGAAGTGGTATCCAGGTTCAGATTATCCATGATGAACACCGACAGATCGAGCGCGTCGTTGGCGATCAATTTGGACGTGGACGCCTTCAGCACGTTGAACTGGGCCTGCGCCCACTGAAAATCGCCGTTGAAATAAGAAAGGCGCGCATTTTTAAAACGTGCTTCCTGTCCAAGTTGCTCCTCTTTAAAATCCTTATCGACCTGGCTGTACAACAGCGTACTTTCCCAAATATCGCCGTTCATCAGGTAGCAGTCGCCCAAATTGATCTTGGTGCGGGCCTGCACATTCCGGTCGAGACCGGGCGTCGTTTTTAATTCTTCGAGTAAAGCGATGGCTTTCGGCATGTTCGCCAGGTGGTAGGCTTCCAGGTCGGCGAGCTGCAGGATGATGTCTGCGGTGTTCCGCCCTTTGCCGAATTGCTGAATAAAACCTTCATATTCGGTTTCCAGGGTGCGTAATTCCGTTACGCTTTGCATTTGTCCTTCCGTCAGTTTCTTACGGCGGCAATCCATGGCTTCCCGTTTGGCTTCAAAAAAGAAGGGATTGAGGGCGCCTTTTTCCGTAGCAATGTAGTCATAAGCGGCAATGGCCGTGTCGAAATCCCGCGCTTCGGCGGCTTCTCCGGCCAGTTTAAAAACCCGTTGACCATTTTCGCCGAGGCGGGCATCCAGCGCTTTGTATTGCCGGAGCGCACTTTTAAAATCATGGCGCTGTACAAAAGACCAGGCCAGCAACTCCACCAGTTCCGGTGTTTCTTTCTCCTGGATACGGGTGTATAACTGATTTTGCAAAGCGGGAAATTCATCCGCCGCCAAATAGCGGGCCAGCAGCGTCTGGATGGTCGGCAACTTTTCGGCGTCTTCCATCAGTGCCTCCAGGTAGTAACTCACCATCTTTTCCGAATCCCCTTTACGACGGTATAATTCGCCCAGATTAAAGGAAAAACGCGTTTGATCTTTCATGATCTGCGAACCGCGTTCATAGGTTTCAATGGCGAGGTCGTACTTGGAACGCGCCACGAAATTATTGGCCAGGCGATTGACGGCGGCAAAATCCGGGGTGAGCTTATCGATGGCTTTACGGTACTGGACCAGCGATTCGGGGGTCTTATTTTGCCGTTCGAGCAGCTGGCCGTAAAGCACGTACAGGTTGGCGTTTTCCGGGCTGCGCTTGAGTTGTTTCTTCAGCGTTTTCTCCCCCAGATCATACTGCTGCAGGTTGTTCAGACAGTCCATATACCGCGCCAGATAATACTCGTTACGCTCATCCTTATCCAGCAGTTCGCTGTACAGGGTAGCGGCTTTTTCAAACTCCCCGTCGGTAAAATACTGGTTGGCCAGGTTGGGATCCTGGGCCTGCAATTTTGGAAAAAGCAAGCCGCAGCTCACCACAACAAGCGCCGCCAGACGCGATATTGAAAATTTCATCATGTAGAAATTTTGCCTTGGATGGGAAAATGAGGGGACGAAATTACCGGAAATAACGCAGGGAAGGGGCTTCGTGTTTTGACTTCGTCCAAATGCGACACGTAAAGGAGATTGGCCGGCAGCGGAAATTTAGTTTTCCTGCCAGATCAGCGCGCCCGTTTGGTCAATATAGGCCCATTTGCCGGACTTGCTCACCCGTGCCAGGCCATTGCGAAATGGGAACGCGGTTTCATAAGTAAATGGAATGACCACTTGGCCATCCGGAGCGAGATAGCCCCAGCGGCCGGCAGCGCAAATGGGGGCCAGGCCTTCGGCAAAAACGCCGGCATCCTCGAAGTTGGGCATGATGGCCAGTTTGCCACTGGGATCGATGTAGCCATAAGCGCCATTGATCTCCACCGGCGCCAGGCCTTCGCCAAAATCGCCCGCCAGGTCAAACATGGGCTCGATCATGCCGGAACCGTCCTGACGGATAAACCCGTATTTGCCGTCCCGGAAAGTCAGGGCCATGCCTTCGAAAAACTGACCCTGCACCTGCCCTTTGACGAACTGAAACTGTGGCTCCATCACTACGTCCCCGGACCGGTTGACCAATCCCCAGCAGTCATTGTGAACCACCACGGCCGCTGTTTGCTGGAAAGACTGGGCAAAATCCCAGGTCGGCGGGATCACGAAATCATAGGAGCGATCCACAAAACCCCAGCCCGCTGCGGTAGCTGCCGGCGCCAGACCATCCTGAAAATTACCGGTGGCCGTGAAAATGGGTTTGCCCACAAATTGTCCGGCCTGATCGATAAAACCCGCCTGATCCTGAAACTGCACCGCTGCCAGACCTTCGCAGAAATCGAGTGCGGCGTCAAATTTGGGTGGAATAACTTCCTGGCCGTGCTGATCGAGGTAGCCCCAGGTGTGTACCACGCGAATGCGGGCGCGGCCTTCTTCCATGGGACCCACCGCCCGGTATAACCGCCGGATAAAGAGCCGGCCGAGCTCATCCAGTAAGGTCCATTGATCATTGACCCGCACCGGCGCATAGCCCTTGTAAAATTCCCCGGCCTCCAGATATTGCGGCTCGATGACTACCTCGCCCCCGGCGTTCATAAAACCAAAGTAACCGCGGTTACGAATTTTGAATAGTGCAGGTGGTATAGACATCGTCAGGCAGGGTTCAGAGCAGCCGCAAAATTATCATTTCAGCAACTCCCGGGCGCCGCAAATCACCGGATTTTAAGAACATTTTCAGGGCGTTTTACCCTCCGTTGAATATTTTTTCAATTTTTTTAAAAATTTATTTTCACCGCGGAATATTTTTGTTTCAACAAATCAGGGTATAAAATGTATTGTTTTTATACCCTAAATTAGTTATCAAAACGCGCTGGCAAGTCAAATAGTTAGGTTTTTTCAATTCTTAGATTTACCTTTGAAGAAATAAATTTTCAACAAACCCGTTTTTATGTTCGGTTTACTGAAAATGCTGTGGCGCACTTTTGTATCATCAATAACGAACAACGACGGCGCAGCAGTACAGACGGTGAATGTTGATACCCAGTTTTGAAACTTTTCATGAGATTATATACGGGAAACCGGCGCGGTGCAAACGAGCACCGCGCTTTTTTTTTGCCCAAACTAAAACTGCTCTACAGCATACCGGCCGTAGAGCAGTTTTTTAATTAGCGGGCAATGGATCAAAATCCCAGACGCAGGGTGATGAACAGGTTACGGCCCGGACCGTTAATTCCCGAGGCAAACGTGCGGTACTGGGTGTCGAGGATGTTTTCCAGACCCGCCTGCAGACCGATATTGCGGCTGAAACGATAACCGCCACGCAGGTTGAGCGTCATCCAGGCCGGCATGCCGTCAGCCCGCGCATACTGTAGATTGTCCTCGCCTTCCAGGTTGTAGTCGGCGAGTTTCTTCTGCCCGTTGAACAGCACAAAGCTTTCCACCGTCGCCTTGGCGGTATGCCAGCGGAAACCCAGCCGGCCATATACCGGCGGGATGTGATCCAGCGGACGGTCGGCTTCCCCGTTTACCCCCTGCACACGTCCATGCGTATAATCCACAGCAGCGTATACCGCCAGATCCGTATAAATATCCGCCTCCAGGCCGGTATGCAGTCCCCATAAGTTGGCCGCGCGCTTGTTTTGGCTGGCCGCCACCCGGGTCAGTTTACCATCATAGATCACGGAATCCTGGCCGTTGAACTGGAACAAATCCGTGACGATGGCATCGCGTAAAGCGGTCATCCACAGCACGTTCTCCCAGCGCAACCGGCCGGAAATGGCGCGGGTAACGTTGAAATCCACATTAAGCGTTTTTTCCGGTTTCAGATCCGGATTGGGCACGACCAGCAACAAACCGGACTGAGAATCAAACACCTTGGTCATATCGTCCACGTTAGGCGTGCGGAAACCGGTCGAACCGTTTACGGCCACGCGCCAGCCCTGACGGCCATTCCACACGGCGCCGACATGGCCGGAAATGACCGGGCTCTGCTGTTTGATGCTGTTAAAAGGGAAATTAAAAAAGGTTTTATCGGTAAAATCAGCGCTCAGGCTGGAGTAGCCGACCCGCAGGCCTTCGCTAAACGTCCAGGTGGAGGTGGTTGCCGTTTGCCAGCGGTGGGTGGCATAAGCGGCCAGGTTGCTCATCTGACTGCCGCCGTCCGGGTAGCGGGTGCTGGCGGGGCTGACGTCGCCGGTTTTCACATTCCGGCTGCTGGCAGTGGAATTTACGTCGTTGTACTGTCCGTCCAGACCAAGCGTAAGTGATTGCAGTCCCCAGTTCTTTAATGCATTCACCGTTAAACCCAGCACTTTCACTTTTTCCACCCGGCTGGTGAGGCCATTTTTCCCAAAACCGCGGGAGTGGCGACTTTCTTCCACATCCTGGTAACTGGCCGTCGCTCGCAGACCGCCGTCGAACCAGCCTGCCTGATCCAGCGCGAAGGTGTAAGCACCCAACAGGCGTTTCTGCGGACCATAATACCACTCGGCGGAAGCCAGGCCAAGGCCCCCGGCGCCCGGGTCGGTGAGCCGGTCGTAGCGGGGAATGGTGCTGGAGTTGCTGAACTGCACATTCAGGGTATGGCGCAGGTGGGAATTGGGCTGAAAGACTATTTTTTCCAGTAGATCATACTGCCGGTAACCGGTAGATTTTTGCAAATATGGATCGCTGTTGCGCAGCAGGCTGTCTTTACCGTTGATTCTTTCCGCGTAAAAGGGCCTTTTTCCAAAAAAAGCGCCGAAACCGTTTTGTTCGCCCATCCGCAAATCTCCAAAATCGTTGTAGGTAAAAGAGGTCAGCGCACCCAGCTTCCCGCCGGCCAGGCTGATATCTGCGTGCCCGGTTTTTTCTTCATTCACCGTACCATACCGGAGAAACGCGTTGCCGGTCGTTTTCAA
This sequence comes from Saprospirales bacterium, assembly GCA_031425035.1. Taxonomy (GTDB): domain Bacteria; phylum Bacteroidota; class Bacteroidia; order Chitinophagales; family Saprospiraceae; genus M3007. The sequence goes on along the minus strand of JANPIN010000131.1, from coordinate 38,166 downwards.
TCCCGCTCCGGCGGCGGCGAACGTGGGGTTTTTGGTGTAAAAACAAATAGCGCCGCCGAGCGCATCGGTGCCGTACACCGTGGAAGCCGGCCCGAAGAGCACCTCGGCCCGGTCGAGCGCCGCGTTGTCCATGGTCATAATATTTTGCAGGTGGCCGGCGCGGTAAATGGCGTTATTCATCCGTACGCCATCGACTACCAGCAGCACCCGGCTGGCTTCAAACCCGCGAATGGTCGGGCTACCTCCACCCTGCTGACTTTTCTGCACGAACACGGTGCCGGTGTTTTGCAGCAGATCTGCCGTGGTCTGGGCGTTGGCCTGTTCGATCTGGGCGCGGGAAATGACGGCTACCTGCTGGGCCACCGCGCTGCGTGCCTGACTGACGCGGTTAGCGGAAATAACGGTTTCAGCCAGCGGCACGGCTTTCAAAATGGTATCCACGATGGATTGGGCCAGGGTAGTTGTCTGTGCCGATACAAAGACAACCAATACGATATAAATTTTAATCATGATCTGGAAGGCATGTTTTACCACGTAGAACACCCAATTGAAGGTGTGTTCCAGGTGGCTGTTGTAGCAGAAATGAAGCAGTAAAACGTCCAGGAATGCGCAGGCAAGTCCATAGCGAAGCAGCCGCTCGCCGGGGGCGGGCAGCCAAAGAAGGCTGTGGAAAATCAGAACTTCGGAGGGGGACCCTGCTGCGCCGGCTCCTGCTGGGCGCAAATCAGTTGGTAGGAGAAGCCGGTACAAGGGACATATTCACCCGGCAAAACCGGCAAGTCCGGCAGAACGGGTAGTAAATAACTCGCCACCAGCAGTTGACTCAACCACTGGAAATGGAATTTGACATCGTCTTTTCCCGTGGCCAGCAATTGGGACAACTGTCGCAGCAGGGCTTCTTCGTGCGCATCGTGGTAAATTTCCAGGCGCACGGAATCCCCCTGCACGACTTGCCGGCGAACATCGTACAGGCGGCCGCCGTAGCGAATTTCGCGTTTACCTACCCACAGGTGCTTTAAATCCTGGACGGCGATCGTGCATTGCCGTACGGGTTCCAGGGGTTGGGCCAGCGTTTTCGTCGCCGTTATTTTAGCATCCAGCATCAGTATGCTCCACGACATATACCAGCCTGCCGCCTGAAAAGCCAGGAGCAGACCCAGTCCGAAAACCCAGGCATTTTTAAAAGGTCGCAAGTGGAGCATGAACGCGGATGCTTCTTTCCGGCAAAGAAAAAGAAAATTGCGCCACTTGCCTGTATACGACCGGCGCTACACTTCGGCCCGCAGTACTTCCAGGGGTGGTTTGCGCACCACTTCCCGGCTGTTCAGCAGCCCAATAATGATGGTGATGGAGGTGATGACTAAAAACGTCCAGATCAGCGGCATCCATTCCGGCGTGAACGGAATATGGAAAGCGAAGCGGGCCAGGGCCCAGGCGCCGGCAACGGAGAGGCCTACCCCGGCCAGGCAGGCCAAGGCGCCCAGAAAGAAATATTCAATAGCATTGATCCACAGGATCTGGCGTCGACTGGCGCCCAGGGTACGCAGCAGCACGCTTTCGCGGATGCGGGCAAACTTGCCCTGATAAATGGAGCTGATGAGTACCAGCAGGCCGGTCAGAATGCTGAACAAGGCCATGAAACGAATGACAAACGACACTTTACGCAGCACTTCGTCCACCGATTTCAGGATCTGCGTCAGGTCGATGGCCGAAACGCCCGGGTAACGGCGCACCAGTTCGGACTGGAAACCGGCCGATTGTTCGGCGCTGGCCACCCGGGAAACGATCACGTGAAACTGCGGCGCCCGCTCCAGCACCCCCCGGGGGAAAAGCACCAGGAAATTAGTTTGTACCCGCCCGAAATCCACTTTACGGACGCTGCCGACTTCGCATTCGAGCGGAGTGCCCTGGATGTTGAATACGATGCGGGTGCCGATTTTAGCTTTCATCGCTTTTTGCAAACCATCGGAGATCGAAATTTTTACGGGCTGTCCCGGCGTGGTATACCGGCCTTCCCAGGCGCCTTCGATAATTTGTTCCGAATCGATCAGCGTATCGCGGAAAGTGACGCGGTACTCCCGGTCCCACACCCACTGTGGCATGGCGTTAGTCGAATCGGCCTCATCCTGCGCCTTCACCCGGCCGTCGATCGTTTCCACGCGGGTGGTCACGACCGGCACCTGTTGCAGCAGCGGCATGCCTTTACTGCTGACCAGCGAGGCCACGCTATCTTTGTCAACTGCCTGAATATCAAAGAGGATCATGTTCGGCTGGTTGCCGCTGCCCGAAAACTCCACTTGTTTCAGGATCAAATTCTGGATCAAAAACAGGGTGGACAGCAGCATCGTTCCCAGACCGACGGTCACCACGAGTAGCACCGTCTGGTTTTCCGGACGAAATAAATTGGCAATACCCTGCCGCCAGACATAACTCCATTTTTTCGGGAAAAAACGGCGAAGCAGGAACGTGAGCAACTGCGCTATACCATACAGTATGAAAAAAGCAGCCGCAATGCCGCCCATGAAAAACAGGGCCTCGCGCCAGGCGCCGATCAGCCACCAGGTAAAGCCAAAAATGGCTGCGGTGATCAGTCCGTACACCCCCCAGCGCAGGCCGCGGCTCGACGTTCCGGGGTCATCGAAAGAAGCGCGCAGGGTACGCAAAGGCGATGTTTTCAGAATGCCCGATAATGGCAGCAGGGCAAATAACACCGCGACCGACAAACCCAGCAGCACCCCCTGGGCAATAGCGGCCGGAGAAAATTCGGTGCTCACATCGGCAATCGGCAGGAGATCGCGCACCAGCCAGGGCAGTACTTTCTGGATCAAGGAGCCGAGGAGAGCACCGGCCAGTGCCCCCAGCAGCCCAATACCGGCTACCTGCACCAGGTACACGTAAAAAGCCTTGCGCCCACTCGCGCCGAGGCAGCGCAAAATGGCCACCGTGGGCAGTTTGTCTTTAATATAAATGTGCACGGCGCCGGCCACGCCAATACAACCCAGCAGCAGGGCAATAAAGCCTACGAGGTTCAGAAAAGTGCCGAAATTCCCGAAGGCGGTACCAATGCTGCGTTTGCGGCTGGCCACCGTATCCCAGTCCAGATTCTCCGTTTCCAGGCGTTTTTCATAGGGTTTGACCAGGGCATCCACATCCGTACCCGCCGGCATTTTATAGAAATACTGGTAGTCGACCCGGCTGCCCCGTTGGACCAGCCCAGTCGAATCCAGCCACTTAGCCGGAATGAAAACAACCGGCGCAATAGCCGAAGCCACGCCGGCGCGGCCCGGAGAAGAAAGCAACTCGCCTTCTACCAGGAAGGTCATGTTGCCCACCTGGATGCTATCGCCCGCTTTGACGTTGAACTGCAGGGCCAGCGCGTGATCGATCAGCGCCTTTTTATCCGTCCGGAAAGTTTTCCAGGCATCGGCGGGTTCACTTTTCCATTGACCGAAAAAAGGATAATTGCCTTCCAGCGCCCGGATTTGCGACAGTCGCGTGCCCCCATTACTGGCAAACCGCACCATGCTGACGAAGTTGGTGATCTGCGCGCGTTCCGTACCCGGCAGGTTGAACAAGGCCAGCGAGGAATCCGTTGCCGGTTGGTTAGCCCCCAGTAGCAGATCGGCGCCAAGCAGGGTTTTCGCCTCCCGGTCGATGTCGGTGGTCAGGTTCACACTGAACGAGCGAACGGCGGTCAGGGCCGCGATGCCGGCGGTGATGGCGGAAATAAACAGGAATAAGCGGGCGCGATTACGGCGACTATCGCGCCAGGCCATTTTTAAAATAAAATTCATGGAAACAACGGCGAAGGATGACCCGCCGCAGCGCTAAACGGAAGAACGGCCGGAGGGTTGGCCGATGAGGAGGAAAAACGGATCAAATGCACGTACGTGTAGATGAATCCGGCTATTTCCCCAAAATATGCTGCAAAGCGCCGCTCAACTCGGGGTACTCGAAAACGAAGCCGGCCGCCCGGATTTTATCGTCGGAAATCAGGTTGCTATTTAGCACTACCGACGACATTTCCCCCAGCGCCAGGCGTAAGGTGAAGGCCGGCACCGGCACGATCAGGGCTTTTTTGCCCATAGCATGGGCCGCTTTTTCCACCAGTACCTTGTTACGCTCCGGCTGCGGGGCCACCACATTGTATACGTCCACGACGGCTTCATTTTCCATGGCCCAAAGGAAAGCCCGGCAGAGATCGTTGCGGTGGATCCAGGAGTACCAGGCCCGCCCATCGGCAAAATAAGTGCCCAGTCCGAATTGCAGGGGCTTGATGAATTCCAGCAGCGCGCCGCCTTCTTTGGCCAGCACGACGCCGATGCGAAATTTCACCGTCCGAATGCCCAGCGCAGCTACTTCATCGCTGGCATTTTCCCAGGCCTGGCAGCATTGCACCATGAAGGAATCTTCCACCGGCGGGTCGATTTCGCGCATGCGACGCTCACCGCTATTGCCGTAGTAACCAATGGCCGAAGCGGCGAGATAAGCCTTAGGCCGAATATTCAAACGTTCAAAACTATCCCGCAGCAAACGCGCGCTTTTAACCCGGCTGTCGATGATTTCCTGCTTTCGGTCATCGGTCCAGCGTTTATCCGCAATACCGGCGCCGGCCAGGTTGATGACGTAGTCCACCTCCTGCAAAGCGGCATCGTCTATAGTGCCTTTTTCGGGATCCCAGGCAAATTGCTGCGGACCTTTGGGACTGCGGCTCAGTAACCGAACGGAATAACCGCGCAGGTGCAGCAGTTCGGTCAGGCGGGAACCGACGAGGCCGGAACCGCCGGCTAATAATACGGTAGGCATAGGATGGGTTATTTTGTTGGAAAATACTAACAACCAGTACGGTAGAGAGTTGCGGAGAAAACAAAATGGGGTCGCCTGCAACCGTGTGCAGGCGACCCCTGAATTAAGACAAATATATTTTTAACGCTGTACCACTACGCGTTGCACCTGTTTGCTGCCATCCGCCGCCTGCATTTCCAGGTAGTAAAAACCACTGCTCAGGCTGCCGGGCAGTTGCAGGGCCGTAGCTTCTGTGCTGGCTTCCAGTTCGGTGCGCTGTACCTGGCGACCGGTGACGTTATACACCGTCAGGCTCACCTGCTGACCGCTCCAGGCCGACAGGTCGACAAAAATCTGGCCCGTAGTAGGATTGGGATAAATGCTCATGTTACCCGCAAATGCTGCGCTTTGACCACTTTCCCGGTTGGAGATGGATCCATTATAGGCCTGGGTAGCACAGTTGAATGTGTTGACATACGCCTGATAGCTGGTTCCATCGGCCAGACGGGCGTACATGAGTATGTATTTGACGTCGGTTTGCTGAGGTAAGGCATACTCGAACACGTCGCTTTGGCCACCGACAATACCCGTTGCATCGGCTTTGAAGCGAATGGAATAGAAGGGGCTGAAATTCGGCGTGCGAACGGTGTAGGTATTACCGGTCAAGCCCGTGTAGGTAGCGTTGTTCGCCGGGCTGACGGCCGTTACGCCATCCGGTACCTGGAACGCCACGTAGTTCAGTGCGCTGGTACAGTTGTTGGTCACCCGTATGCGGTACACCTTGTTGCCCACGCTGTCTTTGCGTACGGACAGCACTTCGTAACTCAGGCAGCCGATGTTTTTCACATCGCAGGCGCCTTCCCGCAAAGTGACCGTAAAGCAGCAGGTATCGACATTGCCACAGGCATCCTTGGCGACATAACATACCGGCGTGCTGCCGGGGCCAAAAGTACCACCCGAAGCGGGGCCGGATAACAGCACGACCGTGACGCCACCAGCGGCGCAGGTGGATGTAGCGGTTGGTACCGGATAAGTCACCACCATACCGGACATACCGGTATTCAAAGTATCGGAGAAATTAGCGCAGGTCAGCGTCACGGTGCTGGCAATGAAAGCGGCCAGATCGGTGACAGCCGTTCCGTTACCGATTTTACCGACTAACGTAGTGGCGCCGGTGGTCAGATTGACCGTGTAGAGATTGTCCGTGATGGACGTACCGGTATTAGACACGAAATAAGCGCGGTTCTGGCCGTTGGCGGCATAGTAAATATCCAGATCGGAAGAAGCGTCCGTCAGGTTCTGGATCAAACCCGATGCGCCAATGGTGTTCAGCGTACCGTTGTTGGGCGGCATTTGCGTGGTGAACACATTCAGCGAATCGTCGTAGTTATACAGCGTCGTCATAGTGCTGCCGGCGAAACTATTGATATAAGCCGAAGCGCCGATAGAAGGATTCACGCCGGCATTTACGTCGGTGGCGGCAAACGCCAGGTTCATATCAGTCGCGGCAATCGCTCCCGTTACCGGATGCAGACGATAGTTGCTGTTATTACTGCCTGTTACGCGCACACGATCCACTGTTGGGTTGAAATCGAAACCAATTTTTCCCATGTTCGTGGCCAGCGTCACCGCTGCGGCACCAATGGCCGTCGCCACGCCAGTACCGGGGTTGATCGTGTACAAACGAGCCTCGCCGGTCATGGCATTATAGCCAAGGGCATACAGTTCGCCGGTGGCCGGACGGAAATCCAGGCCGGACAGCACCTGACCGGCCGCAATGCCGGTCACCGCTACCAGCGTCCGGATAATTTCGGGCTGCGCGGCATCGAAGGAAATCAGGCTGCCACTGCTGGTCAGCGCATACAAAAGGTCGCCGGTCAGCGTGGCAGGTACGATGCGGTCAATCTGCACGGCAATATCGCTTACGGACAAACCGCCGCCGATGGCGCCAATTAACGTAGCGGCGCCGGTCATCAGGTTGACTGAATAGAGATTATCATTGTTGCTCGAGTCCGCATTGGCCACAAAAAAAGCGCGGTTTGTCGAGCTAACGGCGTCGAAATAAATGTCCAGGTCAGACGAAGGATCGCTGGCCGAAACGCTGATACCGGATGCGCCCAGGGTGTTGAGCGTACCGTTATTGGGCGGGTTTTGCACGGTAAACAGGTTAGAACCCGTGTTGTAATTGTATAAAGTGGTGGTTGGCGTACCCAGATAACTATTGGTATAAGCGACCGCACCTACAGTTGGCGTCATGCCGGCATTTACATCCGTAGCGGCAAAAGCCAGCATACCGTCCGTGGCAGCGATGGCGCCGGTCACCGGGTGGAGGCGGTAATTCGTCTGGTTGCTGCCGGTCACGCGAATACGATCCACGGTCGGGTTGAAATCGAAGCCGATGTCGCCCATGTTCGGACTAAGCACGACGGCAGCAGCGCCGATGGCCGTTGCGACGCCGGATGTGCGATCGATGGTGTACAGGCGGGCTTCGCCGGTGGTGGCGTTATAACCGAGCGCATATAACTGGCCGGTGGCGGGACGGAAATCCAGGCCGGCGATCTCTTGGCCGGCAGCCACGCCGCTAATACTGACCGTGCTGGTGATGGTGCCGGGCGCCGAGGCCTGAAAAGCGATCAGGTTCGTGCCGGATAAGGCATAAATGACTTGCGCTTGTCCGACCATTGCGGTTAATAAAAACAGCAGTGAAAAAACCAGCGTTAAAATAGAGGTGTGGTGGTGTTTGTAATTTGTCATCGTGGTAAGTGTTTTTTAGTTAAACAAAGCAGTAGAAGGGCAGCGGCGCTACCTGAGCACCGGTGCAATAGATTGTAAATCAGAAGTAGAAGTGAAATTCCGCGAAAGAACCCATCGGCGTCAGCAGTACCTGCGGAGAACCGGAAGTTCATTGCTACCTACGAAGCAAGGCTGCTGTTAGGTTTTCATTTACAAAAAGAAAGTACGTTTATGCCGGACAATGTCAGCTAAAGGACAAAAGGCTGGCGCCGTGTCCAGGGGAGAGGCGCTCAGGCCGGCTATGCGGGATCGTGGAGTAGTACGCGCACCGTCTCGACTTTACGGTCGCTGACGAGTTCCAGTACGAAGGTTTTGCCGTCGAGTTGCAGGCGGGCATTTTGCTCGGGAATACTTTTTATGGCGTCGATCAGGTACCCCGACAGGGTGTTATAATCACCTTTGGGTACTTGCAAGGCCGGATATTTGGCATTCAGGTAATCCACTTCGAGGCGGCCGGAGAAAAGGTATTCATGCTCGCCGATGTGGGCTTCGATGAATTCCTCCTGATCGTGTTCATCGTCAATTTCACCAAATAGCTGCTCTAAAGCGTCTTCCAGCGTGACCAGGCCGGAAATGCTGCCGTACTCATCCACCACGCAGGCAATATTCGTACGGTTTTTGACAAATTTACTCAATAAGTCATTGATCTGTATGCTTTCCGGTACGAAACGGATGGGCATGACCATCTCCCGGATGCTTTTGGGGCGGGCGAATAACTGCTGTACGTGCACGTAACCCAGTACTCTATCCAGGTCGCCGTCGGTGACGATAATACGCGACATACTGCTCTCGATGTGTTGCTGCCGCAGTTCCTCGACCGGCGCCTGCACGTCGACGTGGACGATTTCGGGGCGGGGCGCCATACAGTCGTATGCGCGGACCTGCTTGAGGTGCAGGGCATTTTCGAGCAGTTCCATCTCCATTTCCTCTTCGCCCGGCGCGCCGGTAGCATTTTGCTGGACTAAGTATTCCAGCAGGGCGGCATCACCGTCATCTGGAACATTTTTATATATACTTCTGAAAATGAATTTTTTAAATAAGAGCAGCACGAAAAATAACAGCAGACCCACAAAAAACGGGGCGACCCAGCCCGAGCCGAACACAAACGACAGCGGCGGAACCAGCAACCAGGACATACCTGTGCTTAAAGCAACCAGCAGCAGCGTGGCGGCAAAAGCATGGCTACCAATACGGAGATAAGCGGCAGGGGGGACAATATGCATGCAGGGATAATTTATTTTAATGCGTTGTTCAATTGGTCCACTTTAATGCGGCCTTTGGGCACTTTAATTTGCCAGTAGGAAAAATCCTGTTCCGCTTCGAGCCCGTAGCCATAAATGATCTCGCCGGGCTTGGTCACTTTCACGAATTTATCGGTAAAAATTTTGGCCGTTTTTTCATCCCAGATCAATTCTTCGGTCTCCAGTTTTTCATTTTTAATGGTATTCAACTCGACGCTGTCGCGGGCAATGATCTGGCCCTTTTCCGGGAAACGGGTGGCGGTTTTGGCGGTCAGCGTACTTTTCACCGACAGGTCGGGTTCCAGGAATTCAATTTTCACCCCCGCCGGAAATTCCTGCCGCGGATTTTCCCGATCGTCGAAATTAAACAACTGTGGTCCCTGCACCCGTACCCGGAGTATGGCGCTATCGGAGTAGAGAATTTCCACGTCCCGGGCGACGACCACCTGGGTGTCTTCGGGCGTAAAAAGCTGCTTGTTTTCTTTTTGCAAACCATCGCAGGCGCCCCATATCAGCAGCACCAACAGGCTGCCCGGCAGTCCGATCACTTTCACCCATCTTCCCCGGGCACGGCTTATTTGCGAGGTAATCATCAGGAAACCATTTGTTTAAGTCCGGCACGGAAGGTCAGCAGCAGGACCACCACAATCACGACCAAATACTGCACCGGTACATTGACCCAGGCCACGAGGTGTATGCGGTCCAGAAAATACATTAAAATAAAGATCGCGCTGATCATCACCATCAGACTCGACAGTTTGCCAAAACCGGGAATAAAACCGAAGGGTGCGTTGCGGCGAACGATGGCCAGCGTAGCGATCATGGAAATGACCGGCAGCGCCTGGGTGAGTAAATTCATATTGAAAATGCTGCTGCCGCGCTCAAATAAAAACATGTAAATGCCCAAAGCGACCACAAAAATGCCCGGAATGCATACCGCATAGATCAGTATGGCGTATAAATATTTCCAGGGACTCAGGTGGCCTTCTCCGCGGCCCATGAAATTGGCCAGTAAAGCTGAAAAGGGCACCATGAGAAAATAGGCCAGTACGACCAAAGGATTGGCATTGAGGTAATCGAAAAACTCTTGCAGGGTCATGTTTTGTGGATTGGACAGATGCTTTCGTTGAAAATCAGTTTTTTGCGGCGCCAAAGATAAACGGCAAAAATATCGATCCCGTGACCGGAAACAAAACCCGTTACCTGAATTTCTGTCAGCATCACCCGGCACCGCTCCACGCGCAGCCCTGGTGGCTCGATGCAGTCTGCGGTTCCGAACAATGGGACGTTGGACTGACCGAAAACGCTGCCAGGGAAATTACCGGCTGCTGGCCCTACTTCCTCCAGCGCCGCGGGGGCATCTCCATGCTGCGCCAGCCGCCCCTCACGACCTACGGCGGCCCCTGGCTGCACTACCCCGCCAACCCGGATTTCAAAACCGGCAGCCGCTATGATTTCGAGCAAAAGACCTGCACGGCACTCCTGCAGCAACTCCCGGCCAACGTTTTTTTTCAACAAAATTTATACCCCGCCATCACCAACGGACTCCCCTTTCACTGGGCCGGCTTTCATTTAAACACCCGCTATACCTACCTCTTAGCAGCGCCCGACGAAAACTGGCCCGCCGCCTTGAGCAGTAGCACCCGCAAAAAAATTCGCCAGGCCGAAGCGGACTATCAGGTGGAAATGACGGATCAGTTCGATGATTTCTGGCCGATCTATCTGGCCGGCTCTCCACGCAGGATTCAAAAACCAGTGCGCGAAAGTCTGCTGCGAAGTCTGGATGAGGCAGCCGAAAAAAATCAGGCCAGGCATATATTTATCACCCGGCACCGCCAGAGCGGCCATATTCAAAACGTGCAGTACCTGACCCGCGATCACCGCAGCGCTTATGGCTTACTCTCCGGTTTTCAGCCGGATACGCCGCTCAACCACGCTAACTACCTGCTTTATGCCGCTATCCTGGATTTCTGCGTTACCCAAAAACTGGCCTTCGATTTTGAAGGCAGCATGGACGCCGGCGTCGGCCACGTTTTTCAGCACATGGGCGCAGTTTGTACACCTTATCTGCAAATTTCAAAAGGGAAGAAATGGGTGGAAATCGTGCGTTTGGTTAATGGGTAATGGTTATTAGTTTTTGGGGACTAGGACATGGTATTGGTAATATCTACGGAACTACACGAATAAGGTAGCGCAACATCCAACAACATTTAACCTTACCGGACCATACGCATGAAAATACTCGTGAACCAGTTGGAGTCGGCCTTGATGAGCGCATCGAGGGTCTGGTTGGCTTTGCTGGAAAAAACGCGGATATCGCGGACCACAGCGCAAAAACTTTCGGCCTCCGGGGAATTTTCTTCTACGTTGGCGACTTCATCCAGCACCTTGAGCATGGGTTCCAGTTCTCGTTTTTTGCGGTTGATAATGATCTGGCGCACCACTATCCACATATCTTTTTCGGCATAGAAATATTCTTTCCGCTCGCCGGATTTGAGCTGTTTATGGACCAGCCCCCAGTCCATCAGCGCGCGCAGGGTCATATTCACGTTGCCGCGGGAAATATGCAGGCCTTCCATCACCTGGTCAGCGGTCATAGCTTCCGGGGCAACCAGAAGCAGGGCATGCACCTGGGCCATGGTCCGGTTGATCCCCCAATCGGTGCCCATTTTGCCCCATGATTCAATGAATTTTGCTTTGCCTTCCTGGACATCCATGGTGATTTACTGTTTTGTTGGTCTGCGTAATGCAGATTTGCCTACTATTGTTTTCAAAAAAAAATGAAAATTGATTGCCCGGTTGTTTAAGTCCGAAAAATGCCCCTGGAAACCGTAAATTTGACCCCGCTTACGCAGGAAGCTGGCCTTTTACCCGCATTTCCTACGGCGCGACCAACACATGGATCAAACAGGCCACTACCTCACCGCAGACGATGCCGGTCAGTACACCAATCAAATCACCCGTTTGCTGCGTGATGAAAGTACCGACAACTGTCCGCTGCTGCTCGAACTCATCACGGGAGGTGGAGTCAACCAACGGCTGCTGGGATATTTGTTCGGTATTGCCTGTTTTCATCACCGCAAGGAAGTAGCCGACCGCGCGATGAACCTGCTGGCCAAAAATGCGTCGCCGGCAACGACCAAGCAAGCCCAGAAACTCAAGGAAAGCGCCGCCTACTACTACAACGAGGTCGAATACCTGGGTAAATACAGTAATGCCGATTTCGACCTGTTCGACTTTTTGCTGGCTTATAAAATGTGCAACTGGCACCGCGTTGGCGAGGCGCGCAGCAATTATTTCATCACCGCTCACCAGACGCTTAATCTCTCGCTTTACCCGGAAAATCAATTATCCCCGGCGCTGGCAACCCTGGATTTCATCCACTACCTGGCCTTGCCGGCCCACAAAGCTTTTGATCTGGCGGCCTCGCTCGAACACCTGGAAAAGCTGCCGCTGGAAAGTATTTTCATCGAAAACACCCGGCTCGACGAGTTTCCGGTCGCCCTGTTCCAACTGCCGCAGCTTCGCACCCTCAGCATAAAACGCGGTTCTTTTCGCCCCCGGCAGCCCATGCTGGTCCCTGAAGGCGGCCCCTACGGCAGCCCAGTAATGGAAAAACTCATCGTAGACGGCTACCCCGTCGTGGGCGAAGTACGGCTCGGACCCTTCCCCATACTGCGCGAAGTGTCCTTCCTGCGCTGCGCCCTTACCAACATGGCTTTTCTGGAAAATGCGCCGCTGCTGGAACAAATTCACCTGAAAAACAACCATTTGGAGTCCCTGCCGCCGTTTCTGGGCGATTGCACGGAACTGCGCAGCCTCGATCTGAGCGGCAATCCCTTCCGCAAAATTGAACTGAACCTCGAACGCCTTGTTCGACTGGAAGAACTGGATCTGAAAATGCAGCCCCAGCAGACGCCCTAAACGGGAGAAGTTGGACGTTAGACCTTGGACAATAGACTTCAGGACTATGCTCTACCATTCCCTGTCTCCTGTCACCTGTCTCCTGTCTCCTATGTCCCACGCCCGCATCCTCGACGAACTTTCCCGTACCGGCATTGCGCTGCTGCTGCGCGAACCGTTTTATGCCCACCTGTTCGGCAGCATTAATAAAGAGGTCGTCGGCAAGGGCCATCCGGTCGATAGCCTGGCCGTGGGACTTGGTCATAACTCGTTGACACTCTATGTAAATAGAGATTTTTGGGATAATGTGCTGACCAGTTCCGAACACCGCTACGGCGTGTTGAAACATGAAATGCTGCACCTCGTGTTTTTGCACCTGCTGATCCGCGAGCCTTTTCTGGATAGCCGCCTGCTCAACGTGGCTTTCGACCTGGTGGTCAACCAATACATCACCCGTTCGCAGTTGCCCGACGACAGTATTTTTCTGGAGAGTTTCCCGGATCTGCATTTGCAGGCGGGCCAAACCTGGTTTTACTACTACAAAAAAATAGAGGAACTGCGGAATGGCGCCAGCGGGGGTGAATCCGGCTCGCCCGACGCCGAAACCCTGCAAAGAATTCGCTCCGACTCGCATGGCCTGGAACGGCATCAGCCCTGGCAGGAGATCCGCAGCCGCTCCGAACTGGAAAACAAGGTGATCGAAACCCAGCTCGACAGCCTTATGCGCACTGCCCACCAGCGCACCAACGCCCATGCCTGGGGCAATTTACCCGGCGAACTGCGCGAACTGCTGCAAACCCGGCTATATCGTCCGCCGGCCGAAATCAACTGGCGCGGTCTGCTGCGTTTGTTCGCCGGCAGCGCCGCCAGTACCCGTTTGCGCAACACGATCCAGCGACCCAGCAAGCGTTTCGGTACGGTGCCCGGCGTGAAGATCCGGCGGCGGCAACGGCTGATGGTAGCGCTGGATACCTCGGGCAGTATTGGCCAGGAAGATCTGGAACCTTTTTTCAACGAAATATTCCAGCTCTGGCGCTCGGGGGCCGAAGTGGAAATTGTCGAATGCGATACGCGGATCAGCCGGCGGTATGCCTATCGGGGCGCGACGCCCGACGCGGTGGAAGGCCGGGGCGGTACCAGTTTCAGCGAACCCATCGACCTGGCGAACCTGGAGCGACCCGATGCGCTCATTTATTTCACCGACGGTTTTGCCGAACCACCGCAACAGAAGCCTAATATGCCCTTATTGTGGGTGATCAGCCGCCGCGGACTGGAGTCGTCGCATCCGAGCTGGCAGCGGTTGCCGGGAAAAAAATTGAAGTTAACGTAGGCCCGGCTGCTGAACCAAGTCCGCTGCGGAGTGTTATCTTTGCCTACTTTTTATAAATCAAGTCATACAAAAGATGGAAGCCACAGCTAAAAGCCCCGTGATGTTGTACACGGAAGAAACGCCGAACCCGGAATCACTGAAATACGTGACCAACCGGATGCTCTATCGCGGCATTGCCGAGTTCAAGGATAAAGACGAGGCTGCCGAATGGAGCCCGATGGCCAATACGTTGATGGAACTGCCCTATGTGCGCAGTGTTTATTTCAACAATAACTACGTCACGATTACCAAGGAATTCAACTACGAATGGGCGGATATGATGCTCAAACTGAAGGAATTCGTCAAAAACTACCTGGAAAATGGTGGCGTGGTGGTCACCGACGGTTTCGCCGAACATGCCGAACAACTGGCCGCCGCCAGTAATGCCGTACAGTTTACCGGCGAAGGCGGCGAAATCGCCAAAAAAGTGAAAGACCTCATCGATATGTACGTGAAACCAGCCGTTGAAGGCGATGGCGGAAACATCGAATTCAAAGCTTTTGAGAATGGTAAGGTGTACGTAACCATGCAGGGTTCCTGTAGCGGCTGCCCTTCTTCCTCGGTTACTTTGAAAGCCGGCATTGAGGGTATGCTGAAACGCATGGTCCCCGAAGTGACGGAGGTCGTGCAGGAAATGGGGTAAGAGATGTTCTCAGCAAACCCATAGCACCCTTTCATAAGCAAGCAAGCAAGTTGGTTTGATGGTTTGGTTGGTTTGTAGTCTAAAAAATGTCCCCGTTCGGCCTGCGCTGAACGGGGACATTTTTTTCCAAATCTCTGGTTCCGGATTTTACCTTTGGCCCGGATTTTAAATACCTGACCATCAAATAGTCAACCCAACAAACCTCGCCAACCACTCAAACTTCCCTATCGCCCAAACATGTCTTTAATCAAAAAACTGGCCGGCGAAACGGCGCTATACGGCCTGAGCAGCATTTTTGGGCGTTTCCTGAATTATTTGCTGGTTCCTTTATACACCAGGACCCTCCTGCAGGCGGAGTACGGCATGTCGAACCAGTTATATGCTTACGCCGGTTTCTTCATGGTCGTGTTTTCCTACCGCCTGGAGTCCGCCTTTTTCCGTTTCGGAACGCCGCTGGAAGATCGGGAGCGCACGTATTCCACGGCGATGATTTCGCTGTTGAGCAGCACGACGGTGATCGTGACCCTGATGTTTGTTTTCGCCCAGCCCATTGCCGATTTTCTGCAATATTCAGCGCATCCGGAGTACATCCGCTGGCTGGCCCTTATCCTGGCTTTGGATTGCCTGGCCGAGCTGCCTTTCGCCCGGCTCCGGCTGGAACAGCGGCCCAGACGCTTTGTCTTCGCCAAACTTGCCTGGATCGGTATAAACATCAGCCTCAACCTGTTCTGGCTACTTTTTTGCCCCTGGGCAGCTAAAAATGGCTGGGACTGGGTGCACTATGTCTGGGCGCCGGGACTCGGGGTTGCCTATATTTTCCTGGCCAATTTAGTCGCCAGCGCCATCACCCTGCTGCTGTTGCTGCCGCAATTGCGCATGATCCGCCGGAATTTTGATCCGGTTTTATGGACTAAAATGCTGAAATACGCCGGTCCGCTCATCCTGGTCACCTTTGCGGGCGTAGCCAACGAAATGCTGGACAGGGCGATACTGACACGCTTACTGCCCGGCACCCTCGAGGAAAACCAGGCGCAACTGGGCATTTATTCCGCCAATTATAAGCTGGCGATGCTCATTACCATGTTTACCCAGGCTTACCGCTACGCCGCCGAACCATTTTTCTTCCGGCATGCGGCAGATAAGGACGCGTTGAAAATTCAGGCCAACGCCACCAAATGGTTTACCATCGTGGCCACGGTGGGCATGCTGGGTATTCTCCTCTTTCTGGATATTATTAAAGAGTTTTTGGGAGAAAGTTTTCGGGGTGGACTACATGTCGTGCCGATTTTGCTGGTTGCGAATCTGCTGCTGGGACTTTTTTACAACTTTTCCGTCTGGTACCGGCTCAAAGACCGCACCGGTCTGGGCGCCTGGATTTCCGTTGGTGGAGCACTGATCACGCTGATCCTCAATTTGTTATGGGTGCCGGCCATGGGTTATGTCGGCGCTGCCTGGGCCACGCTGGTCTGTTACGCTTTTATGAGCGGTATGACCTGGTACATTGGCCGCAGGCATCACCCGGTGCCGTATGAAATGGGGCGCATGGGGTTTTATATCGCCGTAGCCCTGAGCCTGTTTGGTTTGAGTAAATGGGCGGAGTGGACGCTGGCGGATGTACCCGTCGTTCTTTGGGCACTCCGGGTGGCCTTTTTCCTGGGTTTCCTGGCATTAATTGCCGGCTTGGAGCGGGTGAAGAAGGGGACGGTAATGTAAACTTTCGCACTAAAAGCATATCTTTGCAGTATCACCAGTCAGCTATTAGAATCTATGAAATCGCTCTCGCTTAAGTTACAGGACGGAATTTTTAGTGAAACAGAGGCCTTACTGGCGCAGCTGAAACAAAACCGCAATAATTACATAAATGAAGCGGTCAGCTATTATAACCGCGTTCAAAACCGGCTGCTTTTAGCCAGGAAGTTACAAGAGGAAAGTCGTCTGGTTGCCCAGAGTTCTATGGAAATGTTATCAGAAATGGAGCAGATAGAGGATGCCAATTTATTACCTGAATAATTATTAATACCCTGTATGATTACTAAATATGAGGTTTGGATTGCCGATTTAAGCCCGCGTTTTGGCACCGAACCCGGCAAAACCAGACCCGTTATCGTCGTTCAGACCGACTTATTAAATGGCAAGCATCCATCCACGGTCATTTGTCCGGTTTCCACGCAAATAGTGCAGGGTGCAACCCTGTTACGCATTCATTTGCCGGCCGGGGAATCCGGCATGACCTATCCCTCGGATATTCTTATTGACCAGCTACGCGCCATTGACAATCGCCGCTTTGTTCGGAAAATAGGTGTCCTCACCAGCCAAAAACAGCAAATGATCGATGCAAACATTGCCATCCTGCTTGATTTGTCTGGATCTTAAAGCTGCTCCACCTCGCCTAATTCCGGTATACCAACCGTTTTAAACCCATGTTCCAGTAAGTAGTCCCGCCATTTTTCCTGGCGGTCGAGCGTACCGTGCACCAGCCAGATTTTCTTGACCGTTTCCATTTGATTGCGGATCATGTCCAGCATTTCAACGCGGTCGCCGTGAGCGGAAAAGGAATCCATCACTTCCACGTCGGCCAGCACCTGTTTATGCTGCCCCATGATGTACAGGCTTTTTGCCCCTCCCCGGAGTTTGCCACCGGGCGTATTCGGCGTACAGTAACCCACGATCAGGAAGGTGTTCCGCGCGTTTTCAATATTGTTCAGCAAGTGGTGGCGAATACGGCCGGCGTTCATCATCCCCGAAGCGGAAATAATGATGCAGGGCTGTTTATTCACGTTCAGCGCTTTCGAGCCGTCTGTGGTACGGATGTAAGATAAGCCATTGAAACCAAAGGGGTTATTATCGTCTATCATGTACCGGTGGACTTCGGAATCGAAACACTCAGGGTGGTTAATGAACACCTCGGTCGCATTAACCGCCAGCGGACTATCCACGAAGACCGGCACTTTCGGCAGGCGCCCGGCCTGTTCCAGCCGGTCGAGCATGTACACGATCTCCTGGGTACGGCCCACGGAAAAAGCCGGTATAATGAGTTTCCCCTTCTTTTCGATGCAGGTATGACGGACGATTTCCAGAAAACGGTCCACCTCGTCCGGCTCGCTTTCGTGTTCGCGGTCGCCGTAGGTACTTTCGCAAATCAGGTAGTCGAGCGGTGGCATCGGCAGTGGATCGCCGAGAATGGGGCGGTTGGGGCGACCAATATCGCCGCTGAAACCCAGGCGAATGACGCGCTCCCCTTCCGTAATTTCCAGGGTCACCGTGGCGCTGCCCAGAATATGCCCGGCATCGCGGTACATCACCCGCACGTTGGGATGAATATCGAACCATTGCTCGTAGTTATAGCCGACGAATTGCTTGAGCGTTTGCGCCACGTCTTCCACGGTGTACAAGGGCACGCGTTCCGGATCACTAAAAGCCTTCTTTTTGTTGTAATAAGCCGCATCGCCTTCCTGGATCTTGGCAGAATCCAGCAGCATGATCGCACAGAGATCGCGGGTGGCCTGGGTGGCGTAAATACGCCCGGTAAAGCCGTCGGCGACCAGCTTGGGTACCCGCCCGGTATGATCGATGTGGGCATGGCTCAGTACCAGGCAGCCGATTTCAGCCGGATTGAACAGCCATTTATTGTTGAAGTTCGTCATGGGGGAAGCCTTCGCTTCGGCCGATTCCTGGGCCTGGCCGTCATCGTCGCCACCGCCCTGATACAGGCCGCAGTCGAGCAGGATTTGATAACCATCGTCGAGGGTGAGCAGGTGGGCCGAACCGGTGACTTCACGGGCGGCGCCGCAGAATTTTATTTTCATAAACGGGTGTCTGTCAATTCAGTCGGAAAAGTAGCACTTATCAAACTGTTAGTGCAATAGGCGGACTAAAATTGAAAGGCTCTTTTTAAAACAAGCTCACATAGCCCAGGTGAAACTTCGCGGCCCGCAGATCCACGCTTTGCCCCACATCGCGCCGGCCCACTGCTACACTGATGCCGAAAATGCCGGCCTTGGTCTCAAAATTCAATCCCACGCCCAAACCCAGTGGTCGCAGGTAAGCCTTGGTTCGGTTGGTAATGTTTTCCAGATAGGCATAATCGCTAAACGCCGCCAGGTAGGAGTTGGGCCCGATCAGCAGCCGAAATTCGGCGGTGGCCACGGCAAACCGGGTGGCGAACAGGCTTTCTTCATCGAAACCGCGCAGCAGTTTGGTGCCGCCCAACCGGTACTGCTCGTTGGCAAAAACTTTTTTCTCCGAAAAAATACCGCCCCCGCGAAAGCCGATGCGGATGGTGCTGCGCGCCATGACCGGCAAAAAAACTTCGGCCCGCGTTTCCAGGCGATAGCGTGCTACCCGACCGGCCACGGTATCATACAAACTGGAAAAACTAAACGCCGGGTCGTCCGTGTCACGCAGGGTTTCAATCTGGCTGTTACGTTGTACGGAGTTAAAACCGGCCACTGTTTTGAGCAGCAGCGACCAGCCGCTGCGAGGATTAAAACGGTAGTCCAGCCGGTTCAGGCCGGTTTCCAGACCGAACCCGTTTTGTTTCAGGTCGAGATTAGGTGGCAGGCGGCGGGTTTGCAGCACGGTCAGTGTGTCCACTTTTTGCAGCGTTGACCGCCTGTTTTCCCAGAAAAACTTAATGTAATCGTTGCCGGTGAACAGGTACTGGACGCCCAGCTCCGACTGCGCATCTACCCAGGTGCTGTCGCGGCGGAAGATGTTGAGCCGCCCTTCTACCCCGAACGGTGTACCGAACAAATAGGGTATGCCGGCCTGCACGTCCAGCTTTTGGGTCTCCGGGCGCAGGCGCTCGAACTCGACGGCAAAGTGTTCGCCCAAGTTCAGGGCATTTTGAAAAGCGGCACTAAGCGAACCGGTCACCAGCAGTTTGCCGTCGGTGTTATTGGGCTGGGGCAGCAGACCGATCAAAAAATCGAAACGGCTGGCGCGTTTTTTCTGCAAAAATAAATTGATGGTCGCTTCCTGGCCGGCAAAGGTCACGCTGGGATTGCTGGTCATATCCACAAACAGGAGGGTACGCAGTTGATCGCGCAGCCGCAGTACCCGCGCCCGGCTGTAGGTGCTGCCGGGGCGCAGCCCCAGATAATTGGGCAAATAAGCGGCCGGCAGTTGCACGTCGCCGACAATTTTAATGCCTTTAAACGTAATATACTTACCGGGCTGCACCTGCAAAATGCCGGACACGCTGCCGCTGTCGGTCAGCACCACGCTGTCGAGCTGGATGCTGGCAAAAGGATAACCATTGTTTTCCGCCTGTTCCAAAACGGCTCGTTCGAGGGCGAGCAGGGCACTGTACTGCAGGGGTTTTTCCGTGAAATTTTTAGCGCGAAACCCGGCAGATTTCAACCAGTCGTCGTGCTCTTGGGTGTTGGTTTGCAACGCTACCCAGCGGATGGGCGGACCCAGGTACAGGCGGGCGCGAACGTCGGCGCCGGAAATTTGCAGGCTATCGAGCGAGGCCGTGAGGTAGGATTTGGTGTAGAGGTGCCGGAGTAAGGCCTGGCACAGAAAGGTGTAGGTACTGGTATCGGGCCAGGTGAACGTCAGCGTATCATTTTGGTCCTCAACGGCTTTAAAACGAAAGTCGCTTATGGCTTCGGTAAAGGCTGGTTGATTGGCGGGGGAAACGGCCAGGCGCAGGGATTGAGCAGTCAACAACTGCGGCGCTGCCAACACGAGTAAAAAACACCAAACCCTCTGGTAAATCCACATCGAAAATCATCAATCGTAAATGAACACAACACTATAAACCAAACCGACGAAGCTGATTTACGGTGAACGCCAAATGCAACGCTGTAAGTACCTGAGTGGTTGCCAGCCAAATCATACCGCGTTTTTTTATCACCACGACGGCACGAGGATACACGACGTCAGAGGGGGCAAACCTCGTCGTGTCCCGTTGTGGCGTCGTGGTAAATAAATTTTTAAAAACCGTGGTTAGTAGATCAAGCTCTACGAATGCCCGTCTCGTCGGAAATAGGAATATTGGGCACGATCCAGCTGGTCAGTTTTTCGGCGATCCAGAGAATAGGGAACCAGATGAGCACCAGCAGCCAGACCGAAAGGTTGAGGTAGACCAGCCACATAAAGACGTCGATGAGCAGCACGATGGCGATGATCCAGGTGATGAGCAGCAGTAAGGCCGCCGCGTTCTGGTGGGCGGAAACGATCCAGCGACCCACCAGGATGCGCCCGTAATTCGTCATCAGGCTTTCGTTGGCCGCCGTTTTAGCCACGTACCGGCACAAACCCGCAAAACAGATCAGGATCACGATGATGCTGCTGAAAATCCACATCACAAAAGCCCAGACCGGGCGAATGGACTGCCAGGCCGCGCCCTTCCAGCCCGTAATGGTTTCTTTGGCCTGGTTGAGGTTGCCGGCAATTTTATTGCTGTCGAGCATGGTACCGACACCAACGCTACTCCCCTGCCGCGGACGAACAATATCACTGGGCACATTTACGCGGGTGGCCTGCGCTTCGGCTTCCGGGATGTTGGCGGCATTTTCCGGCGACTCGGGCCGGATCGTCGTGGTTTTACCGTTATTGACGATCTGAATACCGATCAATCGGCCGGCATTATCTTCATTCGAGAAAAAAGGCTCATTGAAAAGCAGGTACTGGTAGGTTTTCTTGCCCGTACCGGTCCGCTTAAGAATTGCTTTTTGAAAAATAAACTTGACCGTACCGCGGGGGCGGTCATTTTCGTACCGGTAAGAGCCTAAATAACGCTCCACCTGTTGCGATTTCGTTTCGGCAAAAACGGGCAGGGCAGCGCAAATGGCCAGCACGAGGCAGATTAGCCGAGGGAACTTGTTCATGGATCAAATAGTATTTGTCACTGCATGCAGGCCTGTATGGGTGGGCGGGACTTGATTATTTGGCCAAAAAGAGGAAGAAAAACCAGGCAAAAAAAGCCGGGTTTTTAAAGCTGGCGACAAAGGTATTAAAAAAAGTTTTGAATTCAGCCGCCCTATTTCTGGTAAAGCTGCACCAGTTTGTTCTTTTTCGACTCGAGCGCCAGGAACATTTCGAGGATCGTGATCTTGCCGTCTTTGGCGGCATCCTTGTGAAAAATCTGCTTGCGCCCATCGCCGGTATCGGCGATAAACCAGCCGTCGAGACCATCATTTTTATAGTAACTCGGATTGCCGTAGCCCTGATAAACCACCTGATCGTACTCCGCGCCGATGAGCGCCGGTGCAAACAAAGCCAGGTACAGATCGATGGTGTTATCCAGCGGTATACGGCCCGCCCGCTGGTACTGATAATTCAGATACACCTCCGTTAAATTCATAATAAAAACGGCGTCTTTCACCGCGCAGGCCTGCAAAACCGACTCATAAGGCACCGCTTTGCCCTGGTATCGCAGCCCGCTGATACCCGCGCGGGTAAACTGGATCCAGCCGGCCGCCACTTTGTCGCGCCGCACCGTGAATGGGTCGAGACCGCATTCGAGATGGGCGCACTGATAAATGGTCAGCGGTGTGGACTTGATTTTCGCGGCAATTTCCCGGGTGCGCTTGATCACCACCTCTTGCTGATAAGGATCGACTTTTTTAGCCAGTTCCGCCTCGTAAATGGCCGTCAGGTGCTCCTCGCTCAGGCTGCCGAATTCATTTACGTACACTGGATGCAGGTAACGCTGCTCTATTTCCTGCAAACCGCTGATCAGCCAGTCGCTGCATAACCACAGCAGCGTACCCGTCAGGAGCATGAAAAGCAGATGGCGTTTTCCCCAGCTGAAAGTAAACCGGTAACCCTGCCGGATGCTGCGCAGCGCCATGTGCAGCCCGAAACGAAAAACACGCAGCAACGTCACCAGGAAAAATACCAGCACCAGGCAGACCAGCCAGGCCACCCAGCCGTCCTGCCGCAACAAATACTGTAGTACATCGGACGTGCTTTTCCCCTCCGCCCGCGAGCAACTGGAAAAAATGATTGCCAGCATAAACCAGCCGGTGTGCTTCATAAGGGTGGTAGTCCGGTAAATGAGGGGCGGGGAAAAAGCATTAACCTTGATGTTTATCGACTTTATTAAATCCCCATGATCCGCCGCAGCAAACCATCATCGGTTTCACTGCCGGCAAAATCATCAAACGCCTTTTCCGTCACTTTAATGATATGGTCCTGAATAAAAGGCGCTCCTTCTATGGCGCCCTGTTCGGAATCCTTAATGCAGCATTCCCACTCCAGCACTGCCCAGCCCGCGTAGTTATACTGCGCCAGTTTGGAAAAAATAGATGCGAAATCCACCTGCCCGTCCCCCAGCGAACGAAAACGTCCCGGACGGTCAATCCAGTCCTGATAGCCGCCGTACACGCCGCTTTTACCGGTCGGGTTAAACTCGGCGTCTTTCACGTGAAACATCTTGATATACGGGTGATAAAAGTCGATATATTGCAGGTAGTCAAGTTGTTGCAGTACAAAGTGCGAAGGATCATAGAGAATTCGGCAGCGCGGGTGGTTGTTCGTCGCCGCAAGAAAACGCTCGAAAGTGACGCCGTCATGCAGGTCTTCGCCGGGGTGAATTTCATAACACAGGTCGACCCCGCATTCGTCGAAGGTGTTCAAAATGGGTAACCAGCGCGCGGCAAGTTCTTTAAATCCGGCTTCCACCAGTCCCTTGGGTCGCTGTGGCCAGGGATAAACGGTCGGCCAGAGCAGGGCCCCGGAAAAAGTGGCGTGGGCCAGTAAACCCAGCCGCTGACTGGCTTTGGCAGCTTGTTGCAAAGTGCGGACCGCCCATTCGGTACGGGCTTTTGGATTGCCGCGCAGCGTTTCCGGGGCGAAACCGTCGAACAACAGGTCGTAAGCGGGATTCACCGCCACCAACTGGCCTTGCAGGTGGGTCGACAGTTCCGTGATCCGCAAACCGCAGGCTTCCACGCGGCCGCGCAGGTCGTCGCAGTAGTCCTGACTGGCGGCGGCCTGCTCCAGATCGATCAGGCGCGCATCCCAGGTAGGAATTTGTACGCCTTTATAACCGAGCGAGGCAGCCCAGCGGCAAATACTTTCGAGGGAGTTGAAAGGAGCCTGGTCGCCCATGAACTGGGCCAGGAAAATAGCGGGGCCTTGAATATTGGTCATAGTTGTGAAGTTGAAGTGATTGCGGGCGTTAAAATAGGTACATCCCGTATTTTTAAAACCAGCTAATTTTACAGGCTATGGAAACAGTCACCGTAATAATCTTCGTACTGGGGTACATCGCTATTATGCTGGAGCACCCCCTGCGAATCGATAAGGCCGCTTTTGCCTTGCTTACGGGCACCCTCTGCTGGACCGTATATATGCTGGGGCAACCCGACAAAGCGGAAGTCGCCCATCAGTTGAACGAGCACATGAGCGAAATTTCGGGCATTTTATTCTTCCTGCTGGGCGCCATGACCATTGTCGAACTGATCGACGCCCATGATGGTTTCGTCCTGGTCACCGACCGTATTCGCACCACGGATAAACGGAAACTGCTCTGGCTGACCTGCTTCATCACCTTTTTTCTGTCGGCAGCCCTAGATAACCTGACCACCACCATCGTTATGGTCAGCCTGTTGCGCAAACTCATCGCCCGGCGCGAAGACCGCCTGTTGTTTGCCGGCATGGTGGTGATCGCCGCGAATGCCGGGGGCGCCTGGTCGCCGATCGGGGACGTGACCACCACGATGTTATGGATTGGCGGACAAATTACCCCGGTCAACATTGTGCTCAAACTGTTTCTGCCCAGCCTGGTTTGCCTGCTGATCCCCCTCCTGTTTTGTCAGTTCCGTTTAAAAGGAGAGGTTCAACCACCCAAGGGGCTGCCCGGCGACGAGCGCATAACGTCTACGGCTTTGGAACGGGGCGCCGTGTTCAGTCTGGGTATTGGGGTGCTGTTGTTCGTGCCCATTTTCAAAACCATCACCCATTTACCCCCCTTCATGGGCATGCTGATGGGCCTTGGCGTCATGTGGATCGTAACCGAAATGATTCACAGCGGGAAGGATGAAATTGAAAAAGGCGAACGCTCCGTCGTGCATGCCCTGCGCAAAGTGGATACGCCGAGTATCCTGTTTTTTCTGGGTATTCTGGTCGCTATATCGGCCCTGCAAAGCATCGGCGTGCTGGGACATTTAGCCGGCTGGCTCGACCGCACCATGGGGAATATTACGATCATTGGTATTTGTATTGGTTTCCTTTCGGCCGTGGTCGACAACGTGCCGCTGGTGGCCGCCGCACAAGGCATGTATTCCATGCAGCTTTACCCGACCGATCATTTTTTCTGGGAATTCCTGGCCTATTGCGCCGGCACGGGCGGTAGCGCACTCATTATTGGTTCGGCAGCGGGCGTAGCGGCTATGGGCATGGAACGCATTGATTTTTTGTGGTACTTGCGGCATATTTCCTGGCTGGCGGTGCTGGGTTTTTTAGCCGGCGCCGGCGTATATCTGCTGCAGTCGCAAATGACCGGTGGTTAAGGCTGTTTATAATTTCCGTTAAACGCGGGTTAAACTGCCCTTTTCCGCCCATGGACCGGCATACATTTTTGCGTTGGTTTGTTCCTGTTGCTTAACAGCCCGCATCATTTAGCTCTTTCTACATGAATCCTCGTCGTATTCGACTCATTATTGGCCTTATGTCCGCGGCACTCATCGGACTGATCTGTCTCCAGATTTACTGGATTGGCTGGAACATTGGCTTGAATGAGGAGCAATTTGACAAAAACGTGTACTCCGCGCTCAATCGCGTGGCCGATAAGCTCCAGTACTATGAAAACGCTGCCGTACTGGAAGCCCTCAACAACTCCCGGGGAGGCGGGGAAGCAAGCCGGAACGTCCGCCAGGCCGCTAAATACCTGGAAAATGGGTACGCCCTGCGGAAAAAAGAACAGGCCGATAGCCTCCCTAATCCGACCAATTCCAAACAGGTGAAAGGCCAGGGTTTTGAGGATAACGTGACCATGTGGGAATACATGAAAGTCAGTCAACTGGTCGATAGTAAACCCCTGGCCGAGCGTATTCACCTCGATCTGCTGGCCCAGTCCATTGCCGAAGAACTGAACAACCGCGGCATGCATTCGGAATACCAGTACGGCGTATATTCTAAAAGTCGCAGCAGCTATGTCGTTGTCAATGACCACTTTGTGGTGGAAGACAACAGCCCGCAAATTTCGCAGGGCGGCGCGCCAACACTGTTCAGCTCGCCCTATCGCGTGGCGCTTTTTCAGCAGGATATCGAGTCGCCAGGCTATTTATCCATTTATTTTCCCAGCCGTACCAGCCTCGTGTTGGGTTCCGTCTGGAAAACGCTGATCCTGTCGGTCGTTTTCACCGGCATCATCCTGTTTTGTTTTTACTACACCATTCAGGTCATTTTCCGGCAGAAACAACTGGGCGAGATGAAAACGGATTTCATCAACAACATGACCCACGAGTTTAAAACACCGATTGCCACCATTTCCCTGGCCGCCGACAGTATTGGCAGCCCGATGATCATGAGCCATCCGGAGAAGATCAAACGTTTTGTGGACATTATTCGCCAGGAAAACCGGCGCATGAACAGCCAGGTGGAACGGGTGCTGCAAATGGCTTTGATCGATAAAAAAGACTTTGAAGTGCGCCTCAGCGAAGTCAACCTGCACGAACTGATCGAGCAGGCGGTCGCCAATTTCAGTCTGCAGGTGGAAAAACGCGAAGGCACCCTGCGCCTCGAGCTAGAATCCGACCGCCCGGTGATCGAAGGCGACGCGACCCACATCGCCAGCATTATCCACAACCTGCTCGACAACGCCAATAAGTATAGTCCGGATAAACCGGAAATTACGGTCCATACCCGCACCGTACCCATGGGCGTAGAAATAACGGTGCAAGACCGGGGCATCGGCATCGGCAAAGAAGCCCGCAAACATGTGTTCGATAAATTCTACCGCGTGCATACGGGTAACCTGCACAATGTCAAGGGTTTCGGCCTCGGGCTTAGTTATGTAAAAGCCGTGATGACCGCCCATAAGGGCCTGGTCGACGTGCGCAGTGAACCCGGTAAAGGCAGCAGTTTCATCCTGACTTTCCCGAGCCGGGTGGAAGGTTAATGGTTGTTAGAGCATGCGCGCCAGTCCGCGTTCCAGCAGCGATAAATAAGTAATAAAAACCACGATCAGGAAGCCATTGATGGCCGGTGCGAGCCAGGCCATCAAACGTCGTTGCTTTCGGGCGCCGCGAATACCCAGCCAGAGCCCGCCAATACCCAAAGCAAAGGTCGACCCCGAAAATACGCTCGTGATCCAGCTTTCCCCGTCATCCAGCAGCAGGGATTTGGCAAAAAGTGCCATGGAAAAGCTGGCCAGTACGGCGAGAAGCAGGCTGCGGGTGGTGAGGGACAGACTGGGCATGTGGTTATTGGTTATTGGTTATTGGTTATTGGTTATTGGTTATTGGGGGGGAGGTCGGGGGGAATTTTTTGAGCAATAAATAGAAGAAGCCGGCAAAACTGAAGGCGGCCGATAAATAGAACACGGCGGGCATGCGACTGGTTTGATCGGCAAAATACCAGCCCGATAAAGCCGCGCCGCCGCCAATGGCCATTTCCAGGGCAATATACATCGTCGCCAGCGCCCGCCCTTTGCGTCCGGGATCGCCAAGGTCGACCGTCCAGGCGGATATGGCGGGCGAAAAAATGCCGTTGCCCAGTCCGAATAAAGCCGAAGCCAGGTACAGTCCGTTGGGTGTGGTCACGTTGGCAAACACCGCCATCGCCACGCCGATCAGCAGCGACGAGGCCTGCAGCACGGGCACGCGGCCCAGTGTATCGGATAGTTTGCCGGCAAAAAACCGCGTGGATACGCTCGCTAAAGTGAAGATCGTAAAAAACATGCCCCGGTTACTCACCCCGAGATGATCGCTCAGATCGGGGACCAGCGTCAAAATGGCGCCATAGCTGAAGTAGCAAAAAATCATCATGGCCGCCGCCGGCAAGGCTTTCGGATCAAAAATATCATCGCGGCCGACTTTCAGCAGCGACCAGCGAAAACGCTGGCGGTTGGGCAGGGTTTCTTTTAAATTCAGCAGCATCACCACCGAGCCCAGGGCCAGCACGGCCGATACGTAGAATAACACGTTGATAGAAAAGGTATGCACCAGCCAGCTGCCTAAAGGCGGCGCGGCCGAACCACCCACGCTCATGCTGATGCCCAGAATGCCCATCGCTTCGCCCAACCGGTGCGGAGGGACGATATCGGCCACATACGCCGAGGAGCCGGTCGGTTTAAAACCTGTGGAAAATCCGTGCAGAAAGCGCAAAAAGAGGAAACCCGCCACGAAATGCAACTGCGGATACAGCAAACTGCAAATAACGCAGGCATAAGCGCCGATGAACATGACCGGTAGTCGCCCAATGGTGTCGGTCAGTTTGCCGCTGAAAGGCCGGGATACACCGGCAGTAATGGTGAACAGGGCGATGATCAGGCCCTTATACTGCGCGCCGCCCATGTCGGATAAATAGTGCGGCAACTCCGGGATCATCATGTTGAAACTGCCCGCAAACAAGGCATGGGAGACGCAAAGCAGCAAGAAAGCAGGGGTGTACAGCCGTTCTGGCGCAGGCAGGGAAATTTCCATGCGCAAAGATAAAGGATACGCGGATTCTTAAAAAGGGTGGATGAGAAAGGGGGTTATACAGCTGATTATCAACCTTATAAACCCCTTATTTTATAAACTTTATCAACCTTTTTTATCAACTTCCTCAACTCTTTTCCTCACCGCAGCCCCGCCACCGGCATTTGCGGATCATACGTGCCTTTGATCACCGGACTTTGGCGGTTGCCGGTATAAGCGCGCACACTTTCGGCAATGAAATCATACAGTTCCTGGACGCTCACGATCTTGTCCTTATTCTTATCCGCTTCGCCTTTCAGTCCGCGAATAAGGAAGTGGCTGAAAACGCCCTGCCGCAGACCCGACGATTCGAGAGAAGTTTCCTCCGCTTTGGACGACATAATGAGCGCCGTGCCGGAGACCGATTTCGCCAGGCTCTGGTAGTACTGCGTCAGCACCGGGTCGGTTTCTCCGGAACGCATGGCCAGAATACTGCCGGAGTGGCAGGCATCGGCCAGGCAGAGTTTATATTTCGCCTTGCACTTATTAAAGGCGCCGGCAATTTCCTCGTGGGCTATTTTATTGTTAAATCCGTCAAAATCGATGGGCAAAAACGAGCCGTTGAGGCCGTGGCCCGAAAAGTAGAACAGCACCAGGTCGTTGGAGCCGGCCTGCCCGAAGACTTCGGTCATGGAGTTCAGGATGTTTTCCCGGGTCGCTTCTTCATCGATGAGGACCCTTACCTGCTCGTCGGGTAGCGCGCCGCCTTCCGGACTTTTCAAAAATGCGTAAAAGCGGTAAGCATCGTCGTCCGTATACCGCAGCACAGGCATGTGGTCATAGGCGGCCACACCCACCACAATTGCCCAGACCTTGGGGGCGGCGACCGTGATCGGCGGCATAGCGACGGGATTGGTGGTCGAAGGCTGGTAACCTTCGGGCGCCTCTTTGCCGACGTATTCGCCGGCACGCCAGTAACCAGTTACGACCGTACCTTCCCGCAGGGCGAGTATGCCTTTGCCGCCGAACGCGCCCTCTACCCACTCGCCTTCGTAGCGATCGCCGTTGGCATAGGTGCACACGCCATATCCGTGGGGAACGCTGTTCTGGAAATGACCGACGTACTTCGCCGAGCCTTCCTTATACACATACGTCCCCTGGCCATCCACACAGTCGCCGTCCAGGCAGCCGATCTTGCCGCTTTGCACGAGGCTGGCGCCGACAAATTCGCCTTGTTTCCACTCGCCGGACTCTTCGCTGCCGTCTTTCAGGAAACGCGTGCCGATGCCGTCGGGGTAGTTTTCTTTGAAGTTACCGACGTATTTATCGCCGTTGGCAAAATAGAAAGTGCCCCGGCCGTCGAATTTATTGTCCTGAAAATGGCCTTCGTACTTGCTGCCGTCGGGATAAGCGAACACCCCCTGGCCGTTTTTGCAATCACCGCTCAGGCAGCCGGATTGTACGTCGGTGCCGTCGCTTTGACGTTCTTCTTTCTTTTTGGCAATGTATTCGGCCAGCACCTTACCCGCCTGATCGACCGGTTTGCCTAGTTTCCAAAGGCCCGTGCGAACCGTACCGTCGGCATAGGTTTTCGTCCCTTTTCCGTCGGGATAGCGGGCTTTCCATTCGCCCTGGTATTTGCTGCCGTCCGTGTAATAACAGACGCCTACGCCGTTGATCTCGCCATTGGTGAAGTGGCCGGTATACTTGGCGCCGGAAGGATATTTATAAGTACCGATGCCATTTTTACAATCGCCGGAAATGCACTGGGCATTAGCGGACAAGGCAAAAAGCAGCAAAAAAGCGGGAAGAATAACCAGTTTGGACATAAGACGAAGACGATGAGCAATAATCACTGGTAAACGAATGGGGAAAAGGACCATAATCTGCCTGCAATCAGGACAACAAAAATAAAACCGTTTTGGCAGCGGTGCTATAAACTTTCGGAAGGGCCTTTTATTGCCTGCAGAACATCCCGTTCTAAAAGTCTGGCCGAAACCGTACTTTTATAATCCTGTTACCAAAACGGACGGCCTTATGCAAAAACTTCCATGCTGCCTGCTACTGCTGCTCTTTTGCGCCGGCTGCGCCAAAATGAACTATCCGTACCGCATAGACGCTGACTTTTTCACCTACTCAACCGGTCAGAACTGGATGGTGGTCACCAACGATGACGGCAATATTTTGAAAATTTTTGATGTGCCTGCCGACAGCAGGGAACTGACCGAACAGTTCGATTACGAATCCAGGGACGTGTTGGAAACATATAACCTGCATCTGGTACATCTCGGCAATACAGCTATCCCTTCGTACGTACACTCCATCTACAACGTGAAAAATGGGCTGTCCGTCGCTTTTGTTGCTGACCAAGTTGACACCTCCCCTCCGTTTTACAACCAACATCATGTGATCATTAGCGGGCTGGATGGCGTGGATTCCGTGGTTGTTCCAGGGGTAATTTTAAATTTCGGTATCGGAATGAACGGCTATGATCCCGCTACCCACACCGCTTCCATCATCACGTATCCTTTGAGCGAGGCGGATATGGTGATCCGCGTGCGCCCGGGTCCCGACGAACCCTTCCGGTCGTACTTTCTGCCGGTTGCCGGTTCGGGTTCGGATTCCATTTTTTTGCAATGGGCAGATTTTGTACCGGACGACCGCTTTTTAACCATCGAACCAGCCGGTAATGGCTTGGTGGATGAACTGGAGGTAACCGCCGTAGACCCCGATTTCAAGCGTTTTGTGACGCTGGTGAAAAACGGATATCCCACGTATTTGCCCACCGCTGCCGGCAACCAGGTGCCTTTGCCGGCCGGTTTGAACCCGCAATCCCTGTTCCGGGTACGGGTTCGGCAGGGTGGGTTTGAATCGGAAAAAATATTTCCTCCCGGCGATCTCCTGCGCCTGGAAGCGCCCCGGATTTCCGTGCAGGCGGCTATTACAAGTCCTTACCATTCCTTACAGGTCGCCACTGATGGCCATCCGGATATGGTGGTCGCTTCCTTTTACCACGCTTATCCGACCTTCTTCTTTCAACAATGGATCATTCAGGGCCCGCCGGAAGCATTTTTGAAAATGCGACTGCCCGATCTGACGGAATTGGTACCCAGCCTGCGCGATGTCCGGCTAGATTCTACCGAATGGTATGTAGCGGCTGTTCAGTATGAGCAACTGGATTATGACCAGATACTAGCCGGCTTCCCCCCAAAAGGAAACGATGGACGCTTCTTTTCCATCGCCCGAAATGGATTACAGATAGTCACTAAAAAGTTCTGAAACCCGGCCGGACGTTTTAGGCCGGCCCTGGTTTCCCAGCATCTTAAAGTCGCGGACCGGAGCCATTCGCGCTGGGGCTGTGAGGAAAGAATGCCGGATTAAAGCCGTTCATTTTAATCTTTCTACATACTACGGTATATTGAATATGCGCATTTAATTTTAAAATATTCGCTCTAAGCGTTTTAATGATGATTAATCGTCTTTGCGTCTGAAATGAAGTTGCGTAAGTCCTTTACTAAATTGTTTTGTTGAAACAAGCTCCAATTTTTGTTCAGGTCTTCCGTCTTTGAATAGTCTTATCCTATCACCAAGTAAGATTGGAATAACTGAAATAATAAACTCGTCAACGAGGTTGTCTTTTAGAAGCTCATTGACTATTTCTGCTCCACCGTCACAAAATATATTTTTCCCATTTTCAGATTTAAGTTTGTGAACAAGTGATTTTAGGTGGCCTGAATAAAATTTTACAGGACCTATATTTGGTCTTGGTATTCTTGTAATAATGTAAGCATCCTTATCTGCGTGTGGAAAGTCAAAACCCATAGAAATCACTTTGTCATATGTTTTGCGTCCCACAATAACTGCATCTACGGTTTTTACGAAGTCCGTATAGCCATAGTCTTGTCCTTCTTGTTCTACTATTGAAAGAAACCCAAGATCATCATTTGGTTTGGCAATATAACCATCCAAACTCATTGCAATATATACAATTAACTGCCTTTTGTTTAATTGTAATTTCCAGTTACATAAACTTTCCGTTTCACCAATATTTATGAAGTTATTCTTTTGTAGCACTTTAAATGATGCTGCATTTGTTTTGTCTGTCGATGCTATGATTGACTTAACATTTGATTGTGTTTTTGCCCATTCAATTATTCCACTAACAATTTCGGTCATAAATCCTTTTCCTTGAAATTCTTCATACGTTCCATAACCGATTTCAATTTCACCATTTGAGTTGGGTTCGCCTAAAATACATAAGTCCCCAATCATTTTGTTGTCGGCTTTTGAAATGGCTGTCCAGAGGGTTGAATACAAATAATTCTTTGTCCTGTCTGCCACATTTGGAAGTATTGTATTTTCCAATGCTTCTTTTAACTCAGCAGAGATTGTCAATGATGTTTCATTCAAATTCAATTCATTTGCCAACGAATTGTCACATTTAGTATATTTTACTAACTGTTCGTAGGTCAATGGTTTTATTATAAGTCTTTTCGTTTCTATCATTTTTGTCAAAAGTTTTTGAAGCCCTTTCGCTTTCCCAGACTTTACAGATGATCGCCTGCAAAAACCCCGGAACTACATGCAAACATGCTCCGGCTACGTAAAAATATGCATTTGCGATATAAGCCCCCCGTCCTCAGACCAAAAACCTGCGTTCGCTACCTTCCAACTTGCGTTGACCACGTTGCGAACGTAGTCAACGTTATAAAAACGTCCGTCCACTATGTAAAAACATGTGTCGACCACGTCACCGGACGTAATTTGCCATTGGGAATGCTTCAACCCCGCTTGCGAGACGGCTTCACCCCACATGTCCGATCCGAACGGTTTACCCCGGCCCGGTTCTCCCCACCATCTTTAAGTCCCGGATCGGCGCCATTCTTCTCCGCCAAAACCCCTACTTTTGCCCTTCTTTCCCCACCAACTCCGGTGCGGAACTACCCTCGACCCAACGCTATGTCCCGATCCCGGCGTTCGCAAGCCCTGCTGCAATTTGGTTTTTTCTGTGGCATTGTGCTGTTTGTCAATGTCTTAGCCAACGTTTTTTATACCCAGGCCGACCTCACCGGCGACCAGCGCTACACCCTGGCCACCCCGACGAAGCAGTTGCTCAACGGTCTGAAAGAACGTATTTACGTGGAAGTGCTGCTCGACGGCGAATTTCCGGCCGGCTTCAAACGCCTGCAAACCGCTACCCGCGAAATGCTGGAAGACATGCGTTCGCAAAACGGCCTGGTCGAATATAACTTTGAAGATCCCCTGCGAGGCAGCCGCGAAGACGTGCAAGGCCGGCAAAAAGCCCTGCACGAAGTCGGGATAGATCCCCTGACCATCGATATTAAGGAAACCGGCCAGAGCGTGAAAAAAGCCGTTTTTCCGGTGGCCATTTTCCACTACGGCAACCGGCAAATACCCGTCAACCTCATCGAGAATAACTCGCCGGCCATCTCGCCGGAAGTCATTAATAACTCGGAGAAAAAACTGGAGTATAAGTTCGCCAGCGCCATCAAACAGATCCTCCGGCCGGCGAAAGACTTCATCCTGTTCACCGAAGGCCATGGCGAACTGACCAAACTCCAGACCTTCGACCTCGAACGCAGTCTGCTCCAGTTCTATAATACTGACCGCCTGCAACTGGATTCCGTGGTGAACCTGACGCCGGATAAATGCGCCCTGCTCATCGTGGCCAAACCGCGTACGGCGTTCAACGAAAAAGACAAGTTCAAAATTGACCAGTACATCATGCAGGGCGGCCATGTCATGTGGCTTATCGACCGGCTCAATGCCGAGCTCGACAGCCTGGGCACGACCGGGCATTTCGTACCGCAGGACTATCCGCTGCAACTGGAAGACATGCTTTTCAAATACGGCATCCGCGTCATGCCCGACCTGGTGATGGACATGGAATGTTCCAAGCTGAAACTGGTGGCGGGCAAAGTGGGCAATCAGCCGCAATTCGATCTGTTCCCCTGGTATTATTTCCCGAAAGTGCTACCCGCCGGTACCCATCCGATCGTGAAAAACCTGGACCGGGTGGATCTGCATTTCTGCTCCACCATCGATACCATCCGGACCAAAACGGCGATCACGAAAACGCCGATCCTGAAAACCAGCCGCTACAGCACGGTGCAGTTCAGTCCGGTGGACATCAGTTTTGAACTGTTGCGCCAGCAACCGAAACCCGAATTTTTCAACAAGGGTCCGCAGACCGTCGGCGTGCTGCTGGAGGGCGTTTTTGCCTCCAACTACGAGAACCGGGTCTCGGCGGACATGATGGCCGGTTTGAAACAGATCGGCATGGATTTCCGTCCGGAAAGCGTGCCCACCCGTATGCTGGTCATCAGCGACGGCGATGTGGCGGCCAACTTCGCCAACGAAGAGCGCAAACAGTGGTATCCCCTCGGTTTTAACCGCAATGAGGATGTGGCCTACGCCAATAAAGACCTGATGCTCAACGCCATCGAGTACCTGATCGATCCGCAGGGCGTGGTGGCGGCCCGCAGCAAAACCGTCGAACTTCGTTTGCTCGACACCGTGCGCGCCCAGGCGGAAAAGCCGCTGTGGCAAAGCCTGAACATCGGTCTGCCGCTGGCCTTTCTCGGCCTGTTCGGATTTTTGTTCGGCTGGTTGCGCCGCCGCCGGTATGCGCAGAACTAAGTCCCTAAAAACATCGGCTTGAAAGCATCAGAACCAAATACCACGGCCCTGACCCGACGAAATGCCTACCTGGCCCTGGCCGCCATTTGCATTATCTGGGGCACCACCTACACGGCGATCAAATTTGCCGTGCGCGATTTCCCGCCCTTTCTGCTGGTCGGGATTCGCCAGACCATCGCCGGTTCGCTGCTGCTTGCCATCGGGTTTGCCAATCGGCGCTGGCGAAGCGCCAAAGCACTGGCGGCCACCTCGGCAACGGAGCAGGAAACGATCCCCCCTGCGGCCAGTCCGCTCACCCGGGCTTATATTTTGCGGCAGGCCATCACCGGCTTGTTTACCATCACCGGCGGCAACGGGTTCGTTTCCTGGGGCATGCAGTACGTTTCTTCCGGACTGGCTTCGCTGATCGGTTCGCTGACCCCCGTGTTCGTGGTGTTGATCTCGCTCGGCTGGCGTAGTACCGACCGGATCACGGGACGCAGCCTGGCCGGGGTGCTGCTGGGTTTCGGCGGACTGGCCATTATTTTCAGCCACGGCTGGGAGGATTTCTTAAACCCGGAGTATCGCCTGGGGATTGCGGGCTGTTTTGCCTCCTGTTTTACCTGGTCGCTGGGCACCGTGATGGCCAAACGCTGGAACTCGCCGGACGTATCGCCGCTGCTCAATGCCGGTCTGCAGATCATGGCCGGCGGACTGGGCGGTTTTATATGCAGCATTTTTTTGGATGCCGACCATACGATCCACCATACGACGAACGGCTGGCTGGCGCTTATTTACCTGATCACCATTGGCTCGGCCGTCGCGTTCAGCCTGTATATGTTCGCGCTCAAGCACCTCAGCGCTACCGTAACTTCCCTCTACACCTATATTAACCCGACCGTGGCTATTTTACTGGGCTGGATTTTTCTGGGGGAAATACTCACTATCTGGGAGTTGATGGGCATGTCGGTGACCATCGCCGGCGTGTGGCTGGTCAATACCGGTCAGCGACCCAAAGCAGTAGCCTGAATGCGGCTTAGCCTTCCTGCGTTTTTTCTACGGTGGCGGCGTAATAGGCGCACACGTCTTTCAGCATACAAATACGGCAGCGCGGAAAATTGAAGGTGCAAATCTCCTGACCATGTTTGAAAAGCAGCTTGTGGAAGTTGAGCAGCTCGTCCGCCTCGGCCGGCAGCATGGTCAGCAGCAGAATATGGGCTTTTTCCTGGGAGGTTTTGGCCGGCAGAATACCCGTCCGCGTCGACACGCGATGCACGTGGGTATCGACCGGCAACACGGGCCGGCGCAGCGAAAAAAGCAGTACGAAGGTGGAGGTTTTATATCCCACTCCCGGCAGCGACATTAGGTAAGCCTGCGCCGCCTCGGTCGTCATGTCGTTTAAAAATTTAAGTTCGAGGTCATTGTGATCGGCCATGATGCGCCGGATCACCTCCTGCATGCGCGGCGCCTTTAACTCCGGAAAACGCGCGGGTTGAATCGTTGCTTCCAGTTCCGCCACCGGCGCCGCTGCTACTTCTTCCCAGGTCGGGAAACGCGTGCGCATTTGCGTAAAAGCCTGCATTTCATCGGCGTAGTTGGTACGCTGCGAAAGGATGGTCGCCATGAGCTGATCCATGGGGCTCTTGCTGGAGTACCGAGTCTGCCGGCCATAGGCTTCTTCGAGCCGCCGTACGATGGTTTGGAGCAGTGGTATATTCATACTGGGGCAAAATGCCGTTTTTCGGGTAAGCATATCCCCAACTTTCCTTCTGGCCATAAATACCCTACGCCGGGTACTTGCACCCGGTCGGGAAACTCAAAAGCCATCGGGATAAGCCGAATAGGTATTATATTGATTATCAATCATCTGTATACAATAACACAAAACACACCGACGCTGCGCTGTCGAAATTAACAGCCATTTTACGCAGCATAACAAGGAGCTGAATCTTACGTACGGCACTAAAATTTCTGTACCAACCCCAAATTCAACACGCTATATGGTCCTATTTACATCTCATTTTACATCAGCTTATCAAAATTTCATTCTATGAAAATTACTAATTTCATGCTGGGTACTGTCCTGGCCGTCCTGCTCGGAACGTTTACCAGCTGCGACAAAGACGACGATAATAACACCACGCCAAGCACGGTAAATTTTGAAGTCACCGATGCACCGATCGATGATCCGAACATCCAAAGTGTGTTCGTCACCGTGACCGGTGTAAAAGTGAACGGTAACGTCGTCGCTAATTTTACGACCAAGCAAACCATCGACCTGATGGCTTACCGGAACGGTACGGT
This sequence comes from Saprospirales bacterium, assembly GCA_031425035.1. Lineage (GTDB taxonomy): Bacteria > Bacteroidota > Bacteroidia > Chitinophagales > Saprospiraceae > M3007. Next base: position 912 of record JANPIN010000131.1, on the reverse strand, counting down.
GAAAGCGCTCGGCAGCGCCACCATGGACGGCGGCACCTATAACGACGTGCGTTTGGTGATCGACAATAACACGGACGCATCGGGTACTGCACCCGGTAGTTATGTGCTGACCAAAGACGGCGTGAAACACACCCTGGGTACCTCGGCCAACATCAGCAACGAGCTGAAAGCCACCAACTCCCTGAAAGTGAACGGTGGAACGACCACCACGGCGGTATTCGATTTTGACCTGCGTAAGTCGATCCAATACACGACTTCCGGTACTTCCAAGTACCAGTTCGTGAGCGATGCCGACCTGGGTGCCGTTTTGCGCGTAGTCAACAAAGAACAGTCCGGAACCATCATTGGCAGCTTCACCGATCCCCTGAACCTGGCGGGTAGCCATGTAGTCGTGTATGCCTATAAAAAAGGCGCCTACACCGATACGGAAGCCCAGGGTACCGGTCTTCGCTTTAAAAAAGCCATCAGCAGCGCCGTAGTCGGTAGCAACAACCAGTATCAACTGTCCTTCCTGGAAGCGGGCGATTACTCGCTGCATTTCGTCGCCTATGAAGACCTGAACAGCGACGGCCGACTGGACGAAAAAGGCATGCTCGTACTGGACGCCATCAGCGGACTTAACCTGAGCAACGTCACGGTGGGCGTTTCGACTTCGGTACGGCTGGATGTGACGGTAACGGGACTTTTGCCCCTGTAACGAACTAATTGTATGATTTCTATAGCGGACAGGCCTTCGGGTTTGTCCGCTTTTTTCGTAAAAAAGGGCAGCCATTCCGGAATAGAAACTGCCTCGCCGGTTAATGGCCTCCTTTTTTTACCAAAAACCGGACGCATCATTTGTTCAAATTCAAGAAACCCGACTGTTGCCATGACGCATGCCCGACTGCATCAGAAACTAGCTAAAATCAACCG
>JANPIN010000130.1:0-5627 GCA_031425035.1 Saprospirales bacterium | reverse complement strand
TGGACCTTAATATGCCCCGTAAGAACGGCTTTCAGTGCCTGGCTGAAATAAAGCAGCATGAAAAACTTAAAAATATCCCCCTTATCGTGATCTCCACCTCGTTTCAGGTGGATGTCAGTAACCTGTTGTATAAATATGGGGCATTACACTATGTTCAGAAACCCAACGACTTCGTATTGCTAAAAAAAATAATTCACCATGTACTTATCCTAATTGCTGAAAACAACTTAGACCAACCCTCCAAAGAAAATTTTGTGTTATCTCCTGCTTCTTTATGAAAGCCTGTTGGCTTTAAAAAACGCTGTCGACCGGCAACCAAGCCCCTAAACTTTTGCTAAACCAGTTTCCGGAGCTCTCTGACCGGGCATTTGGCAGATTTCACCGAGCATTTAACCCCAACCAACGAATCATACCCGGCAAAACAAATCTGTTGGTTACCTTTGAATATGAGTCTACAAGAAAGCCCAAATGATTAATTAAAAGATAAAAATTTCCTGCTGTTATATTAATCAAATACAGTAATCTTCCTATTCAAATTGGCTTTCCTAATTTTAATCCTTTAATCCATTCAGGTCTTCGTACAATGACTTAACGGTCTAAATCCAATTTGCTTTTCGGCCGTCCTGCCTTCTACTGTACATAATCAAAGTGGTGTTAATATTTGTAGAAGTCATCCTGGAGCGTCAGGATGACTTCTGTTTTTTGGTATGGTAAGCGTAGCGAAACATCCGAGTTTTTATTTGTCATTTCATACGAAGCCGGAACATCTGCACAATCAGACGTTCCGGCTTTATATGAAATAACAGGTCTTTAAAACTTATTACTAAGGATGCCTTAGTATGATTGATAATTCTCTACGACCATATTTATTAATTGTAAGAGTAGAATCCACGATCTGCCAATCAATATGCGTTCTGAACTGGCTTAATAGGACTGGGGAGCCATATTTTTCAATAAATCCATCAAGTGTTTTTTTAAATTGCAAACCCATATGCTTTGAAGCATTGTCCTTTAAAATAGGAATACTATTAAATGATGAACATAAACTATCCTTTCTTATTTTTTCATACATAGTAGTATTTATCCTATTTACTTTATTTATATGCCGTCTTTGCAATGTATCAACTCCATTAGAAGCAGAGGTTTCTTTAATGGGCGGAAGTTGAACCTCCTGATCAACATTTACCGTTATGCTACTTATTCTGGCTGAACTTTTTGACCACTCACTGAGTTTATCGAGGCCCATAGTTAAAGACAGAAATATAAATATGGTGATCAGGGTAGTTTTGAATGGATCAATGCCCGTAGAATTTACGAAGTCATTTATTAATTGCTTTACTGATCTTTTATTATCCTGGATCAGGCCTTCTGCTTCTATGCCATTTATCACAGCGTAGATTTCAGGTTGCTTATGCAGATGGTCATTGACCTTATTATCCTGCAGTTGCTTGTGATTATTATTGGAATGATTGTTCGCGTTGGTATTGGATTGTTCCATGTCAAATTGGTTTTAAACTGGCTTCAAAAATAGAAGACATTTTGGTTTGAGCACTGTTAAAAGCGGCAATTACTTCTTCCTTCGTCATTCCCAGTCCATTCGCAACGGTCTGGATGTCTGCGCCTTTATTACTGAAAGCCATATAAACACTGAATTCCGGCTCCGGCAATAAGTTCTCAGCGGCATCCCGCATGTATTTACTTTTATTCACCAGGCAGCCTAAAAACGTTTTAGAAAAAATATTCTCGATCTTCGCCTGTTCCTCTTTATTCGCATTATCCAGCAGCTGTTGGTATAAACTCTTCAAAAATTCCGTATGAAACTGTCGGTGAGCAATGCCATCCGCACAAGTGGTCAAAATCTGATCAATATTTACTTCCAGTGCTTGTTGAGCCGCGTTCTCTATCCCACAGTTGTTTCCAGACGCCCCTTTTACTTTCATACCCGGCTCTAGTATCCGATCTTCTAACCAGGAATGCCTCAATACCGGTTTATCCATGGTCGGACTCACTAATTGATCCATGGTTTTACTAAAATAATCCGCAATGCAATATAGAGCATCAATTTTTGGCATCGAGCCTTCCGTCTCATAACTAACAATAGAAGTCCGCTGCAGCTCCATATCTGTATACTTGCTATTCAGTTCATGTACAAGTTTAGCCTGCGTCAGGTTGTTCCGGGTACGTAACAATTGCAAATTCTTTGCAAAGTTATTTTTCAATTTATCTCCTCGTCTCATAATTGACAGTCGTATAGTGTCAATAGTAATGGTTAATATCTAAAAACAAAACCATGCTATGTGCGCATTCGCCGCCGGTGGTTGCCGGCCATTCCCGACCAACTCCTTACATAATGGCTGGCTTACAGAATGCCAAAGATAGGGCAAACCCGGCATAATGTCAAAATTTTCCGCTTTATTTTGCCATAATCAGGCAAAAAGTAGATTCTATCTACTTTATTTGGGCATTTTTAGTTAAAATGACAAAAATATCTACCCGTTTAGAATTCATGTATTATCTTTGTTGCGCACCTGATCACCATAGGAAGTGAAGAGCATCAGGTTTCTACTGCTACCTGCCCGACAAGAAGGCGACTAATAACTCCCACACCAAATAGATAACTGAAGTTGCTGGGGCAGGTAGCAGATTTTTAATGAGTCCTCCAAGCTTTCAACTATCTGACAATCAGATATTCAGACCAGCAAAGCTGGCCAACCACCCAAACTTGCTAATAATTGATTTCAGCCGGCCATCTCCCATACCGGCTATCCAACGTGGTATCAATTTTCTCACCCGGGGCAACCATATCCACACCATTACTCAGTCGCTAACCAATATAAATCTCCATTAAATTATTAGGTGGCAACTGGTTAAATACCAGTTGCCACCTATATTATTTGGGGAGGTTGGTTTGATGGTTTGTTGGTTTGTTTACGTGATTGTCGGGTAGTTGAAATCCAGCTTTGTTCAAAACTACTTGGCTGACTCTATTCAAAAGTCTGTATCCGCCTTTTTAAGTTTCATTTTCCGGATCCAGATGTTACGATAAAGCACATTATGCCCTTCCGCCTGTAATTTCAGTCCGCCAGGTAGATCTGTAATGCCTTTACCTTCGTCATTGCCGCCATCTATGCCGGAATTCGGGCCGCCCCAGACCTGCATAATGGGCTGATTATGATGCACCCGTATACCGTTAAAGTATATGGTCACCATGGCCGGCTCCGTTCGCTTGCCATTCTTGAAACGAGCAGCACGGAACATTATATCATAGGCATTCCATTGGCCGACGCCCTTGTACGGATAGTAAGGCGCCGCTTTTTCATTAATCACTGCCGCCATGCCATGGGCCGTCGAATCCCCGTCGAGCACCTGGATTTCATAGCGATTCTGCAAGTACACCCCGCTGTTGCCGCCTTTATTGGCAATCAAAAACTCCACGTGCAGGCGGAAATCGCGAAAGGTTTTTTTGGTCACTATATCCGCCGCGCCGTATAACCCGCCGGCGGAAGCAGGATCATTGGTATTCACGGCGGTGCCCGCATCCACCGGGTCTTTGACCACCTGCCACTTGATGGGCATACTCGCCTTCAGCCGTGGGCCGGCCCAGTAGGTCCAGTTTTGATCGAGCGACTGGCGACTGCCGTCGAATAACAGGATCGCCTTCTTAGGTGGTTTAGCGCCGACGCCGGTCTGGGCGTGAAGTGGTGAAACCAGGCAACATAAAAGCAGTATAGAAATGCCGGCGCTTGCTGCGGAGAAGTGTAAGGAAAAGAAAGTTCGCATAATATGACAGTGTTGGTGAAAGTAAGTCGCCAAAAAATACTGCTTTATCAATACAAAGACCCAGCAAATCATTTTTTACCCCCGTATCTCGTGTATTCCGTATTCCGTATTCCGTACTCCGCAATCAGTTTTTCAACTTCTCTTCCAGCAGTTTTTGCGTCGCCTGCGGGTCGGCTTTTCCCCGGCTGGATTTCATTACATCGCCCATGAACAGGCCCAGCAAACCCTTTTTGCCCCGTTTATAATCAGCTACCTTATCCGGATAACGGGCCAGCACTTCACTGACGAGCTGTTCCAGGAAATCGGCATCGGCGCTTTGCAGCAGTTGCAGATCCAGCGCCAGTTGGCCGGCCACCACCGTGGGTTGTTCCAGTAAAACCGGGAATAAACGCTGGTAAGCGGCGCTGCTGCTCACTTTTCCGGATTCGATCAACTGCAGAAATTCCAGCCACCGGGGAATGGGCACGGGATTGGCCTCAATGGATTGCCCACTGGCGGCTGCCCACGGTATAAGCTTGTTGATCAACAAGTTAGCCATGGATTTAGGGGAAACTTTCGCTTCTTCGCTGCCGGCTGCCTCCACCAGTTCCAGGAAATAAAGCGCCGTGTCTTTTTCCTGGGTCAGCTGTCCCGCATCATAGGCGGACAGGCCGTAGCGCGCTTGAAATTCGGCTTCCAGCACCGCGGGCAATGGCGGCATGGCGGCTTTTATTTTCTCTACATATTCCACCGTCAGCCTGACCGGCGGCAGATCGGGTTCGGGAAAATAGCGGTAGTCATGGGCATCTTCTTTTTCCCGCAGGGAGAAAGTTTGCCCGGTGGCGGCATCGAAACCGCGGGTTTCCTGGAGCACCGGCTGGCCCGCTTCGAGTTGCGCAATTTGCCGCTGCACCTCGAAGTCGATGGCCCGCCGCGCGTACCGCATGGAGTTCATATTCTTGATCTCGCAGCGCTGGCCAAACTTGACCGCGCCCTGTTCGCGTACCGATACGTTCACGTCGCAGCGCAGCGAGCCTTCCTCCATATTACCGTCGCTAATCTCCAGCCAGCGCACCAGCCGGCGCAGTTCTTCCACATAAGCGGTCACGGCTTCGGCACTCCGCAGGTCGGGTTCGCTGACGATTTCCAGCAGCGGTACGCCCGCGCGGTTCAGGTCGATCAGCGATTCGTCGGGCGCCTGGTCGTGCAGACTTTTACCCGCATCTTCTTCCAGGTGAATATGGTGCAAACGAATCGTCACCGCCTCCCCATTAACCAGCACCCGCACCTCCCCGCCGATACAGATGGGGCTGCGGTCCTGGGTGGTTTGAAACCCCTTCGGCGAGTCGGCATAGAAATAATTCTTGCGGTCAAAGGTAGAGCGCGGGTTGATCTCGCAGCCGAGGGCCAGGCCCAGGCGTACCGCAAACGCCACCGCCTGCCGGTTCAAACGGGGTAAAGTGCCCGGATGCGCGAGACTGATAACGCTGGTATGCGTATTGGGCGCGCCGCCGAAAGCCGCAGAATCGGCACAAAAAGCCTTGGAGGCAGTGGCCAGTTGAACGTGGGTTTCGAGGCCGATGACGGTTTCGTACATGATTGGAGGGGGCAGGGGACAGGTGATAGGTGACAGGGGACAGGTGACAGGAGGCAGGTGACAGGTGACAGGAGGCAGGGGGGCAGGAGGCAGGAGGCAGGGGGGCTAAAATTGTGATATAAATGAAACCTTGTCCCGTCCTGAAATAACTTTACAGGTTAAGAGATAATCCTTGAATGGCTTTACAGGATGAGAACAAATCCTGCGGCGGCTTTACAAAAGTAAAACCAAACCATCTGGGTAGGTCGATTATGTTGAATACCGGGTTTGA
>JANPIN010000129.1:0-155859 GCA_031425035.1 Saprospirales bacterium | reverse complement strand
GCCAAAGCCAGCAATTTACCCTGCAAAATGCCCTAGGCTGCGATTCGGTGGTGACCGTGACGGTGGCTGCGCTGCGGGTTTCCAGATCCAGCTAGGCAGTTAATACCAGCACGGGACCGGTGTGTAATTATGAGGGCGTGGATCTGGCGGTGGGGCAAAGCCAAAATTTCACCTTCCAAAACGCCCTTGGCTGCGATTCCGTGGTGACCGTGACGGTGGCTGCGCTGCCGGTTTCCAGTTCCAGCTTGGCCGTTAAAACCTGTCCGGGAACACTGTATAATTATGCCAGCGTGGATCTGGCGGTGGGGCAAAGTCAAAATTTTACCTTCCAAAACGCCCTCGGCTGCGATTCCGTGGTGACCGTGACGGTGACTGCGCTGCCGGTTTCCAGTTCCAGCTTGGCCGTTAAAACCTGTCCTGGAACGCTGTATAACTATAATGGCGTGAACCTGGCAGTGGGGCAAAGCCAGCAATTTACCCTGCAAAACGCCTTCGGTTGTGATTCCGTGGTGACCGTGACGGTGACTGCGCTGCCAGTTTCCAGTTCCAGCTTGTCCGTTAAAACCTGTCCGGGAACACTGTATAACTATAATGGCGTGAACCTGGCGGTGGGGCAAAGCCAGCAATTTACCCTGCAAAACGCTATTGGCTGCGATTCCGTGGTGACCGTGACGGTGGCCGCGCTGCCAGTTTCCAGTTCGAGTATAGTGTTGGGGGTTTGCCCCGGCGAGCAGCAGGAATATCAGGGCGCGCTGCTGGCGGCCGGTGATACGCAGGATTTCATTTTAACCAACTGGCAGGGTTGCGATTCGACGGTCACGGTGACTATTTTTGAAAAAGCCGTTTCGGCCGAGTTGCTGGAGGTGAAAATCTGTCCGAACGACGTGTACCTTTTTAATGGAACAGCAATTGCGCCGGGGGAAGTGCGGGAATTCCATTATTTCGGGGTGGAAAACTGTGATTCCAGCATTACGGTCGTGGTAACCGCCTGGCCGGAACTCGATTTTCAGGTGGAAACCAAAATTTCCTGCCCGACTTCGGCGACCGGCTCGCTTTCGGTAGTGACCGGAACGGGTGGCCAACCTGCCAGTTTTTCCCTGAACAATATTGATTTTCAGACTACCAATACGTTCGATCTTTTAGGAACGGGGGATTATACCGTGTATGTACAAGACCAAAACGGTTGTGTGTCCGAGGATACAGCGCATATTGATGCCCTGCCACGGCTGGGCGTAGAGGTACCGGCGGCGTTTTTAATTCCTTGCGACAGCAGCATGGTTACGCTACAGCCGGTGATCAGTGGCGACACCACGAATTTGCAGTTCAAGTGGTCGAATGGCGCCCAGACGCCGGCTCTTTCCCTGGATGATGCCGCGGCTGTGTGGCTGGAAGTGAGCAATCACTGTGAAACGGTGCGCCGGGAAATCAAGGTCAACTGGGCGGAACTGGCGGAAGACGCGGATTTCGTCTACGTGCCCAATGTATTTTTTCCGGCTGCGGAAAACATAGAAAACCGCTTGTTCCGCTCATTTTTTGCGCAAAACGTGGAACTGCTGGATTATAACCTGGAAGTATTTGACCGCTGGGGCAACCTACTTTTTCAGTCACAGGTGCCGGAAGCCGGCTGGGAAGGCCCGTTTCGGGATAAAAACATGCTGCCAGGCGTATATGTCTGGTGGTTGCGGGCGCACATTAACTTCTGCGGACGGACGCTGGAAATAAAGCGGCAGGGCGATGTGACCATAGTTCGGTAGGCCTAAATGACGGGACGTTGGATGTTCGGATTTTGTCCGAAGTCCAACGTCCCGTATTTATTTTAAAAATCAAGCCTTTTCAGACGCCAGACTGGTGCACGTCAGCATCATACTATTATAGCGCGTTGGCCAACCGCTCTTTCGTTCACCTTTCAACTTTCCACGTATGAACATGCCTGAGCGCGTGTCGCCCCGCGACATGCTGGACATTATTTTTGCCAACCGCAACCGCAGCTACGGCGCTTATTTACTGCGCCGCGAATACCCGGCCACCATGCGCCGCGCCCTCGGCTGGGGGATGCTGCTGATTGGTTCTTTTATTTTTGTGCCCCAATTGATCACAGCTTTGGCGGCAGCTTTACCCTCTGAAAATGTGTACGACGCTGAATATGTCTCCATGGCGCCGCCACCGATTGAAGTGATTACGCCGCCACCGCCGGTGATCGAAACGCCGCCTCCGCCCAGCCGCTCCACCATCGCTTTCCCGCCGCCGCTGGTCGTAACGAACGATCAACCGGAGGAAGCCCCAACCGCAGTTGATGTTATTCTCGATTCAGACGCGGAGGTGAGTAGTAAAACGACGGAGGGGGATGTCGATGCTCCGCCTGACCTGGGGGAGGTAAATACCGAGGTTTTATACGTCGAGGCCCCTGCTCCGAAAGAGGATAACACCACCTACGACCTGGCCGGGGTGCAGAAACCGCCCACTTTTCCGGGTGGGGAGTATGATTTGCTGAAGTTTCTGGCGGAAAACATTCATTATCCGGCCATGGCGCGGGATGCCGGCATTTCCGGCAATGTGGCCATCACTTTTGTGGTCAATAAAGACGGCTCCGTGAGCGACGCGCAGGTGCTGAAAGACATTGGCGGCGGCTGCGGCAAGGAGGCCATGCGGGTCATCGCCCTGATGCCCCGGTGGTCGCCCGGCGAAGCGAACAGCCATCCGGTGAAAGTACGGTTTACGCTCCCGGTAAGGTTTCGGCTGGAGTAAGGCGAAGAGGTGTCATTCTCGACGTTAGGAGAGGTGACATCTCGTAGCAGTGGGTGCTTTGGCATAAGTAATTCCCCCCATAAGTTATATTTCGACGTTAGAAGAGGTGCATTTCGGAGCAGTGGGTACTTTGAATACCTTCTCCATAAGCAAAGATCGAACTGCTCCGAGATGTCACCCCAAAAAAGGGCTGACACCTCTGCACGGATAATTCTTTAACTTTCAATAAATTTTGAAAGTTTAGGAAATATCCGTTTACTTTGTGGCATAAACGACTTCCTCATGTCCGCAATCGAAAATAAAGTCCTGATTTACGATGATGTCTGCCCTATGTGTCAGGCCTACAGTGCCGGTTTTATTCGCCTGGGCTGGCTGAAACAGCGGCGCAGTTTTGGCGCAGTTTCCCCTACCCTGCTGCAGCAACTCGATCTGGATCGTGCCCGCCACGAAATTCCGTTGTATGATGAAATGAGTGGCGAAACTATATACGGTCTGGATGCGCTGTTTTTCCTGATCGGTCAGCAACTGCCCTGGTTACGGCCGCTTTTCCGGCTGAGGATTTTCCGTAAAACCCTGTATTTCTTCTACCAGATCGTCACTTTTAACCGCCGCATCATTGCCGGCAGCCAGGCCCCGGCGGCGGGTTTTGATTGCGCACCCGATGTCAATCTTTTTTATCGCTGGCTGTATATCGGGCTGGCCGGACTGGCAAGTTTTTTCCTGATCAAGCCGGTGATGGCGTCCGGTGTATGGCTTTTACCCGCCATGTTGACGCTGCACGCTGTGGCATTGTTCATCGGGCTTTGGCTGCCTAAACGACTCGATCTGGCTGGCCATGCGGCTACCTTACTACTGATCAATGCCTTGTTAATCAGCATTTTACCAAATGCAACAGTCGTACAAGCCGGTGTGCTGGTTTTACTATGCTGGATGTGGCGTAAACGACTGGCGCTGGTTGCCTGAAATATGGGGCACCTAAACCCGCTCAACCAACACCCCTAATTTTCCGGCAACTGATTATTCTGAATGGTATTCACCGGTACGCCCGGCAGATTGAAAGGCAGGTGAATACCGATGAAATAATTGGGGCGATCGAGACCGAAATTCCAGTTCCAGCCGACGCTGAGCACGTCGCGGAAAATCGTGCCGGTGATGCCGGCGCAAAACTCGGGTTTACCGTCCAGATCAAAGTCCGGAGCAGCGGAGTTCAGCCCGATGCCCGGATCGAGGAAGTTATTGTAAAAATGGGAACGGCGGCTGCCAAATTTGAGCAGTAAGGCGGCGGAGGGCGCAAAGCGAAATTCCGGTGTACCCGGCGGGGGCGCTACGGTGTAGGAATTGGCCATGATCACGCCGATTTTCGTGGTGGAATGTGCGCCCACCAGGATCATTTTCAAACGCTGCGCCTCGATCGTATGCCCGGTCGTGCGCTCGCTGGTCGAATCGTTCGGCAGGCGAAACACCGCTTTGATCAGGATTTCATCGCCGGATTTTCGCTGCCCGGTGTACTCCAGATTGATGATGCCCATCGGCGGTATATCCCCCAGGTTAAAAGCACGGATTTCAGCCGCCAGATCTTCGCTTTTCAGGGCAACTTTATTCAAATAGTCGTAGGGAAAACGCTGCGCCAGGCCCTGTATGAATTGAAAGTCCCGGAGGGTCTGCTTCAAACAAGCATTTACTTCCATCAGATGCCGGTTGGCTTTCAACGTGGAGGTATCGCCCACTGCGGCATCGAAACGATGGGAAATGGTATCCAGCCTGACAAACATCGTGGAGAGCCGGCTCTGCCAGTTCGGGTTTTGGGTAGGCGCCCAGCTGTTTAAATCTTGTTTCAAATTGCTGAAAAGCGGCACGATCTGCCCGGTTTCCCCATCCCTGAATTTTTCCAGACTCGCTTTCAGATCACCGGACAGCGATTGTATGGCCGCATCCAGCTCCGGACGAATGCGTTGTACGCAGTCAATCGAAGGAAATGATTGCAGCAGTTTTTCTTTATACGCATCCAGCACCTGGCGGGCGTTGGCATTAATACCGTTGGCCAGTTTTTCATACTTGTCTAATTGGTCCCGGTCCCGGTCGGATAAGGAGGTTACCCAGCGATTAACGGGGAAATACTCGCCATTTTCAAACTCATCGAAATTTTCCACGTGGATACGGGCGCCGCCGGAAGCATCCCGCCGGAACGCGGCAATACTGAACTGGATCTGGCTGGCGGTCTTCAATTTTGCGAGCTCCGTGCTGATGATTTCGAGTTGTTCATTAAAACGTCCGAGGCTGTATAAGAGGCGGTCGGGGCGTTTGGGATCGGTTATAAAGCGGGCGAAATACTCTTCGTTATAGCGGTTGAAATCATCGGATAAAGCCGGGTCGTCCACCACTTTTTGCAGGTAAATTTCCAGTTGATCCAATAGGTTAAGCCGTACGTCCAGCCCCTCGGTCCACTGTTTGGTCAGCTCCAGAATTCGCTGCTGATTGCCCAAAGCATCATTGATGGTCTCGAGTTTTTCGCGCAGCAGTTTGTCTTTGAAATAGGCCGGGAAACGCGCCTGACCTACCGCCTGAATGGCCGCCACATCCGGACGGATCTCGATCTGGCTGTTAATATCGACAATGGGAAGTCCGCCGGGCTGAATAATGACCGTATCGCGTTTTGTGCCCGGCAGTTCGCGCAGGTGCAAAATGGAGGTTTGGGCGTGCAGATAAGGCGCACTCAGAAACAGAGCGAAAAGCAGGAGGCGCATGGCTATTTTCATATAGTTGGCATTAGGTAAGCGGAGAGGAAGACGGCCGGTTTCCCGATCGGTCAGGACAAGCCAGCTTTGGCGGCCTGCACGAGTTTCAGGCTTACGGTGCTGTAACTCAAAGGGTCTGTTTTGGATAAATAAGAAACCGGTTGCCCCTTCGGAGAAATGAAAATACAGCGTACCTGGTCATAATCATGGGGGATTTTGGCGCCCAGCCAGGTCGAAATAGCCTGCCGCAGGAGGGTATGGCTCTTTATCCACAGTCCGCGGCCTGGGACAATCGGGTCGCCGGGCACCGTCAGGCAATTATCCACGATGGTGGCGCCGGTGGTGGCATCGCCCAGTAAAATGGTCCGCACGTACTGATTATCCTGGATAAAAATCTGCCAGATTGCTTCCGCAATAGCGGGGTCTTCAGTGGTTTCCAGGACATTCGTCCGTTGAAAACCGGGAGCCGGCGGCGGCAAATGCGGGCCGCGCTGGGTGGTCACGCCGCTCAGGGCGGCCTGGTAAAACGTGGTCACCAGCTGCAGGTGTTCCAGCATTTTGCGGATCAGGTCATTTCCCTGCCGAAAGCTCAGATCGGCCGGGCGGCCCGGCTTCGGGGTTTGTTCCAGCACCCGGCAGGCCCGTTTATAGATCGTTCGGCTGATATTGCTTTCCATTTGCAACTGCCTGGCGGCATCATAAATGGCCCAAAGCCAGGACTGTTGCAGGCAGTAGCGTTCGCGGGGATCATAGTGCTTATCCGCGGCCACGTCGGCAACGGCTTGTTCCCAGGCTTGCAGGCTGGCCTCCAGGGCTTTGGCTGCCGCCGTTTGGTCCTGGGATTGCAGCGTATGCAGGCTGGACTGGAAATTTGCCAGCCGCGGGGTGTCCGTCTGGACACCTTTCAGGGTAGTGAGTGGTGGTTCGAAAAACATGACCGGAATGTTCAGTTGGTTCACTTAAATGTCTGCTCTAGCGCCTTCGTTAACCCTAACCGCCACAAGATTTATTTTTTTGGCGACATCATGGCCAATTTTTCCACCTAAACCACATACGTCACCACATGCGCTTCTCCCGGTAGCGGCACTTCCAGCTGGCGGATCATACGCTCCAGCACGGCGGCTTTTATGTCGGCTTTACGGCGTTGAAAAATGGCACTCTGGGCTGTTTCCAGGTAAATAATAGTGAAACGCGGATCATATACCCGCAGCGTCCCGATCAGTCTGGCCCGCATTTCCGCGGTCAGGTTGGTGCTGTTCCAGACAAAAGACTGTTTGTGCCGGCAAAATTCCTTGGCCCGTTCGTAGGCCAGTTGCGCGACTTTCCCCTGGCCGTTTTTATCATCCGGTTTTATCTTGAGTTCCTGCCGGAGCTGGTCGAGCCCCACAATTGGCAGGTGGGCATACTGTTTTTGATAATAGGTATCCTTACCACTTCCCGCGATGCCGCATAAGACGATTATTTCGTGGCTGGTGTCGTCAAATATTTCACTCGGATAGGTTTCGTCGGACCAAAAATAACGAAACCGGCTATGGTCATTGTGCCAGGGATGCGGCTCATAAAAGCAGTGGTTTTCGAGGCAAAGCTCGCGGTACAATTCGAGGCGGTAAATCAATTCCTGCTGCGTCGCACAGATGCGGCCCAGTACGTCGGCCTTGGCCAGTATGTAGGTCAATTCGTTACGAACCCGCCAGCCGGCCAGAATAGCGGACCGGATTGGGTCGGGTTTCTCCAGTCCCCAAAGCGGCAAACCATGCAGCCGTACCAGGGCGCAGACCTTTTCCCGGAAAGCAAAATCGAAGTCCCAGAGTATTTCCCGCGCCACTTTCTCCCCGAGTTTGGCATGCCGCGGCGAGCTGATCCGGCCGTTTTCGAAGATCGTACAGGCGGGTTTGGCCACGTCATGCAGCAAAGCGGCATGAAAAAGCAGGTTTTGCTCTGCTGCGGGCAAGGCCTGGTATTCCGGCAAGGCTATCAGCGCGTTGATGACCATACGGGTGTGGGTCCACACATCGCCTTCCGCGTGGTAGTCGGGTTCCTGCGGGCATGCCTGCATGGCTTGCACCCAGTCCTGACCCAGCAAATCCCCGTCGTCTTTATCGAGGCCGGCGATCCAGCTACCGGGTATGGAGCTGGGCTTTTTGCCAGTTCCGGCGCCAGTGTTGATCGGTTTGTACATGGTTTTTGCGAACATATTTCAATACACTTTCTGAAAAAGCGGCATTAGTAAAAGCGTCAGCCACGCGGCAAACCACGCCTTCGCTTGCTCCGCCCAGCCGGCTGCCGTTGCACTGTTGCTGCTCAATACACGTTTGCAGCGTTTTTTCATTCAATAATCCCTGTTGAATAACCGGCACGACGGGCAGGTCCAGCAGTTCGGCATAGGCCTCTACTTCGGCCCAGCTCAGCCAGGTTTCCCCATCGCGAATGCCGAACACGTAGAAATAATGGGCTAAACCAGTGTATTCCAGGCTGTGCACGGCGTACATATTTTCTCCGAAAACATGCAGGTCGCCGAGGCTATGGCCCACCCGATCCCAAATATCCCAGACCGGTTTGGCCCAGGGATTCCGGTTCACGGCGCCATGGGAGCGGGCATACACGCCGTTTGATTTGATACAGCTGTTTTCGCCGTCCAGCTTTTCCGTCAGCACCAGTTCGTGCGCCAGTATGCCCTGCCATTGCGACTGGACCCGGTCATCACTGGTGGCACCCTCCGAAAACGGAAAATGGTAGGTGCGCGGGTATTTTTCGGAAAGCAGGTCGGACATGGAATAAAAATTTAAACAGGAACCAAACAGGGGACGACCCTGATTTAGTTCCCGTTCAAAATTTACAGAAAATGCTACTTCCTTTAGCGTTGAATCACCACCGGCTGTAGCCTGGTTTGTCCATCCGCCTGAATCAGCAGCTGATACTGACCGGCAGGCAGGTCTTTTACCTCTATTTGCACGTTGGGAACCAGGGCCATTTGGGCCGTCTTCACTTGCCGGCCAAGCATATCGAACAGCGTTAAACGCGCCTCGGGCAGCTTTTCACCCAAATAGCGTATGTTCAGGAAACTGCTGGCGGGATTGGGATTTACATCCCATAAACGCGCTGTTTCCGGCTCGGAAGTGGCCACCAGATTATCGACCGTGATAGTAAAACTGGTGGTGCAGGTATCTAAAATGGTCGTAACCACGACGGTATAAATACCAGCGTAAATGTTGTTTAAATTTTGGTCGAAAGAAAACCCCTGACCGTTCAGGAACCAGTGTACGGAATACAGGGTGCTGCCGCCGACTTCGATCGTAATGGCGCCAACGCCCTGATTATTTTGGTCATTTACAACCTGCACGCTATTGATCACTGGTATGGGCGGCTGGTCGACCAGCGTGGTGGCTATGCTGGTACAACCATTTGGCCCGGTCACCACCAGCCCATAAATACCCGGCTGGCTAACGGATGGATTGGCTAAGGTAGAAGTGAAATTGGGGCCGTTCCAGGCGAACGTAGCGCCGGGCGCCGGGGAACTGCCCTGTAACAAAATGGGATCGCTTGCACAGTTGAGGGTACCGCCGACGGCCATGGCGCCGGGTGGTTGTACATCGCCTACTACCTCGGCGCTGGCGGTTGCGGTGCAGCTATTATCCGGGTTGGTGACGGTAACATTATAAGTGCCCTCCAGCATAACCGTCGGATTTTGCATTGTGCTGGAAAAACCATTCGGGCCGCTCCACTGGAAAGTGGCGTTACTGCTGTTGGTGGTAGCATAAACCGTTGCATCCGGCTGGCTACAGGAAATAGTATCGCCAACTGCCGTAATTAAGGGGGCCAGCGTATTATCTAATACTGTTGTGGTCGCAATGGCCAGGCAACCGCTGGTTCCATCGGTCACCGTAACCAGATAAGTACCCGCCAGGAACACGACCGGACTCATCAGGGTACTGGTGAATCCGCCGGGACCGGTCCAGGCAAAAGTGGGCGCACTGGCGCTCGTTGTTGGCACTAAATTCACCGGAACCAAAGAACAATCGACACTCCCACCGGTGGCCGTAATGGTGGGAACATCCGCATCCGCCAGCACTACGACCGTGGCGGTGGCGGTACAGTGGCTGACGGGATGGGTCGCGGTCAGCAAATACGTCCCCGCGGCATACGCCACCGGCGACATTTGTGTGGAGGAAAACCCATTGGGTCCGCTCCAGGCAAAGGTGGCGCCGGGCGTCGTACTGTTGCCGGTTAACTGCACGGTGGGTTGCAGACAGGTCAGGGCTGCGCTAACCGCTGCTAAGACGTCGGGGGCGACATAGTTCGCCGTAATAACAATCGTGTCCGTACGGTCACAAAGCACGCCACCTTGTTGCAGGGTGGTGGTGAGTATGATCGTACCGGGCTGGGATACGACAATGCTGCCGGCATTATTAGCCAGTACGGTTCCGTCCAGTTTCTTCCAGTTCTTGATACTGCCGGCAGCAGAGGGCGCAGAATTAAGGGTCAGGCTGGTAGCGGCGCAATTCAACAGGTTGTTGCCCAGAATGTCGGCCACCGGATTCAACACCGTGAGTTGGAAGTTGACCACACTATCGCAGCCTTGAAAAGAGGTGCAGGTTTTTTGGAACAGGCCGGAGCTGCAGTAGTTTTCCCCACACACCGTATAACAGTCTCCCTGGCAAACCACCTTGGGCACCAGATTGGTAATAATGGGCGGTTTAACCACGACCTGTTGTTTAACTATGCTGTCACAACCCAGATAAGAAGCATAGGTAGTTGAAAAAGTACCCGACACATTGATCATATCGCCCCAGGGCAGGGTGTAGGGCAGATCATTATTACAAATGGTCACTTTGGGAAGCGTGGTCGGCGGAATGGAGACCACCTGCACATTTTTACAAACCGTACCGGCATCGAAACAGGAGTTGGCAGCCTGCACACAAACCTGACCGCCCGTACTTCCGAACGTCACTTCTACGGTACGGCCGCCCGGCGCATCGAAATTTGCCGGCGAAGGCTGGCCATTAATTAAAGAACCCGTTGGCACGGTCCAGGTATAAGCGGCGGCATTGGTCACATTGGCCACGGAGTAGGTGACCGTTGCGCCGGGACAAACGGTCGTCGGACCGCTGATCTGGCCGATGGAGCCCGGTTGACCCAGCCCGGTTTGCGGCGGGACTACCGTAATCGTAATATCACATTCATCAGCGGAGTAACCATCGATCAGTAAATAGTAATTCGTTCCCGGCACCATCGACGCGGTGATCGAAGCAGGCACATTTCCATTGCCTTGATTACCACCATTACAGGAAATAAAACTTTCCCCGCAGCCGCCGTAGAGGGCCACCTGTATGCCATTGCCGCCGGTGCAGTTGGAGGGCGTAACCGTGAACGTAGCGGAGTTGGTACTGGCGATGAACCCAATCCACTGATCATTTTGGATCTGACTGCAAAAACTGGGAACAAAGCCGGGGGCGAAGTTGGCCGTAGAACCCATATAACCGGTGAATTCGCAGGCAATACAGGCAGTTTCACAGTCTTCACCGGGTTCGGGGCCATTGGGGCAAGGGGAAGGGAGCTGGGCAAAAAGGGAGGTGGTGTGGATAAATAAGAGACAGGGCAGGAGGATTTGGAGTACGGTCTTGTTCATAAGTTCATTTTGGTGGAAGTGAATTCATTGGTAGTTGATGCAAGATAAGCGGAGCGTTTCAGCTTAGATTGAAATGGTAAAAAATTAAAGCGCCGGCCGGACGGTCGTCCGGTCGGCGCTTTTCATTTCACTAAAAAACAAGATACAGCAGGCGTGCTTACTTACCCGCATTGAGCGTATTCGTGTGATCCATCGAACTGAGCGCCATTAATTGCTTCAGCGTTTTTTGCATGCCATCAACAGAACCGTCCAGGAAAATGACGTTGCCTTTGCCGTGTTCGGTGAAATTTTTCACCGCTTCCGTCCACATGGAAAACAGGATGACGGAGGTATCGAGGTTGGCGCTTTGCATTTCCTTGGCGGCCTGGCTCATACCCCGGGCGACTTCTTCGCGGAACAGGGCTACGGCCTGGCCGCGCATCCTGGCGGCTTCGCGTTCGGCTTCGGCGGCGATTTTGATGGCATTACCTTCGGCTTCCGCGCCTTTGGTCTTGGTAATCAACAAAGCCTGGCCTTCATTTTCGGCCGCCGCTTTCAGGTTGTTAGCCGCTACAATTTTGGACATCGAGCGCATCACTTCCTCGTCGAAAGTAATATCGTTGATCTGCAGGTCGAGCAGGTGAAAGCCCCATTCTTCAAGCATGTGGTCCACGTTTCCTTTTACCGCTTCGGTGATCTCCCGGCGGAGGCTCAGGATTTCCTGTTGCTTTTTCGATGCTACATAAGCCCGGATGCTGCCTTCCACGGTACGGGTCAGGGTGGCCATAAAATCGCGGTCGCTCACGAATTTAAAGGCCACTTTTTTCACTGTTTCTTCGGTGTTGTCCATCACGGAGAACAGCAGCAGAGAGGTGAAATGCACGTTCGCCTGGTCAATGGTAACGGCCTGGAAGTTGAGTTCCACCGCCCGGTTCTGGATCGAAATGCGTTTAAAAATTTGTTCGAGGAAAGGAACCCGGAAACTCAGTCCGGGATACAGCGTTCGGCTGTATTTCCCAAAAATGGTGGTGATAGCCACGGTACCTTGTTGTACCGTGATCAGACTCAACACCACAAAGACGATGATGATGGGAAGAAGAATGTACATGTTTGATTTGGTTGTTAACGAATAATTGGTGAAGGAAGCGAAAAAAATCGCGCTGGCAAAGTTTTATCACTGTACAGCTGGTATGCAAGCCCTACTTTCGCATTTGCTACTCTGACACGACCAAACACCTTTTTTTCGCCATGAAAGTAAGTAAGTTTTCGCCCTGCGCTTTTATTTTTCTAATTCTACTGGCACTTCCTTTGTTCTCCGCAGCTCAAAGTCTGCGCGGCACCATCCGGGATGTCGATACCGGGCTGCCGGTGGCCGGGGCCGGTATCACGCTGGAAGGTCAAGCGCCTAACAGCACGGGTATAGATATGCGCAGCGACAGCGCGGGCAGGTTTTCCATAGTCCAACTGCGTCCGGGTTATTACAGCTGCCGGATTGTGGCGCTCGGTTTCGATCCACAGGTACTGGCGGAAATAAACGTAGCGGCGGGTAAGGAGCGCCTGCTGGAAATTGGGCTGCACCGGTCCAGCGCCGAACTCCCGGAAGTCACGATTGCCGCCGATCAGCCGGGCCGGCGCTCCGTACAACCGATCAGCGAAATATTGCTGACCCGCGACCAGACGTTTCGTTTCCCGGCCACTTTTTTCGATCCTGCCCGATTGGCGATGGCCTATCCCGGTGTGGCGCAGGCCGACGACGGCACCAACCACATGAGCGTCCGCGGCAATAGTCCGGGCTCCGTCCGCTGGTATTTGGAAGGGGTGGATGTGGTCAATCCCAATCACCTGCCCAACGCCGGCACGTTCAGCGATCTGCCGGGCGGCGGCGGCGGCGGCGTACTGATGTTTTCGGCGCAACTGCTGGATAATTCCGCGTTGCTGACGGGCAATTACCCGCTTTCCGTAGGCGATGCGCAGGGCGGCGTGATGGATATGCATTTGCGTCCGGGCAACAACCGGCAGCAGGAATTCACCGTGCAGGCCGGTCTGATCGGTTTAGATGTAGCTGCGGAAGGGCCGCTGTCGAAAAAGGAAAACGCCCCTTCTTACCTGGTGAATTACCGCTATTCGACCGTGGGTTTGCTGAGTCAAATGGGCGTTTCCTTCGGCGACGAAGCGATCAATTTCCAGGACCTGTCCTTTAACCTGAATTTTCCTGGCAAAAAAGGCGGCAGCTGGTCGATCTTCGGCATGGGCGGCTTGAGTGAAAATGAATTTACGCACAAAGAGCCCCTCGACGTAGAAGCGAGTAAAGACCGCTACGATATTAGTTTCAAATCAAACACTGGCCTGATCGGTACGCGTGGCCTCGTCCGCCTGGGTACCAAGACCTGGCTAAAACCAAGCCTGGCCCTTTCCGCACAGACCAATGAACGCAGCGCCCAGGAAAAGAATTCGGAGCCTTTTTTACCGATCCGCACCGAAAACGCTGCTTCCGAAGCCCGGGCGGCTGGCGCGATTTCGCTGGAACACGCCTTCACCAATCACCTGCGTTTACAGGTGGGCCTGCACATCTCCAACATCAATTACCGCTACAATGCGGCCGAATTCATTGGTAATTTTCCCGCTACTTTACCCGAATCGGCGGTCAATTTCCAATCCGGCTGGGGCTGGGTGCAGCTGGACTGGAAAAGCCGGTCGGATAAAACCAGCGTGCAGCTCGGCGCGAATCACGCCCACCTGGGGCTGTACAAGTCCGCTTCGCTGGAACCCCGGCTGACCATCACGCAACGCCTCAGCAAACGCCAGCGCGTAACAGCCGCTGTTGGCCTGTATAGCCAGTTGCAGCCATTATGGGCCTACGCCATCGACCCCAACGGCATAGAACCGGGCAATGACAACCTTAATCTTAGCCCCACTAAATCAGCCCATTACGGCCTGCTATACGCCTGGAACAATGGCAATAACTGGGTGGTCAAAGCGGAAGTGTATTATCAATATTTATACGATGTGCCGGTCACGCCGGGGCGGCCCACCTTTTCGCTGTTGAATTACAACGACCCGACCCGGATTGGTAATTTGGTCAATGCAGGGGCGGGTAAAAACAAAGGCGTGGAGTTGAATGTGGAGCGCTATCTCCGGCAGGGCTGGTTTTTGCTGGCCAACGTTTCCCTGTTTAGTTCGGAATACCGGGGCAGCGACAGCATCTGGCGCAGCACCCGCTGGGATCTGGGTCATCTCGCCAATTTTACCCTGGGCAAAGAATGGACCCGCGATCGGGGTACGGAGAAAGTACGATCCTTTGGTTTGAACGGGCGCGCCGTGTGGACCGGCGGTTACCGCACCATGCCGGTGGACTTACTCGCTTCCGGTTCTAATTTACTGCAAAAAACTTTTTTCGATGAATCCAACGGCTTTTCGCAACAGCTGCCCGACTACTTCCGCATCGATCTGCGGGCCTACTGGAAACGGAACCTGGGCAATCGCCGCAACAGCATTTTTGCCATGGACCTACAGAACGTGACCATGCAGAAAAACCAGGCTTACCAGTATTACGAGCCGTTTACGAATAGCGTGGAAACGAAGTATCAGTTGGGGTTGATCCCGAATATCAGCTGGCGGCTGGAGTTTTAACCATTATACTATGCGTAAATCATTCGACTATCAACAAATCCGCCTGGTCACCAATGCCAAAGACGCGGATTTTCAGGAACCGCGCATCCCGGAACGTTTACAGGAAAATTTATATGGCCTGCATGCCGATGCCCTCAAAGGCAAACCTAAAGTGATCGAGGCCTTGAAAAAAATGATCCGGGACTATCCGAAGTTTCCGGTGTACAAGAATTTGCTTTACACGGCCTATTCAGTAGCAAAAAATTATGGGGCAGCCGAACAGGTGGCCGAGCAGATGTACCGCCTGCATCCCGAGTACACGTATGCCCGGGCGAACTATGCCGAAAGCTTACTACGCCGACCAGAAGCGCTGGGCCATGCCCTTGAAGTGTTACATCCGAGCCTGAATATCAGCGAAGCATTCCCCGGCCGGCAGTCTTTTCATGTGGGCGAATTCGTTGTTTATGAGCGTGTTGTCATTCAGTATTTGGCCCAGAGCGGTGAGGTACAGGAAAGTGAAAACCGGCTGCAGATGTTAACAGCATCCGGCGCGGGTGATCCCAGGATGATCCGCGAATTGCTCTCGTTCCTGGAAAAACACCGCCGCTTCGAACCCATTTTGCCCGAACTGCAAATACCGGATCTCGCCGCCCTCTATTATGCCGGCAGTTTCATGACGGCGGAAGTGATGCAGGATATTTTGCAACAGCCGAACGACCTGCTGGTGGCTGACTTATGCCGTATACTGGACGACCTGGCGGAACGCAGCGATTACTGGACAGCGGAAGATTTCCCGGGCTATATAATTTATACGCCCTTACATGCCATTATACTGCTGGCTGAATTACAAGCAGAAGCGGCCTTACCCGCCATACTCCGTTTCCTGAGTCAGCCGAATAAACTGGCCGATTACTGGTTTGGCGACTACATCACCGAACTGCTGCCGGAAACCATGTCGCGTTTTGCTTCCCCGGCGCAATACGGCCAGCTGTTCACATTTTCCACGGACCGCAGCATCGACGCATTTACCTGTAATATCGGTATAATAGGTGTGGTCTACCGTGCCCTGCAACAACCGGAGCTGCGGGAAGCCGCTCTTAACTGGCTGGAGTCGATTATTCGCTATTTAATGCCCGACAGCAGTCCCGGCGGCGATGATAACCACCTGAATTTAGCGCTTTCCGCCATTATCGATTTGAAAGCCGAGCGGTTACTGCCCCTGGCCGAGCAGGCTTTTGAAAAAGACCTGATGGATATTCAAATAGCGGGCGACTATCCGGCATTTGTCCACCAACTCAAAACGGAAGAAATTATACCGAACAGAAACTATACCGACCTGAAAAAGGCCTATGCCTACATCCAGGGTTTTTATTTCGATGATTTTGTGGCGCCGCCGAAAAGCCAGGCGAACAATCCCTGGCTACAGCAAATAGCCCTGGTGCAGGCGCAAAAGCCAAAAAATACAAGCGGGCTGAAAGAAGATTCGTTTCCGGAAAATGTGGGTCAGAATGCACCCTGCCCCTGTGGCAGCGGAAAGAAATACAAACGTTGTCATGGATTAAAAACCTGATGCTGTCCCCGCCACAACAGCCAGCCACAGCCGGCCGCGGCGATCAGCAGTCCCAGGAATTCGCGGGAGAGTTCCACCCAGGGCTTCTCTGCCTTCATCGTAGACACGATGGAGGGTTCGCCCATACGCAGCCAGTTGATGAAATCGGGCAGTAAATTGGCGGCCCAGAGCAGTGCTGCCACCAGCCATAACCAGACGGCCGGGCGATATAAACGCCCCCTGGCGGCCATAGCGAAATGCACCGCTACGCCGCCATAGAGCAGCATCCATTGGATGGGGTCGGGGTCGTTATACTGGACGGCGGCGAAAAGGAGGAAGAGGAGGGCGAGGGTGTAGTGGAGGAGTTTCATGGTCGCGGCATTTGTTTGCGTTGGGTTGATAAATAAAAAATTACTGCCACAATTTCAAAATAATTTTTCCGTAATTTCAAAATAAGCTTTATTTTTGCTTATAAACGGCTAAAAATGATTTTCTGGGACCGGCAGATAGCGCTTGTTATCCGACAACTTATAGCGCAGTATCCAATTGTAGCACTGACCGGCCCCCGGCAGTCCGGCAAGACGACTTTGCTCAAGTCTATGTTTCCCGATTACCAATACATTTCCCTGGAGGATACCAACATGCGCAGTTTTGCGACGGACGATCCCGTTGGTTTTTTAAAAAAATATCCCACCAGGATCGTTTTCGATGAAGTTCAGCAAGTACCGGCCCTTTTTTCCTATTTACAAACTGCGGTGGATGCCAGCGGACAGATGGGACAGTTCATTTTATCGGGGTCTCAGAATTTTCATCTCTTAGAGCGTATTACTCAAACGCTGGCCGGCCGGGTAGCTCTTTTTAAATTATTGCCTTTTGATATGCAGGAGTTACGAGCCGCTGCTTTGCTACCGTCAGACTGGCGAAGCCTGTTGATTAAAGGATTTTATCCGGCTGTTTATCAACGCAATATCGATCCGTCGGTCTTTTATGCCAACTATGTGCAGACCTATGTCGAACGTGATGTCACCGCTCTGTTGCGGGTACAGGATTTGCGGCTATTCCGCAACTTTATCGGTCTTTGTGCCGCACGTACGGGCCAGTTACTGAATATGGCCAATTTAGCGACCGAGTGCGGTATCAGTCAGCCAACCGCCAAAGCCTGGCTATCACTATTGGAGAGCAGTTATATCATCTTTTTATTGCCCCCTTATTTTGAAAATTTCAGCAAACGCATTGTCAAAACCTCCAAACTGTATTTTTACGACGTCGGTTTGGCCTCCTTTCTCTTAGGGCTTAGGACGCCCGAACAAATGGACCAAAGTCTGGCCGGCACCCTATTCGAAAATCTGATGGTAGCAGAGTTATTCAAACAGAATTACCACCAATACCAACTACAGGAATATTGGTTCTGGCGCGACGCCGATGGTCATGAAATAGATCTTTTGACCAAAAATGGCCGCTCCTTTGCCATTTTTGAAATAAAATCTACGCAGACCGTATTGCCCCAATATTTCAAAGGGCTGGATTATTTTGATCAACTCACTGGCAAGGCGGTTTCCAGACGCACCCTAATTTATGGCGGTAACGAGAGTCAGGAGAGGACACATTATACCGTGCGGGCCTGGGATGTATAATGAAGGCAGATGAAACCTGTCTCTTCCTGAAAAACCTTGACAGTTTTGGGCACAAAACCACAAGTGAATGGAAGAAGAAAAAACTATCCCGGTGGCCACTCGACGATGGCTGGTCCGGGAGTTGGAACTTGTTCGAAGACAGTTGGAATGCCTTCGAGGGCATTTAAAGGAGCCTCTCGGAAGTTTTCCCACCGTCTTACCCCCCAAACGCCCCCACCAGCTCCCCCACTTTCCAAACCTCTTCAAACCCATTATACAGCGGCACCGGCGCAAACCGGATCACGTTCGGCTCCCGCCAGTCGGCGATCACGCCGTTTTCCGCCAGGTAATCGAAGAGGGCCTTGCCGCGCTCGTCGGTCAGCAGGGAGAGCTGGCAGCCCCGCGCTGTTGGGTCGGCGGGCGTGAGGATGCGGAAACGCCCGTGATTGGCCGCTTCCAACACGAATTCGAGGTAACCCGTCAGCAGCAGGCTTTTTGCCCGCAGGTTGTCGATACCCGCCGCATCGAAAATATCGAGACTGGCTTTGTGGGCGGCGAAAGCGAAGATCTGGGCATTACTGATCTGCCAGCCCGCCGCCCCCGACATGGGTTTGAATCCCTTGCGCATCTGAAAACGCTCGTTTTCATCATGCCCCCACCAGCCGGCAAAACGCGGCAGGTCGGGCTTGTTGGCGTGGCGCTCGTGCACGAAAGCGCCCGCCGGGCCACCCGGACCGGAATTCAAATATTTATAACTGCACCAGACCGCAAAATCGGCGCCCCAGTCATGCAGCCGCAGCGGTACGTTGCCCGCCGCATGGGCCAGATCGAAACCGGCCAGCGCGCCCACCCGATGCGCCGCAGCAGTTATTTTTTCCAGGTCGTAAAACTGGCCGGTATAGTAATTCACGCCGCCAAACAGCACGAGTGACAGCTGGTCGCCCTGCTCTGCAATGACTTGTAAAATATCCTCCGTACGTAATGTATCCTCGCCGGGCCGGGGGGCAATTTCCACAATGGCCGTCGCCGGATCGAAACCATGGAAGCGTGCCTGCGTTTCTAAGGCGTACTGGTCGCTGGGAAATGCCCCGGCTTCCATCATGATCTTGAACCGCCGGGCAGTCGGCCGGTAAAAAGACACCAGCATCAGGTGCAGATTCACGGTCAGGGTGTTCATGACCACGACTTCCTCCGGCAGCGCGCCCACCAGCCGGGCGGATTGCTCGACCAAGAATTTATGGTAATGCATCCAGGGCAGATCGCCGCGAAAGTGGCCTTCTACGCCGTGCTCGGCCCAGTGATCAAGTTCCTGAAGCAAAGCCGGACGAACCGATCTGGGTTGCAAACCGAGCGAATTACCGCAGAAATACAGCACGTCCCGGCCGGCATGTTGTGGAAAAATGAACTGCTGGCGATAAGCCCGGAGCGGATCTTGGGCATCCAGCATTTGAGCAAAAGCAAGGGTATTTTCGTACGTCATGGTGGCTAAGCAAAAATGCGGGGCAAAAATGAGAAATTTAGCTGGTCCACTATGGGTGCTAAAAAATATGCCCCTTCCATTGGCACAATATTTTTACAAAACCAGCCATGCTCCTTCCTAGGGAAGTACCTTCCTTTATATAACCCCTTTCACTCCGTTTTATGCAGGACTATCCAAAATTTACTGCCTTTAAGGGGCAGAAACAGCCCTATCCAGCCAAGCAATCGGAGATGACACCGCTGCCTCAAACGGAACTTCAGCACTATCGACCAGCGGGTAAACTGGTCGGAAAAAATGCTTTGATCACGGGCGGTGATTCCGGGATTGGTCGGGCGGTAGCCATCGGATTCGCGATGGAAGGTGCCCAGGTAGCCATCCTTTACAATGAGAACGACGGAGACGCCCAAGAGACGAAACGGCTATGCGAGCAACATGGCACCTCTTGTTTACTGCTCAAAATGGATGTGCGCAAAGCGAATGATTGCCGGGCTGCCGTTCAGAAAACCCTCGACGCTTTCGGCAAATTAAATATTTTGGTCAATAATGCCGCGTATCAAATGGCGCAACAGAAATTTGAAGACATTACCGAGGAACAACTTCGGCGCACCTTTGAAACCAATATCTACGGTTATTTTTTTATGGCCCAGGCAGCCTTGCCCTATTTGCAAGAAGGCGATTGCATTATTAATACCGGTAGTATTGTGGGGAAAACCGGTATTCCGATCCTGATTGATTACTCCGCTACCAAAGGCGCCATCCACTCTTTTACCAGATCGCTGGCTTTGCACTTGGGCGACCGGGGCATTCGCGTTAATTGCGTCATCCCCGGACCCGTCTGGACGCCCAATATTCCCGGTACGATGCCAATAGAAGAAGTGGAAAATTTTGGTCATGAAGTCGCCCTGAAACGTCCCGGACAACCCGAAGAACTGGCTCCCGCTTACATCCTGCTCGCTTCCGACGATGGCAGTTTCATGACCGGTAGCTGTATAGAAGTGACCGGTGGCAAACTGTCCAGCGATGCGTGATGACCACTATCCGCCGGGAACAGTAACTGCTTTACTGGAAACAGATTGGGTCACCGAACCGACCCGACAGGTATTGCAGGCGCGTCTGTTGCCCCTACCCGCTGCCCCTCGTTTTTTTGAACCCAAGACCTTTGCCTTGCTCGATGCAGTGAGCAAGTTACTTGTTCCGCAACCTCCACCTGTACAATTCGTTGATTTGGCTGCCAGGCTGGATGCAGCCTTACTGGCAGATGTAGGCAAAGGTTGGCGATATGATGGGTTACCCCCTGATAAGGAGGCTTTTACCATTGGATTGCAGGGTGTGGAGGAATCATCGATGCTGTTGTTTAACCAAGGTTTCATCACCCTGGCCGAAAGCGAACAAATTACCGTGCTGACCGCAGTACAAAACGGATTGGCACCCGGTACCACCTGGCACTACCTGCCGGCCCAACGCTTTTTCGAAGAATTACTGGCCGCATTCGTAGAACTCTATTATGCCCATCCACTTGGCCAGGAGGCTATTGGGGTAGTGGCGATGGCCGATAAGCAGGGCTGGCGACAGATCGGGCTCGATTCTTTGGAGACCCAGGAACCCTTGGCTTTAAAACAACAGACTTATGGTCCATAAAGCGACAGACCAATTCGGGACAGCACCGGATTTATATGGTCGGCCAATGCCTATGCGTCGCTATTCGGTGGAAGAAGTGGTAGATGCCGTGGTGATCGGCACGGGGGCGGGTGGCGCCCCGCTGCTGGCGCGACTGGCTCGGGCTGGGTTGAAAGCAGTTGCCCTCGAAGCCGGTCAGCACTGGGCAGCTTCCCGGGATTTTGCTACGGATGAACGTAGCCAGCGCAAACTGTTCTGGACGGATGAGCGGCTGAGTGCCGGGCAGGATCCGGTGCCGTTTGGGAGCAACAACTCGGGCGTCGGTGTAGGTGGCTCGACCTTGCATTATACGGCTTATGTACCACGGCCCCAACCCGATGATTTCCAATTATTTACCGAATTTGGTGTTGGAGTAGATTGGCCAATTGGTTATGCGGATTTAGAACCGTATTATGAAGAATTGGAAGAATTTCTGGGCGTTTCTGGTCCTTCTTCCTACCCGTGGGGTAAGGCGCGTCGATCTGCTTATGCTTTGCCTCCCCTACCCTTGAATGGCGCGGCGCAATTGATGCAACGCGGCTGCGACCAGTTGGGTATTCGTACCTCGCCTGCCCCCAATGCTGCTTTGTCCGGCCCATATTTCCAGGAAGGGGTAGGTTGGCGGGCGGCCTGCACCAACCGCGGCTTTTGCCAGGCTGGTTGTACGACCGGCGCTAAGGCTAGTATGGATGTGACCTATATTCCGCTGGCCATCCACTATGGGGCGGAAATCCGGGCCGAAAGTTTTGCCACCCGGTTAGAACTCGATCCGGCAGGCCGCATTTCCAGCGTCATTTACGATCATCATGGGGTGGAACAACGTCAAAAGTGTCGTTATGTGTTCCTTTGCGCTGGCGCCATCGAAACACCGAGATTGCTATTAATCAACAACTTAGGCAACTCCAGCATGCAGGTTGGTCAAAACTTTATGGTGCATACCGGTATGCAGGTTTGGGGTCAGTTTGCAGAAGATGTGCGTCCTTACAAAGGCATTCCCGGTGCGCTGATTTCGGAAGATACCCATCGCCCGGAAAAGGTGGACTTTGCGGGCGGCTATCTGTTGCAATCTATCGGCGTCATGCCGGTGACGTATGCTACGCAATTGGCCCGTGGTCGCGGTTACTGGGGCGAAGCCCTTACGCGCTGTATGCGTGGCTACAACCATACCGCCGGCATTAATATTCTGGGCGATTGTTTGCCTTATCCGGGCAATTACCTGGAGTTGTCCGGGGAAATGGACGCGCGGGGCCTGCCCAAACCGCGTATTCATTTTTCTTTCGGCGAAAACGAACGGCGTTTGACGGCCCATGCCGAAAAGATCATGCGGGAAATATGGCGACTGGCCGGTGCAACCGATATCTGGTCGTTCAATCGCGGGCCACATACCATCGGTACTTGCCGGATGGGCCATGATGGAGCGCAAGCGGTGGTCAATAGCGAAGGCAAAAGTTTTGATATTCCTAACCTGTATATTGCCGATAATTCCATCTTTCCCAGCGCCTTAAGTGCCAACCCCGCCCTGACTATCATGGCGCTTTCTCTGCGGATCGCCGACCGATTTTTGGCTACTATTCAATAAAACTCCATTATGAAAAAAACCAGTTTTCTCAAAATTGTCAAAGCTGAATTTGGCGATGGTGATTACGTCGGCGATCAATACGGCGGCGCGGCAGGGTCAGCTGGTAGCGGACTGCCCACTGGCTCGCCCCGCAATTTTTTGTTTGCAACGGGTATTGAATGTTCTAATCCGACTATTGAACACGGAAAAGTACGCCGGGATCAGTTGGAAGAATGTGGACATTATAACTATTGGAAAAAAGACCTCGGACTCGTCAAAGAGTTGGGCCTGCAAATGTTACGTTACGGATTGCCGTACCATCAAGTGCATTTGGGACCGGATAAATACGACTGGAGTTTTGCCGACGAAGTGATGGCAGAAATGCAGCGTTTAAAAATTACGCCGATTGTGGACTTATTGCACTTTGGCGTACCGGATTGGATCGGCAACTTTCAAAATCCTGAACTGCCGGTTCATTTTGCCCGCTATGCCAAAGCTGTAGCCAACCGCTACCCCTGGGTCCGTTACTACACGCCGGTTAATGAAATTTACGTAACCGCAAAAATGAGTGCCAAAGAAGGCGTCTGGAATGAACAATTGAAATCAGACCGGGCTTTTGTCACTGCGCTCAAACATTTGGTAGCCGCCAGTATTCTGGCCACCCATGCCATTGCCGAATGTCGACCCAACGCCATCATCGTACAGAGCGAATCGGCAGAATTCATGCACGAATTAAAGGCCCTGCCATCACCCGAAGTCAAACTTCTCAACAAACAACGCTTCCTTTCGCTGGATTTGCTATACGCCTATCCAATGGATTCGGATGTATGTATGTACCTGGCAGACAATGGATTAACACGTGAAGAGTATGATTGGTTCATGGCTGGAGAACCGCCCGGCTACCAGATCATGGGCAATGATTACTACGGACGTAATGAAAAAATTTTAAAACCGGACGGCACTACGGACACCGCCGAAGACGTGATGGGCTGGTATCAGATCACGCATGACTACTATGCCCGGTACAAGAAGCCTGTGATGCATACCGAAACCAACACCTTCGATCCGAACCAAGCGCCCACTTGGCTTTGGAAGCAGTGGGTCAACGTGCTACGGATGCGGGCGGATGGTGTACCCGTGTTGGGTTTTACCTGGTATAGCCTGACCGACCAGATTGATTGGGATTGTGGTCTGGCCAAAAAAAATAATACGGTCAACGGTTGCGGGTTATATGATCTACAGCGCCAGCCGCGCCCGGTGGCGGCCGCCTACCGGATGTTGCTGGAAGAATTTGGGCAGATCACCATCGTTCCACATGGAGAAATCTTCGAAATTACCGATCAGGAGGCGCGGTTGAAAATAGAAGTTTAAAGTATCATCATATCCAACATGCCTGCATTACATTTTGTCGAAAAAGGCCAGGGACCGCTTACGCTGGTTTTTTTGCATTTCTTTGGCGGTTCCGCTGACACTTGGTCTGCGGCCATGACTAGGCTGTCTCCTCTTTATCGATGTATTGCCATTGACCTGCGCGGCTTCGGTGCTTCCACTGCACCAGATAAGCCCTCTACCGTCCAGGATCATACGAATGATGTAATGGAACTGCTTGATGCATTTCAACTGGAGCAATTTGTGGTGATCGGTCATTCCATGGGGGGCAAAATAGCCGTGTCGCTGGCTGCCCGTCGTCCCAAAGGGCTTTTCGCATTAGTCCTTTTAGCACCCTCTCCACCCACACCGGAACCTAGGAGCGCACAAGATCAAAAAGATTTACTGGCCACCGCCGGCCATCGTCCGACCCTGGAGAAGCTGATCCGAAAAATTACCGCGCAGTCGCTTTCCCCGGTTATCTTTGATCAGGTGATCGCCGATCATCTGCGGACGGCCCCCCTCGCCTGGCAATCCTGGATCGAAGTGGGCAGCCAGGAAGATATTTCCGCAGAAGCAGCCCTGGTTCAAGTCCCGGTCCGGATAATCAGTGGTGCGCAGGATTCGGTTTTTTCCACGCATTTCCTGCAAAAGGAATTAGGAAAATTTTTTCCGGCCGCTTTGTTTGCAGAAATTCCTGGTAGCGGGCATTTATTACCCTTGGAAGCGCCGGATTGCCTGATGCTGGATTATTTTCAAAAAACAACCTAATTTCCACTTTTCATTCCTGCTCACAGTTTATAAGATCTACTCCAATTTATGGAGCATAGTTATCCCTACATCCTACTCACCGCCGGTTTTTTGATCCTGGGCAGCCTGGCCGCCAGTCGTTTTATGGGTCGTTTTGGTCTGCCCTCCCTGTTGGCCATTCTGACCGTCGGTCTGCTTTTTGGCAATGGGAAAAACGGTTTCGATTATAACTACCCGGGCCCGACCCTGCATTTTAGCGAGATCGCCCTGTGTATTATCATTTTTGCCGCCGGCTTTGAATCGAACTGGAAAAAAATGCGGCCCATTTTAGGGCAGGGCATTTCCCTGGCGACCTTAGGGGTATTCACGACCATGCTTTGCATCGGCGTTTTTACCCACTGGCTGCTGCAATGGTCGTGGCTTAAAGCGCTCCTGCTGGGCGCGGTGGTGTCGGCGACGGATGCGGCGGCCGTATTTTCCATTTTAGAAAGCAGCAACCTGAAACTCAAAAGCGGCGTGCGGAACGTGCTGGAGCTGGAATCCGGCACCAATGATCCCATGGGCTTTTTCCTCACCACTACTTTATGCAGCTTGCTGATCGCCACCGAACAAACGCCCGGCCCCGTGACCCTCATCGCTACTTTTTTGTGGACCATGTCCGTCGGCGCGGTCAGCGGTTGGCTGGTGGGCAAGGCGATGCTGATCTTTTCCGAAAAATCGGATCTGAAACCAGGCCAATATCCGGTTGTGCTGCTGGCCTGGGTGTTGATCTTATATGCCCTCAACGTCCTCCTGGGTGGCAGCGCCTTTTTGGCCGTGTACGTGGCGGGCATTGTTTTGGGAAATTCGCCCTGGCTGCAACGCGCCATCAACCTGGAGTTTTTTAAAAGCCTTTCCTGGTTGATGGAAACGAGTTTATTTTTAATTCTCGGCCTGCAGGTATATTTGTTCGAACTGGGAGAAATCTGGTGGGAAGCGCTGATAATTGCCATTTTACTGATTTTTGTAGCGCGGCCCATCGGTACTTTTATCGCCCTGAGTTTTTTCCCGAAGGTGACCTGGCAGGCCAAAACCTTTTATTCCTGGGTGGGATTACGCGGTGCGACGCCGATTGTTTTTGCTTTGATTCCGATCGTGCAACATATACCGGATGCAACAAAAATCTTCAACTTTGCCTTTATTATCGTGATTGTTTCCCTGTTGCTGCAAGGTACGACGGTCGCTAAAGTAGCCCAGTGGACACGCATGAAAGTATAAACCATCTCCCTATGACGGCCAACGATATTGTTCAGGAATTACAAACACTGGGTAGCGAAAGCACCAAACGCACGCTCCAGAAACACGGCGCTCCGGAGCCGCTTTTCGGCGTGAAAGTGAGCGACTTAAAGCCGCTCGTCAAACGCATCAAAAAGAACCACGAACTTTCGCTGGCGCTGTACGATACCGGCATTTCCGACGCCATGTACCTGGCCGGACTGATTGCCGACGAAAAAAAGATCACGAAACAAGACCTGCATCATTGGGCGGAGCGCGCCACCTGGTCGATGCTCAGCGAATCCACCGTGGCCTGGATCGCCGCCGAATCGCAGCATGGCTGGGAACTGGCGCTGCAATGGATCGATTCGGACCGCGAAAACATCGCTTCTTCCGGTTGGTCAACATTAAGCAGCTGGGTCATGATCCATCCGGATGAGCAATTGGATCTGCCGGCTTTAAGCGCTTTACTGGAACGCATAACCACGACCCTGCCGCAAGCGCCCAACCGCGTGCGGTACACCATGAATGGTTTTATCATGTCCTGCGGTATTTCCGTAAAACCCCTGACCGACCTGGCCATTGCCACCGCGCAACGGGTCGGCCAGGTGCAGGTGAACGTCGGAAATACCGCCTGCAAAGTACCGGATGCGGCCGCCTATATCCGGAACGCCCATGCTAAGGGCCATGGCGGTTTGAAAAAGAAGATGGCCCGCTGTTAAGACAGGAAAAATGTACAGAGAACGGGCATTTATTAAAAGTTCTCCCTTCGTCCCCCCTACATTTGTCCGCCTTCGCCATACCCTGCGGAGCCTAGCGTTTCAACACATGAAAATTCAGTTCTACCTCCGTTACCACACCCAACCCGGCGAATCCTGCCTGGTCAGCATCGGCGAACAACCGCCCGTTCCCCTGCAATTTTTGAGCGAAGAATTCTGGTATGCCGCGCTGGACGTTCCGGTCAAAGCCAAAGCGAACCTCACTTACCGCTACCACGTCCAAAAAGCCGATGGCAGCCTGCTAACCGAATGGGAAACCGAACGCAGTTTAGCGGATGTAAAAGCCGAAAACCTGCAGGTAACAGATTACTGGAACCCAGCCGGCGCGGTGGAAAATGCGTTTTTGACCAAACCTTTCCAGACGGTTTTTCTGAAACCTGCTCCAGGCGCTCCGGTTAAAAAAACTACGGCTTTTACCCACCTCCTGCGCGTAAAAGCGCCGCTGGTACAGGGCGACGAGGTCCTCTGCCTGGCCGGCCACGGCAAGGCGCTCCGCCAGTGGGATACCTCGGCGCCCCTGCTCCTGCAGCGCGAAGGCAACTGGTGGACCATCCGTCTCGATCTCTCCCAGGAGGATTTTCCCCTGGCCTATAAATACGGCACCTGGAACACCCGCAGCAACCGTTTCGGAGGCTTTGAAAGCGGCGCCAACCGCACGCTTTACCAGTTTCCGGCCCAGCAACCGGACCTGTCAGTGCTGCACGACGGTTTTGCGCGCCTGCCCTACCCCAACTGGAAGGGCGCCGGCGTGGCTATTCCGGTTTTCAGCCTGCGCACGCAGCATAGTTTCGGCATCGGCGAGTTCACGGACCTCCCCGCGCTGGTCGACTGGGGCAAAATCACCGGTTTGAAGCTCCTGCAACTGCTGCCCATCAACGATACGACCGCTACGCATACCTGGACCGATTCCTACCCCTACGCCGCCGTTTCCGCCTTTGCCCTGCATCCCATTTATCTGAATGTGGAAACGGTCGCCGGCCAAAAACACGCTGCGCTCTGGCGCAAACTGACCAAAAAACAGCAGGAGCTCAATGCCCTGGACGCCGTGGACTACGAAGCGGTGCTGCAGCATAAATGGGATATTATCCGCCAACTCTACGACCTGCTGAAGGCCGACTGGGTGAAGGATCCTGCTTACCAGGCCTATTACTCGGCTAATAAACACTGGCTGGCGCCTTATGCGACCTTCTGCCGGCTGCGCGATCTGAACGGAACGCCGGATTTCAGCAAATGGTCGGACCACCGGGTGTATGACGCGGCCAGGGTCGAAAAAATGCTGGCCCCCGGTTCGGAAGAATACGATCAGATCGGCCTGCATTTATTCGTGCAGTGGCATTTACATCTGCAACTGCAGGCGGCGGCCGACTACGCCCACGCCAATGGTTTGATCCTGAAAGGTGACCTGCCGATCGGCATTTACCGTTATTCCTGCGACGCCTGGGTAGCGCCCGAATTGTACAACATGGATGCCCAGGCCGGCGCGCCGCCCGATGATTTTGCCGAAAAAGGCCAGAACTGGGGCTTCCCGACCTATAACTGGACCAACATGCAGGCCGACGGTTTCGGCTGGTGGCGGCAGCGTTTCGAGCAGATGAACCTGTATTTCGACGCCTTCCGCATCGATCACATCCTCGGTTTCTTCCGCATCTGGAGCATTCCCCTGGATGCGGTAGAAGGCATTCTGGGCCAGTTCGTGCCGGCTATTCCGGTCACCGAACAGGAATTCCGCGCCCGCGGCATCCACTTCGATCATGATCGTCTGTGCCGGCCCTATATCACCGACCGCGTGCTGTGGGAGACTTTCGGCGACGCGGTCGTGACGGTTTTACCATTTTTGAAAAAACGCCCGGACGGCCGCTACGATCTGCTGCCGGAGTTTTCCAGTCAACGGCAATTGGAAACGCATTTCGCAGCGCAGGAACCCACGGAGCAAAATGCCTATATCCGCGACGGACTTTACGGACTGCTTTCCAATGTGATCCTGCTGGATCAGCGCGGCGCTACCACGACTTTCCAGGGGGCAGGCTGGGCAGGGGCTTTCCGGATCAGCATGGAAAAAACGCGCTCGTTTCAGGACCTGGACGCCCGCACGCAGGAGCAGTTACGCAGTCTCTACCTGGATTACTTCTTCAAACGGCAGGACAATTTCTGGCAAAAAGAGGCCATGGACAAACTGCCAGAGCTGAAACGGGCCACCAAAATGCTCATTTGCGGCGAAGACCTGGGCATGGTACCGCACTGCGTACCCGACGTGATGGCCGAACTCGGTATTTTGAGCCTGGAAATACAACGTATGCCCAAACAGTCCGGTGCCACCTTTTTTCATCCGAAAGACGCGCCCTACTTATCCGTGGTGACGCCCAGCACGCATGATATGAGCATTTTACGCGGCTGGTGGGAAGAGGACCGCGCTTTGAGCCAGCGGTTTTTCAACGAAATACTCCAGCAATCCGGGAATGCACCCTACTTCTGCGAGCCCTGGATCAATAAAATGATGATTGAACAGCACTTTCACTCGCCGGCCATGTGGAGCATTTTTCAGCTCCAGGATTTGCTGGGCATAGACGGTCAGTTGCGCCGCGAAAACCCGAACGACGAACGGATTAACGTGCCGGCCAATCCGAAACATTACTGGCGGTATCGGATGAATTTGTCGCTGGAGGATTTGCAAAATGCCACCGCATTTAACGGGGAAATAAAACGCATGGTCGCGGAAAGCGGGCGGGGCTAATGGCTGTTTAATCGCCGCTATCTGCACATTTAACCCTTAATTTTGCTCTTTCGGCCACATTGAACGCAGCGTGCCAATGAACAAAGCAGCAAAGTCTTGTATGAATTATTGGAACGCGGATTATACGGATTGAACGGATTTTCACAGATTTTTTTTCCGGAAGTTTCTTACGTTTTGCGATGGAACCAAAGCAAAAAATCCGTTTTTATCCGTTCAATCCACGTTCCAATTACGCTACGTTTAACTCTTTGGGGTTTTGTGGGTAATCCTTAGCCCTAAACCTCTTCTAAACCATTTATAACCATCCACCACCATGAAACATACCAAAATTGCCGGCATCGGCTCCTACCTCCCCGACCGCATCGTCACCAACGACGAACTCACCCAGGTCATGGACACCACCGATGCCTGGATCCAGGAGCGTACCGGTATTCAGGAGCGGCGATACGGCGTAAAACACAAACAGACGACTTCCTCGATGGGCGCTTCTGCCGCGCGGGTAGCCTGCGAACGCGCCGGTATTACGCCCGATGACGTGGATTTCATCATTTTCGCCACGCTGAGTCCGGACTACTATTTCCCCGGCTGTGGCGTGCTGGTGCAGCGGGAACTGGGCATTACCAAAGGAGAGGTCGGCGCGCTGGACGTACGAAATCAGTGCAGCGGTTTCATTTACGCCCTTTCTATCGGCGATCAATTCGTGAAGACGGGGATGTATAAAAACGTGCTGGTCATTGGTTCGGAAATGCATTCCATGGGCCTCGATTTCAGTACGCGGGGACGCAACGTGACGGTCATTTTCGGCGATGGCGCCGGAGCCGTCATTTTACAACCCACCGATGAGCCGAACCAGGGCATTCTGACCACCAAACTGCATGCCGACGGTACTTACGCCGAGAAACTGTCCTACATCAATCCGGGTGCGCACGGTGGTTATCATCAGGAAAAAACGGGCGAGGAAGTGGATCTGGGTTACCCTGCCCCGGATACTTTCGGGGGCATGTTCCTGACCCAGAAAATGATAGACGACGGCCAGACTTTTCCGACCATGGAAGGCCAGTTCGTTTTCAAAATGGCCATTCAAAAATTCCCGGAAGTCATTCTGGAAGCCCTCGCCGAGGCCGGATTGGATCTTTCCGATTTAAAAATGCTCATTCCGCACCAGGCCAATCTGCGGATCAGCCAGTTCGTTCAAAAGAAACTTGCCCTGCGCGACGATCAGGTGTGGAACAACATACAGAAATACGGGAACACCACCGCTGCCTCCATTCCGATTGCGCTATGCGAAGCCTGGGAAGCCGGTAAAATACAGGACGGTGACCTGGTCTGTCTGGCGGCGTTTGGGAGTGGATTTACCTGGGCGAGTGCATTGCTGCGGTGGGGCTAAACCCTACCCCATCTTCTCCCTATACCCCGGCAAATGCAAATACCCTTCCTCCCGGAGCTCCGCATGCAGCCCAAATTCCTGCGCGATGGGCGCTACGTCCTTCGCCTCCAGGCTGCCTTTGGCATGCAGGTGCCGGGACAGCGCGATCAGGAATTCGCGGTGGTTATTGAGCAGGGTGCGGGTATCGGCGACTAAACCGGAGACCATTTTTTCCACCTCTTTATCCGTGGAAAATTTGTCCATCGACCAGGCATATTCCAGCGAATAATTCGCCTGGTACTGCGGGTCGAAACCATAGCGGCGGATGTAGTCCATGGCCAGCATGGAGGCCTGCTCGCGGTCGTTGAGGCGGCCGACGGTGGCGTTGGCTTCTCCGAAAATGATCTCCTCGGCAATGCCGCCGGCCAGGAAAACAGTGATCTTTTTGACAATACTGTCCTTGGTCTCGTAAATCTCGTGCGGGAACGTGAAACCCGACGCATAACTGCTGGCCACTTTCGATTTGAGCTGCAGCGGCGCCAGTCCAAACAGTACCACATACGCCACGGCATGACCGGCCTCGTGCACGCTCACGTTGGCCACCACGTCGTCGATGTTACCCTGGCGAATTTTATCGATGCGCCCAATGAAGGGGATGCGCATTTCCTTATCCCCGATTTTAGTCAGGATGCTTTGCGATGTATTGTCGTAGTCGAGGGCCAGCGTTTCAATGCCCTCGTTCAGCGCTTCGAATAAGAATTTGCTCAGGTTGGTCTCCAGAATATCGGTCACGCTGCTGAACACCGGCCGCACTCCCTGTACCGGGAACACGCCGTTGCGGTAAATGAGGTCGTAAATACTTTCGCTCACCGTAATGGATACGCCCAGATTTTCCTGGGTGCGGACCATAATTTTGCCGACTTCCTTCCGAATAAGGGCTTCGAAATTGGCCTTGCGCAGACTGGGATAAATGAGATGGATGTTACCGAACCGCGCCACCTGCTCGGGCCGAAAACGGCGGGTCAGGGCATTCTTGATGTCGACTGCGGTTATTTTACGGGTAAAAGCATGGTAAATATCGGCGTCCACTTCACTATCGGAGGTGTGGGTCGCCATTTGGAAGGCCTCGTCCAGGTTGCCGCTGATCAGGATCAGGGTCTGGCTATAGTCGACCGGTTCATACACGCGTTTGCGGGTTTTAGCCTCCATAAT
Source organism: Saprospirales bacterium (assembly GCA_031425035.1). Lineage (GTDB taxonomy): Bacteria > Bacteroidota > Bacteroidia > Chitinophagales > Saprospiraceae > M3007. The sequence goes on along the minus strand of JANPIN010000129.1, from coordinate 123,849 downwards.
GAGGTCCAGCATCTGCTTTTTGCTCATGTCGGCAATGTCGATCACGTCTTCCTGCAAGTCGAGCATTTTTTTCAGATTCCGGGCTTCCCAGATGCCGACCGTATCGTACAGAGGATCTTCATTTTCGGGAGAATCCGCCGGCCGCCGCACGCGCTGCCGCTGGTTGAACATGAAGTCGCTGATGTAATAATCGAGGTCGTCTTTTTCCCGGCGGGCCAGGCGGCCATCGCTCAGCAGCTCCCAGAAATCGGTGAACTTGGTGCCTGAAACGGGCGTACCATCCTGTTCAACCGTGTAAAAACGTTGAATTTCATCGAACAGCACGATGGAGGGCTTACCGTCGGTGATACTATTGGCCTTTAAAATGGCCGTTACGCTGCTGAAATAAGAGGTATTATCGGTGTTGCCCAGTTCTACTTCGGCAAAACGTTCCTGAAAATCGAGGTAGTGCACCAGTTTGCGGACCAGATCGGTTTTGCCGACACCGGTCATGCCCCACAGACACACGATGATGGGTCGGGTCAGGATCTCGGGCATGAGGTACCAGATCTGAATATAATCCAGCAGGTTATCTATAATATCGTCAATACCGACGAAGTCCTCTTTCAGGCGGACCCGAATAAGTTCCAGCTCAGCGCGGCGTTCGCGCATACGTTGTTTATCGATGATCAGTTTGGCAGGCTCCATAAGGCCGCAAAGAAACAAAAGCTTTAGCGCGAAAAGTTCCCATTAGCTTAAATGGGCAGTATTTCCGGGGGGAAACCCTGGTTTTTGGCTAGCAAAAACTGCGCCGCCGTCTCCTTAACCGTATCCAGCAACGGCCGGTATTGAAAACCGAAAGCCCGCGATTTATCCGCATTATAATAAAAACTGGAGACCGAACTGCGGGCACTTTCTTTGGTCACCATGGGCTCGGTGCGCAGTATTTTTTCTTTCAGCCATTCTACCCGCCAGGCGATCTCGGCGAGTAAAGGCGTTACCGGAATACTTGGCGGTTTGGTATGCAAAGCCGTGGCCACGAACTGGAAAAAGCGGGAAAATTCCACATTTTCGGCGTTTAGGATGTACCGTTCGCCGCTCACCTTGCTTTCCATCAAACGGATCATGAAACCGGCGACGTCGCGTACATCCACGAAACCGGAACGGCCCACGGGGGCGAATTTCAGCCCGGCGTCGACCTGTTTGAAAAAGCGCGCCGAACCCACGTCCCAGAAACCGCTGCCGAGAATGATGGCGGGATTGACGATGGCCGTGGACAAACCTTCCGCCTGGCCGCGCCAGACTTCCTGTTCGCCCAAATACTTGCTGATAGCGTAGTGGCTGTTGGCCTTGCTGGTCACCCATTTGGCCGTTTCATCGAGCTGGGGGCGCTCTTTGGTGCGTCCCAGGGATGCTATGCTGCTAACGTGTACGAGTTTTTGCACCTGATGATCCAGCGCCAGATTCACCACATTGGCCGTGCCTTCCACGTTGATCTGCATCATTCGGCGTACGTCGCGGGGATGAAAACTGACCATGGCGGCGCAGTGAAATACGTGGGTAACGCCCGCAAAAGCCGGCTCCAGCGCCAGGACATCAGTTACGTCGGCTTCCACCCATTCGACCTGTTCCATGACGTCCCGAACGAGATCGGTGGGACTGTCAGCCCGGCGAAGTGCCCGCACGCGCAGACCGCGTTGTACGAGCATACGCAGTAAATACGAACCCAGGAACCCGGTTGCGCCCGTTACTAGAATCAAGTCTTCTTTCGTCATGTTTAAAATAACAACTTACTTTTTCAGGCTGACGGTATAAGCCGCCACGGCCGCTATTTCTGCGGGCGACAAGATAGTACCGAATGGCGTCATCAGGTTTTTACCATGGGTAATGATTTCGATACGTTCTTGCAATGGAACTACGCTCACGGTCAGATCTTTTGCACCGTTCAGGCCCAGACGGCCGTCGGCTCCGTGGCAAACCACACAATTTTGTCGAAATACGGCCATCCCGTCCGGTGCGGAAGCATTTTGGCCGGCCTTTTGTGCTTCGGCTGTACGGCGGGCAATTGTATCCGCGTCTGATTCGCAGGCGATCATGCCGGTTACGGAGATCAGCAGGAAAAAAAAGTATATTTTCTTCAAAACCAGTTAATTAAAATAAAACTCCGGGTTCGATTTGGAAATTTAACAGCATAAACCTCCCGGATAAGAATGGGTTCACGCTTTTTTTAAAATTGACTGAAACATGCCGGGGAGCGCAAATTTGATAAAACCGCCTAAAATATGAAAACTTTATAATGGCAAAACACGCAATTACAATACATTTGCTAGTACTTACGCCCTGATTACCCACTTCTTTGATCCTAATTAATATTTGTTCATAGTGTTTGTTTTTTGTTTTGTCCCTGTTGAGTAGCAATATTCAGACAGGGCTTTTTATGCCCGGTTGGGTGTCGACGGGTCAGGCTAGGATCTTACCGGACGCGCCTGGCAAATGTCGGATATCAGCAGTTTCCGTAAAGCGTATAAATAACATGGACTTTACCGCCGATCAGCAAAACTTGGCACACGTTTCGATTCTACTAAATTGCTTCATACAATAGAAATGGTTTAGTGAAAAAAAAGCCCGGTAGCAAACGTGCCACCGGGCTTCTTTATGCCACCAGCTGGAAGAACCCGCTTTTGCTCATCGCAGCAGGGTTAAACTGCCGGTTTTCAGTTTTTCCTGGCCCTCGCATTTATAATACAGCCGGTACAAATACACGCCGGGATTAAGTGCTTGCCCCTGAACTTTCCCATCCCACTGACTAAAAGCGTTCTCTCCGGAAAAGACCCGGCCACCCCAGCGATCGAAAATTTCAAAAGAAATAAATTCATTGACCGCAAACGGGTTGCTGATGCCGAATGCATCGTTTCGTCCGGCGGAACTGCCTGGTGTGAAAGCATTAGGAATGAATATTTTATCACAGTCCAGGGTGTCGGGGTCGATAACGCGCACGTTTATACTATCTACGGAGGAGCAGAACCCCAGATCGGTTTCGTAAGTAGACGTCAGCACATAAGTAGTGGGCGCGGTCGGGGCGATCATCGGATTGGCAGAATCCGGCTGGGAAACACCGCTGAACAGGGGTTTCCAATTAAAACTTTGCGCACAGGATTCCGCCGTGGTGATCTGAAAAGAGTTGCCGAGATAAATGAGCGTGTCGCCGTTCAGGATTTCATCGGGGCGCAGATTATGCCGATTGATTTCGTCGACACTGAGTGATTTGCTGTAAAAACGCAGTTCATCCAGCGTGCCATGGTAGGCAGGATCGACCGGACAAACGGGTTCGGCAATTTTTAGCGGCGACGTGGAAGTCAGGTCAACCCGGGCGAAGGAGGTTTTCGAATCGCGCAGCACGCCGTTTACATACAGGGAATAGCGCATGTTGCTGCGTACCAGCGTGATGTAGTACCAGCAGCGATTGGCCGGCATTTTGGCCTGGACCGTAGCGATCAGGGAATCGTTTTCGCTGATCGACGAGGAAATAGTGTTCGTTGCCTGGGAATAACGCACCCAAAAGGCATCTTTGGTGCTGCAATCCGCCTGTTTGGCCATGATCACCTGCGAACCGCCTACCAATTTGGTACTCTTGGTATCGGGCCGCATATAAAATCCAATCGAAAAATCACTGGTCGTAAAGATATCCGCCAGTGGCCCGACCAGTAACAGGGCATCGCCGGTGCCGTCAAAATACAAAGCGTCGTCGCGTACGCCGCATACGCAGTTGGTATCGCCCAGAATAGCGCCGCTGGAACCATTGCCGCTATCATCAAAAAGTTTGCAATTTTGAAAAGCAAAATAAGAGATCAGCTTTTCAGAAACGGTCTGCCCGGAAAGCGAACATTGCAAACCGAGCAGCAGGAAAAGGAAAAATATACGCATTCGGATATCGAGTTTTTGGAAACTGTGGATAATTCTGCCAGCGAAGAAGATGCCAAACTATACGCGGCGTTGATTTTACATCTTCAGCAGCGAATCAAGATCACCGCCGGGTGGCATCATTTGCTGCAATAATTTACCGCTTTCAACGGCGGCTTTTTCCTTGGCCAGCTCCAGGGCGCGGTTAACGGCTTCCAGCACGAGGTCTTCGAGCTGCTCGGTATCCGTCAGGTCGAGTTTCGTAGCGTCGATTTTAATGTTTTCCACGTGCATATCGGCCCCGGCTTTGACCGTCACGGCGCCATCGCCGACTTCAGCATCGACGAAAATGGTGGCCAGTTTCTGTTGCATTTCTTCCTGCTGCTTTTGCAGGTTGCCAAAAAGATCTCCAAACATAGCGAATCGGTTGAAAGGTTGAGTGTTGAGGTGACAGGCCCATCCAACTTCCCACGGGAGTAGACTGGGCTTTCTTTAAAAATGCACCAAATCGGCGAATTGTTGTACCCGTTCCCGAATCATTTCCTGATTCAATTCCTGTAGCCGCTGAATACTGAATTTTTCCACGCAAAACGAGGCCATCGCCGAACCATGGATCACCGCGCGTTTCATGTTCGCGAAGCTGATATCGCCGGTTTGGGCCAGATAACCGATAAATCCACCGGCAAAGGTATCTCCGGCGCCGGTCGGGTCGATCACTTCCGCCAATGGCAGGGCAGGCGCATAAAATTTTTCCAGTCCGGAAAACAGCAGCGCGCCGTGTTCCCCTTTTTTAATGATCAAATACTTGGGCCCCATTGCATGAATGATCTCCGCCGCCAGCAGCAGGGAATGTGTGCCCGATAGCTGCCGCGCCTCTTCATCATTGATCGTCAGCACGTCTACCTGCTGGAGCACGACTTTCAGATCGTCCAGCGCTACATCCATCCAGAAATTCATGGTATCGAGTACCACCAGCTTCGGGCGGCGCTCCAGTTGGGAAAGGACCTGCAACTGCACCTGCGGGGTCAGATTGCCCAGCATCAGGTAGTCGGTGTTGCGATAGCTCGCCGGCAGCACCGGGTCGAAGGTCGCCAGCACGTTGAGCTGGGTATCGAGCGTGTCCCGGTTGTTCATGTTGTTGTGGTACCGGCCCGCCCAGAAGAAGGACTTTTCACCGGCCCGTATTTGCAAACCATCCAGGTTGGCGCCGCGACTTTGTAACATGTCCAGCGTTTCGGTCGGAAAGTCATCGCCGACCACCGACACCACATTGATGGGATGGGTAAAATAGGAAGCCGATAAGGCGATATAGGTGCAGGCGCCACCGACCACTTTTTCGGCGCGGCCAGCGGGCGTTTCAATATCGTCGAAAGCGACGGTACCAACGGCTACTATGCTCATGGTGCAAATATTAGGACTGGGCGAATGTTTGGCAAAAAGAAAAAGCCACCGCGACTGCGATGGCTTATGGCGCCTCCTAAAGGACTTGAACCTTTGACCTACGGATTAACAGTCCGCCGCTCTAACCAACTGAGCTAAGGAGGCAATCACTTTCTCTAAAAGCGGCGGCAAAGGTAATTTTGTACCTAACAAAAACACAACCTTTGGGCCGGAAAATTTTTATTTATGAAAAATAACTACCTAAACCCCACTCCGGAGGTCCGTGCAGCCCTCGAAGACCGCCGTCCGGTGGTCGCTTTGGAGAGTACCATCATCACCCACGGCATGCCCTACCCCCAAAATGTGGAAACGGCCCGCCGCGTGGAGGACCTGGTGCGGGCCGCCGGCGCCGTACCCGCTACCTGCGCCATCCTCGGCGGTCAACTGCGGGCGGGCCTCTCCCCCGACGATCTGGAGCGGCTGGGCCGGGCGGGGATGACCGTCCCCAAAGCCAGCCGCCGCGACCTGCCCTACCTGGTCAGTCACGGGCTGGACGGGGCGACCACGGTGGCGTCGACCATGATCATTGCTGAACTGGCCGGCATCCGGGTGTTCGCCACGGGCGGTATTGGCGGGGTACACCGGGGCGCTGCGACGAGCATGGATATATCTGCCGATCTGCCGGAACTTGCCCGCAGCGCCGTAGCGGTGGTCTGCGCCGGCGTGAAAAGCATTCTCGATATCGGCCTTACGCTGGAGTACCTGGAGACGTTGGGCGTACCGGTGCTGGGTTACCAGACCGACGAATTTCCGGCCTTCTATACACGCAGCAGCGGTTTTGGTGTAGACTACCGGATAGAGAGTGCCGCTGACATTGCCCGGCTGCTGGCCGCAAAATGGGCCATGGGACTGGGCGGCGGGGTTTTGATCGCCAATCCGGTGCCGGCGGAACACCAACTCGACCGCCACCTTATGGAAAATGCAATTGCCGCCGCGCTAGACGAGGCTGAACGCGCCCAGATCCAGGGCAAAGAGATCACGCCCTATCTGCTGGCGAAAATGGAGGCGCTGACCGCAGGTAAAAGCCTGACCGCCAATATTGAACTGGTGTGTAATAATGCCCGCTTAGCGGCAGAAGTGGCGGTGGAAATGGCGGGGCTTTCATGCGGTCCGACGACTTTTTTGTCGTCTGACCGCTAAGGCTCAGGCTGTTGCACAACGTAGATCGTGTTATTGGTCGGACGACAAAAAAGTCGTCAGACCAAGGGGGGTGACCGCTAAGGCCCAGTCAGCCCGCCTAACGTAGATCGTATGATTGGTCGGACGACAAAAAAGTCGTCAGACCAAGGGAGTATATTTGCCATTCCATGCCGATTTTTATACTATCTACCCGAACATGCGTCCACTACTCCTGCTTCTCTACTTTTGTGCCGGTAATTTGCTCGCCGCTCAAAACCCTGAAATCGCACTGACTAAAGGCCTGATCATCAAGCAGTCCTGTCGGGTAAAACCGGGTATCTATGCGCTGACCGGCAGCCCGGGCGATACGTTCCAACCGCCGGTTAATCCGGGTAAGTCGCTGCCGGTCATTACCATTCAGGGCGACCATTTAACCGTGGATTTTCAAAATGCGGTACTGCGGGGATCCACCAGTCCTACTCAACCCAATGGATTTTACGGCCTGGCTATCCGCATAAAAGGCAAGAACATCACTTTGAAAAACGCCCGCGCCAGTGGGTATAAAATAGCCCTGCTGGCCGAAGGCGCCGATAGTCTCCGCCTGGAAAACTGCGATTTTTCCTATAATTATCGCCCCCGGCTGCTCTCTAGTCCGGAGAAAGAAGACGAAAGTGATTGGCTGACCTATCACCACAACGAAAATCAGGAATGGATGCGGTACGGGGCGGGTATTTATCTCGATGCCTGCCAACACGCTACGGTCAAAGGCTGCCGCGTCACCGGCGGACAAAACGCGCTGCTGATGGTGGGCTGCAACGACGGACTGATGTATAACAACACGTTCCAGTTCAATTCCGGACTGGGCATCGGGCTTTACCGCAGCAGCCGCAATCGATTGATGCACAATTTATTAGACTGGAACGTACGTGGCTATTCCCATGGCGTTTATCAGCGCGGCCAGGATTCGGCGGGCATTTTAATGTTTGAACAATGCAATAATAACCTCGTCGCCTACAACTCCGCCACGCATTCCGGCGACGGTTTCTTCCTCTGGGCCGGCCAAAGCACGATGGATTCCGGACAAGGCGGTTGTAACGACAATTTTATCTTTGGTAATGATTTCAGTTATGCGCCCACCAACGGCGTGGAGGTGACCTTTTCCCGCAACCGCATTCAGGGCAATCTGATCACTGAGTGCACCTATGGCATTTGGGGTGGATATAGCTACGAGTCACTTATTTCCGGCAACCTGATCAGCAACTGCAAGACGGGCATCGCCATCGAACATGGTCAGCAGGATACTATTTTGCAAAATCTGTTCAGTAACGACAGCACCGGCATACAAGTCTGGATGCGGGCCGAGCAACCGAAAGACTGGGGCTACGCCCAGAAACGGGAGACCCGCAGCCGCGATCACCGCATCGATCGGAACGTATTTGCCAGCGTACGCAATCCATTAAAAATCAGCGCCTCCCAAAACGTGTCCGTGAATGGAGAGAACCTGTTTTTTATTTTTGACCAGCTGCTGACCGTTAGTCAGCCGAACGAAAAACTGCGTTTCCTGCGGAATGATATTTATTGCCGGCCCAACCAGGTCGATCAGATTTGGCAGAACCCGGAACTCCAACCCTGGCAGGGGGTAAATTTCAGCCACCCGGGAAAGCGCCCGGAGGATATGTATGCCCCGTTACAGACTCCTTATGGTAACTTACACGAACCCGATAGCTTGAAAGACGGCATGCTCGCCGTGTTGCCGGCCGATCACGTGCGGGGCCGGCAATCGATCATTATGGGGGAATGGGGGCCCTACGATTTTCTGCGCCCCGTGGCCGTAGCCGACCTCGACACGGCCAATGGCCGCCAGGTGGTGGTCAGGATTACCGGGCCGCGCGGCAGCTGGCGAATGATCAAACACGACGGCGCCGGGCGGGTAAGCGATGAGGAAGGCCAGGTGCCCGGCCGCATAGTGCTGGAACGCGACCCGAACAATCCGCCTTTGCACATCGAATTTGAATACGTGGGTGATATGGATATTACGACCGCATTCGGGGATCGGGTGCCGGCAGGCAAGGCTTATAAATTTGAATTTCGAAAAAAATAAGCCTCATTCCTGGCCAAAGTGTTTGCCGGCCCGTTTTTCCAGCTCCTGCATGGGAAACCGATTTATTAAACGGGATTCCAGGTGATAGTCGCCAAAATCTTTGCGGCTATAAACCAGCCCAATGCCTTGGGCATACCATTCTTCTCCCTGGCCTTCCACTTCCGAAGCCCCTTCTTTTTCATTGCCCACTACCTCTTTAATACCGAAGCGAATACAGGCATATTTCCGGCCCTGCAACTCGAAATCCGGTGCGTCGCCCAGAAAACGGCGGTTGCGGATCACGTAGATTTTGGTGGCCGTATCGTTGGCAGGTGCGTAGTGCAGGCGAAAAAGGAACACGCCCAGGGAATCGGTCACCTGGAAAGGGAACACATTGGGCGACTCCACGACGGCCCTGGCCTGTTTGGCCTTCCCGGTCACCGTATCCGGCTCGTACACGTAGTAGTCGCGGCTGACGGCGCCGCTCTCGAATAATTTTTCCGTCGTGATTTGATCGATCTGAAAATACCGGTCGTAGTTGGTGGCCGTCAGGAACAGGCCGCTATCACGCAGGGTGGAGCGGTAGTACCAATATTCATCGGCGGTACTGCCGTTTTGGGTCAGCGCATATTGATACACCTGGCCTTTATAAAGTTCTTTGGCGGGGAAGTAATAAGCCCGAATATCACGCTTGCCCAGGTTTTGGCAGGCCGCTATGATCAAGAAAAACAGCAGAACGCTGAAAATAGAAACGCGCATAGAGGTAAAAAAAACCTGAGCCGACGCTAGCATCGGCTCAGGTGAGGTTTTAAAGAAGTAAAAGTGTTTCGTTAGAACGGCAGATCGTCATCCCCGGCGTTACTGGCAACAGCAACCTCGATTGTCGGCATGGACCCATTTTTAGCCGCCGGTTCGGAACTCGGGAAACGGTTGTCGATATTCTGGCCTTCCCGTTTTTCTAAGGTACGGAATATATTAGCCACAATATCGGTGGTGGTGCGTTCGATGCCGTCCTTGTCCGTGTACTTCCGGTAAGTAATTTTGCCTTCGACAAAGACCAGCATGCCTTTTTTCAGCATCTTTTCGGCCCGTTCAGCATCCTCGCGCCAGACGACGATGTTATGCCATTCGGTACGACTTTGCCAGGCGCCTTCTTTGTCCTTGTAATTTTCGTTAGTGGCCAGAGAAAAACGGCCAACGGTACTGCCGCCTTCCAGATGACGAATCTCGGGATCTCCTCCCAGATGGCCAATAAGCGTTACTTTGTTAATCATGTTAAGGTGATTTAATAAGGTGAAAAACTGATGACTGTGAAAAGGTTTTTCCAGCTTTTCCAGCTCAGCTTTCCAGGCTGATGAGGGGTAATTATTCAAAGCCTTAAAGTTAAGCTTAAATCCTGTAAGTACCAATCAATTACGCGAGGAATTGCTATATTTTTTTTCAGCTCTGCCCGGGAAAGCCGCATCCAGTTTTCAAACGGCGAAACCTCGAAAAATCCGGGCGAAATTTTTTCCGGCAACTGAAATTCGCAGAAGACCGCCGTGATCAGCCGATGCGTCAAAGTCTGGCCGAATGGCTGCGAAATGGCGGTCAGTTCGAGGCCTTCGGGCGCGCCCTGCGGGAACCAGTATTCCAGTAACAATGGTGGCAGCGCTGAAAAATCATCCGGCAAAGCGGCCAGTTCCAGCATTGGGAACTCATATAAATTTTGCCAAATATCCCGCTCCAGGCGCTGGCGGATGAAGGTGTCGCCCCGGTGACTGAAAACCGCATACACAAAATAGCGATTTTTCCGGGCGGCCGCCTTGGCTTTACGCGGCAATTCGGCGACCTGATTGGTTTGAAAAGCCACGCAGTTTTCGCGCAGCGGACAAGTCGCACAGAGGGGTCGGGCGGGGGTGCAGATCGTGGCGCCGAAATCCATCATGGCCTGATTGAATGCTGCGGGCTGGGCGGGGTCGAGCAGTTCGTTCGCCAGTTGGGTAAACGCCCGTTTAGCCGCCGGCGTATCCGTGGGCGTGGTGATGCCGAAGTACCGCGCCAGCACCCGGTACACATTGCCATCGAGCACGGCATGGGGCAGGTCGTAAGCAAAGGAGGCGATGGCGGCAGCGGTGTAGTCCCCCACTCCTTTGAGGGTCAGCAGACCGGCATAGGATGGCGGGAACTGGCCACCCAGCTCAAAAGCGACGTGTTTGGCCGTATGGTGCAGGTTGCGGGCGCGGGAATAGTAACCCAGGCCTTCCCAGAGCTTCATCACGGCATCCTCCGGCGCCTCGGCCAGGTGCTGCACGGTGGGGTAAGCTTCTACAAAACGGAGATAATATGGCCAGCCCTGCTCCACGCGCGTCTGCTGCAAAATGATTTCCGACAGCCAGATCCGGTAGGGGTCGCGTTCGCCTTTCCAGGGCATCGGCCGATGCTGTCCGGCCGCCCAGGCCAGCAGAGAAGGGGTAAATTGCTGGGTCAAAACAGGTTTTTTATCCATTATTCAGGCTGAACCACATTATTCCACAATAACGAGGCAATGATTCCACAATATCCAACCGGGGACCGATTTAAGTTCGATGGCGCAACATTTTACATGCTACCCGTGCTAAGCAGAATAGTTAGTTCCCCCATGAATCTCTTTCCAAGTGATCATTCCATTCATTAGCCATCAAGCAAATTCAGAACCATGCCCAGCTTCAAAACAATTATCGCCATTGCCGCAGGCGCCGCCATAGGGGGCGCAGTTGTATCCCTCGTGGCACCTCAAACGGGACCCCAGACCCGCGCTATGCTGCGCGCTATGCTCATACAACGTTTCGACAATTTGTTAGCCAAAGCCGAACGTAAGCTGGAAGATGCTTATGACCGCGCCGTAAGCGAGCAATATTCACCGGAAGAACCAACTTCGGAACGCTCATTTTTTTAAACCCATTTTTTAACCTTTTTACCTAACTACCTAACCTATTCACATCATGAACGCAAAAACCATTTTCCTGTTCGCCGCACTCACGATCGCGGCCTTTGTACCCCGGACGAATGCCCAGATTGGCATTAAAGCGGGTGCTAATTTCGCCACCACTTCCCAGAACGAAAGTGACGGTGATTATTCAGACTACACCAAAAATTCCGTAGTAGGATTTATTGGTGGTTTAACTTTCGATGTCGGCGTGTCCGAGCTATTCTCGATCCAGCCGGAAATATTGTTCGTTCAAAAAGGTGGTAAAGCGACCTATAAACTGGATGACAATAACAAAGTAGAAAACCGGTACTATTATAACTACGTCAATATTCCGGTGCTGGCTAAAGTGAAATTTTACGGCGAGGACGCGGATGACCATACCGGTACTGGATTCTACTTCGTAGCAGGTCCCTATGTAGGCCTGGCGATGGGTGGAAAAGTTGCCAGCACGACGACGCTTTTAGGTACGACGACCGAACGCGAAGATGACTTTGTCTTCGATAACAGCACGGAAGGCGAACGCGCCAAGCGTTTTGACTATGGTGTGTCTTTCGGTGGCGGTGTAAAGATCAGCCGGGTTATTCTGGACTTGCGTTATACCGTTGGTCTGAATAACATAGCCGACGATGATGCGCTTAATTCGAACGATAATAAGCCTTTTCGTCGCCACCGCGGTATTGAATTGACCGCCGGTATTGAATTCTAACTTAAGCTAGGATACATACATTCGTTTTGATAGCCTGCCAGCACGATTTGTGTTGGCGGGCTTTTTTATTTGTTCTTCGCGCTGGTTGTTTACGCATGACCTGTGCGCCTTAGTCATTAATAATCAGCGTTCAGCATACGCATGTATGCGGCATTTAAGACAGAGGGCTGCAATTAAATCCCGTACGATTATATCCTTCTGCCCAAACAAAAAGAGCCCACCGGAACATCCGGAAGGGCTCATAATTACTAGAAGTGATAAATCTTCAGGCGATAGACGTCAGCATTTTGACATCCACCGGTTTACCAATAAATTCATCCGCTCCGGCCGCTATTGCTTCCTGGCGAATATCCATAGCGCTGATCATCACGATCCGCGTAGTTTTATTAGAGCCCTTAAATTCAGCAATATGTTCTAAACCATAACCGTCAGGCAGGTTATTATCCAGTAATATCACATCAGGTTGAAAAGTAGCCGCCTTTGCATAACCGTCGGTGAGCGTATGTGCACATTCAACCTTTTGAAAGTGTTTAAGCATAGCGCGCCGCAGCAGCATACAGACGTCTACTTCGTCATCAACGATTAGTAGCGTACGATCATAATCCATGGGTGGGATTGATTGATGAAATGGGGAACGAAGTAAGTTCATTATAACATTTATTTACATTGTTTTACTGTAAATGTTCGTTCCACGTGAACAATTAAAAAATTTGGGGCATAAATTCCTCAACATTCCGCAATCTTTCCGGTTGCTTAGGTAAGCACCCGGTCTGGTTGGGTACCGAACTACTGGCACACATTTCTTAACACCAAGGTGTGATTACAATTATTAACTAACCGAAAATTTGAATATTATGTCGAACAAAAATTTGATTTCCGCCTTGTTGGGCGGCGCTGCTATAGGTGCTGCCGTTGGTCTGTTACTTGCTCCTCAATCTGGTCAGGAAACACGCCAAAAAATTCGTAAGGCTGGCAATATGTCCGCTGAGCAAATGAATGAACTCATTGCACAGGGTAAAAATTCCTGGTATGAGTTGAAGGGTAAAGCGAAAGAAGGCGCTGGCGTCGCCTCTGACGAAGTGGATGATTTTATCAGCCACATCCTGCAGAATGGTAAAAAATGGTGGAAATCCGCTAAAAATAAAGCCAGCGATATGGCTGAAGAAGCCGGCGATGCCGCTGATCGTACCGCCAACCGGGTTGGCAATTATGTCGATCGTACGGCCGATCGCGGTATTGACGCGATGAAAAACGCGGCCAATAAGGCTGAAAATGCAGTAGACCGTGGCGCCGACCAGGCTAAACGTACTGCCAACGACATGAAAGATCGGATCTCTTAAATTTCCTGACCAGGTCTTATTGACTTGCCTTCATCCATACCCGGTTGAATAAGCAATAAACTTCCTGTCTTTTTATGACCCTCCGGGAGGTGCAGTAGCTGCAAAGTGGATTGTTCAAAATTTACTGGCGCCCTGCCCCTCCCGTTTTTTATTTTATAGCTATGGAAATCCTAAACAACGAATCACGCACCCACCTCGGGGACCTCACCGCACACATCATTGAATATCTCGATACACGTTGGGATCTTTTTCTTTTGCAGCTGACGGAAAAAAGCCTGAACGCAGTTACGGGTATTGTGACGGGCCTGCTGTCTGTGTTATTTGGCAGCATTGTTATCATTTTTGCCTGTATCGGCGCGGCTATCAGCATTGGTCGTTGGCTGGATAATCCGGCTGCCGGTTACTTTATCATGGCGGGTATACTCGTCATCCTCTTGATCCTGACCAATCTCTTTGCCCGTGCGATTATTCGTACCAAGGTTAGCAACTCCATTCTTGAATCCATTAAAGACGACGATATAAATGAAATCACTGCCTAAATACCGCGACGAACGCCTGCGTTTGCAAGCCCACCTCGAAAATCAAAAACAGTTGATCCATGAAGATATGAACGACATAAAATCCGTACTGTCGCCCTTAAAAGTGGCTAAACAGGTAATTACGGAAGCTGCTGATACTTTCCGGGACAACGGTTTTGCCACCCAGACTGCACGTCTGGCGCTGATGGTGCTGCCACGTCGTATTCAGCACCCGCTCGTAGGTATAGCCGCGCAGATCCTGGTGCCTATGCTGGCCCGGAACGCCCCGCGTATTATTAATATGATCAGCGGTGATAACGGTAGCAACACGCTACATAACCTGACCGACAAAATTCCGAACCGCGCTGATATACTGGGCAAAATACGCCAGGCCGTTTCGCAACTGCGCCGGAAGATCAAACCCCAATACCAGCAGATGGCCGATCTATAGGTTGACTGTTTCTATCCGGCTGGATACACGGCTTCGTTCGGCGGCAAAACCCATCACATGGCTCTCAAAAGAGGCATCGATGGTGGACGTAAGCAGGCTGACGTTTTGCTGGCTCACCGCCTGGATCCAATCACGCACCAACCGCCAGTCGCCGCCGCCGTGGCCGTCGCCGCTGCTATTATCATACACGACGGACTTGCCGGTGCGGAAATCGGTAACGGTAAACGTTTCCATATCCCCCACGATGTCGCCCATGCTGCCCATGACCCGGGTTCTTCTCCCGGCATAGGAAGTATGGGCTTCCATGGAAAAACTGACGGTTACGCCGCCCTCAAACTGCATGGAAGTGATATAATGATCTTCCTGATTATTGTCCATTTTATAGACGCAACGACCGTAATTAGTGGTCTTCAGGTAGTCCAGGATGGCATCGCCCTGCTTTTCTTTTTCTTCCGGCAAGTCGAATACGTACAGCCAGCCCCGCTCACGGTGGTAAATTTTCAGCGCCGAATACGGGCAGGTCGATTCTACGGCACAGCCATCCATGCAACGCGCAGTGCTGCCGGTCGGTGCATTCTCTTTCCGAAACCAGTGCAGTCCGCCCATCGCGACGATCTTCTGACAGGGTTTTCCCACCAGCCAGCGCAGAATATCCAGATCATGGCAGCTTTTAGCCAGCAGTATAGGCGTCGTCGCATTCCGGTCATGCCAGTTTCCCCGCACATAACTATGGCTCATGTGAATGTGCTCGATCGGCTCCAGATGCTGGATGCTGATCAGATCGCCAATGGCTCCGGAGTGAATCATTTCATGCAGCCGGACGAAGTAAGGCGCGTACCGCAGCACATGACAGACAGCTACTACGCGTCCGGTCTTTTTGGCCAGGGCTAAAATTTCCCGGCATTCCTTCTCCGTTGGAGCAATCGGTTTTTCCAGCAGCACGTCATAGCCCGCTTTTAACGCCGCCATACAGGGGCCGAAATGCAGGTTATCCGGCGTGGTAATAATGATGGCATCTGCAAATTTGGGCCGCTCGAACACCTGCTCCCAACTGGTAAACCGGTTGGCTTCGGCTATATTATGCTTCAGCGCATACCGCGCATTACGCAGCGGTTTCGGTTCCGCCACCCCGATGATGTCCAGTTCGCCGGCATACTCGGCAGCATAGTCCCCATACACATTGCCGCGCGAGCCCGCACCGAGCGTGATGGCCGTCACCGCCTTGGCCGGTGTACGGAACAGCGGGTTGTTCTCTATTTCAGAAATGGGGGTGCGGCTGTCCAGACCTTTTGGAAAACCGCCCAGCAGGGCAGTTCCGGTGGCAGCACTTAGGGTTTTGAGCAGTTGACGACGGGAAATTGGCATGATCGAAGCAGAAAGTTTTGAATAGTTTTAATTTGTCAAAATTTAAAGGGTGAAATAAGTACTTTCTTACCTTAACTTGATCATGACTGCCAAAAAATAAACAGGGTGGTAGAATCAGCCGTAATTAGCTGACCCTAGCACCCTGTTGATATTTCAGGCAAACTTTCTACTTATTTAAACGCCTTATCGACGATCTCCTGCTGCTCGTATTCGTGTTTTTTCAGGAAACCCGTGGCCGTCGCAGCCGACGCCAGCCGGGCGACCGGTTTCCAGCCATACTCGGAATGATTGGTGGCCAGGTAGCTCCAGGCGCCCATGTTGGCCGGTTCTTCCTGTACCCACAGCAGTTCTGACTGGCCATAGCGTTTCCGCAAAGCCTCGAACTGCACTTTCGGGAACGGATAAATCTGCTCCAGACGAATCAGGGCCACGTCGCTGCGCTTATCGTCCTGCTGGCGCTTGAGGAGGTCGTAGTACACCTTGCCGCTGCAAACCAGCACGCGTTTAACCTTTTTCGGATCGGCCTGGCGGTCGTCCATAATTTCCTGGAAACGGGTGCCGGTTTCAATTTCGCTGATATCGCCCAGGTTATAAGGGGCGCGCAAACCGGATTTAGGCGACATCACGACCAGCGGTTTGCGGAACGGACGCGCGATCTGGCGACGCAGCAGGTGGAAGAAGTTAGCAGCGGAGGTGACGTTGGCGATGGTCACGTTATTTTCGGCGCAGCCTTGCAGAAAACGCTCCAGACGGGCGGAAGAGTGCTCCGCACCCTGGCCTTCATATCCATGCGGCAACAACATGACCAGGCCGCTCATGCGGTTCCATTTGCTTTCTCCGGCAAAAATAAACTGGTCGATCATGGTGCTGGCGCCGTTGACGAAGTCGCCAAACTGCGCTTCCCACAACACCAGCGAATCCGGCGTGGCCAGGGAATAACCGTATTCAAATCCAAGGACGGCATATTCGCTGAGCAGGGAGTTGAATATCCGGAACTTACCCTGATCGGCGCTCAAGCCATCTAAACGGTTGATTTCCTTAAAGTTATCAGCATCGATAATACAGGCGTGGCGGTGGCTGAACGTACCGCGTTTCACGTCCTGACCGCTCATCCGCACGTCGCGGCCCTCCAGCAACAGGCTGCCGTAGGCCAGTAGTTCGCCGAGTTGCCAGTCGATTTTACCAGTCGCGACCAGTTGTTTTTTAGCCTCGGTCAGTTTGGCAATTTGCGGCAGCGGTTTAAAACCTTCGGGGAAAGTCAGCAAATGGGTCAGGATCTTATCGATCGTTTCCCGCGCGATGCCGGTGTCCGGGCTTTCCTGGAAATCGATGTCATCGACCGTTTTCTGCAACGCTTTCCAGGCGAGTTCCGGTTCCTGATAGGTATAAGGCAGGGGATGCTGACGCGCTTCATCCAGCCGCGCCTGCAAATCGGCCTTGAAGGTGTTTTCCATGTTGAGGGCGAGCGCTTCATCCAGGTCGCCGCGGGAAATCAGGCGGTCGAAGTAAATTCTGCGCAGGTCAGGATGCGTCTCGATGAGTTTCCACATGGCCGGCTGCGTAAAGCGCGGTTCGTCGCTTTCATTATGGCCGTTGCGGCGATAGCAGACCAGGTCGATAAACACGTCGGTGTTGAACACCTGGCGGAATTCGGTGGCTAATTCCGTAGCATATACCACTGCTTCCGGGTCGTCGCCGTTCACGTGGAAAACCGGCGCCTGCACCACCTCGGCTATACTGGTGCAATAGGTACTGGATCGCGCATCCTCCCAGTCGGTGGTAAAACCGATCTGATTATTGATGACCAGGTGAAGGGTACCGCCCGTGCTATAGCCTTTAAGGTCCATCATCTGGGTGACTTCATACACGATGCCCTGACCGGCTACGGCGGCGTCTCCGTGAATGAGAATGGGCAGTACGCGGTCGTACATGCTGCCGTAAAGAATGTCAAGTTTGGCGCGGCTAAAACCTTCCACCACCGGGCTCACGGCTTCGAGGTGGCTGGGGTTAGGCAGCAGCTTTACGTAGACCGAGTGGCCGTTGGCGGTTTTGGTTTGCGAAGAATAGCCCTGGTGATATTTCACGTCGCCGGAACCGAAACTCTGGTCCGGGATCGATTTGGACTCGAATGCGCTGAAGATCTGCTCGTAGGTCTTGCCGACAATGTTACAAAGCACATTGAGGCGGCCGCGGTGGGCCATACCGATCACGACTTCTTCGATCGGAACCTCGCTTTCAGAGGCCTTATTGATCATGGCATCCAGTGCGGGAATGGCACTTTCTCCGCCTTCGAGACCGAAACGTTTTTGTCCCACAAATTTGGTGGCCAGGAACTGTTCAAAACCGACGGCGCCGTTCAGTTTTTCAAAAATACGTTTCTTTTTTTCAACGGAAAAACCAAAATCCGCAGCGAGGTCGCGATTTTCAATGCGTTCGCGCAGCCACTGCCGTTTGCCTTTATCAAATACGTGGGTGCTTTCAAAACCGATATTGCCGCAGTAAATGGCTTGCAGGCGGGCGACTATATCGCGCAGGGTGGCATTGGGCATATTCAACTCGAAGCCGGCGGCAAAAGGCAGATCCAGATCGGCCTCCGACAGTCCGTAGTCGGAGAGGGCGAGCCGTGGTTTGCGGTCTTTGCGCGGTTTGAGGGGATTGGTAGTCGCGAGCGTATGGCCGCGGTCGCGGTACCCGTGAATCAGGCCGATAACGGCAAATTCCTTGTATAATTGGTCGGCGGATGTCGTAGGGGCGACCCTTGCGGTCATCCCCCCATCCGTATGGCCATTACCATTTGCGGACTGCATGGCAAAATCAAAACCACGGAAAAAAGCGGCCCAATCGGTCTCTACAGACTGCGGATTGGCCAGCCACGCCTGATACATTGAGTCGATATATTGTGGATGCGCATTAAATACTGGAGATTCATCTTTCATTGTGCCGTACTGTTCAGTCTAGAGGATTCAGAATCAATTATTTGAATTCCGGTTGTCCGTATGCCCCCCGTTTACGATACTTTTACCAATCGTAAACGGGGCGCCGGATGGACTTCGGGCTGCAAAAATAACACCACCGAGGCCACAGGGGCCTTTTTTTGGGAAAATCTTCGCTTTGTTCGTGTATTTTCGCCCCTCAAACGTAGCAAAGGAAACGCTGCGTCTGGAAAAACAAATAAAAATTTTCCGCTGGCTTTTCTTTTTCGCGTCGGAAGCGCTACCTTTGCCCGCCCAAAAGGAAAACCATCTATTTTTAACATCTGCAAATCATACGCTGTAAAATATGGCTCACCATCGTTCTGCACTCAAGCGCATCCGTCAAACTGAAAAGCGCCGCCTGCAAAACCGTTATTACAAAAAAACGGCTCGTACTGCTATCAAAAACCTGCGTGATCTGAAAGACAAAGCGGAAGCGGAAAAATTCCTGCCGAAAGTTGTTAGCATGATCGATCGTTTGGCTAAACGCGGCAACATTCACCGCAACAAAGCATCCAACCTGAAAAGCGGTTTGATGCGCCATGTGAACCACCTGGCTGCAGCCGTCGCGTAAGCCGGTTTCTGCCCAGTTGTCCAGCATTTTTTCGCAGATGCTGCAAAAAGTGTATCCCGTAACTACGTGATACACTTTTTGCGTTTTGTTTCCGCCCGCTGCCCTAGCCACCACTGACTCATGTCCACCAAATTTTACCCCCTCCGGGTGCGCGAACTTCGCCGGGAAACTGCCGATACGGTCTCGGTCGCTTTTGAGGTGCCCGCATCGTTACGCGATCTTTTTCGTTTCACCCAGGGACAACACCTTACGCTGCGCACCACCCTGGGCGGCGAGGAAGTACGCCGCTCCTACTCCATTTGTACCGGCGCCCAGGAAGACGATCTGCGCGTAGCCATTAAACGGGTGGACGAAGGTTTGTTCAGCGCCTATGCCAACGAACATCTGCGGGCCGGGGATGTACTGGAAGTCATGCCGCCACAAGGGCGGTTTTTTACAAAACTAGACCCCGAAGCCAGCCGTTTATACGTGGCTTTTGCCGCCGGCAGTGGTATTACGCCGGTCATGAGTATTTTGAAAACGACGCTGGCGCAGGAGCCCCACAGCCGTTTCCTGCTTTTTTACGGAAACCGCGGTTTCGATTTCATCGTGTTTCGTGAACAACTGGAAGAACTCAAAAACCGCTATCCCGACCGGCTGGCGGTACACCACGTGCTGAGCCGCGAATCATTGGGCAGCGATTTATTTACCGGACGTCTGAGCGGCGAAAAATGCCAGACCTATGCCCGCTTGTTATTTAACCCGGCCGAGGTAGATGCGTTCTTCCTCTGTGGCCCGGAAGAAATGGTTTTTGAAATAAAAACGGTGCTGGAAAAACTGGAAGTCCCGGCGCAAAAAATTCATTTTGAACTCTTTACTACGGCCGGCAGCCGGCAGCGAACGACTACCGCGCGCTCCGGCACATCCGATAGCCGGTTCGAGGCATCCATTACCGTGATCCAGGACGGCACCCAGTTCGATTTTCAATTGCCGTCCGATGGCAGTACCCTGCTGGATGCGGCCATGCGCGCCGGGGCCGACCTGCCCTTTTCCTGTAAAGGCGGCGTATGCTCCACCTGCAAGGCCAGAATTCTGGAAGGAAAAGTCGAGATGGATGTGAATTACGGCCTGGAACCCGACGAAGTAGCTGCCGGTTACGTGCTTACCTGTCAGTCGCATCCCAAGACCCAGCGCGTGGTGGTCAGTTTCGACGCCTGATTTGGTTGCTCTGGAAAACGTTTTACGAACCCAGCCCCTTTTTATTCGCCGTATGATGCGGCTTCTGGCTACATTCGTCTCTATGTCTACCACCCTTCATCAGCGTTTCGGTTTTTTACGGGAAAGTATTCGCAGCATGCGAACCATGGGTAGCGTCTCGCCCAGCTCCCGCTTTCTTTGCCGGAGTATTGTCGATAAAATTGATCCCGCCCGCGCCCACGTGGTGGTCGAACTGGGCCCCGGCGATGGCGCCGTAACGCGTTATCTGCTGCGCCGACTGGGCCCGCAGGCCCGTTTGCTGGTCTTTGAGATCAATCCCGTTTTCGTGGAAAAAATCAAACGCGAACTACACGACAGCCGGCTGCTGGTCATTCATGATTCCGCAGAGAACATGGGCGAGCATCTGCGCCAGCACGGCATTCAAAGCATTGATTATCTGGTGTCCGGCATTCCTTTTGTCGTGCTGCCCGAAGAACTGGCCCAAAACATCATCAATACCTGCCGGCGCAGTCTGCGGCCGGGCGGCTGGTTCATCCAGTTCCATTATTCCCCCTGGCTGGTGGCATTTTACCGCCGTATTTTCGGCAATGCCAAAGTCGATTTCGTGCCCCTCAACTTCCCGCCCGCCATCGTGATTTCCTGTGAACGGTAGCGCCACGCTCCGGCAATTGTCCTTACTTTTGAAGCGTACTATTTTGAAAAATATGAACGTTTCCCGCCTCTTTAGCCTGTTGATTGTCCTGGGCTGCTCTTTTTCCTCCGCTTTTGGCCAGTTGAATTTCGTCAATCCATTCATCGGAACCGGCGGCCATGGCCATACCTACCCCGGCGCCACCGCACCTTTCGGCCTGGTACAACTCAGTCCCGATACGCGCCTCGATCTCCAGGACTGGGACGGCTGTTCGGGTTATCATTACAGCGATTCTACCATTTACGGATTCAGCCACACCCACCTCAGCGGCACGGGCGTAGCGGATTACTGCGACCTGTTGTTCATGCCTTTTACCGGTGGCGCCCGCCTGGAACCGGAGGATTACGCCGCCCGTTTTTCCAAAAAAAATGAACATGCCGAAGCCGGGTATTATTCCGTGCTGCTCGATCGCGATCAAATTCTCTGCGAAATGACGGCTACGGAACGGGTTGGCGTGCACCGCTATACATTTCCGGCGAACCAGACCAAAGGTAACCTGATCATCGATCTGCGCCAGCGGGACAGCGTCCTGGATGCTCACCTGGAGGTCATTAACGACCGTGAAATTGCCGGGTATCGGATTTCCACCGGCTGGGCCAAAGAACAGCACGTGTATTTTGCGGCCCGCTTCTCGACCCCGTTTTACAGCAGCATTGTGCTGGATATGGCGCAAAATCCAAGGGTGGCAACGCCTTCGGTGACCAGCAAAGCCATTGTGGGGCTGCTGAATTTTTACACGAATAACCAACCGCTCGTGGTCACTGTGGGTATTTCCGGCGTAAGCATGGAGGGCGCCCGCCGGAATCTGGAAAAAGAATGTAACGACTTCGATTTCAACCGGATAAAGGCGGAAACGCAGTCGAAATGGCAGCGTCAACTGGCTAAAATCAGCGTGGAAGGCGGTAGTACGGATCAAAAAACAATCTTTTACACGGCCCTTTACCACACGATGCTGGCGCCGAACATCTGGAACGACGTGGATGGGCAGTACCGGGGCCGCGATAATAAGATCCATCCCAGTCCCGGCCACGACGTGTACACCGTTTTTTCGTTGTGGGACACACATCGCGCACTACACCCGCTGCTCACTATTTTCGAACCCAGGCGGACCAGCGATTTTATCCAGACTTTCCTGCGGCAGTACGAGCAGGGCGGTCTGTTGCCGGTTTGGGAATTGTCGGGCAACGAAACCGACTGTATGATTGGCAACCATGCCATTTCGGCCATTGCCGACGCCTACGCCAAGGGTATTCGCGGTTTCGATGCCTCGCAGGCGCTGGCGGCCATGGTAAAAAGTACGAATCAGGATCGTTTGGGCCTGCAGCATTACCGCAGGCTGGGCTATGTTCCGGCCGATAAAGAGTCGGAATCTGTGTCTAAAACGCTGGAATATGCCTACGACGACTGGTGTGTGGCCACCATGGCGCAGCAGTTGGGGCGGGATAGCCTGGCGAAAAACTATTTTCGCCGCGCGCAGTACTACAAAAACCTGTTCGACCCAGCGACGCGTTTTTTTCGGGCTAAAACCAATGCCGGCTGGTACGAGCCTTTCGATCCGTATGAAGTAAATTTCAATTATACGGAGGCCAATGCCTGGCAATACCGGTTTTCCGCCCCCCAGGACATAGGCTCGCTGATGGAGTTACTGGGTGGCCGCAAAGGCTTTGAGAATCAACTGGATAGCCTCTTTTCCGCCTCCCCCAGAACAACCGGCCGTAACCAGGCCGACCTGACTGGCATGATCGGCCAGTATGTGCAGGGCAACGAACCGAGTCATCACCTGGCCTATTTATATAACTACGTCGATCAGTACGGGAAAACGCAGCGACGGGTACGCCAGATCATGGATGAGCAGTACGCCAACCGGCCCGACGGACTGAGTGGTAATGAGGATTGTGGGCAGATGTCGGCCTGGCTGGTATGTTCGGCCATGGGGTTTTATCCGATTTTGCCGGGCAGTACCACGTATTTCATCGGTACGCCCTGGTTTGAAAAAATGATCTTGCACCTGGACAACAAGCGCACTTTCACGGTGAATGCGCCCGGAGCATCCGCCCGAAAATGTTATATTAAAAAAACAACCTTTAATGGAAATCCGGAGCCGCCGGCCATGTGGTTCAGCCACGACCGCCTAACGAGCGGAGGCGAATTAAACCTGGAAATGACAGATCAGCCGGCGCAGTGGGGAAGAGGCCGGCCAGAGGTACCGGTCGCGGAAGTGGATCTGGTGGCTTTGCCTTTCGTGGCCAAAGGAAAACGCAGTTTCAAAGACCGGCAGGAGATTGAACTGGGTCACCTGGACCCGGCGGCAAGCATTTACTATCAGGAAATTACGGATAAAGGCAAGGCTGCTGCCCCCCGGAAATATACCGGTCCCGTTAAAGTGAACGAATCAGGCAGGCTGGCCATCTGGGCAGACAGAGATGGACAACGAAGTTCGACCGATACTTTCCACTATTATTTATTTGATAACCTGGTGCAGTCGGTACGCTACAACACCACGTATTCCCCGCAATACACGGCCGGCGGCAAGGAAGGGCTAATCAACGGTATACAGGGCGGGGTGGATTTCCGTACCGGCGACTGGCAGGGTTTTGAGGGCGTGAACCTGGATGTGGTGCTGGATCTGGGTAAAAGCAGGAAAGTCAGGCAGTTGCGCGCCCGGTTTTTGCAGGATGAGAACGCCTGGATATTTTTTCCGAAAGAAGTGCGGGTCGAAATTTCCGATGACGGAGAACATTTTCAGCCCGCCGGCCTGCGGAGCAATGAGGTGGCGCCAGAGGGAAAAGGAACGTTACAACGGGATTTTACCCTGGATCTGGGCGGCAAAAAAGCGCGCTATTTGCGCGTCGTGGGCGTGTCGCTCGGACAATGTCCGCCGGCCCATAAAGGCGCGGGCAACCCATGCTGGTTGTTCGTGGATGAGATCGAGGTGAAGTAGAACTGCGCGGCGATCCATACATGAGTTGTCTCATAAGTGTAGTTTAGAGGGGTTTAGAAATATTTAGAGGGGTTTAGAATAGGCCTGCATAGCATTGATAATCAGCCTGATGCAGATATTCTAAACCCCTCCAAACTCTTTAAACTCCTCTCTAAACAGCACTTTGGGTACAGCCTCGTTTTACTCAGCGTTTATCGATCTTTTGGGTCGTAATGATCCGCCGGCTGCGGTCCTGAATTTGCACCAGGTACATGCCTTTTGGCAAATCCAGCAGCGAATACTGGTCGCCTTTTGCGTATTCGAATTCTTTAAGCTTACGGCCGACAATGTTGTACACGGCCAGAAAACCGACTACTTCATTATTATCTTGTACAGAAATAAACTCCGTGGTTGGATTGGGATAAACAGCGAGGTCAATTTTTGCGGCATTTTGAGCTTGTGCCGCCACACCACCCAGCACCATTGCAAAAACGAGTAAGATATGTTTCATAGGCTGATTAAAAGGCCATAAAAGGCCTAATTTAAAGTGTTATAAGGTGAAAAATCAGTTGACCAAATGTTTACGCGGACAAAATAGAGAGAAAATATCATGCCGGGTCCACATCCATTCAACTATTGACAAAAATTTAACCCTTTCCACACAATATGCTTTTTTCGCCACTTTCCGTAAACATATTGTGGTCGTTATTTCCCTGTACCGGACATTCGGCGGTACATATCCATTTTAGCCAAACCCATTCGTTGGAAAAAATGCCCCATTGAAACCCGTAACACCCCTAAGCCGTACTTCATACTCCGGCGAAAATTAATACTGGAAGCTTCCTCAAAATATTTAGTCGGGCAGGTCACCTCGGCAATATCGAACCCGGCGTAGACAATTTGGGAAAGCATCTCATTATCGAACACAAAATCGTCGGAATTGCCGTTAAAATTGATCGTTTCCAGTACTTCCCGGCTAAAAGCCCGATAACCCGTATGGTATTCCGATAACTTATAGTGTATCAGCAGGTTCTGGGAAAGCGTCAGAAAGCGGTTGAAAATGTATTTATACATCGGCATGCCTCCCCGCAGCGCGCCCATACCCAGAATGCGCGAACCCAGCACCACCGGATACAAGTCTTCCCCAATGATATTGACCATGGAAGGAATTAGCTTCGGCGTATACTGGTAATCAGGGTGCAGCATGATCACAATATCGCCGCCTATTGCTAAAGCCTTGTTATACAAGGACTTCTGATTTCCGCCATAGCCTTTGTTCTGTTCATGGATGATAACGTGCTGAATACCCAGCCTGCGGCCCAGGTCGGCCGTATTATCGCGGCTGTGGTCATCACAGAGAATGACCTCATCCACCAGATCGAAGGGAATTTCGAGGTAGGTTTTCTCCAGGGTTTTGGCGGCGTTGTAGGCAGGCAGCACCACCACCACTTTTTTTCCTTTGTACATTAAACTAGGGTAATAAGCGGACGAACGTGGGCGGATTAAGCCCCGGGCTGGTCGGCGGTTGCTGAATTTTCTGCGGCGGGTGTTGGGTCGGCAGGGGTTTCGGTCGGTACTTCTTTTTCGGCTTCCTGGGCGGCGGCTTCGCGTTTTGCTTCTTCGAAAATGCCTTTCTCCCGCATGAAATTAAACCACTTGATGCATTTTTTAATATCGTTAATGTGCACGCGGTCGCGGTCGTGTTCGGGCAGGATAGCCGAAAAATATTCCCGGAGGGCTGCACTATTGGCGGTCAGTTCTGCCGGTGGCAGGCTGTCGTATTGATCCAGCATCTTCTGAAATACATCCGTCAGGGCAATGGTTCCTTCTTCTGTATCGGTGTAAATGGCCACCGTGGCGATCGGAGTCACCTGTTGCTGGCGAACCGGCACAAATCTGGTCCGTCCTTCATTGCGGTCTTCGATAACGAGGCCATTGGCCCGACTGGAGATCAATTTGTGGACACCGGGGACACCGGCTACCACGAGGTATTTTTCTAAGTTCATTTTTAATGAAGTAATAAAGTGATAAAGTGATGAAGTGATAAGGACAAAGCGACTGTCGACGACCATCACTTCATTATTTTATCACTTCATCACTCCATTTAAACGGTCATGATTTCTTTTTCCTTGGCGGTAACCACCTTATCGGTTTGTTCCACGTATTTATTCACCATATCCTGCAGATCGGTTTCCTTGCGTTTACCCACATCTTCCGGCAGGCCATCTTTCACCGACTTTTTGATGGTGTCCAGGGCTTTGTGGCGGGCATTACGTACGCCGACTTTGCTTTCTTCGCCGGCTGCCTTGGCTTTTTTGGCCAGTTCTTTCCGGCGCTCTTCCGTTAGTGGTGGCACCATCAGGCGGATCGTTTCCCCGTCATTATGGGGCGTCATGCCCAGATTCGAGTTAATGATCACGCGTTCGATCGGGCCCAGCATATTTCGTTCCCAGGGTTGAATGGCCAAGGTACGGGAATCGGAGACCTGCACGTTGGCAATGTTGCCAAGTGGCGTAGGCGAGCCGTAATAGTCGACCAGCAGGTCGGTGAGCAATGAGGTGGAGGCTTTGCCCGTGCGCAGCTTGACCAGTTCATGATCGAGGTGCTCCAGGGCTTTTTCCATGGCCGCCTTGGCTTCCGCCATGGCTTTATTTACTTCTTCCATAAGAGTGTAGTTGATAATTCTTTGCTTTTTTCGGCCTTTTTAGGCGCAATAATCGAGTTTTGGCAGGGTATAAGCCCTGTATTCGGGCACAAAGTTCATAAGTTTTCCATTTTTTAGTAAAAACTAGGGCAAAAATGTAGTTGTTCGTACCTTCCCGGTGAATTTGTTGATACAATGTCGGAATTACAGGAAATAAAACGGACACTATCGCGGATCGAGAAACTGGAGCGGGAGGTGAGCCTCAAACAGTTGCAAATCAACAGTTTGCTGATCATTACCCAGGCAATAAATGAGAATATTTCTGCCGACGGGTTGTTCAAAATGTACAATTCGTTCCTCCGTTGGGAAATCGGGATTCGCAAGATGGCACTTTTCTTCAAAGAAGCGGGCCAATGGAAATGTATGTCCGCACTGGGCGTACCGGAGTATTTGTTGGATATGGACATCAATCTGGAGCTGAATCGCTACCGGACATTGCAGGGGCTGGAGAAAGCCGATCATCCGCTGATCAGCGAGTTCGATCTGGTCATTCCGGTGCTGCATAAAGAAGTGCAGATCGCCTACGCTTTTCTGGGTGGTTTCAGCGACGACGATGATGTGCACAACAAGGTCCAATTCGTTACGGCCATTACCAATGTCGTGGCGGTGGCGCTGGAAAATAAACGCCTGTTCAAACAGCAATTGCGCCAGGAAGTGGTGAACCGGGAGCTGGAAGTAGCCGCTGAAATTCAGCGCACTTTGGTGCCTGCGCGGCTGCCTTCGAGTAAAGATTATCAGCTGCACAGCATTTATAAACCGCACTTTGCCGTAGGGGGCGACTACTACGACGTAGTCGAATTTGCCGACGGCAAAATTGCCTTCTGTATTGCCGATATTACCGGCAAAGGCGTGTCGGCGGCCCTGCTGATGGCCAATTTTCAGGCGAATTTCCATGCCCTGATCAGCCGGCGGCCATCGCTGGAAGAAATTGTCCACGAACTGAACGCCGCCATGTGGCGGGTTACGCAGGGGGATAAATTCATTACCCTGTTCCTGGCCAAATACGACGTTGCCACGCGTACCCTGCACTATATCAACGCCGGTCATACGCCCCCGCTGCTGCTTTCTAATGGCGAGGTCATTCCCCTGCGCAACGGCTGCACGTCGCTCGGCTGGCTGCCCGAACTCCCCTTTCTGGAGATCGGTGGCATCTGCCTCACCGAAGAAGCCATGATCTTTACCTACACGGACGGATTGACCGACGTGCGCAACAAGGCCGGCGAAGATTTTGGCGAAGAAAACCTGATAGAGTTCCTGCGCCACCACAGTACGTTGTCGGCTAAAGAGTTGAACACCAGCCTGATGGCACATATTGATATTTTCCGCGAACGCGAACCCTACCCCGACGATATTACCGTGCTGTCATGCCGGGTATTCAAATAATCGCTCCCTACCCTGCTCTGCAATGTCTAAAAATGATGCTTTTCACGTCCGTGTCAACGGCCAGTTTGAATTCGACACGCTGCCGGATGATGCCCGTTCG
Source organism: Saprospirales bacterium (assembly GCA_031425035.1). Lineage (GTDB taxonomy): Bacteria > Bacteroidota > Bacteroidia > Chitinophagales > Saprospiraceae > M3007. The sequence continues at coordinate 95,460 of JANPIN010000129.1, read as the reverse complement.
CTGGATTTGATCCCCGACGGCGACAGCGGCCAGTTTCATATACTGCATAATAACAGCTCCTACCGCGCCGAATTTCTGGAAGCTGACCCCGCCAAGCGCCAGTACGTACTGCGCATCAACGGCAATAAGTACACGGTGAACATCGCCGACCGCTACGAGCGGCTGGTCCAGCAACTGGGCCTCACCGTCGGCGGCGCTCAAAAAATGAATACGGTAAAAGCCCCTATGCCGGGGTTAGTCCTGAGCATCCTGGTGGAAGCCGGGCAAACCGTGCAGAAAGGCGATCCGCTGCTGCTGCTGGAAGCCATGAAAATGGAAAATGTGATCAAAGCCGCCGGCGATGGCGTGGTTAAAAGCGTGGCGGTACAAAAAGGGGCAGCGGTGGATAAAGGCCAGCTGCTGTTGGAAATGGAGTAGGAAAATTGATTGATGATAGTGGCAGGGGATGATAAATATTTGACGGTCAATTATTTAATATGTCTGATATTCTGCAATTGGAAATCACGCTGAAAGGCTCCAAGCTAACAATCTGGCGTCGCAGATTGGTGAAAACTGAAGTTGATTTTTCCACAACAATGAAGGCATGTCGAGCAACACCAAGGTGAACTTGATTCTGGCTAAGTTTTGCTGGAAGGGAATGTTTTTGTCGGCAGTAACTAAAAACTGGAAATCATTTGCATGCAGTTGCGTCGCCAATGCTCCATTTTTCAATCCCAACCAATCAAAATCGTGCAGCGTGTATACTTCAAAATCGTTGAGCAACGATTTCATCCGTACGTCAACCTGTTCATCAAGCAGCACTTTCATATTGCTGGCTGAATTGAAACGCAACGAATTCTAATACTGAGTTTATCATCGAACGAGAGACTTGTGGATACCCCTTTAAAAATTCCTCTACCGTGCTCTGTTGCAAGTATTCAAAAAGGATTTCTACTGGCACCCGCGTACCTTTAAAAACCGGAGTGCCTCCCAGTATATCCGGGTCGGAAATGATGATATCAACGGTTGGTTGTGTTGCCATGACAAAGCCTTGAATAGACAAAAATAAGGCTTTTCTCTTTATCCTACTACCTGAAAAAAAATCCCGATACAGCACAATGGCGCTGCATCGGGATTTTTATAAGTCATAACTCAACCCTAAGCTCTTCCCCCCTTCAGTTCTTCCTGATACTTCTCCAGCGCTTCCCAGTCGGCGGCGTCGGCCATGCGGGCCTGCTCGGGCCAGGTGGCCGGGTTATGCATCTGGAAGCGCGGACCGGCTTCGTCCAGCATTTTCACCAGCAGGGTTTCGGAAGTAGCGGCCAGTTCGCTCCAGGTTTTAATGCCGGCTTCATGCAACAGGCCTTCGATTTTCGGACCGATGCCCTCCACGATTTTCAGATCGTCCCATTGGTAGTTTACACCGGCGAACATGATTTTTTCCATAACCGGGGCTTTTGCGACTTTGGCACTTTTACTCGCTTCTTTCGGTGCGCCGCGCAGCAGGTTGCGCTCGCTTTCCACGACGATCAGGTCGCTGCGCAGTTTGGCAATTTGCGCTTTTCTATCTTCCAGTTGGGCATCCGCCTGGGTGAGTTTTACCCGTAGATCGGTGCCTTCGGCGGTCAGGCTATCCACCGAGGTGTTCAGGCGGCTCACGTCGGCGCCGAGTTCCGTATTTTTTTGCTGCAACTGCGGCACTTTATAATACATGTAAGCAGCCAGCCAGCCGAGTATGGCCGGGATGATGCACAAGGCCAGGCCCATCATAAGTGCCTGTTTGCAATCGGGGGTCAGGAGAAGTATAAAGTTGAGAATCATGGTTTTGCGTTTTGAAAATTATTGATTGACAGTGATGACTACGCGACGGTTCTGGTGCCGGCCGTCTTCGGTGGCGTTGTCGGCCACGGGTTCGGCCTTGCCTTTGGAATCGGTCATGATGCGGCTTTTATCAATGCCGTTGCGCGTCATGAAATCGGCGATCGACTTCGCCCGGCCAAGCCCTAAAGTGATATTTACCTTATCGTCGCCCACGTTATCGGCATGGCCAACGACGCTGAAAGTAACCTTGTCGTTTTTGTGTTTGTCGCAGAGCGTTTTCAAATACGCATCCACTTTGGGATCTTTTTCCTTCACCGTGGAGTTGGTCGGGAATAAAATCGTGACTGCATTGTCCGCTTCGATAATGGCGCCTTCATTGGCTTTCAACACCATTTTCAGCCAGGAGAAGGTAGCGGATTCGCGGGCCGGCCCGTTTTCCAGCAGGCTGTCGGTAACCAGTTGCCCTGTGGTGCGCAGGCGGCTTTCCGGCATTTCAGGGCCCATCAGCGCCGCGATGGCAGAGGACCGGGCCAGACCCAGGTTAGCAAATTTGGAGGTGTTTTTCTCCCCGGCCCGATACTGACCGGTAATGAGCAGCGTGTCGCCTTGTCCGCCGCGGCCCATTAAACTTTTTTTAAAATCTTTAAAATGCGCATCCGCAACGGGCGTGGCGCTGTTCCAGAGGAAGAGCGGGGCGCCGGAGGATAGGGCAGCAGTTTCGCCGGTCATGGCCGTCGCCTCCCCGGAGCAGCCGCAACGGGCGCTGATTCGGTTGACCGTCCATGCCGTCCAGCCCAGAAAGAGCAGGGCAAGCAGCCAAAGTGGAATTTTCATGTGTAAGTTGATTTGTCGTTTTACTGATGAATAATTTGGCCAAATGTAGTAAGTAAACCAATATTATCACTATGGGCGTAAATTAACTTACTGATTATTCTTAAGAAAAATCTAACGCCTCTCTATCTGCACAACTGTCCTGCTGTCTATCCATAAAATTTTTCTAAACCTGTGTCAGTCCGGCCACCTGTCGGAAAAATTACTGTCAACTTTTCCGCTTAACAACTGCATGCGCTGCCATTTTGTCAAAATCCGGCCATATTACCCCGCTGGAATGAAATGTGTAGCCACCGCACATTCGCCCTACGGCAAACTGTTATCTTTGCACTTCTTTTTCGGAAGGTTTGCAGGAGCCGGTTTTGGTTTGAACAACCATTCTGCCGATTGACTTTGCGCTTTAAAACCTTGTACACCTGAATTTTAGCAAAAATGTTTGGACTATTTAAGAAAATACTGGGCACAAAACAGGACCGCGACCTGGCCAAGTTTCAGCCCGCCGTAGAGGAAATCAACGGGTATGTGGAAGAATATAAGCAACTCAGTAACGACGAGTTGCGCGGTAAAACCCTCGATTTTCGCGCCCGCATCCAGGACTACCTGCAGGACATAGACGCGGAAATCACTTCCATCAATCAGCAGGCCCTCGATGCCGAAGATTTCAACGACAAGGAAGGCCTTTTCAAAGAGGTGGACGATCTGCGCAAAACCCGTGATAAATCGCTCGAAGACGTGCTGCTGTCTATTCTGCCGGAAGCCTTCGCCGTGGTCAAAGAAACCAGCCGTCGTTTTGCCGAAAACAGCAGCCTGACCGTCAGCGCGACCGAACACGACCGCATGCTGGCCGGAAAAGCCAACAAAACCTATGTCACGATCGATGGCGAACAGGCCATCTGGAAAAACAAATGGACCGCCGGCGGTGGAGAAATTACCTGGAACATGGTGCACTACGACGTGCAGTTGTTCGGTGGTATGGTGCTCCATGAAGGCAAAATCGCGGAAATGGCCACGGGGGAAGGTAAAACCCTCGTCGCTACCCTGCCCGCCTACCTCAACGCCGTCGCCGGTGAAGGGGTGCACATGGTGACCGTGAACGACTACCTCGCCCGTCGTGACCAGGAATGGGTCGGCCCGATCTACGAATTCCTGCTGCTTACGGTCGACTGCATCGATAAATACCGCCCCAATTCTAAAGAGCGCATCGAGGCTTATAAATGCGATATTACGTTCGGTACCAACTCCGAATTCGGCTTTGACTACCTGCGCGATAACATGGTCATCGGACCGGACGAACTCGTACAACGCAAGCACCACTACGCTATCGTGGACGAAGTAGACTCCGTGCTGATCGATGACGCCCGGACGCCGCTGATCATTTCCGGTCCGGTTACCCGGGGCGCCGAAGATCAGGAGTACGTGGAGCTTAACCCGACCGTCAAGCGCCTGCACGATGAACAGGGCAAACTGGCCGGTCAGTTTCTCGCCGAAGCGCGCAAACTTTTTGCCGAAGGCAAATTAGGTAGCGAAGAAGGTACCGCCGGTATGGCCCTTTTACGCTCCCACCGGGCTTTGCCCAAATACCGTCCGCTGGTAAAATTCCTCAGTGAGGAAGGCGCCAAGGTGCTTTTGCAAAAAACGGAAAACGTGTACATGCAGGAAAACAGCAAACGGATGCCTGAAGTGGACCGCGAACTGCTGTTTACCATCGATGAGAAAAACCGCAACGTGGAACTCAGCGAAAAAGGCGTGGAATTCCTGTCGCGCTTCAGCAATGACGACGGTTTCTTTATCATGCCCGATATTGGTCTCGAACTGGTCAAAATCGACCAGGATGAAGACCTCGACCACGATGAAAAAATTGAGGCGAAGGAAAAGCTGTCGCAGGACTATGGTATAAAAAGCCGCCGCGTACACGCCATTCAGCAATTGCTGAAAGCCTACACCCTCTTTGAAAACGATAATGAGTACATCGTCCAGGAAGGCGAGGTGAAAATCGTGGACGAGCAAACAGGCCGCGTAATGGAAGGCCGCCGTTATTCCGATGGTCTGCACCAGGCTATTGAAGCGAAAGAGAACGTGAAAGTGGGCGAGATCACCCAGACCTACGCCACGGTCACGCTGCAGAACTATTTCCGGATGTACCACAAACTCTCCGGTATGACCGGTACCGCCGAAACGGAGGCCAAGGAGTTATGGGATATTTACAAACTGGACGTGGTGGTGATCCCGACCAACCGCTCCATTACCCGTAAAGATGACCAGGATCTGGTCTTCAAAACCGCCCGGGAGAAGTATAATGGCGTTATCGACGATATTATTAAGCTTCGCGACGCTGGCCGTCCGGTGCTGGTCGGTACCACCTCGGTGGAAATTTCCGAGTTGCTGAGCCGGATGCTGAAAATGCGCGGCATCGAACATAATGTCCTGAATGCCAAGCAGCACCAGCGCGAAGCCGAGATCGTGGCCGAAGCCGGGCAACCGGGCAAGGTCACCCTGGCCACCAACATGGCCGGTCGTGGTACCGACATCAAACTCGGACCGGGCGTAAAGGATTCTGGCGGTCTGGCCATCATCGGTACTGAACGCCACGAAAGCCGCCGGGTAGACCGCCAGTTGCGTGGTGGTGCGGGTCGTCTGGGCGACCGGGTTTCGTCCAAGTTCTACGTGTCGCTGTAATATAATCTGATGCGCCTGTTCAAAAGCGACCGCATTGCCGGCCTGATGGATAAAATGGGCCATAAAGAAGGCGACGTGATCCAGCACTCGATGGTGACTAAATCCATCGAACGTGCTCAGACGAAGGTCGAAGAAAACAACTTCGGTATTCGTAAGCGACTGCTGGAGTATGATGACGTCATGAACATTCAGCGCGAGGCGATCTATAAAAAACGCCGCAACGCCCTCTTTGGAGATCGTTTGTCAGTCGATATTAATAATGCCTTTACCGCTATCACCTCCGAACTGGTGCAGGTGCACCGTGGCGGCGGCGATTTTGAAACTTTCCGCCTCGATTCCATCCGCGTCATCGGTGTGGACCCGGAAATGGAGCCCGCCTGGTTTAAAAGCGCCCCCATGAGTTCGGTACTGGCCACGTTCCAGCAGCAGGTCTTCGATCTGTACGAGCATAAAGGCAAACAGATCGGCGAACGTTTATTACCCATCATCAAGGATGTGTATGCCCGTGAAAGCCACCGTTTCAAGCGCATTATGGTGCCTTTCACCGATGGCAGCCTGAATTTGAACATCAGCGCGGACATGGAACAAGCCATCGACTCGGAAGGCCGAACCATTATTCGCGACATCGAGAAGGTTGCTACGCTGGCTTTGCTGGACGATGCCTGGAAAGAACACCTGCGCAACGTCGACGATTTGAAAGAATCCGTGCAGGGCGCTTCGTTTGAACAGAAAGACCCGCTGGTAATCTATAAAATGGAGGCCTACAACCTGTTTGAAGGTTTGATCGGCCACATTAATTCGAGCGTGACGGCCTACCTGTTAAAAGGTTCGCTGGCCATGGCCGATGAGCAACAGATCCAGCAGCGCACCCAGCAACAGCAGCAGGTGGAAGCCCAGCGTCGCGCCCAGGCCAGCCGCCTGCGCTCGAACAACCAGCAACCAATGACCGAGACCCAGCAGGCCGCCCAGCGCGCCGCTATGTCAGCCGGACAAAACGGTGGCGGGGTTGCGCAAAAGACCCAACCGGTTGTACGCGATAAGGTCGTGGGCCGTAATGATCCCTGCCCCTGCGGAAGCGGCAAGAAGTTCAAGCAGTGCCACGGAAAATAAGACGAATGCGGAATGAGGAATGCGGAGTACGGAATTTGGCGCGCTGCATTGGACTCTAACATAATTGAAAGGAGTCATCCCGGTTGGGGTGCGGAATTCGGAATAGGGAATGCGGAATGCGGAATTTGGCAGGCTGCATGGGCCTATGAGAATAGTAAAGGAGTCATCCCGGATGGGGTGACTCCTTTTGTTTTAGGGTAAAAACAAGTCCTTACTTCTTCAAAAACTCCAGTAGCGGTCCGATAAACTTCTCATAAGCCTCTATATGCGGCAAATGCCCCACCGCATCAATCTCGACGAGCTGCGAATTTTTGATCTTTTTCGCGGTGAGTTTGCCCAATGCGGGATAGTCACCCAGGGTACCTTTCACCTCTTCCGGCGCGCGGTTTTTGCCCAAAGCGGTCCGGTCGCGCTGACCGATCAGCAGTAAGGTCGGCGCTTGAATATGCTCGAATTCATAACAGACCGGCTGCGTAAAGATCATATCGTAGGTTAATGCGGAGTTGCGGGCGATGATGGGGTAGTCTTTTTCCGTGATCCACGCGGCCTGCATCTTCGCCCATTTTTCGAACTCGGGCGTCCATTTATTGTCGTAGTAATTAGCCATCTGGTAACTTTTGATCCGGGTAAAATCCTGCTTCAACTCGCCGGCATACCAGTCATCGACGGTTTGATAGGGCACTTTAAGCTTCCAGTCCTCGAGCCCGATCGGGTTTTCCAGGATCAGTTTTTCCACGCGGTCCGGGTACATCAGGGCAAAACGGGTAGCCAGCATACCGCCCATCGAATGGCCGAGCACACAGACTTTTTGCACGCCGAGTGAATCCAGCAGGGCCTTAGTATTTTGCGCCAGCAGTTGAAAGGTGTACTGTATATGCAGCGGTTTGGAACTTTTACCGAAACCGATCTGGTCCGGAATGACGACGCGGTAGCCGTTCTTCGCCAGGTCTCTGGCGGTTTGTTCCCAGTAAGCGCCGTTGAAATTTTTCCCGTGGAGCAGCATCACCGTTTTGCCGTTCGGCTTGTCCGCCGGGACATTCATATACGCCATTTTCAGAGCCTCGTCCTGGATTTTCAAACGAATGACCTGTACGGGAAAGGGATAAGTGACATTTTCCAGGTTCAAACCGACCGGCTCCGGGTTGTTTTGTTGTGCCAACAAGCTACCGGCCAGCAAGAGCATGCATGCAAGAGTAATATTTTTCATTTCGTAGTTGCGCGTTTTTGAAAAAATGAACAAAAGGGGCAGGGTAAAAAACCATGCCCATTGAACGGCGCCTCCCACCCTCGGCGGTACGTATTTTACTGGAACGATAAAACTACAGGAAAAGGGTAAAGAGCGGTGAGTTAAAATGTTTTTTCTATCCGCTGGCAAGGTTGTTTTTGGGTTCCTCTACTTTGTGCTCTTCGATCCTTCACGACAAGTCAACCTTTTACCAGCACCATGAAAAATTTAACCACACTTTACTTGTCCTGCCTGCTGTTTGCCGCTTGCTCTCCAGGTTATAAAGTGCCGACGGATGATAGCTGGACGCTACAGCCCATCGTGAAAATTGACGACCGGAACCCTATTCTGGGCCCCGATGCGAAGTCGGATTTCAATTGCCCCATCCGCAATAAAAACGTGCACTGGGAAGAAAAAGACGTTTTCAATCCGGCGGCAGTGGTTAAAGATAATGAGGTATGGCTGTTTTACCGGGCGCAGGATCGGGTGGGTCAACCGAGCGGCACTTCCCGTATTGGACTGGCTAAAAGCCGTGATGGTCTGGAGTTTCGCCGCATGCCCCAGCCCGTGCTGTATCCCGATAATGACCCCATGAAAATATACGAGTGGGAAGGCGGCTGCGAAGACCCGCGCATCGTGCGCCGCGACGACGGGCTGTACATCATGACTTATACCGCCTACGATGGCACTATTGCCCGCCTCTGCGTAGCGACTTCCACCGATCTGCTCACCTGGAAGAAAACCGGTTTGGCGTTTAACGACAAAAAATACCGCGATCTATGGTCTAAATCAGGCGCTATCGTCAGCGAACTGCGAAAAGGCGAGATTATAGCGCGCAAGATAAAAGGCAAATACTGGATGTACTGGGGCGATACCGACCTCTTTCTGGCTTCCTCCGATGACGGTATTTACTGGCAGCCGCTGGAGGATAAAAAACATACACTCGTTGCCGTCATGCAACCCCGCGCTAACTTTTTCGATAGCCGTCTGGTGGAGCCGGGCCCCTTCGCCCTCTGGCGTAAAAACGGCATTTTACTGATTTACAACAGCTCGAACAGCGCCAGTAACGGCGATAAATCCCTGGCTGCCGATACATACTCCGTCGGCCAGGCCTTGTTCGCACCCAATAAACCGGAGCAACTCATCGCCCGCGCCAATGGTTATTTCATGACCCCTTCCCGCGATTATGAAATGACCGGGCAGATCAATAACGTCTGCTTTTTGGAAGGTATGGTCTGGTTCAAAAACCGCTGGCTGCTGTACTACGGCACGGCGGATTCGAAGATTGCGGTAGCGGAGTGTAGGGAGTAGGAGACAGGAGACAGGAGACAGGAGACAGGAGACAGGGGGCAGGGGGCAGGAGGCAGCTACTTAAACATCTGGTCATAGGGATTGTCGGGCTTTTTTGGCTCTTCTTTACGCGTGGGTTCTTCACGAATGACGATGGGCGGTTCCAGCGGCTCGTTGCGGGGTACATGTTTGGGACGGCTTTCCAGCTCTTCAAAGTCCACAAATTCTTCTTCGCGTGGCGTGGCGGCATCCGGCCCTTTAAAGCGGTTTTGCAGTTCATCCACTTTGTTGCCACCCAGGGCCAGCAGGAGCATATACAGGGCGAATAAAGGGAAACCAAAGATGGCAAATGCCAGTTGCAGCAGAGCGATGATCGGGTTCGTTCGGAGGGTACCGACCCAGTTGCGCACGGTCGCCGGAAAAACTTGCCAGCGGATGATGGCAGCTACTACGATCAATACGGGAGCCAGATAGTACAGTAAGGCGTACAAGCCCCGGATAATCATGAAAAAAGCAACGGCGCCCAGAACGCCTATGACGAGGCAACCCAGGCCGTTGTTGCCGCGCATGTTGCTATTGAGTAAAATCATTGTCGAGAAAAGTTAAAATTCAGCAGTTCAAAACTCAAAGTTGCGTCTCTCCCAGCATCAGCAAGCTGGAAAATTCGTCGAACGTAACCGGCATCACCGACAAACGGCCGTTGCGTACCAGTCCAAGGTTCTGCAAGTTCGGCTCATTTTTAATTTCAGACAAGGGTACCGGCCGCGTAAAAGGCAAAACCGGTTCCACTTCGATGGCCGACCAGTCGCCTTTTTCAGCCGTCGGATCAGGGAAGTACTCGCGGGCTACGCGGGCCACGCCGACTACGGCCAGGCCGATGTTCGAGTGGTAGTACAGGCATAAATCACCCAGTTTCATCGCCCGCAGGTTGTTGCGCGCCTGGTAATTACGCACGCCGTCCCAGCGGGTACGGCCGTCGGTTTGCAGTTGGTCAAAACTGTACACGTCGGGCTCGGATTTGATTAAGAAGTATTGCATGGGTGGAGTACGCAGTCATTTAAAGTGAGTAAATAGTCATTCAAAGTGATCAATTGGTCATTTGAAGTGCGTTTGAGGTGATGCTTAGCGCGCCCTTTCCATATAGTCCAGCGCAAAGTGGTATTGAATAAAGTCGGATTTTAAGTACCTGACAACCAACCATCAAACCATCAAACCAAACCCACTTGCTTCAGCGCGTAAACATTTTCAGTCGTGGATGATACATGTAAATCGTCTCTTTCAGGTACTCGGTGTCGAGGTGGGTGTAAATTTCGGTGGTCGTTATACTCTCGTGGCCCAGCATATCCTGCACGGCCTTCAGGTCGGCGCCGCCCTCCACCAGATGGGTAGCAAAAGAGTGGCGAAAGGTATGCGGACTGATGTTCTTGGTCACCCCGGCTTTGGCAGCCAGGTCCTTGACAATGTAAAAAACCATGACCCGGCTCATTTTAGCGCCGCGACGGTTGAGAAAGACCACGTTTTCATGCGCACTCTGGATATTTTCCTGTTTGGCACGCACGTGGTCAAGGTACATGCGGATGTAGCGTACGGCTTCGCCGCCGATGGGTACGAGGCGTTCTTTATCGTTTTTACCCCAGACCTTCACGAAGCCCGCATCCAGGAAAAGATTGGTGATCTTCAGATTGACCAGTTCGCTGGCCCGCAGCCCGCAGGCATAGAGCGTTTCCACCATGGCGCGATTACGGACGCCCTGTGGTTCGGACAGGTCGATGACGTCCAGCATGGCCTGGATCTCGTGGATGGACAGCACTTCGGGCATTTTGCGCTGCAGCCGGGGTCCTTCCAGCATTTCGGTGGGGTCCTCGTCCAGCAGGTCTTCCACCAGCAGAAATTTATAAAAAGCGCGTAAACCCGCCAGCAGCCGCGCCTGGGAACTGGCTTCCAGGCCCAGGCCATGGATCCAGAGAATGAATTGCTCCAGGTCGGCGGCCCGTACGGCCAGTGGTAGCAGCTCGCGTTGTTCGATTTCCAGGAAACGCACGAATTTCCGCACGTCATTGAGATAAGCATCCAGCGTGTTGGGGCTGAGCGAACGTTCCAGCAGCATGTAAGCGCGGAAACTGGTCAGTGCGGCGGGCCAGGTCATGCTTCCACCTCCTCCCCGACGGTCAGCCAGAAATTATTAATGCCTTCGCCCTGAATGAGCGCTACCTGCTGGGAGTTGAGCAGTTCCAGCAGCGCCAGGAACGTGACGACGGCATGGATGCGGTTTTCCAGCCGGGCAAATATTTCCTCGAAAGCCGTGTTATTACCGGGCGTCAGGTAGCTTTGAATATAAGCGCGCTGTTCCTGAATAGTGTAGTTGAAATTATATACCGTATGCACGCGCTGCGCTTTCTGCCCGTCTTCGAAACGCCCAACGAGCCGCTCGAACACGCGCAGCAGCTTGTAGAGCGTTACCGATTCCATTTCGGCATCGGCCAGGGCATGTTCGGCGAGTTGGCGCATTTCGGTAGTGGCGTACCCGCGCGGATTCATAAAGGCCCGAACTTCTTCCAGCTGGCGCAGTTCTTCCAGCACACTTTTGTAGCGTTTGTATTCCAGCAGGCGGTCTACGAGTTCGCCGCGCGGATCTATTTCGTTGCCCTCTTCATCCACCTGTTTGCGGGGCAGCAGCATTTTGGCTTTAATACGCATGAGCGTCGCCGCCACGACGATGAATTCGGAGGCCAGATCAATATTCATCGCTTCCAGGTGGCGCACGTAGTCCAGGAAGTCATCGGTGATTTTAGCGATCGGAATATTGAAAATATCCAGCTCGTCCCGCTCGATGAAGAACAGCAGCAGGTCGAAAGGACCGTCGAAAACGGGCAGGTGGATGGTGAACGTGTCGGCCATTTTTGGGTCGATAAAGGTTGATAAAAAAGTTGATAGGGTTGATAATCAACCGTTTTAAGCCCTTAATCCGCTGTGGTTACTGGATAATGGTCTACAAATGTATTCAAACCTCGGTTGCAAGCAGCTCCCGAATTAACAGGCGCATTTTCGGCTCGGCTTTTTCCGCCATAGCGATCACCTCGGCGACGGTCGTTTCCCGAATGGCCGACAAGGGGTACGACACATTGCTGACCAGAGAAATCATCATCACCCGCAGTCCGGCGTGGCGGGCGACCAGCACCTCCGGAATGGAGGACATACCGGTGCAGTCACTACCCATGCGGTGCAGCATTTCGTATTCGGCGGGTGTTTCCAGGTTGGGGCCTTGCAGGGCGGAGTACACGCCTTCGACGGCCCGAATGTCATGTTTTTTGGCGATCGCCAGCGCTTGTTTGCGCCAGGACAGATCGTAAGTATGCAGCATATCGGGAAAACGTGGTCCGAGGCGCTCGTCATTTTCGCCGCGCAAGGGGTGTTCGGGCAGCAGGTTAATGTGGTCGCGCACGATGACCAGATCGCCGGCCCGCAGGTGGGCATTTACCCCGCCGGACACGTTGGTAATAACGATCTGCGCAATCCCCAAGGCCTGTAGTACACGCACCGGGAACGTGACCTGCTGCATGCTCCAGCCTTCGTAGTAGTGAAAACGGCCCGCCATCACGACGACGGGGTGACCACCTAAAGTGCCGAACAACAGCCGGCCCTGGTGACTTTGCACCGTACTGGTGGCGAAGTGGGGTATGTCGCGGTAGGCGATTTCCGCTTGTATATCCACGTCTTCCGTGAGGTTGCCCAGGCCGGTACCGAGGATAATCCCCGTTTTTGGTAAAAAATCGGTGCGTTGGCGGATGAAAGCGGCGGCTTCCTGGATTAGGTCGTAGAGCATGGGAGGTTCGGTTGATAGGGTTGATAGGGTTGATAGAGTTGATAAAGTTGATAGGGTTGATAGGGTTGATAATCAACATTTCGGAGGACTAATGATTAATAGTGCCAGGTGAAACGCAAGAAAGAATTTATAACAGGATATTCTGTCCAGGTTCCTGCCTCCGGTTGTACTGCTTCGCATCATCTGGCAGATTGGAGGTTTTACGCAGGTTTTTTTTGCGCAGGTTTTTTTCGCGCAGGTTTTACGCAGATTTTTTTCGCGCAGATTTTACACAGATTTTATGTAGGCAGATTTTTACCCCGCGTAAGCTTAGATAAAGTGCCATTCCCTATTGATTGATAAAGAATTACCACCAATTCTTGCTTCCAGGCCCTGCCTCCTGTCACCTGCCTCCTGTCACCTATCACCTGCCTCCTGCCCCCTAATTCAAAAACCTCCCTTTCCATTCCGCACGGGGCAACATACAGGCTTCGCGGCGGCCGAACCAGCGGTAGCGGTTGCGGGCGATCCAGTTATAGACCGCGTCGCGCAAAAAACGGGGAATAATTTTAAAAACATAGAGCAGCGGCCAGGCGCCTCCCAAATGGCGCACAATCTCCAGGGGCGCATCTGAACGCAGGAAAATCCGGTCGTTTTGGACCAGTACCACGCTGTCGAACGTCTCCTGATCCAGGCCGAATTGCCGCAGCAGCGCCTGGCCGGTTTCCGACTGCAGGGCGGCGAAGCGGAAAACACCCCGGCGGTCGTGGGTCAGTATCCACTGGACAGAGGCATTGCAGAGATTGCAGACGCCATCGAAGAGGAGTACCGGAGAATTAACCTTGCTTTCCATAGAGTTCTGATTTTTTTGTACGTATTTAGCACGCTTTTACCCGCCACTGCTGCCTATGCCCACTGCTCTGACCATCGTTTTCGTCGGTTGTACCGTCTTTCTGGCCCATTATTTTGCGTCTTTGTTTGCCCGGACAAAAATACCGGATGTACTGTGGCTATTCACCATAGGTTTGCTGCTGGGTCCGATCGGGCACGTGGTCAGGCCGGAAAATTTCGGTGCGGTCGGGCCGGTTTTCACCACCATCACCCTCATTTTCATCCTGTTCGAGAGCGGCATCGATCAGCGCCTGGAAACCCTCATTCACTCGCTGGGCGGCACGGCCAAGATCACAACGTACAACTTTTTCGGCACCTGTTTGGTTGCGGGCAGTCTGGCCTACTTCTACACAGACCTGGGCATTTTGCGTTCGCTCATGCTGGGGAGTATTGTCGGCGGCACTTCTTCGGCGGTCGTGACCACGCTGGCCCGGGTATTCCCGATGAACAAGCGCAGCAGCACGATCCTGGTACTGGAATCGGCTTTTTCCGACGTATACACCCTGGCTGTTCCGCTTACTTTGCTCACTGCTTACAAGATCGGGCGTTTCGATGTGGCGTTCGTGACCGGTCAGATGATCGCCGCGTTTTTGCTGGCGGCCATGCTCGGTGTGGCCGGCGCCTTCCTCTGGAGCGTGCTGCTGAACCGGATGCGGACGCTGCAAAATACGATGTTCACGACGCCGGCTTTTGTGTTCATCATTTACGGTATTGTCGAAATCCTGAATTATTCCGGCCCGATTGCCGCGCTGGCTTTCGGCATTACCCTGGGCAACATCGACGTGCTGGGACCGCCGATCATGCGCAACATCATTTCGCGCAAACCCATTTCCCTGACGGAGCATGAACGGGCGTTTTTTTCCGAAGCGGTGTTTTTGCTGCGTACGTTTTTTTTCGTGTATATCGGCATTTCGGTGCGCCTGGCTGACTGGTGGTTATTTACCCTGGGCGCCATTATCACCGGCGCGCTGTTCCTGATCCGTATTCCGATCGTCCGGCTGTCGGTCCCGAAGGATACGCCGCCGAAAGACGCCGCATTTATGGCGGCCATGATCCCGAAAGGACTGGGCGCGGCGGTGCTGGCATCGCTCCCGGCCCAGCAGGGCATTCCGGGCGGCGAGATCATTCAATCAGTGGTATTTTCCATTATTCTGTGTTCAACCATGTTTACCACTCTATTGACATTTCTGGTGGACAAAACCTGGCTTTCCAACGTTTATGTCTGGATATTCCGGCTGAGCGGCCTGGGCAAAGAAAAACCTCCGCCCATGCTGGAAAAACCGGAGCTGCCGGCGCCCGATCTGCCGGTCAGTTGATTTTTGTCTATTTTTGCGTGACTTTTAAACCGAGATGTTAGATATTTTAGTTGAAAAAATGTGCCCTTCCAACACGCCCATAAAGGGGAAGGGTGGACCGTGGGGACTTGGTGTTTTGTTTACCCTGAGAAATATTGGGGTAACTGTTTTTTTACTTTCCACCCTGTGCTTTTCCCCCGGCAAGCTCTTTTCCCAGCAACCAATCACCAGTAACCAATCACCCACCCCGCAGGATACTTCGCAAAAACTTAAGATCGAGACGGCGCTGCTGGTGGAGTATTTTGTCCGGGGCGACCGTACGGTGCAAAAGTTGAGCGGCAATGTCCGGCTGCGGCAGGATAAGACGCTGGTGTACTGCGATACGGCCGTGCTGGATCTGAATGACGCGGTGTTAAGGGGCAGCGTCGTGATGGAACAAGGCGACAGTACGAAGCTGTTTGCCGATTCGGCGCACTATAATGCCACCACCCGCATTGCCGATCTGTACAGCAACGTGGTGCTGGTAAACGGCCGGCAGGAGTTGTTTACCAGTAAGTTACGTTATAACCTCGCCGACAAAATCGCGACTTACCACAGCGGGGCCACCATGACGAACGGTAAAAGTCAGCTCAAAAGCCGGCACGGTTACTACTACGTGAATGCAAAAGAGATCTATTTCAAGGGCGACGTGGTGGTCACCGATCCTGACTTCACGATGCGCACCGACACCCTGGCTTTTAATACGGAAACCCAGCTCACCCGTTTTGTAGCCCCGACGCTGATCAGTCAGCGGGGCGCCAAAATTTACACGGAAGGCGGTTTTTATGACATTGAAAATGACTTTGCGGAGTTCGATAAAAACCCGCAGTACGAAAAAGACGGACAACGCGGCCGCGCCCAGCGGATGCGCTACCTGGGCACCTCGAAGGAATACGTGCTGGAAGGCGATGCGTATATTGATGACCCAACCAAAGGCCAGCAAACCCAGGCCGACGTAATCCGGTATTCGACCCTGACCGAACAAACCGTGCTGCGCGGCAACGCCCGTTTTCAGGACAGTACGCGCAATATAGCGGGCGCGGAAATCCGTTATGACAGCCGGAATAAGGACTACCAGATCGTAGGCCGGGGCCGGGTGAGCGAGCCGCCGAACATTATTGAAGCCGATTCGCTGAATTTCAACGATCAGCTCGGTGCGGGTCTGGCGATGGGCAACGTGGTCTGGCAGGACACGGTGGGCAATTTCAGCATCCTGGCCCATCGTATTGACTATAACAAACAGTCGGAGTACCTCCACGCCTACGGTTCCAGCGGCGCAGAGGGCGCTGCCGGCCGGCCCATGATGGAAACCCTGATCGACCGCGATACGCTGTTCCTGGCAGCCGATACGCTGACTTCCTACAAACCCGATACGGCCACCGATGTCCGTTTGCTGCTCGCTTATAAGGACGTACGTATTTTCAAAACCAATATGCAGGCCGCCTGTGATTCGCTGACCTTCAGTTCGCAGGACTCTATTTTCCGGTTTTATAAACTGGCGAATCAACCGGTCATCTGGTCCGATACGTCGCAGTTTTCCGGCGATACCATCCGCATGCTGATGAAGGACAAGAAACTGGACCGGATCTGGCTGCGCCAGAATGCGCTGGTCATCAATTCGGAAGACGAGGTCATGTATAACCAGATCAAGGGACGAAACACCACGGCATTTTTCCGCGATAACGAGGTGCGCGAAATGCTGGTCGAAGGCAATGCCCAGGCCGTGTATTATGCGCTGGACGACAAGCGGGCTTATGTGGGGGTCAATGAAACGGTCTGTTCGGAAATGCGGCTATTTTTTGGCAGCAACCAGGTGGAAAGCATCAAATTTTTTACCCAGCCGGCCGGTACCTTTACCCCCATGAAAAAGGCCGGTACCAGCACGAAGAAACTGGAGGGTTTTTTCTGGGAAAAGACCCGGCGTCCGCGCAGTGTAGCCGATATTTTAAAGCCAGGTCAGCAAGGCATCTAAAACCAACTTTTCTCAAATATGAAGTTTCTCAGAACATTACTGTACATCGGCCTGGGCCTGGGCATCCTGCTGGCTATACTCGGCTTTTTTGCCAAAAAAAACTACCACATCGAACGCAGTATCGACATAGAAGCGCCCAAAGCGCTGATTATGGATCAAGTGCGTTACTTCAAAAACTTTCAAACCTGGTCGCCCTGGGAGGAACTGGATCCGAAGATGCAGGTAAGTGTAACCGGCCAGGACGGCGAACCGGGCGCTACTTATCAATGGGCGGGTAATGAAGACGTGGGCGCCGGCATACAAACGATCCGCAGCGTTACAGCAGACCGCGTGGAGCATGACCTGGTGTTTACGGAACCGTTCAAAAGCAATTCAAAATCATTTTTTCAACTGGACGAAAAGGGCGCGGTGACGAAAGTGAGCTGGGGTTTCGACCTGCATTTGCCTTTTCCAACGAATGTCTGGTCGATGTTCACCAACATCGATAACGCGATGGGTAAAGATTACTATCGTGGCCTGGTGACGCTGAAGAAGGCTTGCGACAACATTTTGCACCCTAAATACCGCGGCTATGAGGTCGTGAACCTCGATATGCCGCTGCAGTACTATGTGGGCGTGCGCAAAATGATCGACACCACGGATATGAGCGATTTTTACATGGCGACTTTTCCCAAGGTCGGTATGGCGCTGGCCAAGGCTAAACAACCGATGGTGGGTCACCCCTCCGGACTGTTCTGGACCTGGGGCGAGAACGGGCAGGCGGATATGGCCGCTGCTTTGCCGGTAGATAAGGAAATGAAGTTTGGCGATAGCTTGACCGTGTTCCAGATCGGCCAGGGAGATGCGCGCGTGATCGACTATTACGGCGCCTACCAGGGCAGCGCGGAAGCCCATGCGGCGATGGCGGATTATTTAAAGGCGAAACATCTGATGGCCATTCCGCCTTCCATCGAGCAGTACGTAACCGACCCGATGGTGGAAAAAGATACGGCTAAGTGGCTGACGAAAATTATTTATTTCGTGGTCCCCGATACCCTGCCGGCCGGTGCCACGTCGGGTAAATAATAGCGGGCAAGCCTACATTTTACCGCCTGGCCCTGCCCGATTAAAAGTCGGGCAGGGCTTTTGCTTAAATCCGGAGTGGCAAGGGGTTTTTAAACAGTTTACAACAATGTTTTTTCTTTGCCAGGCAAAAATTCGAGTATGAAAGAACCTAAAATTAACTTGTCGGGTTACCAGCGTTTCATTGATGGCATGATGCATGCTTTCATTATTGTCGTGCTGCTGGGGATTTTACTGAAAGTGCTGATTTTGTAAGGAGGGTTTGTTGGTTTGTTGGTTGGGAGGGTTTGTTGGGGAGCGTTGGTAATGTACATTTCGACTTATTTCAATCGACTATAGCACACAATGGGCTGAAAATATGCCGTTTCAACCATTAACGGCCAACAAACACTCCAACCAACAAATCCCTCCAAGTCAACAAACCCTTTCAAACCAACAAACCCCTCCAAACCAACAAACCCTTTCTTGCATGCCTCAATTCAAACACGGCGATCTTTTTACGCGCGATCACTCCCTCTGGGGTCGGCTACGCTTATGGTTGAGCCAGCAGTTGTGGTTGGGCAAATTCAACAATCCGCTGGGATTGATGCTGTTGCTGCTGGCGACCTTACCGGTCTCGTATTTGCTGGCGACCGCCGGTTTGCAGGTGGGCATGGTGGTTTTTCTGGTGCTGATCGGGTTGCCGCTGGTCGCTTTTTGCCTGGTCAACCTGACGTTCGGGCTGGCCCTGATGCTGACGGTGGCGCTGCTGGTCGTTTTCGGGGCTAAATACACCGGCGCCCCCATCGGCACCCTGCTCGACTTACTCATTATGGTGAGCGCGCTGGCCATTTTACTACGCCAGATCAAGGATCGCGACTGGTCCTTTGCGCGCCATCCGCTGAGTACCATTATTGCTATTTGGCTGTATTACAATATTTTACAGGTCCTGAACCCCTGGGCGGAATCGAAAATGGCCTGGTTGTACACGGTCCGGAGCGTGGCTATTCAGCAACTGGTATATTTCATCGGCGCGTATGCTTTCCGGGAAAGTAAACGCAGTATTATGATCCTGCTGAAACTCGTTATCGGCATTTGTTTCGCCTGCGCGCTGTACGGATTGAAGCAGCAATACCTGGGTTTCAGCGGCCAGGAAACCGCCTGGATCATGTCCGACCCCAAACGTTTCGAGCTGTACTACCAGTGGGGCATGATGCGCATTCCGTCGTTCTGTTACGACCCGACCACCTTCGGAATTTTAATGGCCTGTTTTGGCATTTTCTGCATGGCGCTGTTCATTGGTCCCAGTAACCGGCGGCAGAAAATCCTGCTGGCCATCATGATTGTTTGCGCTTTTTGGGCAATGGCCTTCAGCGGTACCCGCACGGCTTTTGCCCTGGTGCCCGTGGGCGGTATATTTTACGCCGGCCTCACTTTGAGCCGCCGGGTGCTGCTGGTGGGCGGACTTGTGGGTTTGCTGGGCATCGGTTTTGTGTTAAAATCTTCTTCCAGCGGCGTGGTGTACCGCATGCAGTCGGCCTTCAATCCTTCGAAAGACGACTCCATGAATTTGCGGCTGGAGAACCAGAAAAAGATCCAGCCTTTCATTCAGAGCCACCCACTGGGCGGTGGACTGGGCAGTTGCGGAATATGGGGTGAACGGTTCAACCCCGACAGCGAGTTATCGAAATTTCCGCATGATTCGAGTTTCGTGCGGATGGGCGTCGAACTGGGCTGGATCGGGCTTATTCTGTACACCCTGCTCCACTATTTTGTGCTGCGAACGGGACTATTTTATTTCGTGCGCTGCCGCGATCCCTGGATCAAAGCCATTTACGCCGGTATTACGACCTGGTGTTTCATGCTGGCCGTCGCCTGTTACGCGCAGGAAGCCATTTTGCAACTGCCTATGAACGTGATCTATAATATTTTCCTGGCCATACTGGTCACGCTGAAAAACTTCGATCCCGCTTTTAGGAAGGAGGAAACGCTGGATGCTGCCTGATGTCCATTGTCTAATATTATTCTTTTAATCCTGACCGCCGGCTGGGTATCACTACTAAAACGTTATAAATCAACCGATTCAGCCATGAAGCCTACGCTTTACTTTATTTTACTTTGCCTCACGCTGCCCCTTGCCGCGCAGCAGACCGACTACGACGCCATCGTACAGCCGTTGGATGCGAAAGCCCGGGATTTTCCGGAATATCTCGTGCAACTGGCCTGGCTCAACAGTCCGGAGGGCGCTATGGCCCTGGAAGAAGTAAAAAATGAGCAGGATCAGGCCCAGAATACCCGTAAGGAGTGGTTGCGCGACGTGCAGGCGACGTTCAACATCAATGAGGGCAATGTGCGGCCATCGAGTGCGACCAACAACGCGTTTTTTCCCAGGTATAATTTCGCCGTGAGCCTGAACGTGTACAACATTTTGACCCAGAAAAACAAGAGCCGGATCGGGAGCCGCGACATTAAAATTGCGGAGTTAGAGGTCAATCGACGCAAGCTGGCCGTGCGGGCCGAAACTCTGGCGCGCTATGCCAATTACCGGCTGGCCAAGGAAATATACCAGACCAGGGCGCTGGCGGAACAGGAAATGAACGCCAATTTCATCCTGGTCGAGCAGTTGTACAAAACCGATGAAAAGACGTTCGAGGAGTATACCCTGGCCTCCACCAGTTTTTATCAGGCCAAGGAAAACCGGATCAAAGCGGAGACGGATATTCAGCTGGCCAAGTTCCAACTGGAGGCCATGCTCGGTTTGAAATGGGAGCAAGTGCAGCATCCCGCTAAAGAGGAATAAGCGGCTCTTTGTTTTGCGGCGCAGTCCACCTACTTTTACGCCGGTTTTTGAACCGGACACTCTACACACTTACACCCTCCAGTATTTTCCGGCCCTAATCCGGAACCCTAGATTTATGAAAAATATTCCACTGATCTCCCTGATCCTGAATATCGTCCTGTTGGCTGCCGTTGCCCACCTGTATTATTTGAATTCAAAAAATACCAAACCAGCGGAGCAACAAATGATTATGCCGGCCGCGGCCAGCACCGGCGTGCGGGTAGCCCACGTCAATGCCGACACCTTGGATGCCAAATACGAATGGCTGAAAAAACAGAAATCGGCCATCGAGCAACGGGTAACCTCGGCGCAAAACAGCCTGGGCAACAAAAAAGAGTCGCTTATGAAAGACCTCGAAGCTTTCCAGACCAAATACCAGAGCGGCACCCTGACCGAGGCCGATGCCAAAGGACAGTATGAAAAACTGATGCAGCGCCAGCAAAAACTGCAGGAAGAAGAAGAACGCCTCAGCAAACAACTCGGCGAAGAGCAGAAAAAAGCTTTTAACGACCTGTACGCCAACGTGGAGAGCCAGTTGAAAACCCTGAGCAGCCAGATTGGATATGACTACATTCTTTCCTACACCCGCGGCGGCCCCATCCTGCTGGCCAACGACAGCCTGGATATTACGACCGAGGTGCTGCAATTGCTGAACACGCAGGAAGCGGGTAAGTAAACCGGGAAACGTTGACCGGAAATCGCTGGGTGGCTACGGGCTACCCGGCGATTTTTTTATGGCCGTTTGATTACACCCGTTTTACCCTGTACTTCTACAACCACGCCAAAGCGGGTTACCGGACCAACATTTTTAAATGCTATAGGGACTACTTCGGCCAGATCCAGGTCCAGCAGGCCTGTTTTCTCTTCTTTTTCAACCCGGAGGAAAATTTCTTTTTCATACGAAACTGGATACTGAACCTTTACGCCTTCCGGTAAAGGGAAGCGTTTACCAGTGAGTACATCATAGATTTCGTAGATGTTTACGCGTTGGTAGCCATATTCTGCCGGCAGATCCCTGAGCCAGTAAGGATGAAAAGGTTCCGCCCAGTTAGTCGTTAGATAAGGTAATTTTTCAAACCGCCAGCCTTCCGTGTAGTATTTACCCTGGCCGAGAAACTGTATTCGGTGGTACATAAAAGGCAAAAGTACCGTACCGTCCATCCGCAGTAAACCAACCGTATCAAACCCCATTTTGGCTACAAAAACACCATCATGCAGGTCAGGATATATTGCCTGGTACTGTAGTTTAATCATCCAGGCCCCCTGAAAATTGATAAATCCCACCTGGTCAAGAGTATCGGAAGCGATGATGGCCGATTCCCCTTTTTTGGCGTATAATGTTTTGAATTCCCCCAGTAACTGCCCTGACGCGTTAAAAAGGAGTTTCCCTGTTTCTTCCGGATGGTCAATGATAAAAAACTGCTGATCGCAATAATCGATAGAAGCATACAGATCGTAATTGCCGGCATAGAGGAGTTGATGGGTTTTCCAGTTAAAAAGTCCTTTCCGGCCTATAACTGCTATATCGCCACAAATAGAGGTGATTGCACCATTTCCCTGCCAACGCCACAACAGATGGCCATCTCCATCAAACAGGTAAGCCATTGAATCCTTATGGGCGCTGACCAGATTATTACCCACACCCCGTAAAAAAGAAAATTCCACCGGAATAATTACCCGGTCCTCTTGCACAAGCCCTAACTTTTCTCCTTGCTGGACAATAGTTTTTTCCTCTTTTGGAGTCGGATATTTTTCTTTATTACTCGTGTACATGATCTTACCCTTTTCGCTCACCCCTATCCAGAGACCCTTTTTTCTAACAACCTGGCAAGTGTCTCTAAAATAGCAGTGGTTACCAAGTTCGTCCAGGCTATCGATTAATACCTGACCGAGAGGATTGACCAGAAAATTTCTGCGCGCTTTTTTCACCTGCACTATTTGGCCGCTACCTGGTTCGATCTGATTGTATTCCGGGGCTAATACCATTGCCCCATGTTCATCGAGCAAGCCATACACACCGCCCTGTTCGACAATATAACCACGATGATCTTTGTCTTCCGACAGCGGTCTTATACTGGTGTAAATAGGCGGCACTAGCCACGTTTGCGCCCGATATAAACGGTCTACCTCCGCCGCTCCCGCCTGAAATAATTGGATACTTTCGGCCAGCATATTACTCTGCTCACGCAGAGCCATTCGAAAGCGAAATTGTTGGCCCGAGCAGTTTCGACAAGCAAAATACTCGTCTCCCCATTCGCAATAAACCAATTGTCCACTGGTCTTTTCAAAATATAAATGGCCTTGTAACCGGGGTGAACCGGAAGTGAAATACACGTGAAAACACGGCCGGCCAAACTTAACCGGTTCATCCTGGCTTACTACAAAATCCAGCGTTTCCCCACGCATATTGCCTTTCCAGGTATAACCGGGCCGGAGGTCTTCTGCTGGGAAAGGGATCAGTGATTCCTGAAAAAATTTGCAAATCGTTCGATCCAGTACACTCCAAGTGGTGGGCGGAGTAGAAATTACTTTTTCCCCTCCCTGCCTGTCGACTGCAAAAACCGGGTTACAGATAGCTTTTTCGGTTTTGAATGTCCCATAAGGATAGGTATTCAGTATCTGGTAAGCAATTGTCCAATTTCTCTCCGCACCTTTTATGCTGCGTTGAACATCGAAAAGCAGCGTATCCCGGATGGTATATGGAGAATTATTTTTGCTGTAGCCCTGATTTACTGTTTCAATCATGCACTCGTAATCAGCAGAAAACTCCGCTCGAAGGGTCCACTGCGCAGATAGAGTTAAATGATTAAATCCTGCAAAAAGTAAGAGGAGGAGAAATCTGTCCATAATTCATTGGATGGCAAGTTATTAACTGATCAGCCGATCAGCACCCTTAACAACTCCTGCGCCGCCTTCGCCACCACCGTCCCCGGCCCAAAAATGGCGGCCGCACCGGCCGATTTCAAAAAGGCATAGTCCTGCTCCGGGATCACACCGCCGACCACGACCAGAATATCGCTGCGGCCCAGTTTTTCCAGTTCGGCAATGGTTTGCGGCACCAGTGTTTTATGTCCGGCGGCCAGGGAAGAAATGCCCAAAATATGCACGTCATTTTCGGCAGCCTGCCGCGCCGCTTCGGCGGGTGTCTGGAAAAGCGGCCCAATATCCACGTCGAAACCCAGGTCGGCAAAGGCGGTCGCGATCACTTTGGCGCCGCGGTCGTGGCCGTCCTGACCGAGTTTGGCGACCATGATCCGGGGGCGGCGGCCTTCCAGTTCGGCAAATTCGTCGGCCAGGGCGCGGGCGGTTTCAAAGTCCAGGTTGTTCGTCATGGTGGCGGCATAAATACCCGAAATGGTCCGGGTGGTGGCAGTATAACGCCCAAATGCGTTTTCCAGGGCTAGGGATATTTCGCCGAGGGTGGCGCGGGCGCGGGCCGCTTCGATGGCGAGGGCGAGGAGGTTGGGGGATGCGTCCGCAAGGGCCGTAGATGGGGCAGCCGCAAGGGCCGTAGGTGGGGCAGCCGCAAGGGCAGCCCGTACGATAGCCGCGAGGGAGGCCCGTACGGCAGATTCATCGCGGGTGGATTTCACCGTATTGATCCGTGCAATCTGCGAATCCCGTACGGCGCCGTTATCCACTTCCAGAATATCGAAAGCTACTTTATCCGAGACCTGGAAAATATTCACGCCCACGATTTTTTCCTCTCCGCTATCGATGCGCGCCTGCTTGCGGGCCGCCGCTTCTTCAATACGTAATTTCGGTACGCCCGCCTCGATGGCCTTGGCCATGCCGCCCAGTTGTTCGACCTCCTCGATCAGCGCCCAGGCTTTTTCTACCAGCTCGGCCGTCAGGTTTTCCACATAGAGCGAACCCGCCCAGGGATCGATGGCGCGGGTAACGTCGGTTTCTTTTTGAATAAACAACTGCGTATCGCGGGCTATTTTGGCCGAAAAATCGGTCGGCAAAGCCATCGCCTCATCAAAGGAATTGGTATGCAAACTCTGGGTGCCCCCCAGCACGGCCGCCAGCGCTTCCACCGTGGTGCGGGCTACGTTGTTGAAGGGGTCCTGTTCGGTCAGGCTCCAGCCGGAGGTTTGGCAGTGCGCCCGCAGGATCAGGCTTTTCGGGTTTTTCGGATTGAACCGATGGACCAGTTTGGCCCACAGTAAACGCCCGGCGCGCAGCTTGGCCACTTCGCGAAAATGCAACATGCCAATGCCCCAGAAAAACGACAGCCGCGGCGCAAATTCGTCGATGGCCAGTCCGGCCGCCAGCCCCCGGCGGATATATTCGAGTCCGTCGGCGAGGGTGTAGGCCAGCTCGATTTCCGCCGGTGCGCCCGCCTCGTGCATGTGGTAACCGCTGATGGAAATGGGATTGAACCGCGGCATTTTCTGGGCGCAGTACTCGAAAATATCACCCACCAGCCGCATGCTCGGTTCGGGGGGGTAGATGTAGGTATTGCGCACCATGAACTCCTTCAGAATGTCGTTCTGGATCGTGCCCGATAGTTTTTCCGGCGGCACGCCCTGCTCTTCGGCGGCCACGATAAAGAAGGCCAGAATAGGAATGACCGCGCCGTTCATGGTCATGGACACCGACATCTGGTCGAGCGGAATCTGGTCGAAGAGGATCTTCATGTCTTCCACCGAATCGATAGCCACCCCGGCTTTACCCACGTCGCCCACCACCCGCGGATGATCGGAATCGTAGCCCCGGTGCGTGGCCAGGTCGAAAGCCACGCTCAGGCCTTTTTGTCCGGCAGCCAGGTTGCGGCGATAAAACGCGTTACTGGCCTCCGCCGTGGAGAAACCGGCGTACTGCCGGATGGTCCAGGGCTGACTGAGGTACATCGTGGAATACGGACCGCCGAGGAAGGGAGGCAGACCGGCGGGAGAGGCGGGGGGAATGCGGAATGCGGAATGGGGAGTGCGGAATTCCGTGGGCCGTAGTGTGGGGTCGAAGGGTTGGTGGGTAAAGTCGGGCGCGGGCATGGTGGTGTGGATTTGCGTGGCGAAGGTCGGAAAGAATGGTTGAAGGTTTATTTGCCTTTATGAGAAAACAAAGATTCAGGAAGAAGTAGCATTTTAAAGACAAACCTCGCAGCAACATACTGACGGAATTATGAACGCCTTATTTTGCCCCCAATTAACCGTTTGTCTATGAAATATTTACTGCTTGCTTCCTTCCTGCTTCTGTCCTCCTTCCTCCTCGCCCAGCAACGCCCCACCCCCATTTACCTCGCTCCCGATGCGCCCAACTGGATGCAGATGATGCAGGAACCTGCGCCGAATGTACTGACCGTACAGGCGGCTTACAAGGACTACTACGCCAGCCACCCTTTTCAAAAAAACGCCTATACGCAGTATTATAAACGCTGGATGCACTGGGCCCGACCCTATACCCGGGCCGGCGGCGACCTGCATCTGCCGACGGCGGAAGAACTGGCCGAACAGGAACAAACGGCTCGCGCCGGCCGGCAAAACCTCACTGATCGCAGCGGCAGCAGTGGTAACTGGACCTTCCTCGGCCCCAAACAAACCTATGATACCGACGGGGCGACCGAAGTGACCTGGCAAACCAATATCTACAGTTTCGATATAGCGCCCTCGGATCCCAACGTACTCTATGCCGGCGGTGAAAGCGGCGGCCTGTGGCGCACTACGGATAAAGGCCTGCACTGGAATTTATTGACGAAAAACGTCAAACACGGGGCCATCGGCGCTGTCAAAATTCACCCCACCGACCCGCTTACCGCCTACTTCGGTACGGACGGCAAGATCATGAAAACCACCGATGCCGGCGCGAACTGGACGCAGGTGTACAGCGAAACCGGCCTGTGGACCAATGAAATAGCCATCAAAGCGGACGATCCGAATGTGGTCCTGGCCGCCAGCGATCAGGGGCTGCTGCACTCCACGAACGGGGGCGCCACTTGGAGTAAAATCCATACGCAGCAAACCTGGACCGTCAAGTTTCAACCCGGGAATCCGGCCAACGTGTTTTCGGTGCGCAAGAGCGGCAGCAGTTCCGATTTCCGTTTATCGACCGATGGCGGGGCTACTTTTAATAATTCAAATACCGGCTGGTGGACGCCCGGTTCGGGAGAGGCCTGCACCGGGGCTATTATCGCGGTTTGCCCCTCCAGCCCGGCCAAAGTGTACGCTTATCTGTGTGCCAGCGGCTCTAATTTATTTGGTTATGCCGGGGTATTTGTCAGTACCAACGGCGGCCAAAGCTGGGCCAACACCAACCAGCAGAACTCCATCGGCAACAGCCCGATCCCCTACGCCATCCCGGGGCATACCAACCTGATGTACAGCGACGGTAAAGCCAACGGTTTCGATCAGGGTTTTTACGATATGGCCATCGTGGTCAACCCCAACAATGCCAACCAGTTGATTGCAGGCGGTACGTCCTGGTTCAAAAGCAGCGACGGCGGCGCGAACTGGCAGGTGCTGGGCAGTTATGTCGGCGGACTGGCCTGGAGCCACCCGGATATTCAGTGCCTGGCCGCCGCCGGTAATGACCTGTGGATCGCCAGCGACGGCGGTCTGAACTACTCCACGGATTTTGCACAAACCATTTCGGCCCGCATGAACGGTATTTCCGGGGCCGATCTCTGGGGTTTCGACTCCGGCTGGAACGAGGACGTGCTGGTCGGCGGACGTTATCACAATGGCAACATGGCCTGGCATGAGTTATTCCCCGACGGAAAATTTTACCGTATGGGCGGCGCTGAATCGCCCACCGGTTACGTCAATCCCGGCGATGCGCGCAAAACCTATTTCTCCGACATTGGCGGTTACAGGTTGAGCGGTGGTTTCGGCGACGGCGTCAGTTATTTCCCCATCGGCCTGTCGCCCAACGAAAGCTACGCCTACTACGCCAACAGCGAAATGGCCTGGGATCCGCGCTGCTGGAACACCGTCTATCTCGGCCAGGAAAATAAACTCTGGAAAAGTACCGACGGCGGCACCTCCTACACCGCGCTGCATACTTTTCCGGGTGTGGCGGAAAATAGCGTTTACGAGATTGAGGTCAGCCGCGCCAACCCGGCCGTGCTGTACTGCTCGCAGTGGGACAATACCGACGATAAAATGTGGAAAACGACCGATGGCGGCCTGAGCTGGTCGGTCTGACGGCCCTGCCCCTGCCCAACAACAACGACCGGGTGAAAATGGCGATGAGCGCCGAAAGCGCCGACGTGCTGTGGGTAGCCGTCACGTATGGCTCGAACGGCAAGAAAATCTACAAATCCATCGACGGCGGCCAAAGCTGGATCAACCTGACCACCACCACGTTGAATAATATTCGCGTCACCAATATCCTGGCCCAGTACGGCACCGACGGCGGCATTTACCTGGGTACCGACGCCGGCGTTTTTTACCGCAATAACACGCTCGCCGACTGGCAGCCGTTCAGTACGGATCTGCCGCTTTCGGCGGAGACCAATAAACTCAAGCCTTTTTATAAAACCGGTAAGATCCGCAACGGGTGCTGGGGCTTCGGCGTCTGGGAATCGGATTTATACGAACCTTCGGCGGTCATTGTACAGCCCATGACCAGTGCGCTGACCACCAATTGCGCCCGAGATACGGTGTATTTCGATGATTATTCCGTGGTGAATCATACCGGCGCTACCTGGTCCTGGGCCTTTAGTCCAGCGCCATTATACGTCAGCACGACGATGTTGCGTAACCCGAAAGTCGTGTTTGGCGCAGCCGGAACCTATACCGCGACGATGACGCTCAACGGCGCCTTTCAGAAATCTCTGACCATCGAGGTGGCCGACGGTTGTTCTGCCGATACCATTCCGGGGCAACTGGCGGTGCTGGGCGGTAACGACGCCCCCGGTTATATCGCCCTGCCGGCCTTCGATCTGACGACAAACACTTTTTCCGTGACCGCCTGGATCAAACCTGACGGCATACAGCCGGAGTACAGTTCTATTTTCATGCTCGATGGCGATGAGGCCGCCGGTTTTAATTTCCTGCCCGGCAACAACCACCTGGGCTATCACTGGCCGGGCGGCGGCCAGTGGTGGTGGGACAGCGGCCTGACGGTTCCGGCCGGTCAATGGTCGTACGTGGCAATGACGGTGGCGCCTACCGGCGTTTCGCTCTACGTCAATGGAAAAAAGGCCAGCCAGACCATCAATCTGCCCCCGGCAATTTTCAACCAAAGCAGCCGCCTGGGCAGTTACAAAGGCTGGGACGGCCGCTACGTGAAGGGGAATTTAGAAGAGGTCGCCATCTGGAATAAAACCTTGAGCCAGAATGAGGTACGGGAGCTGATGCACCTCACCAAAATACCCGCTGCACAACCTGATTTACTGGCTTATTATCAATTCAATGAAACCAGCGGCCCGGCCCTCGACCGCGTAGGCGTACGGCATGCGGCCCTGGTGAGTAACACCACCCGCAGCACCTCCAACGCGCCGGTCGGCAAGGGCAACAGCGCCCGGCTGACGGTGAGCGGCGGCGGCACTTATGCGTTTCCCGGCACCGGATTGACCCTTAATTTCCCCGCGACTGGCAGCTACCCCAACGGCGAACTCTGCGTCAGCCGCATCGATCAACTACCCGATCAGGTACCGAACAGTTCGCCGAACAGCGGCCGCTACTGGGTGGTCAATAACTACGGCGCCAACCCAACGTTCAGCCAGCTCAGCGCCCTGACTTTCAATGGGTACGGGCCCTTTTCGCCGGCAGCCGGCGCGGGCGGTTTCCACCTGTACAAACGCAGCAGCGTAGCCGACGGCGCTACCTGGGGCGCCTTCATCGACGACGGCGACACCTTTACACCCGGACCGAACGGATCGGTTACCTTTTCGACTGGCAACAGCGTCACCTCGTTCAGCCAGTTCATCACGACCTACGATCTCGCCCTGCCGGTGGAATGGTCTGATTTTCAGGCAGTGCTCGAAGAAAATCGCCAGGTGCGGCTGTTCTGGTCGGTTAACCAAACGGCCGATGTACGTTGTTTTATAGTAGAAAAAAGCGGCGACGGCTTTAGTTTTCAGGCCATCGGCACGGTTAACGCTAAAGCCGGGGCGGGCTTTTATGCCTATCAGGCCCTCGATATACATCCTTCCAAAGGCATAAATTACTACCGGCTGCGGCAGGAAGACGCCGATGGGAAAACCATCTATTCGGCGGTGCGTTCGGTGCTGATAGAAGCCCTGGCCGATGAATGGGTGCTTTACCCGAACCCACTTTCCGGCGATCAGGCGTTGCATATCCGGACCATACAGGAGGCGCCTTACCGGTTCCGGCTGTTCGATGTGTCGGGTAAAAAAATGCTGGAAAAAATGTGCAGCGGTTCCGTGGTACTGGAAAACCTGCACTTGCCAGGCGGCGTTTACGGCTATGAAATCACCGGCGAACTAAAACGCGTTACCGGGAAAGTAATGGTAAAATAGTCGGAAATTTGGGCTTTTCTACTTGTACCGCGTCCAGCGTTCAACAGTTTATAGTCAGCGCAAAGTGGTTTTGAATAAAATCGGATTTTAAGCACCTGACAATCAAATATTCAAACCAACAAACCTAGCCAAACCACTCAAACCTGCCTATATCTATGCGCGTCGCCGGGTTTACTTTTATTCGCAACGCTCTGCAGTACGATTATCCGGTCGTGGAGGCGATTACCTCCATCCTGCCCATCTGCGACTATTTTCTGGTGGCGGTCGGCCAATCCGACGATGCTACACTGGAGCTGGTGCGCGGCATCGGCGACCCGAAAATCCATATCCTGGAAACGGTGTGGGACGACTCGCTGCGGGCCGGCGGGCAGGTGCTGGCCGTAGAGACCAACAAGGCTTTCGACGCCATTCCGGCCGAATACGACTGGTGCTTTTATATTCAGGGCGACGAGTGTGTGCCGGAAAGCGAACTGCAGGTTATCCGCGCCGGCATGGAGCAGTATTTACACCACCCGGCGACCGAAGGGCTTTTGCTGAAATACCGGCATTTCTACGGCTCCTATGATTTCGTAGGCGCCTCGCGCCGCTGGTACCGCCGGGAAGTGCGCATTATCCGCAATGATAAACGGGTTCGTTCCTACCGCGATGCGCAGGGATTTCGCAAGGCAGACGGGACTAAACTTCATGTGCACCTGCTCAATGCTTATATCCACCACTATGGCTGGGTGAAAAATCCGGCGACGCAGCAACAGAAGATCTTCAATTTCAACAAATTGTGGAGAAAAGACGATGCGCTGAAACCCTTTCCTGAGCAGCAAAGCGTGTATGCCTATGATGGTTCCGAGCCGCTGGAACGTTTTGACGGTGAACACCCGGCCGTCATGTTGCCGCGTATTCAGGCGATGAACTGGCAGTTTGCCGGCGACCCGACCGCCGCGCGCTGGAGCTGGAAAAACCGCATTTCCAACTGGATTGAAGGCTGTACGGGCTGGCGACCCGGGGAGTACCGGAATTATAAAACGCTCTAAGCTTTTTCCGTAGCCGGATCACTCAGGGCCAGAAAACGTTTGCTCACGGAAAAAACCAGTTCCTGAAAACCGCGGTCTTCGCGCAGATCTTTGCGCCAGCTGAACCCTTTTTCAATCATGTCAATTGTTTCCACGATGGATGCGCTGCCATCCTGGTTTTTGCCCATCAGCCACACCGTATCGGAAATGGCCAGCGTAGGCTCGATGTCGTGGGAGACGATGATGATGGTCCGCAGTTCATCCAGCTGGGCAATATCAGCGATCAAATCGGATATTTTGGCCTTCATCAGCGGATCCAGTCCGGAGAAGGGTTCGTCCATCAGCAATACCGTTGTGCTGCACAGCAGTTGCTGCGCGATGGCCAGGCGTTGACGCTGTCCGCCGGAAAGCTCGTTGGGGTATTTATGCATGTGATCGCGCAGACGAAAGTAGTCCAGATACTTCTCTACTTTTTTCTCCAGATCACTGCCGCTGCACCCGCCTTTTTTTGCCCCCAGCTCCAGTTGCGATTTTACTTTTAAAAACGGGTACAGGTCATAGGTCTGATACACCATGCCGATCAGTTCGGGACTCACCGGCTGGAGGGTTTTGGAAGCGGGTACGTACACCTGCACGGCCCCCTGTATGGGCTTGCGCAGACCGGCAATCAGTTCAAAAAGGGTTGATTTTCCAATGCCGGAAGGTCCTAAAATTGCTACTACCTGACCCTGGTCCATACCCGGACGGACAATGTTAAACACCTGTTCTTTGATGTTTTTCAGGATGGGTTCTCCTTCGCGGTACTGGAACGACTCGATATTTACATCCAGCAGGAGATCTTTTCTTTCGTACGTATGCATGATACCGGATGGTGGTTAATGGTTATTGGTTATTGGTTATTGAGCTGGAGGGGCTACACTCAGCGACCTGAGGCCAGCCAGTTCAGCAGGGGGTTGCGGGTGGTCTTTCTTTTCCAGGGAAAAGCGATCCAAATGGCGCCGCGCAACAGGCTATCGAGCAGTAAACCTACCAGCAGGATGGTCAGCTGGATGGCAAAAACATACTCGAAACCCTTCCGCTGGTAAACGTTGACCAGCAGCGCCCCTACGCCGCCATACTCGCGGAACATGGACTCAATACTGGTCAACATCATCCAGGCGATGGCGAAATTTTGGGCCATCAGGTCTACGGCTTCGTATAAAGTCCCGCGCACGACTGTATACCAGGTGACTTCGCGTTCGCTCATGCGCAAGGTGCGGCTGTAGGAATACATGCGCTGGGGTATGTCGCGGATGACGGCCAGCACCCCGGTCAGCAGATAGGTCAATATGGTGAAACTCATGGTAAAAAGTTTCGCCTGGTAGGAGGTGCTGGTGAACAGCAGGAAAATGAAACTCACGCCGATCAGCGACAAAAAGCGAAATTTAGTGATCAACTCCACCAGCGGCATACACAAGGGTACGCGGCTCAAATAGGCCAGCACCATGGCCGCCAGTACCGTGATGGTCATGGCCAGCAGACAGGTTTGTGCACTGCCCGCCAGTTCGCCCAGCAGGTTATACTGGCTCACCAGGTCGAACCAGGCAGCCCAGACTTTACCGGGATGGGGAAGTCCAACCGGGCAGAAAAATTGCCAGGCCAGAAAAATGATGGCGCCATAGGCGATCAGTAACAACACACGGGTGGTACCCGAAATGGTGCCATTCCAGCGAAATAGCTGTTTAAGTTCGTGCATGATGGATTTTTAAAACTGTGTCTGTCCCGCTATTAGTCACCGAATACAATTTCTACGCGGCGGTTCTTGGACCGGCCATCCGGCGTGTCGTTGGAAGCAACAGGCTTATCGGAACCATAGCCCTGAACCTGGGCAAACCGTTCGCCGGGGAAGCTGTACTTCGAGCGTTTCATGACCCACTGGCGGACCGCGTCGGCACGGCCCTGGGACAGCGCCATGTTGCTTTCATAGTTACCCACGTTGTCCGTATAGCCTTTGATGCTCATCCGCAAGCTGGTGGTATTCAAGCTGTTGAAAATTTCTTCCAGCACTTTTTCACCCTGTGCGGTGAACTTGGCCTTACCTGTTTCAAATTCAATATTGTAGTTCCGGCGACCATATACGTCGGTCATATCGCCTTTGGAATAGGTTTCCTTGAAGCCTTCGGCCATTTTACCCTTGTCGGAGCTGGCGTACACTACCTTGAGCGCGGACAAATCCAGGGCGTCGGCCACCGGCGGAAAGGTGGGCAGATCTTCCGGATACAGTTTGCTCATATAATTAGCGAACAAGGTGTACACCGAGGAGTAACAGAAAGAAGCGTTGTCGGCTACACCGAGATCATCGGCATTATCCGCCAGGTTGCAGGAGCGGGAGCCGCCTACCGAAACCGTGCGACCGGAAGGCATATCCACTTCCTTGCCTTTATAGAGTTCATACCAGTTCACCTCATCGCCAAAAACGTCCTTATTCATCTGGCAGCCATAGCGCAGGGCGGCATCGTAGGTTTTCACCTGGTCGCCGGCAGTGGCCAGGGCGGTGACGAATCGTTTGGTCGGGTCGACGTTCTGCTCCAGGTATTTGTTCAGGCCGAGAATCAGGCAGGGCATTTGTTTCACATTTTCCCTGGTACTGAGCAGGGTGGCCAGATCGCGGCCGGTCTTGAAAATTTTCTCGTCTTCCGGCGACCAGGTCGAAGCGGCGTCGATTTTCACGGTCGAGGTTTTGCCGGTTTTCTTCCCGTCTTTTATTTCGGGCAGTTCAACGCTCTGGTTGGCCACAAAGCGGTCGGCAGCTTCCACAAAAGTGGACACGCCCACGAAATTCAGGCGGCTGGCGTCATATACCGTCGGGTCCGGATTGACCGGCACGTCGTTGTCGGAGGCCCATTTGATGGCAATATTCTGGTCGCCGTCTTTCAGTACGACTGCGCAAACGCCGCCACGGGCTTTTTGCGGGTCTTTTTTCCAGGAAACGGGGCCGATGAATTTGTCTTCGCCATAGGAATAACCGGCGATGTAAAAACCTTTGACCTTGTAAGCTGGATCGACTTCAGCGAGTTTTGAATCGAGACCAACCTTAAATGCGGCCAGGTTATCGCCCATAATACCGCAGAAAACGGGCGCGGCTTTGGGGTTGTTTTTATATTCGGTAGCGAATTTAACGATGGCTTCCTGCATTTTACCATAGTCGTCCTGCCGGGTAAACGTGAGGGCGATGTTGTTTTTGGCCATCAGGCTGCCGGCTTTAGTGGTCGAACCGCCATTGGCATAAGAAATCGGCGTCTGGGCATTCCAGCCCATTCCCAGATAGGTCATCCGGCTGGCATTGCTGTTGTTAAAAGGGGAATCACCGGGTAAGGGAAGTTGGGTCAGGCCGGATGTTTCGTAATTTTTTGGCGCGGAGGAGAGAACTTCGTTGGTGGCATTGTCGGTGCGCTCGAGATCGACGACATGTATTTTTTTATCGAGTAAACCGGATTTGCCAAGGAAAGTGCGGGCTACAAGGAAAACGGCGCCAACAATCAATACAGTAATAAGCAGTCGGGAAAAGGTTGTTAAACGTGCCATAGGGCTGGAAGAATTGGTTTCGGAAATTGTTAGCAAAGTGCTTTTTGCGGCGGCAAGTTGCGCCCCCAATCAACCGGGTAGCGGCATTACTTCGACACAAACGTATTTAATTCCGATCAAAATCCCGCGAAATTCCACCAAGCCCAAGCAGTTGGAGCCCCTCACAGGTCTGGATATAGTTGCTAGGGGGAAATGGAGCCGGCGTTTTAACTTTCATAAACTGATCAGCCCCAAACCAGCCGCCTCGCCCAGCCGGATTTTGCCATCGTTCAGCGTCGGTTCCCGATATGGATTATTGCTGATCAGCCAGCAGCCGTCCAGATCAGCGTAGTCGCATAGCGGGGCTATTTGTGCGGCCGCCCGGATGCCGCAGGACGTCTCGGTCATGCAGCCCACCAGGATTTTCAGTCCCCGCCGGCGTGCCTCCACCGCAATCTGGTAGCCCTCGGACAAGCCGGTACATTTCATCAGTTTAATGTTCAGACCGTGGAAACTCTCTGCCACCCGATCGAGGTCGGCCAGCCGCTGAAAACTTTCATCGGCTATAATAGGCAGCGGCGAGCGGGCCGTGAGCCAGGCTGCCGATTCCAGGTCGTCTTTGGGCGTTGGTTGCTCGATGAGCTGCACATTTTGTTCCGCCAGCCAGTGGATCAGGTCGAGCGCCGCCGCCCGGTCGGTCCAGCCCTGATTGACATCGGCATAAATCGGCAGGTCGGACACTTCGCGGATGGTGCGAATAATGGCCCGGTCGTCGTCACTGCCCAGTTTGATCTTCAAAATCTGAAACCCGGCTGCTTCCGCCACCTTCCGGCGCAGCACTTCGGGCGTATCCATGCCGATGGTAAAACTCGTGCGCGGCATTTGCGCGGGGTCAATGCCCCCCAGTAACTGCCAGACCGGCTGGTTTTCCATTTTTCCCCAGAGATCATGCAGCGCCAGATCTACTGCGGCTTTGGCGGCGTGGTTACCGGGCGCGAGGGCACCTATTTCAGCCATTAAAGCCGGGAGGTCGAAGGGGTAACTTTTATTTTTTAAAACGGCTGCGGCGCGGTCGAGAAATTCTGTTGCCGTGGCCTGTGTTTCCCCATAATAAGGAGGCATAGCCGCTTCGCCGTAACCAATCTGGTCGTCCCAGCGGAGTTCGGTGAGTACGGCATTGGTGTGGGTACGCATCCCCAGGGCCAGGCGGAAGGGGTGGCGGAGCGCGAGGAGCAAAGGACGGTGGGTGAGGCGCATTATTTATATTCAGGATGTTCCTTAATAAATTTCCGCAACCCGATGGCCGCCGTGGTACGTACCTTATTTTGCAAAAAGGGCGTCCAGCCCAGCAGCCAGCCCAGCAAACCGAGCGATTGCCGCGACCAGTGCCAGAACGAAAACGTGTCGACGTGGCGAATGATTTTACCGTCTTTAAACTCGAACGCGGCGTCGATCTGGTTGAACACCTTGCGTCCGGTGCGGCTGAAGGTGTACCGGGCATCCCAGTGTGCCCGGCCATGCTGTTCATCCGCTTGTACATCGCGGTAGTCCACCTGCAGGTCCTTACCGGTGGAGCAGAGCATGTGCCACATGGCGGCCACTTCCTTGCCGTTTTTTAAGTCAAATGCGGCATCCTGAAAAGTGGCGTCGGGGTGATAAGCCGTGGCCATCTGGCGGTAATTACGCTGCTGGAAATCGCTGTAAAATTGCTCGATCAAAGACTGGTTATTGTTCATGGTAGCGGATTGTGCGGGTGTAATCATTTTTGCAGTGCCAAAAATGCTGAAAATTCAACAAACCAGCTTCTTCCTCCTATAGCATACCAAATATTCGGATGTAGGAATATGACCTTGCATAATAGATATAACAGTACATTAGCCCATTCCTTCATCTGCACTTTCCAAGCATGGCTTCGCTCAATCCTTTCACTGGTACTCTGGGTCAGCGCCGCGCCGCCCATTTGCTCCGCCGCACGAGCTATCGTTTCACCAAAGCCAGGGTGGACCAATTGGCAACGCAAACGGTCGATCAGGCCCTGGCTTCGTTGCTTACTGTCCAGCCGCTCCAGCTCGATCAACCGATTTGGGGCGACACGCTGTCGCCCACCACCACGACGGCTACCTGGATCAATCCGGCCGTTCCTATCCTCCCACTGCCCGATTCGGATTTCAACCTCCAGCGCCGGGTACTTTCCTGGTGGTTGAACGAAGCGCTGCTGAACAACGGCATAGGGCATAAAATGGCTTTCTTCCTGCACCAGTTCCAGCCGGTTACTTACCTGACCAGCAAAAGCACCGTGTTTTACGATTATCTGTCGCTGCTGCGCTGGGGATCACTGGGTAATTTCAAAAAACTGATCACTAAAATGGTGGTCGACAACACTATGCTGCGCTACCTCAACAATAGCCAGAACAGCAAGTATAACCCCAATGAGAATTTCGCGCGGGAATTCCTGGAGCTCTTTACCATCGGCAAAGGACCGCAGATCGGGCCCGGCGATTATACGACCTATACCGAAGACGACGTGGTGCAGGCGGCCCGGGTACTTACCGGTTTCACTGAGCGGACCCAGCGCGACATGACCGATCCCGAAACTGGTGTCCCGCGTGGCACAGTTACGTTTTCGCGGCATGACACCGGCTCGAAAACCTTCAGCAGCAAATTTCAAAACACGGTAATTCCCGGCGCCACCAATGCCGCCGGCGTCTACACCGAGCTGGATACGTTTATCACCATGGTTTTTGCGCAGCCGGAAACCGCCAAAAACTTCTGCCGGCGCCTGTATCGCCATTTTATCAGCCGAAATATTACGGCCGAAATAGAAACGGATATCATCGCGCCTTTAGCGACTACGTTCATTAACAACAATTTCGAGATCCTACCCGTCCTGCGCCAACTGCTTAAAAGTCAGCACTTTTTCGACCTGGACGATTCGGATAATACCAACGAAATAGTGGGCGCCATGATCCGCTCCCCCCTGGAGCTGGCCCTGCAATCGCTGTCATTTTTCAACGTGGCTATTCCAAGCGTAGCCACCGAGAACAACAAACACCACAACAATTTCTATTCGTCGGGGGTAATGGAGCGGATGCTGGGTTATGCCAACATGGTGCTGTTCTACCCCCCCGATGTGGCCGGCTACCCGGCTTACCACCAGGCGCCGGAGTTCAACCGGCACTGGTTCAATTCGAGCAGTATTATCGCCCGCTACAAACTGCCGGCCATGCTCCTCACCGGCAAGCGGCAAATCGGCAGCTCCCCCAACAGCAGCATTGCCATTAAACTGAGTATTGCGTCCTGGGTGAAAACCAGCGGCATTTGTGCCGACCCGGCCGACGCATTTGTGCTGGTCCACAGCCTGATCGATTATATGCTGCCCAACCAGCCCGATGCAGACCGTTTCGACTACTTCTTTACCCAGATTTTTCTGGACAACCTGCCAGCGGCCGACTGGACCTACGAATGGGAAAATTACCTGACGAGCAACAACGACGCGGAAATAAAAATCCCCCTCGAACGCCTGGTCAATTACCTCATGTTTTCGCCGGAGTACCAAACTTTTTGAAAAATGAAAAGACGTAATTTTCTCAAAATATTGCCGCCCCTGGGGGTTACTCCGTTTGCCCTGAACGGTTTTTCCATGCGCCCCTTTGCCAATCGGCAGATGGCCGACGTGCTGGCTTCCTGCGAAGGGGTCAGTGATCGGGTGCTGGTGCTCATCCAGCTCAAAGGCGGCAACGATGGGCTGAACACGATCATCCCGTTGCCGAACTACGACCGCTATATGGCCCTGCGCGGCACCATCGGGATCGCCGAAACCGAAGCCATTCCCCTGGATACGACCCTGCCGAACGGCGATCAGATCGGCCTCCACCCGGCCATGAACGGCGTTAAGGCGCTGTACGACAAAGGCTGGGCAGCCATTGTGCAGGGCGTAGGCTATCAAAGCATGAACCAGTCGCACTTCAAAGGTACCGACCTGTGGCTGTCGGGCGGCGGCGGTTCTAACGACCTGCAAAATATTCCTTCGGGCTGGATGGGCCGCGCTTTGCAGGCTTTCTACCCGCAGGTACAGGGCGTACCGACGCCGGTCATGCCCGACCCGCTGGGTATTCAGGTCGGCGACCCCGCTACGTCGCTGGGCTTTCATACAGAATCGGAACACCAGAACGCCCTCAACCTGAGCGGCCAGGATGTCTCGGGCTTCTACTCGCTGGTGCAGACCATCGGCGGAGCACCCCTGATGAACCTGCCACCAACGGAACAAGGCGAGGAACTGGACTATATTATGGGTGTGGAAAGCAGCATTAACCTGTATGCGCAACGCATTACCCAGGTATTTAATGCCGGCAGTAATGCCATTACGACCTACCCGAATACCTCGCTGGCCAATCAGTTGAAAACCGTCGCCCGCATGATCCGGGGTGGCTGCAAGACCAAAATTTATCTCTGCCAA
Source organism: Saprospirales bacterium (assembly GCA_031425035.1). GTDB lineage: Bacteria > Bacteroidota > Bacteroidia > Chitinophagales > Saprospiraceae > M3007. The sequence continues at coordinate 56,216 of JANPIN010000129.1, read as the reverse complement.
CTCGGCGGATTCGACAACCACAGCGGCCAGGTAGATGGCGGCAGTACGGAAACGGGTACCCACGCGATTTTGCTGCAAACGCTTTCCGACGCCGTCAAAACCTTCTTCGACGACCTCGACCTGCTGGGCATCGGCGACCGGGTGGCCGCCTGCACCTTCTCCGAATTTGGCCGCTGCGCCAAAGAAAACGGCTCGCTCGGCACCGACCACGGTACGCTGTCTCCCATGTTCCTGTTTGGTAAAGGCGTTCGCGCCGACGTGCACGGCACCAACGTGAACCTGGATGACCTGACTACCGATAACCAGTTGAAAAACATGCAGTTCGATTACCGCCAGGTGTTTGCCTCGCTGTTGCAGGACTGGCTGGGCGCCAACAACTGGGTGATGGAACAAACGATGTTCGACGGCTACGCGCAAATGCCGATCATAGAAAAAAGTTTCACCGTCGGGAAAGACTGCTACATCGGCGGTACACCGATCACGCACGATCCGTTCCCCAAAGCCCTGACGATCATGCCGAATCCGGCTTCCATCAGCACGGAAGTAACCTATGAAAGCCAGGCGGGTTTTGAAGGTCGTCTTTCCCTGCACAGCCTCGGCGGTACGGTCGTCACCCTGCGGAAGGAGTTCATCCAGCCGGGAACCAATTCGTTCTATTTTGACGTGACGGCTTTACCGGCCGGCACCTATATTATTCGTCTGGAAAACAGTAGTAACGGCCGTGCGGAAATAGCCAAACTGAGCGTAGTACGCTAAAAAACCTAATACCTGCAAAAGCATGAAGTCGTCGTTTTCCCACCCGATCCTGCTGCTTGTCCTCTGCTTGGTCAGTTGCTGGTGTTCGCCCCTGGCTGCCCAGCCGCAGCAGGTGCGTACCGGCGTGTACCTGATGAACCTGTATGATTTAAACATGGACGAGCATTCGTTCTATGCGGATTTCTATATTTGGTTTAAATGGCGCGGACCGCGTGACCCGACCAAGATCGAATTCGTGAACGCCATTGAAAAATGGAGCATGGACCATGCAAGTTTCGATGGGGACAGTACGCCCGTGGTGTTGAAAGACGGCACCAAATACAAGATCATGCGGATTGAAGGGCGGTTTTTTCATTCGTTTTCGCTCAACCGTTTTCCCCTAGACCGCCACGAACTGGATATTCAACTGGAAAACCCCGAATATCCCGCCGATTCGCTGGTGTACGTGGCGGATACGAGCGGCGCCGGTATTCGCCAGACCCTAAACCTGGTGGGCTGGGAACCCGGTGAATGCCGCCTGGAAACCAAGGTCCATGACTACGGCACCAATTTCGGCAATCCGCAGGAAAATGCCCAGCGGTACAGCAACCTGACCTACTCCATCACGCTGGCCCGGCCGTTCAGCTATTTTTTATTAAAAATGCTGCTGCCGCTCATCATCATACTGCTGGTGAGTCTGGGCGCTTTACTGCTGCATCCGTCGTATACCGATACCCGTTCGTCGCTGCCGATCGGGGGGTTACTCACGGCGGTATTTCTGCAGCAAAGTTATAGCGATGCCTTACCGGACAGTGGGTATATGGTGCTGATGGATAAAATCTACCTGTTGAGTTATATTTTGATCTCCCTGGTGTTGTTGCAGGTAATCCGGGCGGGTAATCAGAGTCTGCGGGCACACGATGATCAAAAGATCATGCGTTTCGAGCGGCGGCGGGCGGTGCTGTATTTCGGAATATTTTTGTTGTGTGTGGCGCTGTTGTGTGTGGTGGGGTAGGAACAACAGAGCCACTATTTCTTCCCCCGTACTTTTTCCAGCAGCCAGGCACGTTCCGCCACCAGTGGTGTGTCGAGGATCTTTTTTTCCAGACGTTTACGGGCGTCCGTAGCGCCAGGTGTCAGTCGCAGCAACTGACCGGTGTAGCGGGCCAGGTTACGGTACATTTCGCGGTGATAGCCGATTTCGCCATGGCGGCGCAGCCAGAGCAGCAGGTTTTCCAGCAAGGATTCGAGGGCGGCGGTCGCCTCTTGTTCGTAGTAAATTTTGAGCAGCATCTTCCGGCTTTCCAGTTTGTAAATCGGGTCGGAAAAAGTCACGTCGCGCAGCAGGGTCAGGGCCGCATCGTAATCACTGCGGCGAAAATGATAGATGGCCAGGTTGTAGTGGTAAATATTATCCCGTTCGCCGGGCGGCAGATCGGCACGATAACGATCCAGGAACTCAACCGCCGGCTGCCATTCTTCCAGGGCTAAAAACGTCATCAAGACATTGTAATACGTGTGTTTCGACAGCCGGCCCCGGTCATCGTGCAGCAATTTCTTTTCCAGGCCCAGCAGGTAAAATTCCAGCGTATGCCGGATGGCCGCGCGATCGCCGGCATTAATGCGGCGAATCCCATGGTTAATGGCCAGTTTGAGCAGGTCGCGCGCTTCCGAAGCGGGGGTAATGTCCAGATTATGCGCCAGCAGTTCCCGGTAAGTTTCCATAGCGGCGGCGTTCTCCGGTGCGGCCAGCATTTGTAGTCCGAGGTAATAAATGGCAATACCCGGAATATTTTGATGGGGTTTGCCTGGCAGAAGTTCCAGCAAATGCTCGAGTTGCGCGCTGGCTGTGCTGGGCGCTCGATCCTGCGGACGGGCATTTTGCCGCGATTGTTCCGTACAGGCCAGTTGCAGCACCTGGCCGGCGTACCAGGCGTCCAGTTCCGCGTGCAGCGGTTCCAACGGAAAAGCTTGTCCGCGTTTTTGCCCTTCTTCCCACTCATATTTTTCCATACCCAGCCGAAAAGCCAGCAAATAGCGGTCGATGGTCTGATTTTCCGGGCGTTCCTGTTCTTTTTCCGCTTCGCGAACGGCTAATTGAAAGTTTTTCTCCAGACCCATTTTACGCATGGCGCGGAGTTGCAACCAGGCGCGTTGACCAGGCGTACATTGCATTTCCTGCCAGACCAGAAAATCGCGCAACAGGGCGTTGAGGGCGCTCATTTCGTGGCGCAGGCGGGCGGAATCGCCTTGCCCGGGATCGAAAACAGTGGTCATGGCCTGCTCCCGGCTGGTTTCCACCCCTTTATTGCGGCAGTCCAGCAGGTAGTCGAACAGGCGCAGCGGCTCCTCCCTGCGGTTAAATGCCGGCGAGGCTATCCAGGATCGGGCGGCCCGCAGCTGCCAGGCCGTCAGGGCCTTGAAAATTTCGGAAAGCGTAGAATCGTCCATCAGCCGGCAAATTTTTAGGGCCGGAACTTTTAAAACGCCGGCCAATACAATTATTTTTTGCACAAATCTGCAGACTGTTTTCGATAGTACAAGGATTTAAAAACTGACAATCAAGGTAAACCGACAGTTTTTATAAAAAACAACTACGACAAAACCCGAAAAATGACTTTTGCAACCGGGGCTGGGCGGATGACTTTTGTCTTATTAATCAACAAAATGCACCCAATTATGAAAAAGACATGCTTGTTACTTGCCCTGTTCCTGTTGCTGCTGGAAGTCGTTTCCGCGCAAACCTCCAACGAGAAGATCGTTTTCCCTACGCCGGCCGATATGCTGGATTCTAAGGGTCAGTTTTTGATCCAAACAGCCGACGGCGGTTATCTCCTGAGCGGCAGCACCAGCAACTCAAATGCCGGTAGTTACGCCGTTCCCCGCCTGATCAAACTCAACGCGGATTTGCAGGTAGAATGGGATAAAAAGTACCTCGAACAATCGTCGCCGGAAGGCTTGACGGCGACGATTTACAGTCCCGCCCAACAAACGGCCGATGGCGGTTATGCCTTTGGGGTCCGTAATGACTCTTCGGCCACGGATTTCTTGCGCCTCGACGCCAATGGCAACGTATTGTGGGAAAAAGATCTGGTTGCCTATGCTGGCTACCTGCAGTTGCTCGGCATTTTATCCGATGGCAGCTATGCTCTCACCACTAAGCAGGTACCTTATATACTGTTTCGGCTGGATGCCGCCGGGAATACGATCACCCAAACGACCCTGGTGAGCAATGCGTCCAACGGTCACATTACGTCAGTTTTATTGTCGAACGGAGATGTGCTGACTATGTATCGAGCCGCCAATCTCAAAACCGTGTTTCTCCGCACCACTATCGACGGCACCGTTATCTGGCAAGTTGGCCCGCTGTCGATCTTATCCTGGTTCGACAACCTGGGTGGACCTAAGTTGGCCGCCACCAATGACGGCGGTTTCGTCGTGCTGGACTACAATAGTACGCAGGGCAACAACCGCCTGCTCCGTTTCGATGCTTTAGGCAACCAAATCTGGCAGTCGGCCGACGACGCGATTCCCAGCACCCTGGTTCCAACCGAAATTGCCGTCGCCCCCAACGGCCGTTTCATACTCAGCGGTCGTACGTCTGCCTATCGGGGTTTCATTGCTCAAATGAACGCCGCCGCGGACGGCATCGAGTGGTCGGCCGACTCGCCGGAAGACGGACAGGAGCACCTGCAAGCCCTGAACGCCATTCCGACGGCCGACGGCTGGGCAGCCGGCGTGGGTCTTACGACCGGCGACAAGTTCGGATTCCTGAAAGTGAGCGCCAGTAGCGCCATTTTTATCAATACCCTGAGCGGCCGCGTGGCCAAAGACGATGATGATGACTGTGTCGTCGAATCTTCGGAAACCGGGTTGAGTCATGCCCACGTTACGGCTAGCAATGGTTTGGAAACCTTTATCACATTCACCGATTTCGATGGATACTACACGTTAGCGCTCCCAACCGGCGATTTTACGGTGACCGTGCAAGCCAACGAACCCTTCTTTTCCCTGTGCCCGGCAGCGGTGACCGACGTTTACTTTGCCCCCGGTGCCTCCGGTACAGCTTTCCTTGACCTGCCGATGCAATCGCCCGAGTTGATCCACGAGTTGACCGGCACCGTTCGCCTCGATCAAAACAACAACTGTGTGGCCGATGCCGGAGAGCCGGTGATGGCCAACTGGCACGTGAACATTATCACCCCTTCGGGCAATTTACACCTGACCACCAATGCGGACGGCTTATACCGGGCCTTTGTCCCGGATGGCAGCTATCAGGTGTGGTTGTCGCCTTTTAATAACCATTTCAGCGTCTGCGCGCCGTCTGTCCAATCGGTGAGCCTGGCCGGCCCGAGTCCGCAAACCGCGACGCTTGATTTCGTGGCGGAGCCCGAATTTTTATGCGCCCGCATGCGCGCCGAACTGGGTGCTAATAACATCCGGCCCTGTACCACCAGTACCCTCTATGCCTACTACCGGAACGACGGCACGAGCGTCGCGAACGATGCCTCGATGATCGTAACGCTCGACCCGCTCCTGGGCTACCTCGGGGCTTCCCCTACGCCGGACCTCGTGGACGGGCAAACCCTTACTTTCAACCTCGGCGACCTGCCCGCTGCGCCGGCCGGGACCTGGACGGAGATCAGCATCCAGGTAATGACCGACTGTAGCCTGTCCATTGGCGACCAGGTCTGCGTGTCGACCCAGGTTTACCCGGATGAGGATTGTACGGAAAGCCCCAACTGGTCCGGCGCCATCGTGGCCGTAGAGGGAGTATGTGAGAACAATGAGCAAGCTGTATTTACGATCAGAAATGTCGGTAACGCGCCCAACGCCGGACTGCTACACTACATCATTACCGAGGATCTGATCGTACTGCGCGAAGGTTATTTCCAACTTGACCCGAACGATTTTAAAAACGACACGGTGCCTGCGAGCGGCCTGCCCCTGACCCTCCTTGCCCAGCAGGAGCCGGGTTACCCCGGCGACACCTCGGTGGTCTGGAACATCGTGAACTGCGGCGGTACGGGCAGCGGTATATCGAGCGGTTTCGGCGGACCGGCGGGCCCTTTCACCCACCAGGAATGCTTCCAGATTAGCAGCTCTTTTGATCCCAACGACAAAACCGCTATTCCGGCCGGCAATGGTCCCGCCCATCTGGTGCATCCCGGAACGCCGCTCGAATACCACATCCGCTTTCAAAATACCGGCAACGACACGGCTTTCCTGGTGGTCATCCGCGATACGCTGTCACAGCATTTTAATTTCGGTAAAATTGAACCGCGCGGCTCCAGCCACAACTATGCGTTTGCCCAGATCAACGACAGCATTTTGCAGTTTACCTTTAAAAATATCCTGTTGCCCGACAGTACGACCAATCGGGAAGGCTCGCAGGGCTTTGTGGAATTCAACGTGTACCCGAAAGATAATCTGCCGGATGGCACCGAGGTGCGCAACAGCGCGGCTATTTACTTTGATTTTAATGCCCCGGTCATTACCAATACCGTGCAACGGGTATACGGCAAATACTACATCGTTAAAACCCGGGAAATTCCCGGCCAGGCTTTGGTGCCCGTTAAAGTGTACCCGAACCCGCTGGTAACGGAAACCACTTTTGAAATTCCGGAAGACGCTGCTCCCGGCCCTTATCAGCTCCTTTTACTGGACGAAACCGGACGTGCATTACGAACCCTCCATTTTGAAGGTCATACCTGCAAACTGCGCCGGGAAGATTTGCCGATGGGCGTACTGGCCTGGAGCATTTCTACCGCCGGAAAAACTATTGCCGGCGGCACCATCGTAGCCCAGTAATAAATGCCCCTGTTTTCAGAGCGGTTGTTGCGGAAGCGGCAGCCGCTCTTTTTGCTTGGGAAACATGGCAAATAACATTCTGCATACTGCTACGTTTGGATAAAAACCCTCTTTCCATGCGCTTATTCCTGTTTTTCTGCTTGTTTACCACCCAAAGTGCCTTCTCTCAGAACTACGTCACCAACGGCAGTTTTGAACGCGAAGCACCGCGCAAAGCCGGTGTCTGGAAAGTGGCGGTGGAACCCTGCCAATTTTCCAAAGCCTCCGATCAGTTCACCACCAATGCCCAGGGCTGGACCACCTTTAACCTGATGACGCCCGACCTGCTGGTGGGCGATAGTCTGCAGGGATGCTCCCAATTACCCCGGCCATTCAAGGGCAAAAGCATGGTGGGCCTGATCATGTACCACCCCTTCCAGGATGGAAAATTCAGCTTCGACTACCACGAACTTATTCAGGGAACGCTCGGCAAACCGCTGGTGAAAGGCCAGACCTACCGGGTCAGTTTCCGGGTGCGCTCGGATGATTCGCTGGGCGTGCGTCACCTGGAGGAGGTCTTCGGGCGGGCGACCGGCATTCGACCCGTTTACTGCGGCAACTTCGGTTTTTACTTTTCCACCGGGCCCATCAACAGCCGGGAAAACTTCATGACCAGCCAGCTGGATTTTGCCGTGCGGCCGCAGTTGAATCTGGAAGAAGTGGTGGAAACGAATAACGAGTGGCGGCAGTACAGTTTTACTTTGCGCGCCGATCAGCCGTATAAATATTTTTTATTCGGCAACTTTTTCTCCGATGCGGTCACCAAAATCAACATGGGCGACGAGGAACGCATGCAGCTGGACCTGCAAAACACCGAGCCGGGGCGCGATTTCTGGCATAAAACCAAACGCATCGCCTACTACCTGTTCGATGATTTTCGGGTCGAGGTGGATACGGCCGGTCCGCTGGAAAAAGCTTTACGGGATAAGCAGGCCTACACGTTTTCGGAAGCCCTGCTGTTCGATTTTGGTAAGGCGGAACTCAAACCGGGCGCCGCCGGAGAACTGAAGAATGTCAGCGCTTTTTTGCAGAAAAACACGGCTATACGCGTTGAAATCGGCGGTCATACGGATAATGTGGGTGGTATAACCGCCAATCAAAGCCTTTCCGAACTGCGCGCCCGGGCGGTGTACGATTACCTGTTACAGCAGCAGGTTCCGGCGGGTCAGATTACCTGGCGTGGCTATGGCGAAACCGCCCCGCTGGCGCCAAATGATAGCGAAACCAACCGCGGTCGAAACCGGCGCGTGGAAATAAAAAGCCTCGGACAATAGGTCTTTTGTTTTTTGCATAGACCTTTACGCCATGAAAATCCTTTTTGAAGATTATTATCTGCTGGTGGTGGAGAAACCAGCCGGACTGTCCAGCGAAAGTGGCGGGGCCAAACATCCCTCCGCCGAGCAGGAAGCGCTGCTGTATTTCACCCAGTCATTAATGAAAAATACGACCTCCAAGCGGCTGAAAGTCACCCCTTTCCTGCGGGTGGCCCATCGCCTGGATCGCCCTACGAGCGGGGTACTGCTGCTTACCAAGACCAAAATGGCCCTGACCAACGTGATGGCCCAGTTTGAAAACAGAACGGCAAAAAAAACCTACCTGGCCGCAACGGAGCGTTCGCCGGTGCTTCCAAGCGCCGACCTTCGCCAATGGATCAGGAAAGACGAAAGCGGCAAAAAAGCCATTATCACGGAAATGCAGGTCAAAGACAGCCAATTGGCGACCCTCGCCTATCGTACGCTCGTGCGGCTGGGCAAAGGCGCTTTAATCGAGGTCAATCCCAGCACCGGACGTTTTCACCAGATCCGGGCGCAACTGGCCCATATTGGCTGCCCGATTGTCGGCGATATCACCTACGGCGGACATTTCTGGCACCTCGACCAGATCAAACTGCATGCCCATCGCCTGGCTATTCTGCATCCGAAAACCGGCGAACCCATCGTTTTTGAATCGCCGCAGCCCAGCGACTGGTAAATGCTTTTGCAATGCAATGCCGCCTGTTGGCGTTTAAAAGTGAAATGGTACCGAACAAAACTGGATTTCAAGTGACGGATAACCACTGTTCAAACCAGCAAACCTAACCAACGCCTCCAACCTGCCGATAGAATGCGCCAGCTGTTTCTTTTTCTTTCCTGTTGCCTGCCGGTTTTTGTTTTTGCGCAAGACCCCAATCCGCGTCATGAAAACCGCATTCTGGACGAGAACATCGCGTCCGTGCAATTGTATTTGAACGGTTCGCCGCTGAGCCTGCCTTTACTGGAAGTCAATGCCCCGGTCGGTGCGCTGCTGCTGTCTTTCGACCATCTGGGGGAAGATTTTCAGGCCTACCAGTACACCATTATTCACTGCGACAGTGACTGGCAGCTCTCCGATATTCAAGACAATGAATACATTAAGGGATATACGGATGATCGCATTCAGAATTTCAGCAGCTCCTTCAATACCCGCACACCCTATACCCACTACGCCGTTCAGTTGCCGAACAGCAACATGCGCTGGACAAAATCGGGTAATTATATTCTGCGGGTCTTTTTAGAAAATGACGAAAAAACCCCGGTGCTGGACCGCCGTTTCTGCGTAGCGGAGCCGGTGTGGCGGGTGAACTCCCTGTTCAGGCTGCCCGCTCAGGTGAGTAAACAGGAAACCCACCACGAAATGGATTTTAATGTGCAGTTCAAGGATACGCGCATTACGAATCCGATGAAGGAAGTAAAAGCCTATGTGCTGCAAAATGGCCGCTGGGATAATGCCATCGGGCCGGTAATCCCGCGCGCCAGCCGAAATACGGAGCTCGTGTTCGATTATCAGGATGAGATCGTTTTTCCCGCCAGCCGGGAGTACCGCTACTTCGACATACGGACGTTCAATTACCAGACGGACCGCATCCGAAACATAGTGGTTAATAAAAATGACCAATATGAAATTACCCTGGATAGCGACCGGAGCCGGGCGACCTCCGATGTGTCTTACCGCTCCGATTTGAATGGGGGATTTTCTATTGAAAATACAAACCCCAACCAGTCTATGCTCCAGGCTGACTATGGCTGGGTCTTGTTCAGTATTTTACAGAATGCCGAACTGGAAGACCAGGGCGTGTACCTGTTCGGCGCGTTTACCGACTGGCAATTAAAGCCGCAATTTAAATTGAGTTACCACCCGGAAGCCCATGCTTACTGGGGCGAGGCATTTCTCAAACAGGGTTTTTACAACTACATATACCAGGTTGTGGACCGTGGCACCAGCGTTACCGATGAGGTCGGTCTGGAAGGCAATGACTACCGCGCCAGCGATTCCTACACGATTCTGGTGTATTTCCGCCCGTTTGGCGCGCGGTACGACCGCCTGATGGGTGTCGCCTCTTTCGAATCTGTGGACTGGAATAAATAGATTTAGTGCTCCTCAGGTCGGCCGAGCGCTTTCCCCGCTTCGAAATTTTTCTGTAAATCAACTTCCGCTTTACGTTCTTCCTCCGTGAGCAGCGGCGTATCCATCCGGGAAAGGTCGGGCTGACCGGCATCCACCCAGGCGGTGTACCACGCCGAACTCACGCTGTGAATAGCCGCCCGCATCTGCCGTTCCACCATGCCCTGTAGCGCCTTTTGGTAAGCGTCGGCAAACTCCCGGCAGGGCGCCAGCACCATTTTTCCCACGCGCATATCCGGACACATTTGCCGGTCGGCCGGAAAAGTCAGGTGCATCGCTTTTTCGATGGTTAATACGCTGTCCACCATGGTATTACTTTTAAATACCGTTTTCCAGAAATAGGTGGAGGCATCGGCGAAATACTCGGGTTTACCCACAAAATAATCGTAGTCCTCATCGGCGAAAAGTTCGGGAATCCTGCTTTCCCAGAAACCGTGAATACCATGCTGCCCGGTCTTCTGTCCGTTATAATTACTGGTGGTATGCAGCGGCACGTGGGCATCGCCGATGTAGTGCCCGATGTCCGCGCAAAGCCGGAGAATCCGTTTGGAATCCCGCTGCCGGAACGCCTCGGTCAGTTGCCGCTGCATACGCTGCAGGTTCCAGGGCAGAATACCGTGTTCCGATAAATGTTCGTGATAAAAGGCCGCCGCCGGACGTTGCGCGAAGCCGTTATGCTGCAAAAATGCCGACAGGGAATCCGCATTTAAAGCATGGGCATCCTGGTAAAAAGCGGGCAACACCTGCCGGGCAAACCAGTTTTTATACGCCCGGGAAGCCGGCACCGTACGTTGGTTTTCAAAAAGCAAACTGGTGTCGCCCTGCGCATTCACCATCCAGATATCGGTGTACCGCAGCATCGCATCCAGCCATTGATGCGGCAGACTATCGAAGGGCGGACCGTAGTTATCCAGATCGATGTAGTGGCGGGGGGCCTCGTTTTTACTGGCGTACCGCCGCATATCGGGATCGGCGGCATGGTCGGTCAGCCAGTCAATATTCGGTTTGAAAAACACCATCATTTCCGGCGGCAAGGTCAGTACGGCGAGCCGGTTAATGCGTTTATGCGCAAAAAAACCCCAGTCCGGATGAAAGGCGAAGCTGCTGAATACAAGGATAAGGAAGGCGGCCAGACCGGCCACAAATAGTCGTGAACGCATGAGCGCGGAAATTTTTGGAAGAAAGGTAGGAACTTAGAGCGTGTTCGGGCTTTAGATTTTGGGTTGCAACCGGCAAATTTGATTTCACTGGGCGTTAAAATTTTTCGCCGTAGGGGCCCGGCTATGGCTGCAAATTTTGCCTTCATTGAAATAAAATTTGCTCGCTTTCGCCTCAAAACTAAAACCCGAATACGCTCTTAAAAATCGCGCACGAACAATTCGGCCACCATTTCCCGCAGGGCCGCTTTACGGCTTTCCGGCACGTCGACCGCCGCCAGGTGTTCGAATGCTTCGTCCTGGAAGCGCTGTTTTTCAGCCGCCACCAGCGCCGGTATGCCGCTGCGATCGAACAGCGCCCGTACCGCCGCTACTTTTTCCTCCGCATTGTCCGCCTCGGTTTGCAGCCATTGTTCCAGTTCCTGCCGGTCCGCCGGGGAAGCGATCTCCAGGGTTTTCAGGACCAGAAAGGTTTTTTTATTTTGTAAAATGTCACCGCCCACCTGTTTGCCGAATTTTTCCGGGTCGCCGTAGGTATCCAGCAGATCGTCCTGTAATTGAAAAGCCACGCCGGCGAGGCGGCCAAATTCGTACAAGTGGCGGGCATCCGTCCAGGGCGCACCGGCGCATAAGGCCCCCATTTCCAGCGCGCCGCCCAGCAGCACCGCCGTTTTCAGCTCGATCATGCGCAAATATTCCGCAATCGTGACGTTGCTGCGCGATTCAAAATCCATGTCCATCTGCTGGCCTTCGCAGACCTCCGTGGCCACGCGGTTAAACGTCCGGATCAAAGCCAGGCTTACCTCCGCGGGTTCGATCATGGCCAAATACCGGTAGGCGTAAATCAGCATCACGTCGCCGCTGAGAATACCGGTGGTGGTGTTCCACTTGGTATGGACGGTCGGCTGGCCCCGGCGCAGCGGCGCAGCGTCCATAATATCGTCGTGCACCAGGGAAAAATTATGGAACACTTCCACCGCCCAGGCCGCCGAAAGCGCCTTGTCCACGTCGTCGCGGAAAAGCTGAAACGCCTGTAACAGCGCAACCGGGCGCAGGCGTTTGCCGCCCAGTGCCAGTATATAATCACAGGGCTCGTAAAGCGCTTGCGGGCTGGCGGGAAAGGGATGCTGCCGGGCAAAGGCCTGAATACGATCGAGTAAATTCATGTTTAATGTTTGGGCAGTAAGGCCGGCCGCTGCGACATTTCGTGATAACAAATAACCCCCTGTGCGAAGTAATGACAGACCATGCTGCGACGCGTGGCCCCCGCCCGGGTGATGGGACTGCCGCCATGCAGCAGGTTGGCATGCCAGACCAGCACGTCGCCGCGCCGGCCTAAAAATGACTTCGGTTCCAGGCCTTTTTCCTGTAAAAGAGTGGCGACCCTGTCTTCGTACCGGCGGTTACTGTTTTCCCCGATGGTCAGCGCAGTATTGCCGGAATCATAGTCGCCGGTACTCAGGTAGGGCAGGCGGTGACTGCCGGGATAATATACGAGCGGCCCGTTTTCGGGCGTACAATCCTCCAGCGCGATCCAGGTGGCGATCATAAAACCGGGTGGCGCCGTACTCATGTGAATAGAATCGGAGTGTACCCGCTGCTCGCTGCCCAGGGTAAATCCCAGCGACTGAAACGGGATGAGCGGCCGGCCCAGCAGGAACGATAAAAGCCGCAAAATTTCGGGCGACCGGAAAAATTCGGCGTCGGCCAGGGGGCTGCTCTCGTGCAGGTTGAAAATTTTCCGGCCCGTGTAATTGAACTCCGCCTGCCCGGCCGCCAGCAGGCGATCCACGTCGGCATTGAGCGCATCCGTTTTTTCCTGCGGAAAAAAGGCGGAGAGCACCAGATAGCCGTCCGTAATAAATGTCCGGATCTGCTCCTGGGTAGCGGCGTCGAAGGTCTGGAAATCCGGGTGTTTTTCAACCTGTAGCAGCGCATCCGGCTGATCGAGCCAGGGCAGCGCCTGCGGATCGACGGTTGGGAAGTCGCGGCTGCCGAGCGGGCTGAAAATACTTTTTCGAACTCCGAAGCGCCGGTACAGGTCGCGATTGGGGCGCAGCCGGTCGGCATTCAGCATGTTGTTCAGCACGTACACGGCTTTCAGGTTACGCAGCCAGCCGGAGTATTTTTGAAAAAGACGTTGCAGCATAGTGGAGGGCAATCCCGCGTTGCGTGCGGGCTGGGACCGGCGCAAAAGTACAGCCACTCCGCCGTAAAAAAGAAAAACCCGCGCTGCCGAAAAGGGCGCGCGGGCTGGAATGGTTGGAGCTGAGTAGGATTTTTACCGTTCGGCGGCGAATTCACGGACGAGCAGTTGAAAGCCGTTGCCGTGAATGTTTACAATTTCAATCGTGGGGTCCGGAGCCAGGTATTTCCGCAGTTTGGTCACGAAAACATCCATCGAGCGGGCAGTGAAGTAGTTGTCTTCATGCCAGATCTTGGTGAGCGCTTCCGAACGGGGCGTCACGTCGTTGATGTATTTGCAGAACAGTTTGAGCAGTTCGGCCTCTTTCGGACTGAGTTTCCACTGGCTTTCTTCGCCGGGTTTAGCGGCGTTAAAAGTCAGAATACGCAGCGGGTAATTGAAGTGAAATTGCCCGATATTGTATTCGCGCTGATCGTCGCGGGGATCGGCGGCCTTGTTCACGCGCTTCAGGACCGCCTGGATGCGGAGCAGAAGTTCTTCGGAGTTGAAGGGTTTGGCGATGTAGTCGTCGGCCCCGATTTTGAAGCCCTGCAACACATCTTCCTTCATCGTTTTGGCGGTCAGAAAGATAATAGGCACCTCCTGATCCCGTTCGCGGATCTCTTTGGCGAGGGTGAAGCCGTCTTTACGCGGCATCATTACGTCGAAGACGCAAAGGTCAAACTGGCCTTTTTTGAAGGCTTCCAGGCCAAGTACCCCGTCAGTGGCCAGGGTCACGGCGTAGTCATGCATTTCCAGGTAGGAGCGAAGGACGTCGCCAAAATTTTGGTCGTCTTCCACCAGTAGGATTTTGTAATGAGCGCTTGCCATAAGTGTCGGTTAGTGGTTGTTGATTATAAAATACATGAGGTGAACAGGAGTCTGAAATAGTTAAAAATTCAGCAGGGCTGAGGCATAAACGTACACTTCCCGAAACGCAGTATGTACGAGACGAGGCGCAGGACAAATTTGTTAAAATCCAATAACCAGGGGGAACACCGGCTGGCCGGCTGATCACTAGTTCGTTGTGCAGAAATGGCGTGTTGACTACCGGAAAAGTCGTTCTAAAATCAACGCCGGATACTGGTCGAAAAATTTGCCTGCTTCCAGCCAATCGAAGCAACTTCGGTTAAGCGCTCTTGTCCTTGCTTTGCGCCCGGAATTCCCGGCAAAACCGATACAAGCCTCAGGCGCCTTTCCACTTATTTGTTAACCAAAACAACCTTCTTTTTCGCTTAGTCCCTGTATGCTACGAAGGAGGTGCTGTATCCTGCTATGAAAACAGTGTTTTCTTACCTGCTTGCCGCGTGCATCCTCTTCCCATGGTGCAGCGTGCCTCTCTCTGCCCAGCCAAATAAATCTGGCAATCCCCCTGCGCTTTACTACGATGAAGTGAATCGACATGGCTTTCTCGGCGTGTCGCCAGATAACGACGATGAAGACGAGGCCGGGGTACAGATCCAAATTACCCCCAATTCTGCTGCGGAAAAGGCCGGCCTGCATGGTGGCGACAAAATTCTGGCAATCAACGGCACGGCGCTCAACGATTTTGAAGAACTCCGCGATTTAATAGCCGAAACGGCTCCCGGCGACCAGATCAGCATTACGTATAAACACAATGGGCAGGAAAAACAAACGACTGCTACACTGGGACAGGCAGCAGGCTGGGACTGGCAGGCCTGGAGCAGCGATGACTGGAATGGCCTAAATCTCGATTTTAACGTGCAAACGAAAGAAGCCTGCCTGGGTGTGTACACCGAAGCGAGTGATCTGAATAACGACCTGGGTGGCGCCCGGATTACCAGCTTCACCTCGGAATCGGCCGCAAAAGAAGCGCAGTTGCTCGAAAACGATGTGATCACAGCGGTAAATGGTCAGCGGATCCAGAACCACAGCGATCTATGGACGGCTATTGCCCGCTATAAAGCCGGTGATAAAATAAAAGTGGAACTCCAGCGCCATGGCAAAGCCCAAACCATAGAGGCCACCCTGAAACCCTGCCAGGATGATGCCAGCCAGGTGACGGTCGAAGATACCGACGACGAAGGCGACCAGCAGAGCCGGCGTTTCAATACCTGGAACTGGAATAATGACGATCAGCGCCAAATGCGCCAGAACCGCCTGATCACCATCCATAAAGGGGGTGAAGGCGATGCTGCCAAGGTGGACATCCCGTCGGCAGCCAGCCTGCCCGCCGAACGGAAACTGCAATTGGAATCTTTTAAAATCGTTCCCAATGCGGCTGATGGACAGGTCGTGGTCAGTTTTCGCGGGGCGCCCGTGGCCACCATCGTTTCCTTGCTCGATCGGAACGGCCGGCAACTGTTTCGCGAAGAATTAAACATGTTCGGTGGTGCGTATAATCAGTCATTCGACCTGGCGGAATACAGCAAAAGCACCATCGTTATTTTGGTGCAACAGGGCGATAAATCAGTCACGCAAGAAGTCGTGATTAAGTAGTAATAATTGGACGTTGGACTTTTGACTTCAGACTCCATAACTGGCCGCTGCGGGTCCCCCGGAGTGGCCTTTTTTCATAAAATCGTCAGTTTAAGCATCCACAAAGACCTTTTTTTTAAAAATTCGCATTCCGGAATGGGTTGGCAGGAAAATTGACTAGAGCAGATAGCGGCATAGCAAACTTCTAAACTGCTCCCCCACCGCCAATTGTGAAGATGTTTCGACTAATCCTGTATCAACAAAAAAATAACGGCTGGTATTACGTACGGCTGACGGTCAACACCGACCGGCAGCTACGTACCGAGACTGGTTTCTGCGGCCAGTTGCCCGACCATACCGAGACGACTCCGCTCCCGGAGGACGCCGATATACAGACCGCTCTGCGCACAACCGGGGCGGACTGGCAGGCCAAAGGCTATGACAAACCGCCCGCTAAACAACTACAGATCCTGAGCCTGCACTTCCAAATGCCGCGCTGGACGGGCTATCCGGCAGGCGCCGGCTGGTACGATGACTGGACAAGCGATTACCTCGATCCGGTGGAGGAAATGCTGGATGCAACCTGCAACGGCATTTTTAAAAATAACGAACGTTTTTCGGGCAATCACCTCTATTACTATACGGTGTTCAACGGCGACCTGGCCAAACAGGCCGTGGAGCAAATTTCCGCCCGGGCTTTGGTCAAATTTCCGCTGGACATTTACCTGGCCGACCGCGAAAAACAGGTGAAAATCCCCATCGATCCCAATGTACCCGACTACCTGCGTTCGCTGTTCCGCAGTATTGAGAGTTCGGCGCGGATCATTGCCCAGGAACTGCCTATGCTTTTCCCCGGCGATCCCCTGCAACCCCAGCCCATCGTGGAGACGGGTAACAAGCGCATTCGCGGCGCGGAAGCCGTGCGGTTAAGAAAGGAACTGGAAGAAAAGTGGAATTTCCATTCCAATTTCTGGAATCCGCTGGTGGAGGCCTCCCCGGTGGAAGTCGTCGTGGTCAATGGACTTACCGATGATAAAAAACTGGCCCTCACCAAATATATCCGGCAAAGCGCCATCCGACCGATTTACCTGCTGGAATGCGAAACCGGACTGTTCGAAATTCAGCCCGACCAGATTTTTGCCGGCGCCTACGAAGGCATGGTCTTCGACGCCCAGCTGGACTGGGTTATTTATTTTTCCCACCACTATACCACCACTTTTGGCGGGGAAGCACTGGGGCGTTTTGTCGAACACCTTTACCGCGACCAGCCGGAAATGCTCAATAACTGGTAAGAATACCGGCAAAAAAATTGCGGTGCATGCTAGGCCTTAAACTTTTACGTTTGCAGGCCTAAACATTTTTCCGCCATGCAGAACACCCCTCTTTTTCGTTTTCCTTTTGCTAAAATTTTTCTGTTTTCCACCCTGCTGACGCTTGCCTGGAACTGTACCGGTCCACAAACAGAGACCGTAGAAACCAAGGATGAGCAGGGGCGCACCGAGCGTTACGAGCGCCGTAAAAAAGATTTTGCCAAAGACGGGCTGTACCAGAAGTTGCAGGCCGATGGAAAATTACTCCAGGAAGCGCATTATGTGCACGACACCCTGGAAGGCGAGTTTAAATATTTTCGCCCGACCGGCCAGCTCGAAAGCGTGGAGCATTATACCCATGGCGTGCTCAACGGTAAATACGAGAGTTACTATGAAAACGGCCAGCTCCAGATCGAACAGACCTATATAAATGGCGCGTTGCAGGGCTTGAGTACGGCCTATTATCCCAACGGAAAACTCAAGGAAAAAGTCACCCTTGTGGATAATGATGAAAACGGGCCGTTCACCGAATACTATGAAAGCGGCGTGCTCAAAACGGAAGGCCAGTATAAGCCTGGCGAAGAAATGCCGCTCGAGCAGGGTGAACTCAAGGAATATGACGAGCAGGGCCAGCTTATTCGGATCGCCAACTGCACGAATGGGGTATGCCTGACCAAGTGGAAAAAGGAAGCCCAGTAGCGAACGCAAACTTTATTTTTAGAGCCAGGCAGCCGGATTGCCGATTTCGACGTCAACCTTTGCAGAATCAAAATCCGACGCTATGCCACGAACCACTACCACTTATACTGCGCTCCTCCTGCTGGTAGGAAGCATGTCCGTATATACCCTGCAGGCCCAGATTACCGGCGGCCAAAAGGTCTTCCAATTCATGACCCTGTCCCCCTCGGCCCGTATTACGGCTTTGGGCGGCATGCAGATAACGGTGAAAGACGATGACGTAAACTTCGCCGCCGCAAACCCCGCCGCCCTCAATCCCAGTATGAGCGGCCGGCTGGCTTTTAACCATAATTTCTTTCTCAGTGATATTCAGCACGGTTACGTGGCCTATGCGCAGCATTTACCAAAAATCGGCTTTACCATGCACGCCGGTCTGCAGTACATGAACTATGGCGCCATCAAACGGGCCGACGACCTGGGGACCATCACCGGCGAGGTACATGCTTCCGAAACGGCTTTCACCGTCGGTGCTGCCCGGCCGCTGACGCCCCGGATTTCCATCGGCCTCAATGCCCGGGTCGCTTTTTCCGCCCTGGATGTATATAAAGCCTCCGCATTGGCGGCCGACGCCGGGCTGCTGTATGCCGATACGGCCAAACGATTCAATATTGCCCTGGTGCTGCGTAATGTGGGCGCCGAACTCAGCACCTATACCGGCACCCGCGAAGACCTGCCCTACGATCTGCAGGTGGGCTTCAGTAAACAACTGCGTTACCTGCCCTTTCGCATCAGCGTGATTGCCCACCACCTGCAGCAATGGGATATACGCTACGATGACCCCAATGCCCAGGATGACGATCTGCAGTTGTTCGGCGACGAGCAGCCCAAGAGCAAAGGCAATGGCAAAGTGGATAATCTGTTCCGCCACCTGGTTTTCAACGGGGAATTCCTGCTGGGCCGCAACGAGGCCTTCCGGATTCGAGTAGGTTATAACCACCTGCGTAAAAGAGAACTTTCCGTCAACAACTACCGCAGCCTGTCCGGCTTCTCCGGGGGCGTGGGCTTCAAGATCAGCCGCTTCCGGTTGGATATGGGTTATGGGGCCTATCACCTGTCCGGCGGGGTGTTTCACATGGGGATCGGGACCAACCTGCGGGACTTTTTTTGAGCCCCTAACCTAGCTTTTCTAGGCAGACCGTCAGATATACTTTCCAATCTTTAACAGAAATTTTTAATGCAGTTTGGAAAATTCAACCCACTGCGAGTATCTTTGCGTTCGCTTTTGAAAAAGGCTACACTTTTGGGCCATTTTTCAACTGATTTTGAACGAGTTACCTAAATTTTACCGTAAAGCAAGGTATGCCTACCATTAATCAACTTGTACGTAAGAGCCGCGAGAAGGTGGAATATGCGAGCAAAAGCCGTGCGCTTGCTGGCTGCCCGCAGCGCCGTGGCGTTTGCACCCGTGTTTATACCACCACGCCAAAGAAACCAAACTCCGCACTGCGTAAAGTTGCCAAAGTGCGCATGACCAACGGTCTGGAGGTGATCTGTTACATCCCCGGTGAAGGCCACAACCTGCAGGAGCACTCTATTGTGCTGGTGCGCGGTGGCCGGGTAAAAGACCTGCCAGGGGTACGTTACACGATCGTGCGTGGTGCATTGGATACCGCCGGTGTGAACAACCGGAAGAAAAGCCGCTCGAAATACGGCTCGAAACGTCCTAAGAAATAAAACGATGAAATGATAAAGCGATAAAGTGATTAGTCACCGGCCGCTTCATTCACTTCATATTTTCATCACTCTATCACTTTATAAAATGCGTAAGCACAAACCGAAACCTCGAGTATTGGCTGCCGACGCCAGGTTCAATGACACAATGGTCACCCGTTTTGTCAATAACCTGATGTGGGAAGGCAAGAAGAGCGTTGCATTTGGCATTTTCTACGACGCTATGGACCTCGTGAAAAGCCGCACCAACGAGGACGAGTTGCAAGTCTGGAAAAAAGCCCTGAACAACGTGATGCCACAAGTCGAAGTGCGCAGCCGTCGTGTGGGTGGCTCCACTTTCCAAATTCCGACCGAACTGCCGGCTAGCCGGAAAATCTCGATCGGCATGAAATGGATGATCAAATATGCCCGCGCCCGTAGCGGTAAAGGCATGGCTGAGAAACTTGCTGCTGAAATCGTAGCTGCCAGCAAAGGCGAAGGCAGTGCCGTGAAGAAACGCGAAGACACGCACAAGATGGCTGAAGCCAACCGCGCGTTCGCTCACTTCCGCACCTAAGCCTGCAATAACCGCCTACTCGTACCGTCGAGATTGCCTGGTGATTCGCTTCGTGCGTGGCACCAGACAATTTTCGGCGGTATTGGCTTTTAAAAGGCCATTTTTAAAAAATTACTTTTTTTTCACCTATTCATCAATTTTAAAAATCCATGGCAACGGACCTCCGGTTTACCCGAAATATCGGGATTGCCGCTCACATTGACGCTGGTAAAACAACCACTACCGAGCGTATTCTCTATTACACGGGTGTGAACCACAAAATCGGGGAAGTGCACGAAGGCGCCGCCACGATGGACTGGATGGAGCAAGAGCAAGAACGTGGTATTACCATCACTTCGGCCGCTACCCGCTGCCAGTGGGAAGTAGATGGTGAAAAATACGACTTCAACATCATCGATACCCCCGGCCACGTGGACTTCACCGTAGAGGTGAACCGCTCGCTGCGTGTACTCGACGGTCTGGTGTTCCTTTTTTCCGCCGTAGACGGTGTCGAACCGCAATCGGAAACCAACTGGCGCCTGGCGGATAACTATAAAGTACCGCGTATTGCCTTTATCAATAAAATGGACCGCGCCGGCTCCGATTTTTTCATGTGCGTGAAGGACATGAAAGCTAAATTGGGCGCCAATGCTATTCCATTGCAGGTACCCATCGGTAACGAGCATCACTTCACCGGCGTGGTGGATCTGGTAACCAACCAGGCCATCGTTTGGGATGAAGCCAACCAGGGTATGACCTTCAAGGAAATTCCAATCCCGGAAGACCTGATAGAAACAGTGGCTGAATATCGCCAGGCACTCATCGAAGAGGTGGCTGCTTATGACGATGCACTGCTCGAAAAATTCTTCGAAGATCCAAATTCGATTACCGTAGCTGAAATGCGCGCTGCCGTACGTGCTGCCGTTTGCGACATGAAAATGACGCCGGTCATGTGTGGTTCCGCTTTCAAAAACAAAGGCGTACAGGCTTGTCTGGATGCCGTTTGTTACTTCCTGCCTTCCCCGGTCGATATCGAGGCGGTGCGGGGTATCAACC
Organism: Saprospirales bacterium; assembly: GCA_031425035.1. Taxonomy (GTDB): domain Bacteria; phylum Bacteroidota; class Bacteroidia; order Chitinophagales; family Saprospiraceae; genus M3007. Next base: position 35,120 of record JANPIN010000129.1, on the reverse strand, counting down.
CGAGAACGGAAGTCGAAACCTTCCGCAAGCCTTCGGTAACCGAACCGTTCGCTGCACTGGCCTTTAAAATCGCAACCGACCCATTCGTGGGCCGTCTGTGCTTTATACGCTGCTATTCCGGCAAACTGGAAGCCGGTTCTTACGTGCTGAACACCCGTACGGGCGATAAAGAGCGTATTAGCCGTCTGTACCAGATGCACGCCAACAAGCAGAACCCGATCGATCGGATCGAAGCGGGCGACATCGCTGCTGCCGTCGGTTTCAAAGATATTCGGACCGGTGATACGCTCTGTGATATCGACAACCCGATCGTGCTGGAATCCATGGTGTTCCCGGAGCCGGTAATCGGTTTGGCGATCGAGCCAAAGACCCAGAAAGACCTGGATCGTTTGGGTATGGCCCTCAACAAACTCGCGGAAGAAGATCCAACCTTCCGGGTGAAATATGATGACGACACCAACCAGACCGTTATTTCCGGTATGGGCGAGCTGCACCTGGAAATTATCGTCGACCGTCTGCGTCGCGAATTCAAGGTGGAGTGCAACCAGGGTGCGCCACAGGTAAACTACAAAGAGGCTTTGACCAAAACGGTGGAACACCGCGAGCGCTTGAAAAAGCAATCGGGTGGTTCGGGTCTCTTCGCCGATATGGAATTTTTCCTCGGACCAGCTGATCCGGAGTTCCTGGAGTCCGACGACTTCAAGAATGGCAAGAAGAAGTTGCAATTCGAGTGGGCTATTGTAGGCGGTGCTATTGATAAAAACTATCAGAAGCCCATCGCCGACGGTTTCACCCAGATGATGAACAATGGTATTCTGGCCGGTTACAACATCGATTCGATGAAAGTACGCGTCGTGGACGGTGGTATGCACGCAGTTGACTCCAAACCAATCGCCTTCGAACTTTGTGCGAAGGAAGGTTTCCGGGAAGCTGCTCCAAAATGCAAACCACAGATCATGGAGCCAATCATGAAACTGGAAGTAATCACTCCGGAAGACTATGTCGGTCCGGTGATTGGTGACTTGAACCGTCGTCGTGGCCTGCCGAAAGGCCAGGAAACGCGTATGGGCGGTGCAGTAGCCATCCAGGCAGAAGTGCCACTGGCCGAAATGTTCGGTTATGTGACCCAACTGCGTACCCTGACTTCCGGTCGTGCGGCTTCCACCATGGAATTCAGCCACTACGCTGCAGCGCCAAATGCCATCGCCGAACAGGTGATCATTAAAGCCAAAGGCGGTAAGTAAGTAAATGCGGCCAGCTTTATGGCCACAGTGATAAAGACGGTTAATTCCGTCGTACATTTTGTCCCGCTTCGGTTTCTACCGGAGCGGGATTTTTTTTAGTAGAAGCTGATCTTTTGACCACTCCAGAATTCGATATTGCGATCATTGGCGGCGGACCGGCCGGTTGTACCTGCGCCCTGGCTTTACAGGGTAGCGGACTGCGCGTGGTGTTGCTGGAAAAAGATGTTTTTCCCCGGGATAAGATCTGCGGGGATGCGATCCCCAGTCCGGCTTTCAAGGTAATGGACCGGCTCTCGCCGGCCTGGGGCCAGGCGATGCGCAGCTGGGGCGATCAGGCGCAGATTGGCAGCGCCCGGATGTTTGTGCCCGGCCGGCATTCGCTGGGTATTCGCTGGGTGAATTACAGTTATAACGCCGCCCGCCTGGATTTTGACCGGTTTTTAATGGACCTGGTACGCCGCGAAACGGAGACGCTGATTTTAGAAAACAAACATTTGCAGACCATAAAAACCGACGACCAAGGCGTGTACTGTCAGTTCAAAGACGGCACTACCCTCTCCGCCGCGCTGGTCATCGGCTGCGACGGCGCTTATTCCACGGTGGCCCGTCAACTGGGCGGCGCGCAACTGGACGAACGGAATAACTGCGTGGCGGTTCGGGCTTATTACCAGGGCATAGTGGGCATGAAATCCGGGGAGAACGAACTGCATTTCCTGCCCGCGCTCATGCCGGGTTACCTATGGATATTCCCACTGGCTGACGGACTGGCCAACGTGGGTTTCGGCATTTTAAAAAAATCGGCGGTGCAAAAAAAGATCAAACTGCGCCAGGTGCTGGACCAGCTATCCGAACATGCGCCGGAGCTGGCCGCGCGCCTGCAAACTGCCGAACGACTCGGACCGGTAGAAGGGTTCGCCTTGCCCCTGTACACTGGTCACCGCGCTATTTCCGGCGCCCGCTATTTGCTTTGTGGCGATGCAGCCGCGCTGGTAGATCCTTTACAGGGGCATGGCATCGATCATGCCATGAGCAGCGGAGTATTAGCCGCCCATTACGCCCGCTTATCTTTTAAAAATGATGATTTTTCAGCAACTGCCTTACGCGCATACGATGAGGCTATTCAACAGGGTATTGGCCGCGAACTGGGGCGAAACGCGCTGGTTTTGCGCCTGGTCATGCATTTTCCGTGCTTATTACGCGGTATAGGCTGGCTGGGTTATTTCGAAAAAACGGTGAACTGGCTGGTGCGGAAACTAAAGTTATGAACTCGCTCATGCTCCGATTATAAATTTTGCTGAATTTGTGCCCGGGACCAGGCATCTTGAGGTTCCAAACCAGGCATGTTCAATTACACCTCCTCCTCTATGACAGCAAACATACTTCGCACGGCCATTTTCGTCTCCCTCACCTTTTTTTGCGGCACTATAGTTTTCGGCCAAAGCAATGACGATTGCGCCAATGCGCTTCTGATTCCCCAAGTGGAAAATTTTTGTTCCCCGGCAGGAGCGGGTGATAATACCCAGGCGACCGCGAGTAATGTCCCGGTACCGGCCTGTTTTAACACTGCCGCTCATGATGTCTGGTTCTCCCTGGTGGCGGTAGCCTCCGATATTACCATTATTATCAGCGGCAACACCTTTTCCACGCCGGGCGGCACCCTGGTTCAGCCGGCCGTCGCCCTGTATGGAGGCGCCTGCAACACGCTGACCGAGTTGGCCTGCCAATCGGATATTGGCCTCAATAATATTGTCGAACTGACCGCGAATGGCCTGACACCAGGTGAAACGTATTATTTTCGGGTTGATGGCGCCTTACCCGGCAGCTTTCAATACTGTGTCCGTAATTTCTTTTTTGAAGGTATGCTTTCCGGTGACTGCCCGACCGCCGTGGTGGTTTGCGACAAAACTTCCTTTACCGTAGCCGCTGTAGCCGGGCCGGGTAGCGATCCCAATGAACTGGACGACGCCCCTTGTTTTGGGGGCATTTTTGCCGAATCCAATTCCACCTGGTATGTCTTTACGGCCGCCACGAGCGGTACCCTGGAGTTTACACTGAGCCCTAATAATCCTGCTGACGACCTGGATTTCGTGTTGTATCGCCTCCCCAACGGACCAAGTAACTGCGCGAATAAGGTGGTACTCCGCTGCATGGCGGCCGGCGATTTTTCCATCCCCAGCCCCTGCATGGGCCCTACCGGGCTGAGCGTCAATTCAGCGGATTTGAGCGAGCCGTCCGGTTGCTTACAGCCGGGTCAGGATAATTTTCTGGCTGCGCTTAACATGGTAGCGGGAACCACATATGCACTCGCCGTGAATAATTTCACTTCCAGTGGCAACGGTTTTCAACTGGACTGGAGCGGCAACGGCACCTTTTCAGGACCGGAAGTAGGATTTACAAGCAATGCAGATAATGCTGTTTGTCTGGGCGAAAACGTTGTTTTTACCGATACAACCGCCTTTACCAACGGTCAGATCACCGGCTGGCACTGGAATTTCGGCGTAGGCGCCCAGCCGGACAGCGCCAACACGCAGGGCCCGCATACGGTGCGTTATACTTCCGCGGGCCAGAAAACTATTTCCCTGACCATTAACACGTCCACCGGTTGCGAGGTGAGCAGTACCCTGAACTTAACCATCGACTCCTGCTGCACGTTGTCGGCGGCGGTGACGGTGACCGAGGAATGTGCAACAGTTTGTCCGCAAGCCCTGGTCAGTATCAGCAATGGGTTTGCGCCGGTCACGTATGTCTGGAGTGGCCTGGCGGGGGAAATGGACTCACTGGCGACCGAGCTGTCGCCGGCTGCGTACGTCGTTACGGTGAGCGATGCCACGGGATGTACGGACACGGTTTCCTTTGAAATTGTTGAGCATAAGCTATTTTTCCCCAATGCTTTTACCCCCAATGGCGACGGGGTGAACGACCTGTTTTTCCCGGGTGGTTCCGACTTCGAGGTACTGGAAATGGAAGTGTATTCCCGTTGGGGCCAGCAGGTCTGGAGCGGCGTAAGCGGGGGCTGGGATGGCCGGATAGACAGCCAGAATGCCTCTTCCGACGTGTATGTTTACCGGGCGAAAGTGAAATTCAAGGGCATCGTGGAAGATAAAAAAGGAGAAGTCACCCTGCTGAGATAAAGCTGGTGACATTATACTTTGGCAGCCGGCAAGTCCCGTTTCTCGCCCGGGGCCCACACCTCCTTCAGCTTCAAAAAAGGTTTTTCCAGCAAAGCCCAGCTCAAACGCGCCAGCAAATAAGTGCCGCCGAAAGACAGCAGAATGTACAGCGTCTGGATCAGCGCGGGTGGCCAGCCGGAAGCCATCAGCCAGTCGCCGAATAGATACATCCAGGTAAAGCGGAACATCTGGTGGAAAACGTAGAGGCCATAGCTATACACGCCCAGGTGCATCAGAAATCGATTTTCGCAGATGCGCCGCACCAGGGCCTTAGGGTGCTGGTTGAGCGCCAGGTATAAAAAAGCCGCGAAAAAGACCGCCGATAGGGTGCCCTGATTTTGATCGCCGTTATGCAGCAGGCTCTGCACTATATCCCAGCCATAGGCGCATAATATGACCCTGGCAATCCAGCGATCGAGGGGAATACGCAGGTGCCAGCCCAGACGGAAAAATACGGCCAGTAAAGCCCCGGCGGCCAGGGCATCCATGCGGCAATAAGGCAGCACATAGGAAGCCATGGACCAGGCATATGGGATGGGCGAAAACTGCTTATCCACCGCCTCCCGTATGGTAAAACCATAGTCGATCAGCACGACGCAAAGCAGTGCCAGCACCCGAGGCGGCAGGATTTTGACGATCAGCGGCCAGATCAGGTAGAATTGCTCTTCGACCGCTACGGACCATAAGTGATTAATACCCAAATAGTTACTGTGATACAGCCAGTCACCTTTCAGGGCCAGCGCGATGTTAGGCAGAAAGAGTACGAACCACCACATGGAATCGTAGCCATGCAGACGTTCGGCGCCATTTTCAATAAAAACCACTTCGAGCCAGACCAGCGCAACGGCAAAATAGTAGAGTGGAAAAATGCGTAAAGCCCGGCGTTTGAAGAAGGTGGCCCAGTAGCGCTCCCGGTGTTTGGTATCGAGTAAAATACCGGTGATGAGAAATCCGGAAAGCACGAAAAACAAGTCCACGCCCAGCCAGCCGCTGTCGATAATTTTCCAGAAATGCGTGTCGGGAATGAGCGGGCGCAGCAGGAAGTGGTTGAGCATAACCACCAGAATGGCAATGCCGCGCACGCCGTCGAGGGCCGGCATTTTACCGGGGAAGGGATTGATCAGCCGCTCCTGGCTGAAAAAGATCGCCAGTTGCTGTCGAAGGAGCGCCAGGATGGCCATAGTGTCGGCTGGCGGTTAGTGGGCGTTCATGACCTGGACCCGTGCGCCGGCGCTGAGGTTGAGCTGGCCGGTCATGACCACGCGGTCGGTGACCTGCAAGCCGGATGTGACTTCTACCCGATCGCCATACATGCTGCCCAGCACGACAGGCTGCAACACGGCGAGAGAATCCCTGACAATATACACTTTCGCATCCTGCAAACTGCCGGCAATGGCTTTACGCGGAATGGTCATGCCCTGTCGGGTGGTTTCAGCGGTAAAGGCTGCCCGGGCGTGCATCCCCCCACGCAACGGCGCTTTGGCGGGGTTGACGACCTCAATTTCTACATCGTAGTTATACGCGTTATCGGCCCGCAGCCCGATGTTGGTCACCTTGCCACTCAGAATAGTATCCGGGTAAACGTCGGCGGTAATACGTACCGACTGGCCTTTACGAATGTGGAGAATGTCCTTTTCGATGACTTTTACCATCAAAAAAAGCTTGTCCAGGTTGGTGATCTGCGCGACCTGAATGCCGGGACCGATCACACTGCCGCGTTCGATAAAACGCAGGCCGAGCGTACCATTCATGGTCGCTTTGATGCTGGTGTTGCCAATTTGCTTACGCAGGCCCTGCACTTTGGCTTCGGCCGTGGCAATACCCAGTTGAATTTCTTCGATCTTGTTCTTGGGCAGCGCTTCTCCGGCGATCAGTTTTTTGACCCGTTCTTCGTCTTTGCGTAGTTTGGCGAGGTTGGTCTGGGTGGTTTGCAGTTCCAGACGCAGGAGCTCATCGTCCACTTTGGCGATCAGATCGCCTTCTTTCACCGCGTCGCCCTTGTTTTTATATACCTGCAAAATGCGGCCGGCAGTCTCCGAAATCACAAACATTTCCTTGGCCGGCAGAAAAATGCCGTCGGCTTCCAGCTGTTCGGAAAGCGTGTCCATTTGCGGTAGTATAACCTCTACTGGCACGTAAGACCGCGTGGTTTTACCGAGTTCGGTTTCGGCGGTCAGCGCCTGTTTGTTGGAATACAGTTTCCAAGTAATAGCCGCCAGGCAAGCGGTAAAGAATAGCCAGAGCCAGATTTTCTTTTTCAAACCGTGGGAACAGCGTGGAGATGCCGTATGGGGCGCAAATTTCCACAAAAATATCGGCAAGTTTACCAGACGAAGTGCAACACTTCTTCCAGTCCTTCACTCAGGCTGAAATGCACCGGGCAGGTGCGGGCAGCTTTCTCCAGTATTTTCTGCTGTACCTCGCTGAAGTCACGCGGCGGCATCTGGAATTTGATCTCGATGCGGGCAATACGGCGCGGATCGGCGGCCATTATTTTGGTCACTTCCGCGTGGGCGCCGGTAATATCCAGATCATGGTTTCGGGCGCTGATGCCCATCAACGTGAGCATGCAGGAGGCCAGGGAGGTAGCGCAAAGATCGGTCGGAGAAAAAGCTTCGCCCCGGCCTTGGTTATCCGGCGGTGCATCGGTGACGATCTTGCTGCCCGAAAGCAGGTGGGTAGCTTCCGTACGCAGGTCGCCGAGATACTGGACAGTGGAGGTCATTCTTTACTAAGTGGTTGATCGTTTGATAAGTGGTACTCCTAAGCGCCCTCCGCACTCCGGCTGGGGGGTACCCAGTCCGGCCGCGTTTCCAGCAGGTCGTCGCCGTTTTGCTCAGCGCGCCGGCGTTCCTTGCGGGCCCTTTCTTCGCCTTCGATTTTGTCGTAGGCTTTAATAATGTCCTTGACCAGCCGGTGGCGCACCACGTCTTCGGTAGTGAGCGTAATCGTTTCAATGCCTTCTACGCCCTCCAAAATTTGCATGGCCTGCAATAAGCCCGATTTCTGGTGGCTTGGCAAGTCGACCTGGCTCAGGTCGCCGGTGATAATACACTTGGCCGATGGTCCGATACGGGTCAGGAACATCTTCATTTGCAGCGGCGTAGCGTTCTGCGCCTCGTCGAGGATGATGTAGGCGTCATTCAGGGTCCGACCGCGCATGAAGGCCAGCGGGGCAATTTCGATGACCCGGTTTTCCATGAAGAAATTGAGTTTATCCATGGGCAGCATATCGTCCAGCGCGTCGTACAGGGGGCGCAGGTAGGGATCGACCTTTTCTTTCAGATCGCCGGGCAGGAAACCCAGGTTTTCACCCGCTTCTACCGCCGGGCGGGTCAGCACGATCTTTTTAACCAGCTTATTTTTCAAAGCCCGCACGGCTATGGCCACGGCGGTATAGGTTTTACCCGTACCGGCAGGACCGACGGCGAAGACAATGTCGTTGGCTTCGCAGATCTCGATCATTTTTTTCTGGTTGCGGGTCTTCGCCTTGATCGGCCGGCCATCGCGCCCGAAGAGCAGCGTGCCATTGGTCGCGGAGTCGCCATTCACGGGAATGCGCACTTCGAAGGGGTTATCGCCCCCTAAAATATCTTCCACCGTTTGAATGGGGAGTTCGGAATGTTCCCGCAGATAACGGGCCATCATTTCAAATTTAGCCTTAGCAGTCTGGGTATCTTTTTTATCTCCTGTTATTTTCAGGCTGTTACCCCGCGAGGTAATTGTCACGTCGGGATAGGCTTTGCGCAAAAGATTTAATTTTGCGTTGTTTTCGCCATAAAGTTCAACCGGGTCGATGCCCTCGATAGTCAAAATGATTTCGCTCAAATTTTCTTTTTCTTGCAGCAGCGGGAGATTTGGGTACAGTAGATTGATTATCAAATGAGTATGCCGTGCCCGGGCTCCATGCCTTTTTTGGTTAAATAGATTCGCTTGTTGCCCACAAAACTAACGCAATGAAAGCGATTGTTTCAACAAAAAAATCATGCCCTTAGTTCCCTGAAGGTCACCCTTGAACACAGACTAAAATGAATATTGTCACCCTCACCACCGATTTCGGTACCCAGGATTTTTACGTTGGGGCGCTCAAGGGCGCGTTACTCAGTCGTTTCAGAGACCTGCAACTGGTGGATATTTCGCACCACATACTTCCTTTCGACATCGTGCAGGGCGCTTATGTGCTTCGTCATGCCTGGCATGAGTTTCCGGAAGGGAGTATTCATCTAATCGGCGTCAATTGCGTGTATGATGCCGGTTACCGGTTTGTCGCGGCCTTCCGGGAGGGACATTATTTCCTGGCGCCCGATAACGGGGTGCTGGCCCTGCTTTTCAATGATTTACAACCGCCCGAGCTGCGACAGCTCCCCGTTCCGGCCAAAGGAAATTTTTTGGTAAAAAATATTTTTGCCGACGCCGTAGCCCATCTGGCCGCCGGTCTGCCCTTCGAAGAACTGGGAGAATATCCCGCGCCGCTGCTGCAAAGGATCAGTATTCAGCCGGTTATTATGCCGTCCCGGATCCGGGGTACGGTCATTCACGTGGATAATTTCGACAATGTCGTGGTCAATATCCGGCAGGAGGTCTTTGAAAAAGCCGCGAATGACCGCTCTTTTTCCCTGTTTTTCCGGCGCAACGATCCCATTACCAAACTCAGTAATAATTACTGCGATGTGCCGATCGGAGAACCGCTCTGTCTGTTCAACAGCACCGGCCACCTGGAAATCGCCATCAATCTTGGCCGCGCCGCTACCCTGCTGGGCCTGAAAGTGGAAGACGTAGTGGAAGTGGTGTTTGAATAAAACTAGTACTCCAGGCCTATTTTTTCCCGGATGATGTCCAGCGTTTCCACCAGGTCCAGCGTAAAATCCAGGGGCAGCAGCGTACTCTCCAGCAGTTCCTTTTCCAGACAGTCCATCACGTGGGCGGCCTCGAAGGCATAACCCCAGCCGCTGTAAGGCAGGTCAACCGTGCGCTTTTTCTCCTCCCGCCCCTCATAGCGGGAAATGGTGAGTTGCTGCGCATGGTGCCAGCGCGGATGCAGATAAATGGTGCCTTCCGTGCCGTAAATGCTGGCTTCGACCGGCGTGATCGCCGCCACGGTAGCATGCGATATGGCCAGGCGGTTGCCGGGATACTGGAAAGTAAAAACGCAGCTTTCATCCACGTCGGTGGTGGTGAAAGTGGCGGCGGCCTGCACGTCTTCCGCCTCCGGTTTGCCGAAAACCAGTAAATTGAGCAAGGCGGGGTAAATACCAATATCCAGCAGCGCGCCGCCGCCGAGGGATTTATTGTACAAACGCGATTGTGGATCAAAAGGCATGCGGAAACCGAAATCCGATTTCACGGTATGCACCTCGCCAATTTCTCCTTCGGCAATCAGATTCAAAGCATGATCCATAGCCGGAATAAAACGCGTCCAGAGCGCTTCCATCAGGAACACCCGCTGGCGATGGGCCGTATGCACCATGCGGCGGGCTTCGGCCAGGTTCATGGCAAAAGGCTTCTCACACAGCACCGGAATACCGTGCTCCAGACACAGCAGGGTATGCTCGGCGTGCATGACATGGGGCGTGGCAATATATACCACGTCCAAACCCGGACAATTTACCAGCTCGGCATAACTCCCGAAGGCATGTGGCGCGCCGTACTCGCCGGCGAAAGCGGACGCCCGTTCAGCGGAGGTAGAAGCCACCGCATGCAGGCGGGCATTGGGCAGGGTGCGCAGGTCGTCGGCAAACTTGCGGGCAATCCGGCCCGGGCCGATGATGCCCCAGTTGAAAGTACGCATGGAAAGGAAGGGTTTGGAGGAAGGTTTGTTGGTTTGAGGGTTTGTTGGTTTGTCAGGGGGAAGGCATTACATATAGACCGCTTTTAAGGATTGATGATTACATGCATTTACCCCAAAATCAAGGGAATGGCAGAGGCAACGACTCATCCCACCCCACGTCTGCCCCCTGCCTCCTGCCTCCTGCCTCCTGCCTCCTGCCCCCTGCCCCTAAATTACACTCGCTCAATCACGATGGCCGTTGCGCCGCCGCCGCCATTACAAATAGCGGCCAGTCCCAGCGTGCCGTTATTCTGATGCAGCACATTATTCAAGGTCGTCACGATGCGGGCGCCCGAAGCGCCGAGCGGGTGGCCGAGCGAAACGCCGCCGCCGAATATATTCATGCGGTCATGGGCCACGTCGAGTACCTGTTCGAAAGCCAGCACGACCACGGAAAACGCCTCATTCACCTCGAAATAATCAATGTCTTCCAGGCGCAAACCCGCCATTTTCAGCGCTTTCGGGGCGGCGATGGTGGGCGAAGTCGTGAACCACTGCGGCTCCTGTTCGGCATCGGCGAAACCGCGGATCTTCGCCACGGGTTTCAATCCGTATTTAGCCACCGCTTCGGCACTGGCCAGGATGAGGGCCGAGGCGCCGTCGTTGATGGTACTGGCATTGGCGGCCGTTACCGTTCCATTGGGGGTAAATGCTGCCCGCAGACCCGGAATTTTATCGAAAAACACTTTTTTAAATTCCTCGTCTTCCACGATTCGCAGTGGATCTCCCTTTTTCTGGGCAATTTCAACAGCTACGATCTCCTTTCCGAACAGGCCCTCCGAGGTAGCCCTGGCCGCGCGCTGGTAGGAATCGATGGCAAAAGCATCCTGCGCTTCCCGGCTGATGTGGTACCGCTCGGCGGTGGCATCGGCGCAAACACCCATCGCTTTCTGGTCGTAAGCATCGGTCAGACCGTCTTTGGCGAGTCCGTCCACCAGTTCGGCATTCCCATATTTATAGCCCCAACGGGCATTCGGCAGGTAATAGGGTATTTGCGACATGTTTTCCATACCCCCGGCGACGACGATCTCATTGAGGCCCAGCATAATGCTCTGGGCGCCCAGCGTAATGGCTTTCATACCCGAAGCGCAGACCTTATTAATAGTCGTACAAGGCACATGGTGCGGAATACCGGCATGGTAAGCCGCCTGCCGGGCGGGGGCCTGACCGACATTCGCACTAACCACATTACCCATCAGCACTTCATCGACCTGATCGGGCTGCAAACCAGCTTGGGTCAGGGCGCCCTTGATGGCCGTAGCGCCGAGGTGTGGCGCACTTACACCGGATAAAACCCCGCCGAAACTGCCAATGGGCGTTCGAACGGCGGAAATAATAAATACTTCTTTCATGGTGATTTTAGTTGGTAAGAGCTAGGTCAATGGGTAATTCCAAATGCCCTGCTTTTGTTGAGCGCGGCAAAGTTAAAAAGAAAATAGGCCATCCCGATTTACCCGGAATGGCCTATGAATGTGCAGGAATAAAATTTACTGCACGCCAGGCGCCTGCTCTTTTTGATAAGTAGCTCCCACATCCACGGTTAGCATAAGCGTCGTAGTCAGTCTCTGAAAATTATAGGTGTTGGCGTCATAAAATAAGCTCGTCACGTTCAGACTGAACTGGCAGTGGCCAGCTTTAATAGCCGTATGCATGCCGAATTCCGGGATGAAAATGGGCGATTTGGCTTCAATAGCCTGAATGGACCGTAAATCTTCCGGGGGCAGTGAATAGTCCACCTCCGCTTTCGCATAAGCCAGACGCGTAAAGCGCAAAGCCAGTCCCCCGGCAAAATTTTTACTTTCGAAAACCATGGCCGGTTGTATAAACCAGCGATGCAAATCAAAAGAGGCTTTGTATCGTTGGACGTAATTGCTAAAAATAGATCCTTGTCCATAGCCGATGAACAGGCTGGCTACACCCCGCCCGGCAGACTCGTAGGCGCCCACACCGATCTCCGCAAACCGGCTGGAACTGCCTTCTATCAACTGCTTTTTCACCTGCTTGCTGCTTGCATCCAGGTAGTTCATCATCAGAGCGACATTTTTCACCGGACTAAAAGCCAGCTGCCAGTCAGCGCCCCTGGAATTGATTCCAAAGCTGTAACCCAGCCCCAGGCTACTGTCATATTTCTGCCGAACCTGGCAGAAATGGATGGCATTGGGCGCATAATTGAATTGCTGGGCCACGATAGGCGCCGTAAACAGACAAATGAGTAGTACGGGAAAGAAGCTGGAATAAGCATTTTTTAGCTGCATAACAGGACTGGCGGAGGTCTTTTACCTGAAAGGATCGGCAAATTTCTCATCGGTCCTGAATTTGTCATCCGTGAGTGTGTTCAAAAAAGCGATCAGATCCGTTTTGTCGCTGCTGCTGAAGTTCATGCGTTTGGCCTGGCCGTTAACTATGAGGTTAGCGTGCAAATTGACGTGCGACTGGATCCCGGAGTTATAGTGTTCCACCACTTCCTCCAGGTTGGCAAAACGGCCGTCGTGCATATAGGGCGCCGTCAGGGCAACGTTGCGCAGCGTCGGCACTTTGAAACAGCCAAGTTCATAGCTATTGCCGGTTTGTGTTCCCACCCCACCGTCTGTGGAGTTGGTTACGGCGTCCAGGCCGTTATTGGCCAGGAAAAGCATAGGACGACCCATGATCGGGCTGTGGCAGGAGGAACATTTTTCCTGGTAAATTTTCAAGCCCCGGTTTTGCTCGGCATTGAAGCCGGCAAAATTTTTGAAAGAAGAGCCATACTGTTCTTTACTGGCTTCCTGATCAAATTTGCTCTGGTAAGAACCCATGGCATTGACAAAATTAGAAATTGCTTCGGTTACCCGATCTCTATCAACCGTTGTAGTGCCGTAGGCTTTTTTGAACAGCGGCGCGTAGTAGGGCTGGTTCCGAATAGCGTCTACCACTTCCGACATGTGCATGCCCATTTCCTTCGGGTTTTCCAGCGAACCGGTGCTTTGTTGGGCAATGGTCTCCGCACGATTATCCCAGAAGAAACGAATACCGCCGGGGCCGTTCAGATCGGTACCATAGTAGGCCGAAAAATTGGCTACCGAAGCCAGTGCGATGGAGTTGCGATCGGTCACGTTGCCGGACACGCCTTTGCTTTGGGCCACATCGTCACTAAAACCGATGGATTGTTTGTGACAGCTGCCACAGGATATTTTCCCATCCTTGGACAGGTTTTTATCATAGAATAAAACGCGACCCAATATGGCTTTGCCGGGTTCCACCGGACGGGCAAATAAGCCGGCATTAACCAGGTGCTGGGGCAGCGTCACCGTATAATCGCCGGGCAGGCTGGGCAGGTTCAGGTACTGGGAAAGCAGCGCATAATCCTCCGCTTCGTAGTAGTAATAAGTGAATTCAGCTTTTTTGTTGCAGGCCCCCAGGAAAAGCAGGCTGCCGAAAAAGGAAAGGAAGAATGGAAGTCTTTTCATTGCCAAATTTTTTGGTGAAAATGTGATGGGTATATATGCCTAACTTAAAATGACCAAAGACGCACGTGACCGCTGAATAACGAATGAAGTACAGAACTTTCTACGCTGCAAAACTCGGGAGCTTTTTAAGTCCGTTTTTTGCATTATTTCATACAAATAAAATTTTTTTTATTCTATATGACTTTATCCTTCCTAAAGATAAGCACTTTGGTTAAGTCATAATTCAGTCATTTGCCCTTTTACGAAACATTTAACTACAAGAACGCACGACGGGCAAAATACGTTGGGTACGCTTCCTCAAACAGGTTATTCAAGCACCTTGAAGGTCGTGCGGCGGTTGGTCTGGTGTTCCGTTTCGGTACAGCGCGAACAGGCACAATCATCGGCGGGTTGTGTTTCGCCATAGCCGATAGCGGACAGCCGGTTACCGTCGATGCCTTTCGTGATCATATAGTTCACCGCACTCTCGGCGCGCCGCTGGGAGAGGGTTTGGTTATAGGTGTCATTGCCCCGGCAATCGGTGTGGCTACCCAGCTGGATGCGGATCGTGGGGTTTTGGCGCAGCACTTCCGCCAGCCGGTTCAGCGTAGGTTCGGCATCGGGACGAATGTCCCATTTATCATAGTCGTAGTAAATGTTCTCCAACACGATCTCGCGGTTGCGGAATATTTTATCCAGCACGATCTCGATCTCAAAGGTCTGCTCCGGATTCGCCGGGTCTTTGGCTATGCCTTTAGTGGAAAAACGGGTACTATTGGCCAGGTACCCTTCCATGGTGGCTGTGAAAACGTACTCCGTATTTTCCGCCAGTTCCATTTTAAAGAAGCCATCGTCTTTAACGATAAACGTCTGTTTTTTGCTGCCGGTAGCATCCGCGACGACCTTTGCGCCGGCCAGCGGTTTACGGCCGAGCACCTTACTGTTCGGGTCTTCGGGATTGGCCCAGATTTTTTCCAGCACATAGCCTTCCAGCAGCAGTTTATAGGCCAGGGTTTTGGCCGGGGCGGTATCGCGTTGCGGCGGTTTGGGCGGTGGCACGCGCTGCTCGAAACGCCAGATATCGTCGCCGCCACGGGTGCCGGTGCGGTTGGAGGTCAGGTAGCCGCTGCGGATCAGATCCCCGGGTTTGGTGGGCGCCGGGGTCTTACTACCGCCTTTGGTCAGGAGAAAACCGAAGTCATCGGCGCCGGAATTGACGGGTGATTTCAGATTAATAGGCGGCGCCCAGGTTGCCCGATCGGCTTTATAGGTCCGGAAAACATCGAGTCCACCCATGCCCGGCAGTCCGTCGGAAGCAAAATACAGGGTGTCGGCATCCACCGTTGGAAAGAGTTCGTTGCCCGGTGTATTCAGGTTGCGGCTCAGTATTTTGGGCTCCTCCCAGCCGTTTTCCACCTTACCATTCCGCTGCACGCTGTAGAGGTCGTAACCGCCCCAGCCTTCGGGGTCATTACTGGCGAAATAAAGCGTTTGCCCATCCGCACTCAGCGCCGGATGCAGATAATTGATTTTCTCTTTTTGGAAAGGCAGGGGCGCTTGTTCATTCCATTCACTTTCGGCGGAAGCCCTTTGCGCTACATAAATTTTGCAGTACGCATCGTCGCCTTTATACGCGCCGGTTGCCCGCACAAAGTAAACGGTAGTCCCGGCGGCATTGAAGCAGGCCGTACCTTCATTGCCGGCAGTATTTAACTTCGTATCGAAAATTTGCGGACTGGCCGATTCCGGCTCGACGATGAACAGGTCCATGAATTTCTGGCCGGTCCAGTTATAATTCCCCTCGCTTTTGGCCATGGCGCGGTCGCTGGTAAAAACCAGTCGGCCGTCAGCGAAATAATTGGGCGCAAAATCATTCTGGTTGCTGTTGAACGGGGCGTCTTCCAGTTTCCAGCCATTATTGGCGGCTTGTTTGACCCAATCCTCGGAGATGGTGCTGGCCGTTATTTCCTTGCGGTACTCATAGGGCGACCCGATTTCTATACCGAGATTTTTGAAGGCTTCCCGGGCTTCCGCGTAACGTTCCAGTTTTTTCAAACCAAAAGCGTAGGCTTTCAGCGCCTCGGAGCCGTAATTGTTATCATAAGCTGTTTTAAACCACTCCAGCGCCTGTTGATCCTGCCCGGTCCGGCGGTACGCATCGCCCAGCAAATAAGCCAGTTGGCCGCGTTCATTGCGGGTCTTGGTCCTGGCTATTTCTTTTTGCAACATCGGTACGGCGACCGCAAACTGCTTCCGTTCATACGCCGTGCGGCCGTCCTTTATTTTCAGGGTATAGGTGCAGGCGACGCAGCAGCAAATAGCGAGGAGTAGAAAATGCAGCTTATTCATGGGGAGGGTGGTTAGTGGTCAAGGGCGTTTGGCGGGTTTATAGCATAACTAGCGTTGTTGGTGCTTTTGTTGTGCGCCGGGTTGTCTGGTACGGACAAAAAGCGCTAATCGAAATCGATTTCCGTATTGTCGCCGATATTCAGGCTCAGGTTCATGCCGCGAATAGTGGTGTCGCTGCCAATGACGGAGCGGTTCAGCACCACGTCTTCCAGGGCCGCGAAATTGCCGATAATACTGTCCCGCACGATGGAATACTGGATGGTGGCATTGTCCCCGATGCTGACGTTCGGGCCTATAATACTATTTGCGATCTGGCAATCCTCGCCAATGGCCACCGGATGGATGAAAATAGTATTGTCGAATTCGGGCAGACTGAATTCATCCGCCGCATAACCGCGTTGCGAAAGCAGCATGGCATTGGTTTCCAGCAGTACATCCTTGCGCCCGCAGTCGAACCAGTTTTGCACCACCACGGTCTGAAAACGGTGGCCTTCTTCGATCATGCGCTGTAAAGCATCCGTCAACTGGAACTCACCAACCGTGCGTAACTCATTGGCCATCAGGTAGTCGATGGCTTTGAGCAGGGCCGGCACATCGCGGACTTTGTACAGCCCCACCATGGCCATGTTCGACTTCGGGATGCGGGGTTTTTCCACCATCCTGGTCACCAGGCCGTTCTCGTCGTATTCGGCTACGCCAAATTCGCGGGGGTCGGTTACCTTTTTTACGGCTAAACAGGAACTGGGACAGTTGAGCATTTGCCAAAGATCGACCTCGAAAATAGTATCGCCAAAAGCGATAAACACCTCGTCTTCATCTTCCAGCGCTTCCCGGGCCGTACTGATGGCATGGGCCGAACCTTCGCGGTGTTCCTGGTAAACGAACTCGGTGCGCAGGTTCGGGTAGGTATCCTGAATGAAATCGCGGATTTTATCGCCGAGGTAACCGATCACGAACACGAAGTCGTTGAGGCCAACCTCCACGAGTTTATCAATAATAAAACTGATAATGGGTTTACCGGCCACCGGCATCAAAGGCTTGGGCTGGGTATAGGTATGGGGGCGGAGACGGGTTCCGGCCCCGGCAACGGGGATAACGACTTTCATTCGTGCAATTTATAGCAGTTGATAAACCAGGTTGAGAGGTCTGAACAGATCAGCATCATACCCGGCAAAATTCCGTTGTTTTAACCCTCAAAGGTAAGGCGCGCAGGATGTTTACATATTAAAAAACGCCGGCCAAACCGGAATGTTCCGGTTTGGCCAGGCGCTATACTGTAGGTTGCAGGTTTTAAAACTTGAAGCCCAGCGTAAGCAGGATTTCGTTGTTGATATTCGTAGTCCCTGCTATCGGTGCAGCAATAGCCGGGGCGGGACCGTTGTCGTAGGGAATAACGGAACCTTTTCCCTTTGAAAAACGATAGCCCAGGTCCAGATAGAACGATTCGCCGCGAATACCCGCACCCGCTGTGTAGGCCATATTGAAACCGGTATCGCTGGCCTGCGGTTTACCCAGCATGTTCACCCCGGCGCGCAGCCGAAAATCGTCCAGCGCCACTTCGCCCCCGACCCGGATGTTGGCCGTCTGCCGGTAGGCCGTTTGAATTTCCCGGTTCAGCGCCTGCTCATCCTGCCGGTTTTCGCTGCTGGCTATATCGGAAGTCAGGTTGAAACTGTTGGCACTGTAGTCCACATATTCCACGTCGGCGCTCAGGAAACCCAGCTTTTTAATCACGACCGCCGCACTCCCGATGGCTCTCCAGGGCGTTTTTAACCGATAGGAGAAAACGCCTTCGGGCGAATTTTGCACATCGCCCAGTACGCTGCCGCCACCATCTTCGTAGTCGTACGAAAACGTGTTGCTGAAACGGTCGGTCAGTTTCAGGTAGGTCGGCGTATGAAAAGCCACGCCCAGCCGCAGCGCCTGACTGACCCGGTACGTGGCGCCCAGTTTCAGGTTCAGGCCCACGCCTTCGGTCCGCAAATACTCGGTATACGTCAGCCCGCTAAAGAACGGCACATTGCCATCGATGCCGCCGCCGGGATCACTTTCCTGGTACTCGCCATCGAGGCGATAATTCACGAAGGGCACACCGACGGTGGCGCCGACCATCAATTTCTCCTCATAATTACCGGCAAAAGACAGCACCATTTCATTCATGCGCCCGGAGCTGGTCAGGGTCTGATTCCGATTGACCGACGCGCCGGGATCATCGAAGAAATCATAGGTAATCACATTATCCTGGGAATAAATCGCATTGGCATTGTAGGCCAGCTGCGAACCGAACGGATCGAGGTCGTCGGCCGTACCACCGCCGTTCAGGACCGGCCGCGCATCATTGAAAAAGCCCTGTAAAATGGAGCCGCTGCCGCTGCCTTCATAGTACACCGACTGGTGATAGTTATTCAGGCGGTTCAGGCCGATGCCCACGTTGAAGGTCTTCCAGCTTTCGCTGCGGGGTGTGGTGTTGAAAATGAAACCGACGTTATCGAAACCGAAATTACTCTTGGTCTCTTCCGAGGTCGGGCCGCCGGGCAAACCGGCTTCGGTTTTGGAAAATTTCAGCGAAGGGGTAAAAACCAGTTCATTGGAGCGGAACATGGCCAGACCCGCCGGGTTATTGCTCAGGGAGCTGTATTCGGCGCCCAAAGCGCCAAAAGCACCGCCGGCGCCGAGATAACGGGCAGTACCGCCCGGCTGAAGATAGGAGTAGCGTAGTACGTCTCCGGCTAACTGGGCAAAAAGCGGGGCAGCAGCCAGGAGAAAAAAGAGGGGCAATAACGAGCGTTTCATAAAAATATATGACTTGAATGGATGAATCTGGTGAAGTGAGGGGCAAAACAAAGGGGTGGAATAAGGTTCGACACCATTTCCACCCCTGCGTTTATGATCAAAGGCAATTAAAAAACTGGGCCAACCTGTTAGTTCTTACGACCGCGGTTCGAGTTGCTGCTGTTACTATTGGAATTGCTGGAATTGCTGCCGCCGCTGCGTTCCCGCGAGCTGTTGTCGACGCGGGGCGTTTCGGAGCGACTGGGCGTCGAGCGCGTTTCGGTACGGGTTGGACGTTCTTCCGAACGGGTTTCCGTCTGCCGGCGGCTCGGTTGCGGCTCGCTGCTTTGCTCCCGCGTGCGGCTGGGCTGTTCGTTGGTCTGGTCCTGACGACGGGTTGGGCGCGGTTGTTCCGTGCTTTGGCTGGGTCGTGCCGGACGCGTCTCTTCGCGCGGCGTGCTTTGCTCGGTCTGTGGACGGCGGCTAGGCGTCGTCGTGCTGCGATCGCGGGTCGTCGTAGGCGTTTCCGTTTGTGGACGGGTTTCCGTCTGGCGACCCGGGCGCTGCTGCTGCGTCGGCGTACTGCGATCCGTTGCTTCGCCGTTCGGCGCCTGCTTCGTGGTGGACTGGCGGCCGTTATTCGGCGTAGCCCGTTCCGTCGTGGTACCGTTGGGCGCCTGCTGGGTAGGCGTCGTTACACGGCCGTTCGGGCGGTTCTTCAGTTCGATCACCGGCGCATTTTTGGTGGAGGACGTTAAGCGGCCATTACCACCATCGCTGAGGCGGGCATAACCGGGATTGACCGTGCTGCCGTGGCGACGCGAACCGGTGTAGGTCTGCGGCTGATAGCCACCATTGTTGCCGTTGCCATTATTATTACCGTTGCTGTAATAATAGTCGTTGTTGTTCCAGCCATTGCCGTAGTACGGGTTATATCCGTTCCAGGTCCAGTAGGGGTCGTAGTAGTAGTTATTGAACACGCAGGGGTTATTCCAGGGGTGGTAACCGCCGCCGAATCCGGAGTTCCAGCCCCAGGGGCTGTACATGTTGACGCCCCAGCCCGGGTTGAAAGAATTAAAGGAATTCCAGCGGTTCCAGCGCTGCCAGCGGCGCCAGGTCCAGTAGTCATTATACCCGTAGGTGTAAATGGTCGTACCGGGCAGGAAGTAGGGATCGTAGTTATACAGATCCACGTAGTAGGGATCGTAGTAATCGATCACCTGCGTCGGGCGGTGAAAACGACGGATACGCGAGGAATATTCGTACGCATAGTCGTCTTCGTCCCGGTATTCGTCATCGCCACTGTAGCGACGGGTCACGTTACTGCCCTCGTTGTAATTGTCGTTATCGTTGTTCGTCGATTGGGCAGGTTTGGCGACCTGATCGGTAGCTGGATCGTAGTACAGGTCGTCCTGGGCTTGGGCCGGCGCATGCAGCGCCAGCGAGAAGAAGGCCAACAACATCCAAAGCAGAGAATTATTTCTTTCTTTCATGGCAATAAGTTGAGTTTGAAGCGTGCGCTTTTCCGGTACGCCGATTACAGGGTCAAAACTATTACCTTTGCGCACTTTTTTTGGTTAATGTCACTTTAAAGCGGTGATGGTCCGCCGTTAAAGTTGGTTAAGATCGAGGTGTAAAAAATCATATTTGTTAAAATCCTTCTTTCAGGAGTTATGAAACAGCCTCCGGGAACGGGGAAGCGACTTTTGGGGTTTCCAGGAGTATGATGCATCTTAAACAAATCGGGTGGCCTATGTTTCCGGTTTTAACCTGGCTTTAACCTAAACAAATACTTTTCATTTCGCAATAGATCATGCCCCGGCATAGCAGCAAATTACACCTTATATAATTCATGGCAAAAGAAATTACACCCCGCTCGGAAGACTACTCACAGTGGTACCTCGACATTGTGCGCAAGGCGCGCCTCGCTGATAATTCGCCGGTCCGCGGCTGCATGGTCATCCGTCCGCATGGTTTCGGCATCTGGGAACGCATGCGCGACCAGCTGGACCTGATGTTCAAGGAAACCGGCCACGTGAACGCTTACTTCCCGCTGTTCATTCCCAAAAGTTTTTTGAGCAAAGAAGCCGCCCACGTGGAAGGTTTCGCCAAGGAATGCGCCGTGGTGACCCACTACCGCCTGATGAACGATCCCAACGGCGGCGGCGTCATCGTCGATCCGGAAGCCAAACTGGAGGAGGAACTGATCGTGCGACCGACCTCGGAAACTATCATCTGGCATACCTACCGCGAGTGGATCCAGAGTTACCGCGACCTGCCGCTGCTCATCAATCAGTGGGCCAACGTCGTCCGCTGGGAAATGCGCACCCGGCCCTTCCTGCGCACCACGGAATTCCTCTGGCAGGAAGGCCATACCGCCCACGCCACCGCCGAAGAAGCCGTAGCCGAAACCCGGCAGATGCTGGACGTGTACGCGCAGTTCGCCGAGGAATACATGGCCATGCCGGTCGTGAAGGGTCGCAAGACGGCCAACGAACGGTTCGCCGGCGCCGAAGATACCTATTGTATCGAGGCCATGATGCAGGACGGCAAAGCCCTGCAGGCTGGCACTTCCCACTTCCTGGGCCAGAACTTCGCCCGCGCCTTCGACGTGTTCTTCCTGAACAAGGAAAACCAGCAGGAACTGGTCTGGGCCACTTCCTGGGGCGTGAGCACACGTTTGATCGGCGGCCTGATCATGACCCACTCGGACGACGACGGGCTGGTGCTGCCACCCCGCCTCGCCCCGATCCAGGTAGTGATCGTACCCATCCCGAAACCTTCGCCGGAGCTGGATGAAGCGGCCGCTAAAATTGCCGCCGAACTGAAAGCCCATGGCGTACGGGTGAAGATCGATAACGACGATCAGAACCGGCCCGGTTTCAAATTCGCCGAGTACGAAATGATCGGCATTCCGGTGCGTCTCGGTCTCGGCATGCGCGACCTGGCCAGCGGACAGGTGGAAGTAGCCCGCCGCGATACGAAAGAAAAAACCAGTGTGCCCGTAGAGGGCATCGGTGCTTACGTCGCCCAACTGCTGGAAGACATTCAGCAGAACCTGTTCGACCGCGCCAAGGCTTACCGCGACGAGCACATTACCCGCGTGGACAGCTGGGCCGAATTCGAAGACGTGCTGGAAAACAAGGGCGGCTTCATCTCCGCGCACTGGGACGGCACCTCGGAAACCGAACTGGAAATCAAGGAAAAGACCAAAGCGACTATTCGCTGCATTCCACTGGATGCGGTGCAGGAAGACGGGGTTTGTATTTTGACGGGGAAACCGAGTAAGGAAAGGGTGTTGTTTGCGCGGGCGTATTGAAGACAAATGCGGTGGTAAAACCTGATTTTAAAACGGAGCAGTTGGCAAATGCCGGCTTCTCCGTTTTTCATTTCCAACGCGGTCAACTCTGATCGGATCAATGTTGCTTCAAAAGTTTATGGCTATATCCCGTTCCCATTTCCGTCAGGAAATAAATGCCATTGGGGAGCGCGAAGAGGTTAATCTGATCGCCATTATTTACGGTTTGGGTAATGAGTGTCTGGCCAATCAGATTGCGCAGGCTGACTGTACTTGGAGTGTTTGTCTGGATAAATACGGCGCCGGATGCTGGATTCGGGTAGATTTTTATACCTCTTTGTGCCGCTAAAGTTTCTGTCGTGGGAATAATACCGGGCGCTAATTTCACTATCCAGTAGTCAAGGGTGCCTTTGCTGGCCTGCGTTTTATTGCCCGATATACCGGAAGAAGAAGCGCCAATAACAACGTAACCGGCATCCGCAGTGGGGTGAATAGTGGGATACAATTCCGAACCGTCCCCGCCAATGGTCGTTTGCCACTGAATATAGCCCGTGGTATCCAGTTTCAATAACCAGTAGTCGTCGTAGGCCACATTGTTCTGGGTTTTATCCCCGGATATATACGATTCTGAAGATCCGACCAGTAAGTATCCTCCGTCGGCTGCCGGTTGGAGCGATGGAAAATCTTCCGGGGCATTGCCTCCAATATTACGCTGCCATTGCAGGTTACCATCCGTTTTTAACTTCACCAGCCAATAATCCACGTTGCCTTGGGTTGGCTCCGTTTTATCCCCGGAAATACCGGACTGACTGGTTCCGACCACAATATATCCATCACCGGTTTGCAACAGTCCGAAAACACTTTCGTCTTCCGATCCGCCAACGGTTTTTTGCCATTCAATACTCCTGTTGGCATCCAGTTTGACTATCCAATAGTCAGATAATCCCCGACCACTGTCACTTTTTTCACCCCCGATGAGGCCCGAACCGGATACTCCGGCCAATATGTAACCACCGTCGGCCGTCAGTTGAACGGAGCGCAGATAATCATTGCCCATTCCGCCGATAGTTTTTTGCCATTCAATGTTACCTGCGGTATTTAATTTGACCAACCAATAATCTATACCGCCCCGGCTTTCTTCGGTTTTATCGCCAGAAATACTGGATTGCGAGGATGCACCGAGTAAACAGCCGCCATCGGCGGTTGGCAAAACGGAAAGCACAGCATCAAAGTCTGAACCCCCAATCGTATTTTGCCATTGAATGTGGCCGGTTTCGTCCAATTTAACGATCCAACAGTCGTAGTCGCCTAGGTTAGCCTCCGTTTTGTCACCCGTAATACCGGATTTGGAAACCCCGGCGACGATGTAACTGCCGTCGGTCGTCTGGCAAACGCTTTGCGGTGCATCTATATCATCTCCGCCGATTGTGTTTTCCCATTGCAGGGCGCCGACAGCGTTCGTTTTTACTATCCAGTAATCGCTATTGCCCAAGTTGTTTTCTGATTTATTCCCGGAAATACTGGAATTGGAATTGCCGATAATAATGAAACCGCCATCCGCAGTTTGCCGGCCATCCAACGGATAATCTACCAGGCTACCGCCGATCGTGTTTTGCCATTGAATAGCAGGCAGTTGCGAAAAAAGAAAGGTAGTACTGTAAAGGATAGCAGTGAATAGAAAAAAGACTTTTTTCACGGGAGCAAGGTTTAAAAGGAATACACTTATCATACAAATTTAAGCCTAATTTCCCAGTCAAAGCAGTACTAGCGGCATTACTTTTCGGACTACAGCGCCAATTTAACTACCTAGTCATCAAAAACCTGTGTACTTTTTGGGTCCTATCCCCCGGAAGTATTGGATTTGGAAAAGGGCCTCTACCTGGCAAAAAAATGGACCGATCAGCGCGTTTCGGTATAGGCAAGTTGGGAGGCACGGCCGCGAGATTGGACACGCGAAAAAGCCGCTGCGCGAGCGGTAACGAACAAGCAGAAAATTTAAAATGCTCCCTGCGGAATCGTTTTTAGATAAACCTTGTTGTCCAAAGCCTGGCCATCTTGCCGCTTTAAAACAACCTATGCATCCAAACATACTCACCCGTCTTTGGCAGGGTCGCGTTCTGCGCGCCGAAATCGCCGCCACCTTTGGGCTGGCCTTACCGCTTATGCTGGGCGAACTCAGCAGTATGCTCATGGGGGTCATCGGCACCATCATGGCCGGTCATTTAGGCGAAACGGCTTTGGCTGCCGCGGGCGTGGCGGGGGTCATTTTTGTATTGTCGATGCTGCTGGTGTGGGGAAGCATCCGGATGGTGCCAACGCCGATGGCCGAGGCGCATGAATTACGCGACGGCATCCGGGTGCGCACCCTGCTGCTGGCCGGCTTGCTGCTGGGCGCCATCCTGGTGATCGTTTGCTGCAGCCTGTTGTGGCTCGGTACGACCTATTTTTATGTGCTGAAACAGGATGCCGAAGTGTCCAGAATGGCCGTTGGTTACCTGCACATCATCATTTTCAGTATGCCCGTGCTGATCTTATTCGCGGTGCTGGTCAACTACCTGGACGCTTTCGAATACGTCCGGCTAACGATGCTGGTCTCCTTTCTGGGGCTGGCGGTCGACGTTTCCCTCAATTATCTGTTCGTTTTCGGGCACTGGGGATTGCCGCAACTGGGCATCAACGCCCTGGCCATGAACACCGGGATCGCCCATGCGGTGATGTGTCTCGCGTTAATCTGGTCGCTGGGCATCAAGCGCGATCTGCACTATTTCCGCCAGGCACGAACGCAGTGGTCGGCGGTATGGACGCAGACCCGGTCGTTCCTCCACTACGGGCTGCCTTCCGCCCTGCAGATCATGGTGGAATTTGCCGCTTTCGGCGCCGGCACGATCATTATCGGGCAAATCAGCAAAACGCAGCAGGCCGCGCACCAGATCGCGATCAACCTGATTTCGGTCACTTACGTGACCATTATGGGCGTTTCCACGGCGGGTATGATTCGTATTGGTCAGGCCATGGCCTACCAGAACCGGGTGCGTATCTGGCTGGCCGGGGTGGCGACTTTGGTACTGGCGCTGCTAATCATGCTGCTGCCCACGGCGGCTTTTCTCCTCCTGCCCGGACACATTGTGGCCTTGTATATCAGCGATCCGCAGGTCGTCGGTATTGCTACGGGTCTGCTCCTTTTTGCCGGCTTGTTTCAACTGGCCGATGCGGCGCAGGCGGTCAGCATTTCGCTCTTGCGCGCCCTCAACGACGTGGTGGCGCCTTCCTTCATTTCGCTGATTGCCTTTTGGATGATTGGTCTGCCGCTGGGCTACTGGTTAGCGGTCTACCGCGGTTGGGAGGCGGCGGGGATCTGGATGGGTTATCTGGTGGCGTTGGTGGTCCAGGCGGCGTTATTTATGCGGCGTTTTTTTCGGCATGGGATGGTGCGGTGAGGGGTGTTTGCCTCGGCGCTGGAGATGTCCCTCTGTTTTAGGCGGAATTAATTCCGCCCTCCGGCGCTTGAGCAGGGACGCCACCATTGTCCGAAATCTGTATTATTCAATTCATATAATCAAAATAATACAAAAACAATTTAAGGTCACTATGAATAGAAATGATACCGGGCAATTTTGTGTTTTCAAAATAATCCACTTTTTTAACTTCCCCATATTTATATGCTATTGATGGTTCACCTTCTTCAGAAATTATAAAATCATAGTATGGCAATCCTGGGCTGCTATTATGGCTACTACTTGATTCGTTTACAATAAAATAATCTTGCAATTTATTTACTCTTATCTCTTCTTCTGAAAATAAAAATGAATCCTGAGACATGCAACCAGGATAACTATATGTTGAAATCATTTTTCTATCTCCAGTATATTTATAGACATATTTGTGTTTAAAATAATGACCTCCAGAACCCTCCATATTATTCATAAAATCTGTAGATGGTATAATTAATAGTTCAGTTAAACGCTCAAGGTCATCATACTTATATGTCCTGACTATGCTATCCTTAGCCGTATTGTCAATTCTATGGTACCAATATTTAGTTTGTCGGACTGGCAAGTTGTTCCTATATTCAAAAGTGTCACGCTGCCTGTTAAGTAATATTCCTGATTTTGGATTATATACTTTTTCTGTACTTAACATCAAGGTATTATTACAGTACACATAGTGATCTAAATAGTCAAGGTTTTTTATCGAATTGTGAAAGGCACAGTCTTTCATCGTGAAGCTATCCTTATAAGTAAAGTCGCAACTATACCCTTGCTTGTTATCTCCATCTATGGTTTGCAAACTCACAGGTTTGAATGATTCGTCCAGATGCAGATATAACAGTTCTGTCGTATCAACATTGTGCAAATTGACCAGGTCTAAAGTAACGGAGGTACAGGAAATCTTGTGGATATTTTTCAGTTTAAGATCACCTGCATTGAACAAAGTCTCGTCTATTGCGAACATAGATAGGGGGATATCCGACTGTCCTTGTACTGAATAGACAATCTTCATGCAAAACAAAATTAAAATAAAAGATTTATAGTTCATGTAGGGTAAATTTTCGGCCCTGGTTAGCGTCCTCGCCCCTGCTTTGGTCGGACTTTGCTTCGGATAGCTGGTTTTTCGGCGATCCACAGTTTACGTTGCTGGAGTAAATGGGTGGTGTGCGGGCACAGCCCGCAAAATCGGACACGCGAGGCAAATAGCCTCGGCGCGAGGGGATAGTATGTGCCATACATTGAAGTAATGACAATTAGAGCGTAAAGGATAATTCCTTCTATAGCTTCCTTTATGCCTTTCATATTAATCCGCAATTTATTGTTTTTATAGGCTTTGTGAGTTATAGGGATAGCAATGTACATTGGAAAAACAGCCTAAACCTTGTAAATCATTTTGGCTTTTTCTACTTGATCTTCCAAGTGAGAAACAATTCTATCTTCCATAGAGTCGTCTGTAGCTTTGTCGCCTGGGAAAGTAGCACGACAACCTGAACAAACGTACTGGCCATACACATAGGTCATTTTAATCGGAGGATGGTTATCGGTACAGTAAATTCTAAGGTGATCTACAGTAACCTTAAGCCCATCGTAAAATACTACATCGAACTTCCAAAGAAACTTATCATCAGGCGCCTTAATCTCTTTGAGTGCCGAAACAAACTTCTTGATTTTGTCCTCTTTAGATTCACTTTTGAATGGCAGTTTGAAAATCCATTTCAAAATTGACGGAAGTATAGCAGCAGCAATAACCCAATAAAACTCTACTTTGTATATAAGCATCTCCTTGAAGGGAATACTTTTTATAAAAACTAAGGTTGTAGCAAAGACTAGTCCGATATTGCTCCATAGCCATTTTGCAATTCCCCATATTACTTGGGACCAGTTCTTACTGAATACTGGGTCTTTCCACAAAGATGATTCTCGTACTTTTTTTATCATAATTTAAATTAAAAAGAGTTGTCCGCAAATATCGGACAACTCAATCACTTTGTTCATTATCACTTAGGCAACCTTTAACCGTTCCCTTGCATATCGTAACATCAACTTTGCCACGTTTTCCTTTTTCATGCGTTTGACTTTTATGTAATGCATTTTGATAACGATACTGCCCTCCCGCTGGCCCCAGGCTGTTGCAAACCTAACCACAGCCCTGCTCACAAACCATTGAAAACCATAGAAAACGCGAAGGCTATTTGCTTCGCGTGTCCGATCCCGCGGGCTGTACCTGCTCGCGCTGAGGCTATTGCCTCGCGTGTCCGTTTCTGCGGGCTGTGCCCGCCTGCCCCCATCATCTGCCTGTACTAAACCGCGGTCATTTGTCTTTCTTTTTATCCACAAGCGGTCGTTGCTTTGTGTTGAACTTCTTTCCTATGAGCGTTCGGTACAAAATACGCGACCAGCATGGATTAAATTATCTCACTTGTTCCATCTGTGGCTGGGTAGATCTTTTCAGTCGAGCGGTGTACCGGGACATCGTGCTGGAGAGCTGGCGCTATTGTGCCGAGCATAAGGGCTTACAAATATGGGGTTACGTGATTATGCCCAATCATCTGCACATGATCACCTCCACCACCGCGCCTTTTCGTTTGGAAGACGTTATGCGGGATTTCAAGGCTCATACGGCCCGCAAGTTTTTAGAAGTACTGCACAATAAAAGACAGCCGGAAAGCCGCCGCGAATGGTTGCTCTATCTGTTTGAATATTTTGCCCGGCCACATGGACAGAAACAACTGCATCAACTCTGGCAGCACGATAACCACCCGATCGAATTATTCACCGAAGCCGTGACGATTCAAAAGCTACGTTATATACATCAAAATCCGGTTCGCGCCGGTTGGGTCACGCGACCGGAAGACTGGTTGTACAGTAGCGCCCGGAATTATTTGGGCGAGCCGGGCCTGCTGGAGATGCCCCTGCTTTGGTCAGACTTTGCTACGGATAGCTGGTTTTTCGGCGATCCGCAGTTTTCGTTGCTGGGATAAGTGCTGGAGTGCGGGCACAGCCCGCAGGATTGGCCACGCGAGGCAAATAGCCTCGGCGCGAGCGCGTAAACGGATGTTGGAACGTAGTAAATGGGGTTCGCAACGGACCTAACGCGTGATATTAACCCGCTCCCTCCTCCATTCCCACAACAGCCCATCCTCCATATCCACTTTTTCCTGCACGAACTGAAAACCCAGTTTCCGCAGAATCTTACAGGAAGCATTTTCTTCCCCTAAGGTCTGGGCGGTGATGGCCTGGACGCCCGGCTGGGCAAAACCAAAGGTGCATAGCGCCTCCGCGGCTTCGGTGCCGAAACCCTGGCCCTGGTAACTGTCGGCAATTTCATACCCGATCTCGATGGCGCCCCAGGGATCGGGTGCGCCTTTGAAGCCGCAGGTGCCGATGAGCCGGGCATCCTGGCGGTGCACGATGAGGTAACTCCACCATTCGGGCTCGTCCTGGTGTTCGTGCAGGTAGTCGCGCAGCCAGGCGTAGGCTTCGGGGAAGTGCATCCAATTATCGGCGTAATCGACGCCACCCAGCCGGGCGGACAGTTTCGCCCAGTCGGCATCGACAATGGCATCGAGCAGCGGGATGGTGGTGGGGATCAGGAACAGGCGGTCGGTGGCGAGCATGGTCGGGGCAGCAGCTTACATTTTGGGCAAAGCCAGCTGGGCCAGCGCTTTGGCCGGCGCGAGGTTATCGTGGGGCTGATCGGCGATGGTGAGGGCGATGCTGAGCACCTGGAAACCTTTGCGCACCAGTAAGGTGGAGGTAGAGGTGCTCCACATGGCATCGTCGCCGAGGCCGGTAACATCCTCTTCATACGTGTTCCGGCGATCTTTGCGCAGCTGGGCGAACTGTTCTTTAGCAATCAGCGTGGTACCGTAACCGAAGACCTGTACGGTCAGGATGTTGGCCGGATCGCGGTAGGTGGCGCCTTCTTTTTCGTTCTCGTTTTCGCGTTCTTTCCAGTCCGGTTTGTTCCAGGTGCGCAGGCAAAAAGCCTGTTTGGGGAGCGTACGGGCATTAAAGGCGTCGCGTTTGACGTCGATCTGGAACTGTTGTTTGACCTCTTCGTCGCTCAGCAGTTCGCAGCCGCGGTCGACCCAGGTGTTTTCATGGCGAATGGGTTCGCCGCTGATGGTATCGCGGTCTTCCTCCAGGAGTTTTTGTGCTTTGGCGGACGGCGGCGGCGGGCCCGGCGTTTCCTGTTGGCAGGCGGACAGGGCGACCAGACCGACCAGGAAAAAGAGACAGTTGAGCGAACGAAACATAGCGGGATTTTTTCTGAGATGGGGAAAAACGTATAATTCCGGCGATTGGGGCTGCAAAGATAAAGGGGGTAATAACCAATTTGGGTGATCGCAGGAGGGGATTTCTGCTGTTCCCGGGCAGTTATCAGGGTTGCGGCGCAGGTCTTCCATCGAAAAAAAGGGGAGGACGGTTTCAGATGGCACATTATTCCGTTCATTTGCCCCGTTCAAAATTTAAGTTTCACTTTTACATCACGGTCAATTTAAACAGAAATGGCACAATCGAACACTGAAATTTGGGGGCATCCCCGCGGGCTTTCCCTGCTTTTTGTCACAGAAATGTGGGAACGCTTCAGCTACTACGGGATGCGGGCGCTTTTTTCCCTGTACATGATCAATGCATTGCTGTTTTCTAAAGAAAAAGCTTCCGAAATATACGGCAGTTATACCGGCCTGGTCTACCTCACGCCGCTGATCGGCGGTTATGTGGCCGACCGCTACTGGGGCAACCGGAAATCCATCGTCACTGGTGGTTTGCTCATGGCATTGGGTCAGTTCCTGATGTTTGCCAGCGCGTCCATGTACCAGAATGCCTCGACGTCGGTCCTGTTCATGTGGGGCGGACTGGCTTTCCTGATCATCGGCAACGGTTTTTTCAAGCCGAACATTTCTTCCATGATCGGCCAGATGTATGCCGAAGGTGACCGTCGCCGCGACGCTGCCTACACCATTTTCTACATGGGCATCAACCTGGGCGCCTTCATTGCGCCGCTGTTATGCGGTTATCTGGGCGATACGGGCAATCCGGCCGATTTCAAATGGGGTTTTCTGGCCGCCGGTTTCGGGATGATCATCGGCACCATTTTGTTCCAGACGCAAAAAGATAAATACGTGATCACGCCGGAGGGCCTGCCGATTGGCGCAGCGCCGAATACGGCGACAAAGTCCTCGGGCGATGCCGGTTCGGGCGGTCTGGGTACCCAGCAACTGATGCTGGGCCTGGGCATGTGTGTGGCCTTGTTCCTGGCTTTCAAATTTGCGCTTTCTTTCGATACCATCGCCGCATTGATCTATGCCATCACGATTTCCATGATGACGGTGGTGATTACTGATAAATCGCTCACCAAAGTGGAGCGCGACCGCATCGTCGTGGTGTATGTATCCGCTTTTTTCGTGGTGTTTTTCTGGGCGGCTTTCGAGCAGGCGGGCGCTTCGCTCACCTTCTTCGCGCAGGAACAAACCGACCGTTCGCTGTTGGGCACCATCGTGCCGGCCAGTTATTTCCAGTCGGTCAACGCCGTGGCGGTGGTTATTCTGGCGCCGATCACGGCAGCCATCTGGGTGGCGCTGGCTAAACGCAAGTCGGAGCCGAACTCCCTCATCAAACAGGCGCTGGGTCTGATAATCCTGGCTTTGGGCTATGCGGTCATCGCCATTGGCGTCAAAGGCGTCGGTATGGGCATGAAAGTGAGCATGTACTGGCTGATCGCTTTGTACACGATCCATACGGTCGGCGAGCTTTGTTTATCGCCGATTGGCCTGTCGCTGGTGTCGAAACTGGCGCCAATGCGTTTCGTGTCGCTGCTGTTCGGCGTGTGGTTCCTGGCGAACTCGGTGGCCAACAAAGCCGCCGGCCAATTGAGCGGCCTGTACCCGCCTTCGGGCGCGGAGTACGCCATGGCCGCCGAAAACCGGATCGATAATGATACCTACCGCGGCATTCTGGAAGGCACGGTACAACCCACACAGGAGCAGGTAACGGTCGCCAAGGAAAAAGCCATTCCGCTGGAATATCCTTCTTTCCTGGGCATGCAAGTGAAAGACCTGTACCAGTTCTTCATGCTCTTTGTGGGTATGGCGGGCGTGGCTGGACTTATTTTATTCGGTCTGTCTTTCCCGCTGCGGAAGATGATGCATGGAGCGGAGTAGGGGGGGACAGGGGGCAGGTGACAGGGGCCAGGTGACAGGAGGCAGGGGGCAGGAGTCAGGTGACAGGGGGCAGGAGTTAGGTGAATGTTGTCAGTGCAAAGTGTTTGAGTAAAGCTGGATTTCAAATGACTGATAACCAGGTGAACTAACCAACTACTCAAACTTGCGTGATATCCAGGTGATCAAACCAACAAACCACGCCAACTTGCCTATAGTTTACTACTTTTCGACCCGCGATGGCCTTTTGGCTGCCGCGGGTTGTTTTTTTGCTAAAACCGGACGAATGCGCGTACGGTTATGGCATTTTCACCACAGCGCGTACCTTTGAAGCCCTACACCCCGCCGTTTTTTTTGAAAAAGAAATAAACCGGTCGCGTGGCTGCGGGAAGAATTATTTAAATCATCAGGCTGCACCATGAATTCTACTCTACTACGCTTTTTCTGTTTGGCCCTGCTTTGCGCGGGACTTTACCGGGCCGACGCCCAATGCCAATATCAGTTGGATCTGTTCGATAGCTTCGGCGATGGCTGGAACGGCGGCACGGTGAAAATTACCAACGGACCGAACATCTACTCGTTCACGCTGAACAACTTCGACGACGACGGCATTGACAGCACCATTTTCTTCAACGTAACGGCCGGTCTGCCCCTTCAGCTATCGTGGGTGCCGGGCGCATTTGTGAACGAAGTTTCCTTCAAGCTGTATAACAACGACGGTACTTTGCTTTATCAATCGGGCGTGTTGGGCAATGTAAACGCCAGTCTGTACAGTACGATCGTGGCCTGCCCCAGTTGCCTGAAGCCGACCAACGTGCAAATTGAAAACGTGTATGATACCAAAGCCAAACTGCGCTGGTCGCCCGCGCCGGCCAGTAGTGTGCTGGGCTGGCGGGTTATTTACGGCCCCGCCGGATTTTTACCTGGTCCGGGCGTAGGCGATACGGTCTTTACCGCCACGCCGAAAGTGACGCTGACCGGCCTGCAAAAAAAGACGCCTTACGCTTTCTACGTGGTGCAGCAGTGCGATACCACGGATTTCAGCGCCAAAGTGGGTCCTTTTAAATTTGAAACTTACTGGACCAATGACGTCGGCATCAGCGCCGTGATCACGCCGGCCAGCAGCTGCGACCTGGGTCAGGAAACCTTGAAAGTCGTGCTCACCAACTATGGTTCCGCGCCGCAAAGCCTGCTGCCGTTCCGTTACACGGTGAACGGGCTCGACGGTGGCGTACAGCAGCCCGACGACGGATTTTTCACCGGCGTTCTGGGTAAAGACAGCAGCACGGTCATCGAGTTTGAAACGACCTATGATTTTTCCGCCCCCGGCGAATACGTAATTGCCGTATTTACCGAACTTCTGGGCGACGAAGAGTCGTTTAATGATACGACTTACTACTACCTGAATAACCGCCTGATCGCGCCTTACCAGCAGAATTTTGAAAAATGGAATGGCGGCTGGTACGTAGACACGGCCAGCATAACACCCTCCTGGGCGTTCGGCGATCCGGAAAAGTTCGACCTGGATACCGCCGCCAGTGGTGTGAATGCCTGGTTGACCAGTCTGACCGGCTCGTATAACTCCGGCGAAAAATCTTACCTGAATTCGCCCTGCTTCGATTTTTCGGATTTAATGGCCGATCCATCCATCCGGTTCTCGCTTTTCCACAGCACCGAAGCTAATTTTGACGGCCTTTGGCTGGAGATGTCGCTGGATGGCGGCACAGTCTGGACAAAAGTAGGTCTGCAAGGCGAAGGCTTGAACTGGTACAACAATGTGAATACCCAACTGGCCTTGGATGACGTCTGGGACGGCCAGAGCGGTGGCTGGATTACCGCCCAGCACCAGCTGCCCGGTGCTGCCGGCCAAAGCGAAGTGCGTTTGCGGTTTGCTTTCCAGTCGGATTTTTTCCTTTCCTATTCCGGCATCGGTATAGACGACGTGCGTATTTTCTCAACACCGGCGAACGATCTGGCGGCACTCAGCGTCAATACCGTCGGTGATGGTGATGAATGCGGCCTGGCAGCGGATCAGGTAACCCTGCGCATAGCCAACCTCGGTACCGAACCAAAAAGTCTCTTTCAGGTGGCCTACTCGATCAATGGCGGCACGCCGGTCGTGGAGACCCTGCCTGCTGTCGTGATCTTAGCGCCGGATGAGCAGTTTACCTACACGTTCACGACGACCTTCGACAGCCGCAACGACCAGTTTGTGATTCGCGCCTGGACCAAACTGACCGGTGAACAGGATTTCACCAACGATACGACGACGATTTACACGGTGGATCACACGCCTTTCTCGCTGCCCGTGAAGGAAAATTTTGAGGCTGGTTTCCTGCCTGCTAACTGGTTCAGCACCGGTTTTGTCACCAATTTCAGCGGCAACCTCAGCTATGTGCTGGAGCAGAACCTGTACCAGTTCAATACCAATTACACGACGGTGCTGCCGCGTTTCGGACTGGTGGGCGCCAATGACAGCCTGCGTTTCGACTACCGCATCACTGACTATCCCGACGGCAGCGAACCGACCATTTTGAGTGACGGAACGGAATTCCTGGTACAGGTTTCGGCCGATTGCGGAGCCTTTGAAACGATATACACCATCGATGAAACGAGCCACATCCCTTCCGCAGACCTGCAAACTATTACACTTGGACTTGGTCAGTATGCGGGTAAAACCATCCAGATCCGCTTCCAGGGTACCTGGGGAGCGGGCGATTTCTTCTTTGACCTGGACAACATCAATGTACGGGCCTGCGCGCTCGATCTGAACCTGAGCGCCGCGGTCACCCCGGCTGATCCGGGTCAGAGCAATGGTACAGCCACGGTGCAGGCCGCCGCCGGCAGCGCGCCGTTCACCTACCTGTGGAGCAACGGCGAAACGACGCAAAGCGTTCAGAATCTGCCTATTGATCAATATTCGGTGACGGTGACCGATGCCCAGGGCTGCACGGCGGCTTTGAACATCAACATCGGCAGTTCCGGTACGAGCGAAATTCCGGGTTTGACCCAACTGACGCTGCAACCCAACCCCACCGATGGCCAGGCTATCCTGACGGCTACTTTCGAGCAGGCCGTAGACGTCCGCATCGAACTGGTGAATCTGCTGGGTCAGCGCATCTGGATCAATCAGGTGCGGAACACCACCCAACTGAGCGAGGACCTGAACCTGTCGACCGTAGCCGACGGTATTTACCTGGTGCGCCTCACGGTGGAGGGTAAAACGATGACGAGGAAGCTGGTGAAGAACAGGGGGTAGACCTCGGAGAGGTCCAACATTTGTAGCCAAATTATACACCCACTGGCCGACCAACGAGAGGTCCAACAATTATAGTGGTTAATTTTGTTGGGCCAATCCGAGGGCGACCCGACATAAACCCATG
>JANPIN010000128.1:0-28781 GCA_031425035.1 Saprospirales bacterium | reverse complement strand
TTCAAAAAAGTGTCACGTCTAAGCCGAACTCAACCTCCCTTAATGCTGCATCCATGCTTCCAGCTGTGGCCGGAATAAAACAATGACCAGCGCGGTGAACAGGGCCACACAAATGATCAGCAGCAAATAACCCAGCAGAATAGCAAGCACCCCTTTAACGCGGACCCAAATGCTGTTCGACTGGAGAAACTGGCCGTATGCCCAGCCGAAATAAACGGCCCAGATCACTAAAGACGGGGCAGTCGTAACCCAGGCACTGGAATTCATATTGCTGAAAAAGCGGGCTAAAGGAGAAGTGATGACGCTCATCAGGCTCAATTCGCCCAACAGGTAGGCGTTGAGTACAAAATGCTCGGCAAAATTGTAGGGACGCCGGCGAAACAACCACCAGGAAAAGAGCGCGATCATTGGTATCATGCAGTACACAACTACCGTCGGGTGCCCGGTAACCAGTAACATCAATTTCTGCGACAGTTTTTGACTATCTGGCGTCTTGGCGTCCGGCTGCTTGCTGAATTGCTGGAGCATCTGTTCATCCAGTCCGACGTAGTGAAACACCAGGAAACTGATCGCCGCCGCCCAGAACAGGAATTTCAGGGGCTTGATGTGCCGCACCCTTTTCCCCTCCAAATACTCGCGAATAGAATGGCCTGGCCGGATGATCAGTTGCTTGATGGTGTATATGAATCCCTGATCGAAGTGGATGACATGCTGGCGCAGTTCCTGAAAAACCGCAGCCAGCGTAATACGCCCGGTTTTTGCTTTTTGTCCGCATTTGGGACAGAACTTGCCCTTGAATTCTTTTTCGCAGTTGAGACAGGTGGTCATGTACAGGTTTTGTTTAAGCCGCAAACCTACACTTTTCCCACTTTTGGCATAAAGCTGTCCGCCCATATTGCAGCGCGACCCTTCGATTTTCCAAACCCGTTGTACCTTGCGGAAAATTAAGAACCTGACCCGTATGTCCACCACACAGATTAACCTGGAAGCCGAAAAAAACAATGATGCCCTGAAACTCGCCGTGGGCAATATGCATCGCCGGCTGGATAAAATTTACCAAGGTGGCGGCCCCAAACGCATCGAGAAACTGCATGGGGAGGGCAAAATGACCGCCCGCGAACGCATCGAATACCTACTGGATGAAGGCGCTGACCAGCTCGAGATCGGTGCTTTTGCCGGTTATGAACTGTATGCCGAACACGGTGGTTGTCCCGCCGGTGGGGTGGTGGTGGTGATCGGTTATGTACGCGGCCGCCAGTGCATCGTGGTGGCCAACGACGCGACCGTGAAAGCGGGCGCCTGGTTTCCCATCACCGGCAAAAAGAATCTGCGCGCCCAGGAAATTGCCATGGAAAACCGCCTGCCCATCATTTACCTGGTGGATTCGGCTGGGGTGTATTTGCCGCTACAGGATGAAATTTTCCCCGATAAAGAGCATTTCGGCCGCATTTTTCGCAATAATGCTAAACTTTCTTCAGCCGGTATTCCACAAATTGCCGCCATCATGGGCAGCTGCGTGGCCGGGGGCGCTTACCTGCCCATCATGTCCGACGAGGCCCTGATCGTGGAGAAAACCGGCTCGGTGTTCCTGGCCGGTCCCTACCTCGTGAAAGCGGCCATCGGGGAAGATGCCGATAAGGAAACGCTGGGCGGCGCAGCGACCCACTCCGAAATTTCCGGCGTGACGGACTATAAAATGCCCGACGATCAAACCTGCCTCGACACGATCAAAGACCTGGTGGATAAATTCGGTCGCTTCGAGAATGCCGGTTTCGACCGTGTGAAGCCCCAGCCCGCCGTGGGTACTGCGGACGACCTGCTGTCCATTTTTCCGGAAAACGGCGCCAAGCCCTATGATACCGTAGAACTCCTGCGCCGCCTGGTCGACGAGGGAAAAATGACCCAGTACAAAGAACATTATGGCAAAACCATCCTCTGCGCCTATGCCCGCGTGGACGGCTGGGCGGTCGGCATTGTGGCCAATAACCGGCAGGTGGTGAAAAATGCCAAGGGAGAAATTCAGTTCGGCGGGGTGATCTACTCCGATTCGGCAGATAAAGCCACGCGTTTCATCCTGAATTGCAACCAGAAAAAGATACCGCTGGTGTTCCTGCAGGACGTGACCGGCTTCATGGTCGGTACCCGCTCCGAACACGGCGGCATCATCAAGGACGGCGCGAAAATGGTTAATGCGGTGTCCAATTCCACGGTACCCAAATTCACCATCGTGATGGGTAATTCCTACGGCGCCGGCAACTATGCCATGTGCGGCAAGGCCTATGATCCGCGCCTGATCGTCGCCTGGCCGACCGCCAAAATAGCGGTGATGGGGGGCGAGCAGGCCGCAAAAGTGCTGACCCAGATCCAGGTGCAGTCGCTGAAAGATAAAGGCTCCGCGCCAGACCCGGACGGGGAGCGCGAACTCTTCGAACAGACAAAGGCGCGATACCTGGCCCAGACCACGCCGTACTACGCCGCCGCCCGTTTGTGGGTGGATGCCATCATCGATCCGCGCCACACGCGCCAGTGGATCAGTATGGGCATCGAGGCAGCTAATAATGCGCCGGTGGAGAAGTTTAATGTGGGGGTGATGCAGGTGTGAGCCTGCGGTCGGACGACTTTTTTGGTCGTCCGACCGCTAAGCTGGGTGTTTTTCTTTAGCGCATGTGGCTATCAAAAATTCCATTCTTGTTTTCGTGGTAAGTAATACGCTGGTACTGTGTGTTACTGGTCGTCGGACCGCTAAGCTGGGTGTTTTTCTTTAGCGCATGTGGGTGTCAAAAATTCCCTTCCTGTTTTCGTGGTAAGTAATACGCTGGTACTGTGTGTTACTGGTCGGACGACTAAAAGAGTCTTCCGACCAGGAGCTGCGGTCCAACGACTTTTTTGGTCGTCGGACCGCTAAGCTGGGTGTTTTTCTTTAGCGCATGTAGGTGTCAAAAATTCCCTTCCTGTTTTTGTGGTAAGTAAAACGCTGGTACTGGGCATTACTGGTCGGACGACTAAAAGAGTCTTCCGACCAGGAGCGGCGCTGCGTGCCTGCCTCGCAGATATATTCTAAGTCCCCAAAATCCATTTCCCGCATTTGCACGTAAATCTCCCAAACAATCGTCAACGTCATGCAAAATTCAGTACGAACTACTCTTTACGGCGCCCTGGTCGTCGTCTGTGCCGCCTTCGCCGGCTTCATCTTTTTTAACGGCAAAAACAAAAGCGCCTTCCCCGAATTCAAGGAACGCAGCGGCGTACTTGCCAATGCCCCCGAATGGCCGGAAACCCAGAAACGGGTCGCCAAGATCCTCGTCGACCTGAAGCTCAAACCCGAGGATCCCAAAAATCAGCTCCTGCTCGCCAAGGAATTCATGCAGGAAGGCCGGATGACCGGCGACAACTCCTATTATAACAAGGCTGCGCTCGACATGATCGATCATGTGCTTGCCAAAGACCCCAAGAATTTCGAGGCCATTTGTTATAAATCACTGGTTTATCTCTCCCAGCACCGTTTTGCGGAAGGCAAGGAAGTGGCCATGCAGGGCTTGGCCCAAAACCCGTATAACTCCTTCATTTACGGCCTGTTAGTCGATGCCAACGTCGAAATGGGCGACTACCCGAAAGCCGTTGAAATGGCTGATAAAATGGTCACCGTGCGCCCGGATATCCGCTCGTATTCCCGCGTCAGTTATTTGCGGGAAATACATGGCGACGTGCCCGGCTCCGTTGCCGCCATCAAACTGGCCGTTTCCGCCGGTTATCCCGGCTATGAAGATATGGAGTGGTCGCGTATGGTGCTCGCCCACCTCTATGAAGACACCAATCAGCCCGATCAGGCCGAAGCGCAGTACCTGACCGCCTTGCAGGAACGTCCCGACTATCCCTTCGCCCTGGCAGGACTGGCGCGCATCGCCCGTTTCAAAAAAGACTACCCGACAGCTATTGCCCACCTGGAAAAAGCCCGGGGCATCATGAGCGACGCCTCTTTCTTCGAAGATCTCATCGACTTGTACCGCCTGAGCAACCAGCCGGAAAAAGCCGACGAATGCGCCCGCATCACCGCCGACGCCCTGCTGGCCGACAATATTTCGGGTAATAAAAACAAGGACCTGGGCCACTATTCCGACCGCGAACTGTCCGCCCTCTACGTGAAAACCGGAAAGCTGGATAAAGCCTACGAACACGCCAAAATCGAGTACGACCGTCGTCCGGAAAACATCGATGCCTGCGAAACCCTCGCCTGGGTGTACTACAAAAAAGGCCAGGCTGCCGACGCCATGCCGCTGGTGAAAAACATGATGCGTACCAATTCCCAGAACCCCGAACGGTTAGTGAGAGCGGGCCTGATCATGATCGCTAATGGCCAGCAGGAAGAAGGGAAAGCCATGATTACCAAAGCCTTAGCGCTGAAACCTTACATGGACGAAATGCTGGCACAGGAAGCGAAAACGCAGTTGGCGGGTTAATCGGTAAAGAGGAAGAAGATGAAAACGCTTGCTGCCTACCCGGTTTACCGCTGGTGCCTGTCGCTCGTGCTGCTGCTGGCCAGTCTGACGCTCGCCCACGCCCATACCATCAACTACGAACTCGCCGCCATGTCCACTACGGATGTGGGCTGGTTCTATCTCCAGCTGGGTTATACGCACATTGTACCGCTGGGACTGGATCATATTCTGTTCGTGCTGAGTATTTTCTTTTTGAGTCCGCGTTTGTCGACCGTTATCTGGCAGGCTTCGGCGTTCACACTGGCGCATTCGATCACGCTGGGGCTGGCCATGTACGGCTACATCAAACCGGTGCCCGCGGTGATCGAGCCGGTGATCGCGCTGTCCATTTTTTTCGTGGCCATGGAGAACATCCTGGTGCGCGAACTGAAGCCCAGCCGGATCGCCAT
Source organism: Saprospirales bacterium (assembly GCA_031425035.1). GTDB lineage: Bacteria > Bacteroidota > Bacteroidia > Chitinophagales > Saprospiraceae > M3007. The sequence goes on along the minus strand of JANPIN010000128.1, from coordinate 23,896 downwards.
TGTGTTCCTGTTCGGACTGGTACACGGGATGGGTTTCGCCTCTGCGCTGACGGAGCTGGGCCTGCCGCCCTCCGACTATATGTTGTCGCTGCTGACCTTCAATGTGGGGGTGGAACTGGGCCAGATCAGCGTCATTCTGGCGGCCTACTGGCTGGTGGGGCGCTGGTTTTCGGACAAGCCTTGGTATCGCCAGCGCGTGGTCATGCCCGTTTCCGCGGTCATTGCGCTGATTGCCTTATACTGGACGATCGAGCGCACCTTTATGTAAACGGACGGCGGATTTTTGTCCGCATAAAAACCTGCTGCTACCTATTGGAACGCGGATGACGCGGATTATACGGATCAAAACGGATTTTTAAAATCCGCGCAAATCCGTATAATCCGTTTCATCCGCGTTGCTATTCAGGGAACCAGGTGGATTTTAATCCGCCGTCCGGGCCTGCCGTTTCAGGCATGAACTTGCTATTTTTGCCCCATGATCACCATCCGCCGAGCCGAACCTGCCGATCTCGAATTCCTGCGCGCCTTTGCCGAGCATACTTTCCGCATTACTTATGAAGCCCAAAACGACCCCAAGGCTTTTAACGACTACTGTGCGGCGCATTTTACGCCGGAAAAAATGGAGGCGGAATTCCGGCATCCCTACTCGGCCTTCTACTTGGCCTGCCTGAACGACGAACGGGTGGCGTACCTGAAATTGAACTTCGACCAGCATCCGCCGGAGATCGGCAGCGAACGCAGCATGCAGGTGCAGCGCATTTATATCGCGCCGGCTTACCAGGGCCAGGGGATCGGGCGTCAATTGCTCGATTTTGCGCAGCAGTGCGCCCTCGCGGCCGATCTGGACTGGGTATGGCTCAGCGTCTGGAAAAAAGCGCCGGCTACCGTGGCCTTTTACGAACATTGCGGCTTCGAAATATGCGGTATGGAATGGTTCCCGCTGGGCGATGACCCACAGGAGGACTGGATCATGCGACGCAGCGTTAACGATGAAGTATGAACGATGAACGATGAACAGGTAGTTTCAAAAACGGCGCTGGTATTTTGGGCGCATGTGTTCGTGATGGGACTGGCCTGGGTCGCGCCTTTTCTGTTTTCCTGGAAAATACTGGTGCCGGTATATGGCGCAGTGATGTTACAATTCGCCGTTTTCGGTCGCTGTCTGTTGAATGAGCAGCATGGTTTTGTGGAGACGGAAGACCGCATTTTCTATTCCGACGTGCTGGAAAAAATGGGCTTTTCCCCGGACCCGCGGCTGGTGAAAAAGGTCGTGCGGCGGTATTTGTATTTGTTTCTGGCGGCGGTGGCGGTCATTTGGCAGTGGGGGCTGGGAATGGCAGCGCTGTTCTAAGGACTTGGTTGTAGCCTGGTCGGGTTGGACGTGTGGGGGGGCAGCCTTGTACCGTCAGCGCAAATTGGTTTTGAACAAAGTTGGATTTCAACGAACTGATAACCAAATATTCAAACCATCAAACCTCGCAAACTACTCAAACTAGTCTTTAAACTCCCCGAAATGCCAGAGTACACCGGCGGGATCGTGCAGGAAATACTCCCGACCCCAGTCCTCGTTCCGAATGGGCGTCAGGCGAACGCCTTCGTATTTGGCCGGCAGATCCAGGGCCAGCAGGTCGTCCCGGTGCCGGGCTACATCTTCCACTTCCAGGAAAAGCATGGTGTTATCGATCCAGTCCTGCACGTAGGCATCCTGTAAATAGAAGGCCAGTCCATCGGTTTTAAAGACGGACATATTGGGTGATAAAACGGTTTCCTCAAAACCAAGATCGCGGTAAAAACGGCGGGAGAGCTGGAAGTCTTTCGCGCCGATGAAGGGGCGGAGGGATTTTGCTTGGTGCTGCATGGTGGTGGTTATAATTGTTCAAATGCCCGGTATTTTCGCCGGTTGGAACGGAAAGCCTGATAACCAGCAAAAATGGAGAATAGAATGGTCATTCCGCCAAGTTGCCCAACCCCCTCTACAGTTGTCCCTTATAATTCGGGTCAAAATCTATCATCCATTCAATACCATATTTGTCTCTGAACATACCGAAGTAAGAACCCCAGGGACTGTCAGCCATCGGCATTTCCACTTGTCCGCCGGTGGAAAGTCCATTGAATAAGTGGTCCGCTTCTTCCCGGCTTTTTGCACTGATGGCTATTTTAGACCGGTTTTCATTTTCATTGGTTCGTCCCATAATTTCCGGTACATCGTTTCCCATTAAAACGTTGTTGCCAATAGGCAAAGCAATGTGCATGACTTTATTGGCTTCGTGTTCCGCTACTGGAAATTCAGCACTTGCCAGGTCTTTGAAACGCATGATTCTGGCGAATTCTCCGCCAAAGACGGACTTGTAAAAAGTAAATGCTTCCTCGGCATTGCCGTTGAAATTGATGTGCGGATTGATGAGTGCCATAATTTTATTTTTAGGCGTTTGAGTAATTTTTGAATAGCTACTTGTTGATCGGTCATGTAAAGGTAGAACGTATTGCAGGCTTCGGTTAGGTGTGAATACGACAAATGCAGGGGCTAACGCGACGGGTAGATAAAGGGCAGCAGGGGATGATTTGTCGCCGCTCGAGCGAGCAGCGGATGATTAAGGCAAACATAACTTTGATCTGATGTGGGCCGCTGTATTTGCCCCTGCTCCGTACCGCGGACTTCCAGGTCCGCGCTTTTGGAGCGCAGCGACAAAAGGGAAGCATACTACGAGCGCGACCGGACTAAAAGTCCGGCGTACGCAGCGTTTTCGGCCCTGGTTGGCTTTCTCGCCGACAAGCAACGGGGTGGGATGCGTAGTGATGAAACATGGACCTGCGCCTTTGAGGTTGGCGGGGATGGCAGCATCGGCCGGGTTCTAATGGAATTTCTCCCCTTTGGCCAGCATGTCAATAATCTTTTTCATGCGCTTGTCTCTGGTCTCTTGTTTTTTTGCAGTCTGCAGGCGAAAGCCAATGGAGAAAAGATTGGTCTTATTGAGCCCCATAAAAAACGCTTCTGCTATTTTGTTCTTGCTAAGTTCTTGTAGAAAGTCTTCCGGTATCGTCATGTTGCTCGGGGAATCGTAGGCCTTTTCCCAACGACCGTCCGCTTTGGCTTTCTCGACCGCTTTTAATCCTGCGGGTCGCATTCTGCCGGCCTGGATTAATCTTTCGACATGTCCAATATTTATTTTGGACCACATACTTTTGGCACTGCGGGGACAGAACTTTTGCAGCCAGGCCCGTTCATCAAACGCTTGTTTCTGACCATCGATCCACCCGTAGCAAAGCGCTACCTCCAGGGCTTCGGCATAACTGATGGTCTTTTCGCCGGCATCTTTCTTGAATATTTTGAGCCAAAGGCCGGTGGAGTGCTCGTGGTTCTGGTCGAGCCAGGTTTCAAAGGTTTCGGCGGTTTCAAATGCCAGCGTTGGAATGGTTGATTTAGGCATGTTGAGGTGGGTTTGTCGGTGCTTGCTGGCGTGCAAGTTAGCAAGGGGCGGTAGAATGGGGGGGTATGGAAGATTGACCGGCGGTGTTGATGTTGGTGGTAACGTTATCTATGGTTTAACCAACATCGGCCGAAAAGGTATCAATGCCGGAAGTTATGATGAAAAGTTAAAATAGTCCTGCTTTTAAAATACTGTGAAATGTCGCTGCAATGATGTAAACTATTGTCGTCAACAAAAAATTGAGAGACAGCATACCCCATTTCCTTTTGTCTATTTTGAGGAAGTAATATCCTGCAAAAACGAAGTTTGCTATCATTTGAAACAGAAAAACCCGATTGCCTAAATGTTTAACACAGTCGCCACCAACTAGTCCGTCTGAACAAACGAAGGAGGTGATAGTCATAAAGATGATAATCACTATTGAGTTTGTGAAAACCAATTGTCCCAAAGTCAGCCTTGATAATTTATTGGGTGTTGCTGCCATTGTTTGTCTGTCAGTGTCGTGTTTTGGCCCTCGCTCGAGCGGGAGAGTGGTTATTTCTTTCTTAATGTCTGTAAGTTCTTGTCAGTTTCTTTTATCAACCAATCGTGCCAGCCGTTAATACTTGAGCCGACACCAAATTTAATTGCTCCACTTGGGGAGGAAAATTCAATAGGTGTTAATATTACCCATTTGTCAGTTCTTAATTCACAATGCTTCTTTTTCAACTTTTTTCTACTTGCTTTTTCTTTTCGATGTTTTGTTGCAATAAGAAGTTTTCTATTTTGAAACAGTAACATTTGGCATTTCATTAATATTTTAGAAATTATTTCTCGACTGCTCTTTGCAATCTGTCATTTATTGTTTTACCAAGCCCATTGTCAGGAAAACGCTCTGCAATTATCGCATCTAAATTTAATTTATCCAAACGGTGCAAAGCAGCATACAACTCTTTTGCTGCTTCGTTAACGTTTCCCGTTGTAGAAAGTATTTCTTGATGGACTATGTTATTCCCTTTTATTGAATCTTTAAAAAGCAATAGGCCTATTTTTTTATCTTGAAATAACTTACAGTACTCGCTAACATTATCAGTCAGATAGGTATTTGTTACTGGTGAATAATGACGTGAAAGCATTCCGGGTGCAGTTACATCACTACCACTGCTGTTTGTTTTTATCAGTAATTTTCCTATCACTCTTTCTATATCCTCTACTGAAATAGCACCGTGTCTGAATAATATGGGTTGATTGTTTTCAAAACCAATAATAGTTGATTCCAATCCCTTTTCACATTCACCACCATCTAAAATAACGTCTAAAGTATTTTTAAAATAATTAGCAACATGTTCGGCAGTAGTAGGACTGATAGACCCAAAAGGGTTGGCACTCGGTGCAGCTAAAGGGAAATCTAATTGCTCTAAAAGACTTAAGGTTAATGGGTGGTTAGGTACTCTTATGGCAACAGTTTCTTTTCCTGCAGTTACCAAATCAGGAATATTGGGCTGCTTCTTTAAAATTAATGTTAAAGGGCCTGGCCAAAATTCTTTTGCCATTTTTTTTGCAATATCCGGAATGTCGAAAGCAACTTCTGTTAAAAATTTCGCAGATTTAATATGTACAATTAATGGATTGTAGAACGGTCGCTTTTTTAGGTTGAATATCTTTTCTATCGCAGTTTCACTGTAGGCATTACCTGCTAAACCATACACCGTTTCGGTGGGTATGGCAATAATTTCATTTGCTCTTAATGCTTGCTTTGCTGTATCTAAATTTGTTGTTTTCAAAATATAAAATGGTTAGGATTTGAATCAAAAAATATGAATTATTTATTTGTAACAGATAAGGCTTGACCTTTTTTTGTTTCGTTAAAATGTCCGTTGTCGTAAACCAAGTTGCCGTTTACAAATGTATGCGTTACTTTAGTTTTAAATGTTGTTCCTTCTAATGGTGACCAACCACACTTGGATAAAATATTTTTCTTATCAACTGTCCAACTTGAATGTAAATCAACAATAGTCAGGTCTGCAAAGTAGCCTTCTCGTATGAAGCCTCTTTTTTCGATACTGTAAAGTGTCGCTGGATTATGACACATCTTTTCTGCTATTTTTTCTAACGATATTAGCCCTTGTTTGTAAAACTCAAGCATAATGTTCAAAGAATGCTGGACGATTGGTGCACCCGACATTGACTGAAAGTAAGGTTTTTGTTTTTCGTCTAACGTGTGAGGTGCATGGTCTGTAGTTACTATATCTATTCTGTCGTCCAACAAAGCCTTTAATAGCCCTCTTTTATCTTTTTCTGTTTTTATGGCAGGGTTCCATTTTATTAAAGTTCCCAAACGCTTATAATCTGTGTCTGAAAACCATAGATGATGAACCGATACTTCTGTTGTAATATTTTTCTCCTGCAAAGGAATGTCATTACGGAAGAGATGTGTTTCCGCTTCTGTGGTCAAGTGTAAAATGTGAAGTCGTGCCTTGTGTTTGTTTGCTATATCAATTGCTCTTTTGGTTGCTTCATAACAAGCTTTTTCGCTTCTAATAATTGAGTGAATTTCAATAGGGACATTCTCGCTATATTTTTCTCTGTAAAATTGCTCGTTCTCTTCAACTATTTGCTCTTTTTCAGAATGAATAGCAATAATGGATTTGCAGTTGGCAAAAAGCTTTTCCATTGTTGCTGGATTGTCGGCAAGTAGGTTTCCTTTTTTTGTAAAGTAAAGCCCGTCATCAGAAACACCTAAAAGTTTAGAGGTGTCAAGTTTAATTACTTCATCAAGGTTGTCTTCATTAATACCTAAAAAGAAGCCGAAATTAGCTAAGGATTTTTCAGATGCTATTTGATATTTTTCATTTAGGATGTCAATGGTTAATACATTCGGAAATGTATTTGGCATATCAATAAAAGAAGTCACACCACCTGCAATAGCAGCTTTGCTTTCTGTATAAATATCGCCTTTATGTGTTAGTCCGGGTTCACGAAAATGAACTTGTCCGTCAATGATACCGGGTAATAAATACTTTCCTGTTCCGTCAATTACTTTTGCGTTATTGTCTTCAACGAGTTTTGCAATTTTTTGAATTATATCGCTCTCAATTAAGAGGTCAGCAACGAAAATTTGTCTCTCGTTTATGATGCTTATATTTTTGATTAGAGTTTTTTCTGCCATGGTAAATTGTTTGTCTGTTTCGGGTCGTCTGCCATGTTACCTGCTGTTGCTCTTTCTTCTGTCATCTGTCTACAATTAGTTTTCGAGTTCTTGTTCCTTGCTTTGTCGTAATATAAACTATGTAAACTCCGTTATTGTCAAGTTGTAAGTTCGTTGCCTTTTGTGTTGTTTGTGTTTTTAGTATTTGATGACCAAGTATATCTGTAACAGTAATTGTAGTGTTGTCGCCTGAAAGGGAAATTGTAAAGTGTCCGTTTGTTGGGTTTGGATAAATAATTATTTTGTCTTTATCATTAAAATCTGCAACGCCTGTAATATTACAGGTAACAGGAGTTCCTGTTGTTTGCCCGATGGAAAGTATACCAGCATTTACAGTCCAATATTCATAAGTTCCACCCATTACAGTAGTCCAATTTTTTAAATCTACAGATTTGGCAACTGTAGGTATTGCAGTGTAACTTCCAGGACCATTGATAACATAAATTTTGGCACCATTAGTCCAGGTGAGTGGATTTCCTGTAATGCATGTTTCTGGTTCTGCACACCATTGTCTTAAAAAATATGCTTTATTAATTCCTACCACCATACCAATTCCATTCTCATCAATGCAAACTGCCGTTTTTTCATCGCAAGCAATTCCTTTAACATCAGTCATTGATGAATCTATAATCATACGCGATAAAAATGACATCAATCTTCCTTGTCTTCCAGTAATGCCGTTCGGTGTTGTACCGCCTTTTGTATTAAAATGCGTATCACAAATAGTTTTTTGGAGAAATGTATTGTGTAAAAAATCGTTGTAGTGCAAACCTGTTCCGGAGGCATACGGATTTAATAAAACATCCTGAGACAATACATTGGTAATACCGTCATAGTAAACATAGCCTTGGATCGCCATGCCTGCACTGGTACCTCCAATTGGCACTTGTTTAACATTCGCCAAATAATCTAAAGCCATTCCTAATGCCGTTCCCTTATAATAAGTGATATAGTCATTTTGATTTCCTCCGGCAAAAAATACTGCTTCAGCTTTTCTTATTGACTTGACAATCGCTGAATCATTTGCAAGAGTTGTTGAATTGATAAGAAAAGTTTCAACCGAATGAGCCGGACCCAAACCGTATATATAACTATTGTAGGCATTTGTACCGGTGGCACGAATAACAACAAAGTCTCCTCCTCCTGATTTATTAATCATCCATGTGAAAGCTGCATCAACATCACTTCCACCACCCATCAATACAGTTCCAACTGTAGTAGTCGTAACAATATCTGTCGGTGAACCTACCCTTCCTAAACTTTGCGAGATTGCGAAATTAACTCCAATAAGGAGTGTTATATAAATTGTTGTGATTACTTTTTTCATTTTTTTTGTGGAGATACCTCCGTGTTTTTTATTGGTTTTACTCTTTTTGCTGGTGAACTCCTTTCGGTTTTCAGCTACCCCGTTCGTAAAGTGCAGGTCTCGCAATTGCAGGTAACTCATCAATATGCGCACCAATCGTGCACGCTTGGCAAAGATAAACTTACCGCCAAAAGCATGCAAGCGTTTACCGTTTTCGGCCCTTGCTGGCGTCCGCGCCAGCAAGCAGCGGTGGAATGCGTGCTTGTGAAAGATCGACCTGCGCCGTTGATGGTGGCGGGGACGGCAACTTCGGCCGGCGATTGACCTTCGGCCTGAACACCCGCAGATAGTTTTCGCTGCACTGTGGCTGGAGCGGGAAGGAATGTTCAACGGCCACTTCATAATTTTGCCAAACCAAATCTGAATTTTTTGTTGCTTCCAGCCGGAAGAATAAAGGTCTTGGCGCCCACTTGTACAAGTGATCGGGGAATAACAACGGCTTCTGACTGGGGACTTAATATCTTTTTACGCTCCATAACCTCTCCATTTTCATTCAACGTACTTATATAGAGTTCGCCATCACGGTCCACCTCATCCAAATAAATAAAGTGCAGTAGTTTACCGTCCTGAAGCAAACCAAATGATGAATGGGCCATATCCTGCCATTTTACACTGGTCTGTTGTTTGGCGATTACATTTGCCCAGGTAGCATGACCATCTTTATTCAAGTGTACGGCTAATATGTCATTGCAACTATTTTCACCATCGTGGCGCATTTTACCAATAATTAGCCTGGACTCAAAGAGGGCAACCAGTTCTCCATCTGGCATAATTTTTATATCTCGTGGCTCAAAGCCGTAGAGCTCTTCACCCCATTCGTAATTTATTTTAGATAGCTGCGCGATAACTGCTTTTCGTTTTAATATTAGCGGTAATAACTCAGTAATTACTGGTTCACTTTCTATCATGCCTGCCGCTGAAATTTTGACCTGAAACAACCCGGCAATGGGGATAATTTGCGTAAAATCTGAGGCCTCGGTCATCAGCTTATTCTTTAAGGTGTAAGTACCGATACATCGAAGAGATCCATCAACTTGTGGAACTGTTTGCAGGCTATTCACCAATTTCCCTGCTCCTAAATTAATCCATAGATCATGCACCGTCTTACCCATGTTACTTATGGTTAACGCATGAAAAGAAGCTGGATTTTTATCGGAAGCGACCTTGCCTTGCAGTTTCCGTTCGGCTTTATTGATATCAAAATTATAAATCATCGAAACCATTCCATTTTGGTAAGATAAGCAGCGATTCATAAATCCGAATCTTTGCATATACTCACCAAACGCAAACCGTGTTTGAAAAATCAAACGATTTGTACTATATCCTAAAGTATTGAATTTATCACCGGGAGTTAGTGTTTTTTCCCATTGTAGGACTAAGTCCTTATTAAATACTGCGACAACTAATGATTTTCGTTCATCGACACGAAATGAAATGGCCATCTCCGTAGTGTCACTATTAAAAGCACATTCCAAAGTCGATAGCGAAGTCAAACCAAGCCCTATTTCCTTAAACTCTTCTCCAGTGTCCAGTAATTTGATTGGCTCGCCTACTGGAGAAAGGGAATTGCGATCCAGTTGCCAGGCGAAAAGGCTAACATAGCCACCCATCACTCCTTCATCAAAAAGGCCGTATAGCTTTCCATTTAAAAGAAATAACCTGAAAAAAGAAATATAATTATCTCCATGTTTCTGAGGTGGGGTTACTTGTATGACCCGGTTATTATCAATTCCATAGGCTTCAAAGGAAATAACTTTGAGTGTATTGTAATTTTCTTTGTATTGATAACGCCATAGCACAAAACCTTGCTGGTCCACTAAAGCAATATCATCCAAGTAGGTGGATTTTTCCACTTCCGTGAAGTCACCCCAGAGGATCGGAGTCTGGGCTGTCAGTAAACCGGTTGAGAAAAAAACAATTAAACAGAAGCAAATTTTATACATAAAAATAGGGCTTTTTGGCCCCTTGCTGGCGTCCTCGCCAGCAAGCAGCGGTGGAACGAGTATTCAAGAAAGATTGACCTGCGCCGGTGAAGTTGGCGAGGACGCCAACTTCGGCCGGAATGCTTGAAACTATCAGTATCCAAATTGATCGGTTTTTTTGATTAGACAACAACATTATTCTTCAATCATTTTAATGTGATCGTTGGCTGCAAATTCAATTGATTTGCTCTTGGCATATTCTTTTAATTCTTTGATTATCGCGTGCAAATTCTCTCTTTTATATGAATGCAGAATAATTGTTAAATACATATAACGTTCGAACTCGGTAATGCCTACGGATACTCCGCTTAACCACAAACTTTCCAAAATCTGATCTGATATATGGGTTTCAATATCTGGCACCGCAAGGGTATTTATGATGGTAATAATTTCTTTTTTTAGCTGCTCAAATTTAGTTTGATCATCAATTATCCACCAATAGTCTTTTTTTATGGGCAGCAAATTGCCGATTCGTTTTTTCCAATGACATTCCCAAACCTCCGGTTTTATCGTGGGGTCATCATTGCCAATACCCAAATTCTTAGTAATAACACCAGAAGAAACACCAAGATTAATGGTGAACTTGGTTTTTCCTGGCATAAAATCTCTGCTTTTTTGAAAATTTAACACTCCCCAATTGCCGTATTTGAAAAGATAAAATGTGTTCCCTTTTTTTGAAAACCCCTGAGATTTCAATGTATCTTTTACTGCTGTAATTAAAGACTTATAAATATCCATATCTTCTTCGTTTTTTATATGCTCGAGCGAAGCTGCTCCTCGTTTGCAAAGCCCTTATGCACCCCTTTCCCAACAAAGAAACACATTTTCTCCCATCCCCAACAAAAAGAGGCGCTCCGCCAAACCCGCGGAACGCCTCTCTCGCTCTCTCTCTCTCTCTCTCTCTCTAACGAACTCTACCGCAACCTACGGCTTCGCCTTCTTACTCAACACCTTCCCGTTCGCATCGATCTGGATAACCTCCAGACCCAACTGCTGCAAACCGGGCAGTACTTTCTCGGCATCGCCGGCCATGAACCAGCCCAGGTTACCCGGCTGAATGATGCTTTTGGCCACGTTTTGCACGTCTTTCAGACCGAGGGCCTGGACACGCTGGCTGTAGGTCTTCCAGTAGTCGTCGGCCAGTTGGTATTTCACGATCTCGGCGACCGAGCGGTTCACGCGGGCGTTGGTTTCCCACATGCCCGCCATACCCAGCACGGTGTTCTGTTTGGTCTTGTCGAACTCGGCCTGGGTCATCGGTTTGTCGCTGCTGAAAGCGGTGACTTCCTTGATCACCTCCTGAGCGCTTTCCTTGGTTTTGTCGGTCTGCACCGGCGCGAACACCAGGAAGGGGCGCTGGCCGCGGGTGTTCATGATGGTCGAACCGGCGCCGTAGCTCCAGTGTTTGTCTTCGCGGATGTTCAGATTGATCCGGCTGGTGAAGTCGCCGCCCAGTACGTTGTTCATTTGCTCGATGGCGTTTTCGTCCATCTGGCCGTAGGGTTTGGTCAGGTAACCGGCCACCATCAGGCTCTGCTCGCTTTCCGGCCGGTCGATCAAATAGATCTTGCCTGTGCTGCCGGCCGTTTTCACTTCCGGGATCACTTTTTTCGGCACATCGCCTTTCTGCCAGGTACCGAAACGTTTTTCCAGTTTCGCGGTCAGTTCTTCCATGGAAATGTCGCCGGTCACCACGATGGTGGCGTTGTTCGGGCGTAACCAGCGCTGCTGGAAACCGCGCACGTCGGTCAGGCTCAGGGCTTTCACGGTTTCTTCCTCGCCGGTGCCGCTCATCGGCATGCCGTAAGGGTGGTCTTTGCCGTACAGCAGTTCGGGCATGACGCGCATGACCATGCTCTGGGGCTGGGTTTTTTCATTCTGGATGGTGCTGATCTGCTGGCTTTTCAGGCGCTCGAAATCGGCCTCCGGGAAAGCGGGGTTCAGCACCACGTCGGCCATGAGGTCGAGGCTGGGGTCCAGGCTTTGTTTCAGGGTGTTCAGGTTGACGTAGGAGAAATCCAGGTCACTGGTGGTGTTCAGCGAAGCGCCCAGCAGTTGCAGCCGCTCATTGATCTGCAGGCTGTTGAGGGTTTTGGTACCCTCGTCCAGCATGTTCATGGAGAGATTGGCCAGACCGGGTTTACCGCCGAATTTATCGGTGCAGTAACCGGCGTCGAACATCAGGCTGGCGACGACGGTCGGACTTTCAGCCCGGCGCGCGAGCACCACTTTCATCCCGTTTTTCAGCGTAGCGCGCTGCAGATCGGGGAATTTCGCCGTTACGCCCATGTCCACCTTCGGTTTTTCCTTGCGGTTGACTTCCTTGTCGGTCACCTTGTACTCCGGGAAAGGCGTGCAGGTGAGGACCAGGCGGCCGTCGCTGAGCCAGCGTTTGGCGGCGTCGTGCACCTGCTGTACCGTCGCGGCGTTGTACACTTTCAGCGACTTTTTGTAGTAGTCCGGGCTACCGCCATACACTTCATTTTGCGCCAGCAGATCGCTTTTGCCGCCGAAACCGCCGATGCGCTCCAGGCCCTTGATGAAGTTGGCGAAATAAGCCGCTTTCACGCGTTTGAGTTCTTCCAGCGAAGGACCTTTGGCCAGCAGATCGTTCAAAATGCTGTTAATCTCCGTTTCCACTTCTTCGATGGTGTGGCCGGGTTTTACGTTGGCGGAAATGACGAAGTTACCGGCAATTTCGTTCGGGCCGCTGAAGCAGAACAGCGAGGTCGCAATCTGTTTTTCATAGACCAGGCGTTTGTACAGGCGGCTGTTTTTGCCGGAAGAAAGGATGTCCGAAACGAGGTCCAGGTAAACGGCGTCGTCGCTGCCCCATTGCGGAATGTTCCAGGCTATGTTGACCTGTGATTCGGGCACGCGGTCCTGGTAGGTCATGCGTACTTCGCCGCTCCGTTTCGGGATATTGACCATGGGGCGGGCAATCGTTGGTCCGGCGGGAATGTTCCCGAAATACTGGATGGCTTTTTCATACGCGGCATCGGTGGTGATGTCGCCGGCGATCACGAGCACGGCATTGGCGGCGCCGTAATAGCCTTTGAACCATTCCTGTACGTCGGTCACGCTGGCCGCGTTCAGGTCGCTCATTTCTCCGATCACGGTGTGGCCGTAGGGGTGGTATGGCGGGAACATTTCCTTTTGCATAATGTCCCAGCCGAGCGAATAGGGCTCGTTTTCGCCCTGGCGTTTTTCGTTTTGCACCACGCCGCGCTGTTCGTCCAGTTTGGCCTGGTCGATCGCGCCGATCAGGTGGCCCATCCGGTCGCTTTCCAGCCAGAGTACCTGATCGAGTCCGCCGAGCGGTACGTTCTGGAAGTAGTTCGTACGGTCTTCATTGGTCGTACCATTCAGGTCGGTCGCGCCGATGGCTTCGAGGGCCTGGAAATAGTCGGTGTTGTAGTTTTCCGAACCATTGAACAACAGGTGCTCGAACAAGTGGGCGAAACCGCTTTTACCCATCTTTTCATTTTTGGAACCTACATGGTACCACACGTTCACCGCCACGATGGGGGCCTTGTGGTCTTCATGAACGATCACGCGCAGACCATTCGGCAGGATGAATTTCTTGTAGGCCACGTTGATGTCGTCGACGTTGTACGTCGGCAGGTCGGCCTGGGCGCTTACCCAGTGGCCGGCCAGCAGCAGCAGCAGGGAAAAAATGTACGGTTTCATCTTTGATGTGTGTTGGTTAAAGTGTTTTCTAAGAAAGGTGGAAATTAAGAAAGCGCGCCAAGGTGCGTAACGAACAGCACAAAGGACAGGCGAATGGATGAAAGGTGGCTGGAAGCCGGTGAAAAACCGCTACAATCGGGCAAAGTAACCACCATTTGCTAATCTTTGCCCTTTATAGAACCCGGTTAAATATGCCCAATCCCCTACATCGGCCAATAGGCGACATCTCGCCGGGCGACTGGCAAAAGCGCACCGACGCGGCGCTGGCCTGGTTGCGGCGCAGTGTGGCCGTGCATCGCGGACAGGGGTCGGCGCATAGTTATTCGCCGCTGTTCGGCTGGGCCAAAGCGTATCCGGAGACAACGGGCTATATTATTCCGACACTGCTGGATTATGCCGTAATCAGGAAAAACGAGGGTCTGCGGCAGGACGCCATCTCCTGTGGCCAGTGGTTATGCCAAATCCAGATGCCCTCGGGCGCCTTCCCCGGACTGCTGGTTGGCCATACCGAGCCGAGCGTATTCAACACCGCGCAGATCCTGTTCGGGCTGACGCGCATGCTGGAAGAAACGGAAGAGGAGCAGTATCGAATCGCCCTGGAACGGGCCACGACCTGGTTGCTGCGTACCCTCGAGACCGATGGCAGTTGGCGGCAGGCGGCCTATGTGCCGGGTTTTGTGCCCAGTTACTATACGCGGGCCGTGTGGGGCATGCTGCGGGCCAATCAGTTACTGCAGAAACCGGAGATCGACGCGGCCATGCGGCGGGCGCTGCACTTTTATGCCGCGCGTTTTTTGCCGAACGGCACCGTGCGTGACTGGGGGTTCTGGCCGGAAAAAGCCGCTTTCACGCATACCATGGCGTATACCGTCGAGGGTTTTCTGGAAAGCGCCGTGCTGTTGAATGAACCGGATATTTTACAGAAAACCATCTCCTCCGCCGACATTTTCTGGTCCGTCGTGCAGCAAAAAGGCCGTACTGCCGGTCGTTACGATCAGGACTGGCGCGGCGATTACAAATTCCGTTGTTTGACGGGGAACGCCCAGTGGAGCCTTATTTTTCAGCGCCTTTTTGCTTTGAAGAAAGAAGACCAGCACCGCCGGGCCGCCCGTTTTTTATTAAGCGAAATAGTTGATTATCAAATCCTTGGTACAAATGAAAACACCCACGGCGCTTTGCCGGGTTCCGCGCCCGTATGGGGGGCGTACCAGCGCTGTCGTTATCCCAACTGGGGCGTCAAGTTCTTTTTGGACGCTGTTTATAAAGTGATAGGTGATGAAATAATAAAGTGATATCGTGCCGGCTAGCTGATCATTTTATCATTTTATCCCTTCATGACTTCATCTAATTTTCCCACCTTTGCGGCTCTTTTTTATAAAATGATGAAATGATGAAAGGATAAAGTGATTACCGGCAGCGTCATTTACCGCGAACCAAATCCCTTCATCCCTTCATCTCTTCATCCCTTCATCAAACACATGTCAGAAGACTTATTCAAACGGATCGTATCGCACAGTAAGGAATATGGGTTTATTTTTCCCTCCTCGGAAGTTTATGAAGGCCTCAACGGCGTGTATGACTACGGTCCGATGGGCGTGGAACTGAAAAACAACATCAAGGAATACTGGTGGCGGGCGATGGTACAGATGCACGAAAACATCGTGGGACTGGATTCGGCCATTTTCATGCACCCGAAAATCTGGAAGGCCTCCGGGCACGTCGATGCGTTCAATGATCCGCTGGTGGATAACAAAGACTCCAAGAAGCGTTTCCGGGCTGATGTGCTGATCGAGGGCGAAATTGATAAACTCCTGGCCAAGGCCGATAAGGAAGTGGAGAAAGCGGCCAAACGTTTCGGCGAGACTTTCGACGAGAAAATGTACCGCGAAACCAACCCGCGGGTGTCGGAGTATATGCAGAAAGCCGACGCGATTGAAAAGAGGCTGGCCGAGGCCATGAAAAACAACAACATGGTGGAAATGAAGGCCATCATCGACGATCTCGACATTGCCGATCCCGATAGCGGTTCGCGCAACTGGACCGAAGTGCGGCAGTTCAACCTGATGTTCTCGACCCAGATGTCGAACATTGCCGGCGGCGACGGAGATGCCAAACTATACCTCCGTCCGGAAACGGCGCAGGGCATTTTCGTCAACTTCCTGAACGTCCAGAAGACCACCCGCCAGAAAATACCCTTCGGGATTGCCCAGATCGGCAAGGCTTTTCGCAACGAGATCGTGGCGCGGCAGTTCATTTTCCGGATGCGCGAATTTGAGCAGATGGAAATGCAGTATTTCGTCCGCCCCGGCACGGAGATGGAGGTGTACAACCTTTGGAAAGAGAAACGTATGGCCTGGCACCGCTCGGTGACACCGGCCGCCAAACTGCGCTTTAAAGACCACGACAACCTGGCCCACTACGCCAATGCCGCCGTGGATATTCAGTTCGAGTTTCCCTTCGGTTTCAAGGAACTGGAAGGCATTCACTCGCGGACCGATTTCGATCTGCGTAGCCACTCCGATTTGTCGGGTAAAAAACTGCAGTTCTTCGATCCGGAACTCAACGAAAGTTATATTCCCTATGTGGTGGAAACATCCGTCGGCTGCGACCGCATGTTCCTCTCCGTGCTGACTAACTCCCTGGTCGAGGAAACCGTTCCCGATGCCCAGGGCGAAGACAGTCAGCGCACCGTACTACGCATCCCGCCGGCTCTTGCGCCGGTCAAATGTGCCGTGCTGCCCATCGTACGCAACAAAGAAGACCTGGTGGACAAAGCCCGCAGCGTGTACGACAAACTGAAACTGCATTTCCTCTGCCAGTACGATGAGAAAGACGCCATCGGTCGCCGCTATCGCCGCCAGGATGCCATCGGTACGCCTTACTGCGTGACCGTGGATTTTCAAACCATCGAGGATGATACCGTAACCATCCGCGAGCGCGACTCCATGAAACAGGAACGCGTACACATCAGCGAGGTAGCGAAAATCGTGGGCGAAAAGGTGGATATGGTGAAATTGTTGGAAACGTTGTAGGGGCAGGCCTTGCGCCTGCCCAAAATCGAGCCATCAGCGAGCAGACAGATTGAATCATCGGATACGGGCAGGCCTTGCGCCTGCCTGTATCCGGCTTTTGATCTGAAGTACCTAAAAAGTCTGTAATTTTGGGTTAGCACAAATAACTTTTATGACGGATCAAATTCTTCTCCAACTCCAGCAGATGCCCGACCACCTCCAAAAAGAGGTGCTGGATTTCATTGGATATTTATCAAGCAAGTATCAATCAGCTGAAAATGTTCCACAACCGAGTCGTAGAAAGAAGTTCGGGAAATATCGCGGGAGCCTGAAAACTGGGTTGTCGTTGCCGGAAATGAATATTCAACTTGAACAGCTTCGTAACGAATGGGAACGCCCTATCTCTTAGATACCAATACGATTATCTATTTTCTTGATTCCCATCTTCCGGAGAAATCGCTGGATTTCATAGAGTCAGCGCTTGATGACACGGGAAGCTTTCTTTCAGTCATTTCTAAAATGGAACTGTTGGGCTGGCAAGCTCCAGCGGGCAAACCTTTGCATCAAATTGAAAGATTTATAGAAGACAGTTTTGTTTTCCCCTTAACGGATAGCATTGTCGATAAAACAATTGAACTTAGAAAAACCCAAAAAATAAAATTGCCTGACGCCATAATTGCTGCTACGGCCTTAGTGCATGCATATACCTTGATGTCTAGAAATGATGATGATTTTCGAAAAATACCTGGTTTGAAGTATTGCAATCCATTTACCGATATTTAAGAAGGCTTCTTAACAGACTCGCTAATATAGGGTCTTAAAAAGCATTAGTCTATATGTACCCGCACCTGCAGCACGAAGTTTACCGCCACCGGCTGCCCGTTCTTCACGCCCGGTACCCAGCGGGGCATCCGGTCAACCAGATCGAAGAGGGCCTGACTGAAGTCATAGCCCCGTAAAATTTTCTGATTGGAAATGCTGCCGTCCGCCTCTATGACAAACGTAATGCATTTCGTGCCGGAAGATCCACTTTCTATGTTGGCAGCGGACATATGAAAGTTCATGGCTATAAATTTATCTAACTCCCTTTGTCCGCCCGGAAAACTCGGAAACGTATCCATGTAGTACATTTCATACACCACGCGTTCCGTGGTCTGGAAATCAGCGCCGACTGCCGCCGCCGCGCTTCGTTCGGGAGCTGGTTCGCCATTACTTTGTGCGAAAAGTCCGGTGCACCATAGAAAGGTAATCAGGAGGAAAAGTATAGTTTTCATGCCAGTAAGATAGTGGTTGCCCGGCATTTTTCCTAAATGTGCCTGTTCAGAAGATGTAGTTCGAATTCTTGTAGTCACAATCCTACTTTTCCTACATTTGGCATTCCCCAAACCAGCAAACCCGCCCGCATCAATGACAAAACAAACCTTCCTCTGCGCCCTACTCCTCTGCACACTCCACCTCCCCGCTCAAAATTCCACCTGGACCCCGCTCTTCGACGGTAAAACCCTCCACGGCTGGAACCAGAAAAACGGCCAGGCCAAATACACCGTCGAAAAAGGCGAAATCGTGGGCACGACCGTCGCCAATACGACCAATTCCTTCCTCTGTACCAATGCCGAGTACGGCGATTTCATCCTGGAACTCGACCTGAAAGTGGACGACAAGATGAACTCCGGCATCCAGTTTCGCAGCCTTTCCTCCCCTGACTACCAGGACGGGCGCGTGCATGGCTATCAAATGGAAGTCGACCCAACGGCGCGGGCCTGGTCGGGCGGTATTTACGACGAAGCCCGCCGCGATTGGCTCTACATTCCGAACATCAATCCCGCTGGCAAAAAGGCTTTTCGCATCGGCGAGTGGAATAAGTACCGCATCGAGGCCATCGGCAGCACGATGCGCACCTGGATTAACGGCGTGCCCGTTGCTTACCTGGTGGATAGTATGACCGCCAAAGGCTTCATCGCGCTGCAGGTCCACGCCATTTACGCCGATATGACGCCCGGCATGAAAATCCGCTGGAAAAACATCCGCATTCAAACCAGCAACCTGAAAGCCAGTCCGCCCGACCAGACGCCGGTGGTCAATCTGCTGCCCAACAACCTATCGGAGCAGGAAAAAAAGCAGGGTTATCAGCTGCTTTTCAATGGTACAGATTTTATGGGCTGGCGCGGGGTGCATACCACCACTATGCCAGAAAAACGCTGGTCGGTGAAAGAGGGTACCATCCAGGTCAGCCCCTCCGACGGCTCGGAAACGGGCAACGACATCGTTACCACCGGGCAGTACAGCGCTTTCGAACTGGTGTTCGATTTCAAACTCAGCGAAGGCGCCAACTCCGGCATCAAGTACTTTGTCAATGAAAACTTTGATTCCGGCGGCAAATCCGGCATCGGCCTGGAGTACCAGATCCTCGACGACGAACGCCATCCGGACGCTAAACTGGGCGTGGTGGGCAACCGCACGCTGGCGAGTTTATACGATCTGATCCCGTCCGACAAACTGGAAAAACGTTTTCAGCGCAACATCGGCGACTGGAACCAGGGCCGCATTCAGGTATATCCTAACAACGTGGTGCGCTACTGGCTCAATGGGTTCCAGGTGCTGGAGTACGAACGCAAGTCCAATATTTTCAAGGCTTTGGTAGCCCGCAGCAAGTACGCCCCCTTCGAAGGTTTCGGCATGAATGACCAAGGCCCAATCCTGCTGCAAGACCACGGTAACCAGGTCCGTTTCCGCAGTTTGAAAATCCGGCCCCTGACCACGTCGCCCGGTTGTGAATAACGTCCACACCTAAACCTTATCAACTTTATAAACTTTTTTAAACCTTATAAACCTTCCTACACCATCATGCCGAACCGCAGACAATTCATAAAAAACACTGCCCTGGCCGCCGGCGCGCTGGCCTTTTCCGCCAAATCCTATGCCCGCATCCTGGGCGCCAACGACCGGGTGCGCGTGGGCGTCGTGGGTTTTTCCGACCGTTTTAAATCCTCGTTGCTGCCGCCGTTTGCCGCTTTGCAAAAGGAAATGAACTTCGAGATCGTGGCCTTGTCCGACCTCTGGAATCGCCGCCGGGACGAAGGAAAAGCGTTCTTAAAAGAAAAACTGGGCAATGACGTAGCCGTTTTTGAGCATAACAGTGCCTTGTACGGCTCGCGGTCCGTCGATGCGGTGTTCATCAGCACGGCCGATTTCCAGCATGCCATGCACACCATCGAAGCGGTCGAGGTGGGTTGCGACGCCTATACCGAAAAACCCCTGGCCGAGACCATGTACGACGCCCGGGCGGTGCTGAAGGCCGTGCGTTCGTCCAAACAGATCGTACAGATCGGTTCGCAACGTCGCAGCGGAGAAACGTATATAGCCGCGGCCGACTATATTCAGTCGGGCAAGTTCGGGCCGGTGGTGATGGTGGAACTGATGTGGAACGTCAATCAGCCGGGCCGCTGGCGTCGCCCGGAACTGGTGAAGAACTTGCAGGAAAGCGATGTGGACTGGAAACGTTTCCTGATCAACCGGCCCTACGAGGATTTTGACCCACGTAAATACCTGGAATATCGCCTGTTCTGGCCCTATTCTTCGGGTATTCCCGGCCAGTGGATGAGCCACCAGATCGATACGGTGCACTGGTTTTCAGGTTTGCAACACCCGCGTTCGGTGGTGGCCAACGGCGGCATTTACCAGTGGAAAGACGGCCGCCGCAATGCCGATACCCTGACGGTCGTCTTCGATTACGGTCCGCAAAATGATCCGACCAGCGGTTTTCAGGTGCAGTTCACCTCGCGTTTTTCTAATTCAGCCGGCGAAACCAAGGAACTGTATTATTCCAACGGCGGCATGATCAACCTGGACACGAACCAGATTTCCGACACCGGCGGACTGCGGGAAAATGAAGCCTCCGCCATGGGTATGAAGCCCAATTTGCTGCTGCCGCAGAAACTGGAAGGCGCCAAGGTGGTCTACGATGCCAACACCGGCGGCGATACCCTGACCTTCAACCACGTAAAAAACTGGATGGAATGCGTCCGTTCGCGTAAACAACCCAATGCCCCGATCGAAGCCGGGTATCAGCATTCCATCGCCAACATCATGGCCAATGCCGCCTACCGGACCGGCCTGAAAGTAACATTTGATGAGAAAAAACAGGATGTGCTGGCCGGTGGACAGGTCTGGAAGCCGTTTGCAAACATCTAAACACATGATCAAACTGCAGCAAACGATGCGCTGGTACGGCCCGAACGACCCGGTCAGCCTGCGGGACATCCGGCAGGCCGGCTGCACCGGCGTGGTCACCGCCCTGCACCAATTTGCCTATGGCGAAATATGGACGCCGGAAGAAATCGAAAAACGCCAAGCCCTGATCGAGGCGGCCGGCATGACCTGGACGGTCGTCGAAAGCCTGCCGGTCCATGAAGACATCAAACGGCAAACGGGCAACTGGCGGCTTTACCTCGACCATTATAAAACCAGTCTGCGCAACCTGGCCGCCGCTGGTTTGCAGGTGGTGACCTATAACTTCATGCCGGTGCTCGATTGGCTGCGCACCGACATCAGCTACGAAATGCCCGACGGCAGCCGCGCGCTGCGTTTTGAAAAACTGGCCTTTGTGGTCTTCGATTTGTTTCTCTTGCAGCGTCCCGAAGCCGAAAAGGACTATTCGGCGGCAGAAGTGGCCACCGCCCGCGCCCGTTTCGCTACAATGAGCGAAGTCGAAAAGCAGCATTTATACCACAACCTGCTGCTGGGACTGCCGGGCAGCGACGAGGCTTTTACGCCGCAGCAGGTGCTGGAGGCGATCCAAGGTTATCACCACATCAGTCCCGCTTTACTGAAAAAGTACCTGTTTGATTTTTTGCGGGAAGTAGCGCCCGTAGCCGAAAGCTGTGGTTTGAAAATGGCCATTCATCCCGATGATCCGCCGTATGCGATGCTGGGTCTGCCGCGCATCGTCAGTACGGAACAGGATCTGCTCGATTTGCTGGAAGCCGTGCCGGTAGCGGCGAACGGCCTGTGTTTTTGTACCGGTTCCCTCGGTGCCCGGGCCGATAACCACCTGCCGGAAATGATCCGGCGTTTTGGCCCGCGCATCCATTTCCTGCACCTGCGCAACACGCGGCGCGATACAGCTGGTAATTTTCATGAAGCCGATCACCTCGACGGCGACACCAATATGGCCGCCGTGATGCTCGAAATTGTGCGGCTGATGCAGCAGACCGGCCTTCCCATCCCCATTCGCCCCGACCACGGCCACCAAATGCTGGACGATCTACACAAAACCACCTATCCCGGCTACTCGGCTATTGGCCGGCTGCGCGGACTGGCCGAGTTACGCGGGCTGGAGCTGGGACTGAACCATCTTTTTAACCACGAACCATGACCACTTCAGACCCACTTTTCGAGGTAAACGGCCTGGTCATCGTGATCACCGGCGGCAGCGGCATCCTCTGCGGTACGATGGCCAAAGCGCTCGCCGCACGGGGCGCCAAAGTCGGCATCCTCGGCCGCAGTTCGGAAAAGAATGCCCGTATGGTGACGCAGATCCAAGCATCGGGCGGCCAGGCCCTCAGCCTCGTGGCCGACGTGACGAACCGCAGCGAACTCGAAGCCGCCCGCCAAACGGTGCTGGACAACTGGGGTAGGGTAGACGTACTGATCAACGGCGCGGGCGGCAACCTGCCGGGCGCCACCATTGCGCCCGACCGGAATTTCTTTGACGACCTGGTTATGGAGAACTTTCAGCAGGTCACCGCCCTCAACCTGGACGGTACGGTGCTGCCCAGCATGATTTTCGGGCAGGTGATGGCACGTCAGAAAAAGGGCAGCATCATCAATATTTCCTCCATGACGGCAGCACAGGCGGTGAGCCGGGTGGTGGGGTATTCGTCCGCCAAAGCTGCCGTGGATGCTTTTACCCGGTGGCTGGCGGTGGAAGCGGCGCTCAAATTCGGGGAGGGCGTGCGGGTAAATGCCATTGCCCCCGGCTTTTTCGTCACCGAACAAAACCGGGCGCTGCTGACCACTGTAAACGGCGATTATACCGAACGGGGCGCAGCGGTGATTAAAAAAACACCAGCCGGGCGTTTCGGCGAACCGGCAGAACTGCTCGGCGCCTGCATCTGGTTATGTAGTAATGCCTCTACATTTGTGACTGGCGCCATCATCCCGGTGGATGGCGGTTTCTCTGCCTGGAGCGGGGTTTAAACTACGAATTATGGAAAAAATCAACGTTGCGCTCATTGGTTTCGGTTTGTCCGGCCGCTATTTACAGGCGCCTTTTTTTGAAAAAAATGCCAGTTTCCACCTGAAAACGGTGGTGACCAGCCAGCAAAACGTGCAGGACACTTTCCCGCAGGCCACGCGTGCCAACACCTTAGCCGAGGTGCTGGCGGATCCTTCCATCGATTTGGTCAGCATTTGTTCGCCCAATGAAACGCATTTCGATTACACCCGGCAGTGCCTGCTGGCGGGCAAACATGTGCTGGTCGAGAAACCCTTTACCGCCACCGCTGCCGAAGCGGAGGAACTGCTGGCCCTGGCCCAAAAACAGGGTAAACGGGTCTTTGCCTTCCAGAACCGACGTTTCGACAGTGATTTTTTGACCATTAAAAAACTGCTGGATAGTGGACAGTTGGGCGAGGTGTTCCGCTATGAAGCCCATTTCGACCGTTTCAAGCCGCTTTTAAACCCGAAGAAATGGAAAGAAAAACCGGCGCCTTCCAATGGTATTCTGTACGACCTCGGTTCGCATATTATTGATCAGTGCATCGCCTTGTTCGGCGCTCCCCATTCTGTGCAGGGCGAAACCTACACCCAACGCCCCGCATCGGATATTGACGATGCCTTCGATGTTTGGCTCGACTACGGTCAACTAAAGGTTTATTTGAGTGCCAGTCTGCTGGTGCGGGAGTCTACGCCGCGCTATGTGCTGCGCGGCACGGAGGGCTCATTTGTCAAATACGGCATCGACCAGCAGGAAGATCAGTTGAAGGGAGGTGGTTGGCCCGGTACGCCCGGATTCGGCGAAGAACCTGCGGAGTTTTACGGCACCCTGTACACGGAAAAAGACGGCCAGCCGAGCCAGGAGCAAGTCAGCAGTCTGCCCGGAAACTGGCCGGCGTTGTTTGCCAACCTGGCTGACGTACTGCTGCGCGGCGCGGAACCCGTTATCCGCATGGAGGAAGTGTTGCAGCAGTTGCGGGTGATGGAGCAGGTGCGTAAGGCCGCTCGATCCTGAC
>JANPIN010000127.1:0-32437 GCA_031425035.1 Saprospirales bacterium | reverse complement strand
TTCACCTGAAAGTCAACTTTCGTTGCCTTTTCCAAAAGCAGCAGTTCGCTCTCCGGAAGCATTTCTATCAAATGCATGGCACTGATTAATGACCTTTTCATCCCGCAAAAATGAAAAATTTAAGGTTCCAGACACCTATGGGCAGGAGCCGTCGCGCCAGTGCCCACGTTTTTTCGTTGGCTGATGATAGCTTGGCGCCAACGAGGGGATTGATAACGGCTTACGATCGTATAACCTCCATACTAGATATATCAGGACATTCTAAACTGTTTGCATGCCAGGTTACCTTCGAATTATTACCGATTTTTTGTACTACCCTGATGGTTCCATTCGGTGCGATTAATTGGACATCGCTATTACCATCAATTTTTTGCCCAATAAAGATAGAGCTGTTTAAAGTGTTAATAATGACTGAGCTGTTTCCGTCAATTTTTTCGCCAATAGATACGGAACCATTTACTGTGGTGATTCTTGCTTGCGAATTGCCATCTATTTTTTGTCCTATCGTCACATCGCCTTCGCATTGAATTGTAACGTTGCAATGTTGATCAATTTTTTCACCTATATGAACGGTCGTTTTCGCTTTTAACCGAACGAAACAATGTTGATCGCATTTTTGATTAATGATAATACTACCATGTCTACTTTCCAGATTGACATTACAATGTTGGTCAATTTTTTCTATGACAATATTGCCCTCATAGATAGACGATACATTTGCTCCGTTTTCATAGGTCCCTAAATGCACGGTTGGATAACTGATATTCGCGTCAACATCTACCGGTTCTTCTTTTATGCCTTCGCGACCTAAGAGCACCCAGGATGCTACCGAAGGCACCCCTATATCACTGATAAAGAACAGCATATAATAACCTGGAGGCGCCAGCGATCTGTCCTGTGGCATCCTGAACGAAAGTGTCCTGCCTTCGGGATTGCTAGCGGCAACTGTTATCGGAATCCAAATTGCTCGTTGATCCATATCAACGGTATGCGTCACCGCACAAGGACGCATCATCATAAGACGGGCTATATCGACATTCCCCATATACGCAATCTCAATTTGCCCTTCATAATCCGCAAATGCAGGGACGTTCTGCACCACCGGTCTGGGGGCCCTGTACAGATAAGGCGGATTAAACACCTGAATGCTCGTGTCATCCGGCAAAGAAGGCTGATTGTAAGCTGCCGTATGTCCCGCAATAGCAACCCGGGCATCTGGTAATAGCACAGCGGTAGAATGATAGGCTCGGGGATGATCTACATCCGGCATGGCCATTTGCGAAAACAATTCTGTTACGGGATCGAATATTTCACAATTAAAAACAGGGGGCTGGTTATGACCGGAAGCGGCGCCGCCTGATATACCGTTTACAATCAATACGGTACCGTCAGGTAATAAGACCGTATCGGTTAGCAGCCTTGCGATCGATGGATTTCCCCTGGTCATGCGCCACCTGGAAGACAATGGATCGGAGAGATTGTATTCAAATATATAGGCCCCTTGCACGGATGGTGCATCCGACTGGGTATTGTAATCAAAATTAGAATGGGTACTCCCTCCAACCACTAATATCCTCGGCGACTCCCCTTCTAATTGTGGTAACAAGACATGCCCGGTCTGCATTGGATAAGTCCAACGCCCTACTGGGATCGGTGGAATAAATTCGGCGCCGCGTACCATTTCGCCGCTATTTATATCGAACAGGTAGGTCGTATTGTGGATATGGGTGAAAAGATGCGGTGTGCCGGGTAACAGTTTTATGATAGGATATTGGTCGGCCGGCCTAAATTTACCTAGCCTGGCAGCGCCTACACTCAGATTGCCATTTGCATAAATTTCATATTGATCATTTTGGCACCAATTATTTCCCGAAGCAATAAATCGTTGCAAATTGGACAGCCCAGCAACAACCATGGCGGAACCATCTCCCAAGACTTGACAAGTAGGATAATAACGATTGTCCTTCATGTCCGGCCACCGATCCCAAATATCAGTCACGGGATTATAGGTATGTACGTCTTTACTTGCTCCATTATTGACATCCAGACCGGGAATAAAAAAGGTAAAAATGCCGCCTGCCGCAAAATACTTATCCCACTCATTTGTAAGCTCAGCTGCACCCGCGCCGTCCTGACCACCTGCTACGAAAATAGTGCCATCGGCAAGTTGACATTGTCCGGCACAAAAAACATTTCTGCCGACAGGGCGCACCGGGCTGGAACTGCCCGAAACTGGATCCCATACCTGATAAGAGCCCAAATTCGGATCGGCGAAATACCTTTTTATATTTTCTATATTATTAACACAGCGATAATCAAAGGAAAAATAAAGGACTTTCCCCGTGTGTAACACTACAGCATGAACGCCGACTATGGACAAAGCATTAATCATTGGGGCGTCCCATACGCCTGCAAGCTGTTCGACAAACGGAGCATGCGGGTCATCCGGGGCGAGAGGAAATACGTCGATATTCAGCGGAAAGAAAAAATCCTGCCATTTCAGCCGGATTTGCCCGGGGCCTTCTTTCTGGGGAAAGATTTTGAGTTCTCCTTGTTTTTTATGCGGCAAAAGTTTTACGCCCATTACTTCAATTTCCGGATCGGCGTCGGCGTCGCTAACGAATGGATATAACTCATATTTTATAGTGACTTTCTGTCCCAGCGGTACCCTGTCAGATTTGATTTGTTTCCCCTGTTCATTGAAAAATTGAAAAGATACCGCTTGGGGAACTTGGGTGACGCTTATTACCGGCGCATCCTTAAAGAATAGTGGATAGGCCCATTTATTAAACGGCACACTACTAAACAGACTGTTTTCCCATTCATTTGGATACTGATGTTTGAATGCATTTTCTACTATTTCAACCGGCTTAAAAAGCCCCTCGGCTTTTTTACTCAAAACCAGCACGGGACCAGTTTGCGAAAACCGGGGCACTTCCACCTGAATTACCTGCTGCTTTATGCTTACAATTTTTGCTACCTGATGCGGCGTGAACAGCACAATAACTTCGTCAGCTTGTAGTGACGTTGCATTCTTTTCCATTTCTATTTCTAATATATCGCCGGGCCTTACCAAAGCTGAATGGAAACAATTAACCGGGAGAAGAGCCTTTTTTAAAGTATCGAACAAGGTCGTAACAAGGTTTTCTTTTACCCATTTTTCGGCCAGATAACTCAAATAACGGTGAAATCCGGAGGGCACAGACGGGGAGCAATCGACATGATCTGTCAGTAATCTTTGTACTGCATTTGACATGACGATACCGGCATGCTGGCGGGTAACCTGCTCATCGCCTTCTCCTAAATAAGTCGCTGCCTCTTTTGCAAAAAACAAGGGGAAGGCTACCGCCTTTTCCACAGTCTGCACAATTGCTTGAACATAGGACAACATTTTCTCCGGATCCCCTTTGGAAATGAAAGTCGCACCTGCAAATAAATCCGTCGCAGCAGCCAGGTTTATACCTGTGACAGGGTTCCCAGCTCCTTCCGGGGAATGTCCCGATCCGTCGCTATGTTGTATCGCCGCAGGTTCATGCGTATGATGGGAACCTTCTTTATGGTCAGGAAATTCATGCACCAGGCATTGTATTTCATCCGTAAATTGTAATAAAGACCGCGCTTCACCTAATAAAGCGTAACGCGATAAAGTAGCCAGGTTAACTATAGTTTCAAGCCTTAATTTGATTTGATTAAGTTTCGCTTCAATTTCTTTACCCACTCCTTTATCTTCAGCGCATAAATGAACGGCTTTACAAAACTGCAAAACGATGCGCTCATCCACTAACGGAACAACGTACATCGTGTCGGGGACGTGTTCAAAACCCGAAAGGTTAGAATTATGCTGATCCAAATGGGTGACAGGATGGTCAGCAGGACCGTTTTTTGCGTCTTTAAATTTCATGTCTTTATAGGTTGTACAATTGCCGTTAACTGGTAGGTACTGGTTGGCCGTAGTTGATGAAATTTATAAAAAAGGTTGATCATCAGCATGCGGAGTAAGTTTCATCACTCATTTATCGACACTACCCACTCCTGCCTTAGAGGCTGAATGCCCTTCCAATGCGTCAGGCCCTTGCCTACTCCCAGCGGGGGGAGTAGACAAGGGCCTGACGCATTGGAAGGGCATGTTTCATCTTGGCTGGCGATTTAAATCTTTGGACAAGGTAAAATAGACCTTGCAAATGCTGTACCATTTTGAAGAAATAAAATTGCTCCTCGCTGACACAAAGGTTACGGAGTGTTTGATGAGCAGGATGTACTCCCTACCGGTATTTTACAGGCAGTTCATACGCCATCGTCCAGCCCGGTCAGAAAAGCGGAGGCACGATTATGTTCCACTTCCGGCATGAAAAATATTTGTCTCCCAGCCGCTTTGGTTATTTTTATATTGTCAGGCTGCTCCACTTTAAAACCTGACGTTTTCAGCAGCGGTAACCCGGCGCTTGACCCGGTAAAATTTTTCGGCGGCCACACGCATTCCACGGGTGTGCTGGAAGCCCGTAGTGGCCAGCCTGCTGAGCGAATTACCACGACCACTACGGGAATATATGCCAATGGCGTTTTAAGCATAGAACAGGACCTGTTTCCAGAAAATTCCAAGCAACATCACCGCAATTTCAAATTAAAACTCACCGATGCACACCATGTGGAAGCTACGGGTAGTGATATCACCGGCACTGCCCGCGGGGAATTATATGGCAATTACTTTACCTGGAGCTTTCGCTTAAAGATTGCCGACAAAGGATTCGTACAGCATGTTAATATGACCCAGCACATGTACCTGATGCCAGATGGCAAAACGCTTATTATCCGCAGTGTTATCCGGAAGTTTGGCATCCTTGTTAAGGAGATAACGGAACAGTTTCATAAGGAGGATTGAGCATGGGGAGGGATGCTTTTAGCAAGCTGCTTTTAGCGGATGGTGGCTTACTCATCCACTTTCTTGTTAGCTACCAGTTCTGTTAAACTTCTTGCTGCGTGGGTGAAGTCCGACGGTATAAGGATTACGGTCGTCGTATTATTGTCGATGCCAATTTCAGATAGCATTTGCATACGCCTTAACTCCAGTGCAATGGGGCTTCCTTCCATTACTTTTGCCCCTTGTGTCAATTTTATAGATGCCTCTAATTCCGCTTCCGCTTTCACAATTCTGGCTCTTTTCTCCCGGATGGCTTCTGCTTCCCGTGCCATCGCCCTTTGCATGGCTTCCGGAATTTCAACATCCTTCATCTCGACCATTTCAATTTTAATTCCCCAGGGTTCAGTGGTCGTGTCAACAATTTTTTGAAGCGTTCCATTTATCTGCTCCCTTTCTCTTAAGACTTCGTCCAGGGAGTGTTGTCCAATAATGTTTCGCAGTGCCGTAACAGAAAATTGATAAACGGCTTTGTTATAGTCCGCCACTTTAATAATTACATCCTCGGGGTTGGTTATTTTGAACCAAAGCACAGCATTCACTTTGATGGTTACGCTGTCCTTGGTTATTGTTTCCTGTTGTTCCAGGTCAACTGTTTTTGTTCGGATGTCCACTTTTTGCTGTCTCTCTATAAATGGAATTATCCAATATAGTCCAGGTCCTTTTACCGATTGAAACCGTCCCAGTCTGAATACAATGGAACGTTCATATTCTTGTGCCACCCGAAGACCGGACAAAAGCATGATGATGATGATTCCGATAATTGGTAGGAGTTCCATATTGTTTGTTTTATAAGTTTGATGGTTTTTTTCGATGGCGGTTTAAAATCGGCTCTAAGGTACTCGCTGGCGCAGAGACTACGGCCTCGCGTCCGAGATGATGGCAGGTTTTACCCGCTGCTGTCAGCCGATTGGGTAAAATTCAAATGATGGGCGGCACGAGGGCGGGAGCCGTCGTGCTGGCGCGACGGTTTTTTTGGTTGGGGGATGATAGGATGGTGCCAGTAAGGGTCGTCTGCTGGCTGGTAGAGACAGCAGGAGGTACTAAGGCAGCGGGTTCTGCATTTTCGTTAAATTTTATTTTCAGCATTCGAGCAATATCGGCATTTGGCACAGCCAAATGGATAGGCCGGGTAGAGGCGCAGCCTCTGCCCGAGCGGGGTTTCTTTTGTGGATTGGTGCATAGGTTGTGGTTGTGGATTGGGGGCAGGTCAGATACCCATTCGTTTATGCTCAACAAATGAGCAACAACCGATTCGTTTTTTCCTTTGGCGCCCGGTGAACACAAGGACGCACTTTACTTTCAGGATAATCAATCGCTAACCGCCATAAGTGACCCAGACCTAAGCTGATAGGAAGGGCATTCGGATTAGCCTGGTAGTGTAGATCAAAGAAGTTTTCACTTAAAAATGCTTCAAAACCTTCCTGGTGTCCTGCATATAGTTTTTTGAGTTCCTCCCGTATTTCGGGAACCAATATTTTTTGTATCACTGCTGAATTTGGCAATATTTCACTCGGGTCGCCGTAGTAAGTACATAAAAAGGTACTGTTTGGTATAGAAGACCGATCTACATGAAAAGAATAAACATCAGTTGGGAAAAACGGGTAGTCATTGTCTCTATCGTAGCACTTGATGACATTAAGGACTGGCGCTGCACCATGAGATGTCAATAGATGCAAGTCATTTAAAAGAATGTCACGAGCCAGTTGCCCCATTTCACTTAACTGCAGTCCACGAAGTACCTCTTCATCCACCACCTTTATATTTTCATTTAATGCTACCTTTTCAACAATCTCCGCGAAATCACCTATTAGTTGACGTGTCCAGCATAGTGCATTTATTTCTCCATAAAAAGGCGTTGAAACAAGGTCTTTAAAATTCGTGACCCATTGAATTTGATGTTCATCTGGAGATAAATCTATCATAATGGCTAAGATACGGGGTAGTTGGAGACTAACTAAGATATTCTTGCTGATCTGTTTGGCTGAGGTGTGCCCTACTCTTTTCCGAAAACGGAGGGGGTTGAGGTTAAGTCCTTTTTGTTTTTAGTTTTATCGTTTCGCCCAACGGGGCCTCTGCGTCAGCACTCACGTTTTTTCGTTTAGGATTTTGATAGCCTGGCGCCAGCGGGGCCGGGCTTGCAGAATAGCGGCTATATTCAGGACAAGACATACGGGTTTTACTTGATGTTAGTGGTGTATTGGGTAAAACCTAGGCGATAGCCGGCACGATGCAATAGATGTTGAGCCAGCGCTCAGGTTTTATGTAATTGAGTTTGTAGCCTGGGTACCAGCGGGGGAAATCCCGGAACAGCGGGATCTGTGGTACAGCTTGGACCTGGATCGAGCAGTTCCGAGATAACACCTGCTCCGTACCTCCGCAACTGTCACCTCTCCACGGAGCCGGGGCATTTGGAATAGCGGCTATTTTCAGATATACGGGTTTTACTGAATGATAGTGGGATATTGGGTAAAACATGGCCGGCACGAGGCAATAGCCGTCGCGCCAGCGCGAGCGTTTTTTATGTAATTGAGTTTGTAGCTTGGGCACCAGCGGGGGAAGCGGGCACGTTTTTCGTTGAGGAGTTGGATAGCCTGGCCCAGCGTGTAATAGCGTTTTAAGAGAAGCCCAGTTTTTTAGTAGTTCGGCTTGGTTGGTTGTGTTAACCGAGCATGTTAATATACAGGCTTGCTTTAGTCTTTAATTATATCCAAAAAAGAATCAATACCAGTTCCTGGTTCTGGCATAGTAGGATATCCCAACATTTTAAATGCTTCTTTCCAAAATTCTCTAAATTCAGGGCTAGCTATCAGTTCGGCACTTTGCGGAGCAACATCTTGCGTAGTGAGACAAATTTTTAAGTGATCGAGTGGAATTTTTGTCGCAAGATGAAAATCGTTCAAATCGCTCTTTATAATCTTGATTTTCATCGCCTCAAATTCTTTTGCCTGTTTCGGACAGCCAAGTTCACAGCATTCGAGCATATCTGAAACAATTAATAAATAAGTATCGTGTGCTTTAGACGCATTAGAGAGACCGGTAATAACTGATTTTAAACCATCGATAATGCAGCTATTTGATTCAGATTTCTTACACTTATCAAAAACGGTATTATATGTTGCGTTCACGGTTAATGGCCATATACGCGCTTCAAAATCGGCTCGTGCAGATGGTTTTAATGGCACAGATTTTTTTGCATCAACAATAGCTTGCTGTGATGTATTTTTTTCCGTTGTATAAATCAAAAGTTGAGAGTCATCCCCTAGATACTTTGCTACCTGACCAGCATATTGTGCAGCCATTTTTTGGTTACTTTCAGTCAAGCTGCTAGATATATCGATTATAAGAACAACACGCTTTTGAAAAACAACCTCTTCCGTAGAATCAATATGAGGGGGGATGGCAGAATTATGACAACCCTCACTATTGCATGAAGCAAAAAAGGCAATACTAAGAAACAACAGAAGATTTTGGCGCATAATAATAGTTATGTGTTCAAATAATTGGTTTGACAGGTTGTCGTTTTTCGTCAGCACGTTGAACTATTTCATTATTTTTCATTGCAAGTAAACGATCTCTAAATTTAAGGGCATGTTCGTACAAATCAGGTTGCTTCAGTGGATTAATTATCCCGCGTTCATAACCGTGTAGGTAACAATGATAAAATGATATTGCGTAGTTCTTTACAAAACTATCGCTTTCACATTTCCCGATAAAGGAGTCGTAAGTAGAGACATGCATCTGCGCTTCTTTATGAGCCGTAAGTGCTTTCGTATGCTCATCCACTTTCGAAGAATATAGTTTCTCTGCAAAACCTGACTCTTGTCGATTGTGTAAGTTGCCCATGCCTAACGAAAAACAAATTCCGGCTATGAGTGGCAATAAAATAGTCAACAAAATGAACATTAGTTTCTTCTTATCATGTACATCCTCTCTTCCTTTTACAATTTTATCGTCAATATTCTTAAGTGGTTGGTCCGATGTATTCCCTAATTCTGGAATAGATTTTTCAACGCTTATGGATGATTGATCTTTAATAGCATCCTGCAATGACTCTGTCGCAGCCCTTACACGCCCCAGATGAATAATTGTAAAAAGTGTAAAACCCAAGATTAAAAACTTGATTATAATTCGGAAGTAATGAAGATTGCGAATACGATTTTCTTCTTTTTGGTTTTCTTCCTTAGTGGAATCTTTCGAACGATTATGTAGACTCAATAAGCGAAATTGTCGGATAGACTTATCTACCGAATAACCCATAAAATCATCATAAAAAATTTTGA
This sequence comes from Saprospirales bacterium, assembly GCA_031425035.1. Lineage (GTDB taxonomy): Bacteria > Bacteroidota > Bacteroidia > Chitinophagales > Saprospiraceae > M3007. The sequence continues at coordinate 23,239 of JANPIN010000127.1, read as the reverse complement.
AGTAAATTGCACATAAAGCTACTCCTATAGTCATAATTGTTACCTGCCAGTTTCCAGTAATGACTAGCCAGATATGTAAAAAAAATCCACTGCAATAATCATCTTTTGGTCGAAAAAAAAGATTAGTAATATCATGCCATTTATCAGGAGGGGCCAAATCGAAAACCAACTGTGTCACCATTAACGCTAACGGAATATCTGCTAATAAAAGTAAAATTGCTACTGCTAAATAAATTGCAGCTAGTGATCGAGAGTATTGTCGTGGATACAACTGCCTACGAATACTAGCATCGTTTCTATAGTCCTGCGCTTGCTCTAGTACCTTTGATGCCATATTAAATCGTTCTTTCAATTCTTCGGCTTGGGTCTTAGCAGGTATTGATTTTCCTTTTAAAAAGTAAAGATAGCGATCGCGCACTTGTTCAGCCTGGGTATGAAAAAACGCTTGCGTCATTTGCCGTTGACCAATAGATCCATCAACATATCCAAGTTTCCAAGAACCGTTCATGATGCCAATGATTTGCATTCGCAATTCATCAGACATTTCAGGGAAAACATTGGGTTCAAACTCGAAATGTTTCGTTAGTGCTTCAATTTGATCAGAATAGTTCTCTGTTGATTCTTTTTTTTCTTCTTTTTTTTCTGAATCTTCGACTGCAATAGGAGCATCCGAAGGCTTATAAAAATCAAAATATTTTCGAAGACGGTGCCAAATATTTATAATCCATGAGAAACGAATTTCGTTTGTGTTCAGGCTACTCATTTTGTATAGGATTTAATTGTTTTCATCTAATTGTGATGGTTTTGCCTCAGTTGACATTATTTTATCAATAACTTCAAACTCAACATCTTGAGCAAAATCTGCTTCTATTAACTTAAAATCTGGTTCGACCTCGCTTCTAAAAAAAACCCCCAAATTAAAACCTTCCCTAATGTCAGATTGGATAGAGTCTCTTTGCTGCCTGAGCATTCTCATATAAAGCGCTTTTTGATATAGATCATTTTCGTGTTTAATTTTTGTACGATTGATCGAATCTTCAAGGCTCTTCAATCGTTTTTGAATTGCTTCGCAATATTCTGAACGGTTTTCTTTAATTGCTTCCATCCGTTCTTTAGCTTCACGACTTCGGATACGAGCACGAGCAAGGTCCTTCCCAATTTGTTCAAGTTCCAAAGTTTCTGCCGGGTAGAGACGAGATTCCCAATCTTCGATGGAAATCAGAGAAACGTTATCTTTTTCAAGTGGTGAATCAGCAGGTGCAACAACTTCCTTTATTTTACTAAAAGTTAGGAATCGTCGCCAAAATTTTTCTCTAGATGGTACTTTGTTTGATGTAGGTACTTTCGTTTTAATTATTCTATTTGCATTCTGGCCACCCAAAGCCTGGTTTCCTAGTTGCGTTTTAATTAGCATTAAATTGTATAGCTCGCGTTGTTGCCGAAAGTACTCTCTTTGAAAAATACGATCTTCCTTTGCTGTCAAGTTGATCGGCCGTGGGCGTGAATTATCTCTAATGGCATTAGTAAGGGAAAGCATTTTTCGTTCTAGAAAATTTATAGAGGCAAATAACCCTTTCAGACGCAGTGAGTAGCCAAGAAGAAAGCCGTTAGCTATGATTAAAAGGCAATATTGAAAAATTACACTTTGTTGTTTACCGCCATCTTTATCATTTTTCTCTAAAAAGAATAACAAAAAAAGGGATATTATAAAGATAATAGAGGCTATAATCAATTCAATATTTCTCATTAATAAATTAGGATGTTCATGAATCACGCGTTCACTTCTCGGTTCAATAACATTAATAATATAAAGGTAGGAAAGTGCAGCAACAAGAAGCGTTAACAGTGTGCCTATAGCAGCACCGGTAAGAGATATATCGAGTTTTTGAAGTTCTGAAAGGCTGTTAGTAAAAGTAGATGATTGCAAGTCTTGGCCTAAAAAAGAAATAAAAAAAAATATGCCTAACACAACAATAATGGGCAATATTTGCAACCAAAATTTAAAAAAATTGCTACTTTGTGCTTTTAACTCGAATGATAATTGAGGTTCCTCACTAAGTTCGAACTGAATATTTTGGGTTTGATCAACGGTGGCCTCAGGAATACTCTTAATATCCATAAAAGCAAGTAATTTCCAGCATCCCCAAGTTAAAAAAGAAATTAACAGGGAAAGGCCCAAAAGCCAGGCCATCAACATTAGAAACCGTTCCCCTATTGTCCAATTAGGATAAAAGTCAATGATAAATCGTTCAAAGCCAGTGAGTACAAAAAAAGTAATATTGGCATCATTCATTTGTTTAGCTAAAACGAAGATGGAGAAAAAATAAGCTCCACAAACTGTAGCTACACCTATACCTACATAAAAAAGCCAATTTGCTAATGCAGGATTAATACCATCAAAACGCCAATATTCCATTTTTGAGATCAGGCGATTCCATTGTGCTTCAACTTGAATTTTTATCTTTTTGAATTGTTCGATTTTGATAGCGAGTGCTGGCAAATTATCTTTATAAGTAAGTTGATTAATACCAAACCGTTGTTCATAGATTGTTCGATAGTTTTCGGTTATATCATTTAAATTATTCCGAACGGACTCAATGGCTTCTGCCACTAATAAAGATTTACGCTTGCCGAAATCAATTATTTTTTCTGCAAGTAACTGCTCCAGGCTAGTGCGTTCTTTTTCTGCATCAATTGATTTTTGAGTTAATTCAGGTATTTCCGTTAAATGGTTTTGTAAACTGATTTTCTCGGCATCTATTTTTTTTTCTGCTTCACTGATCCATTGAGCATAACGTTTTTCTCTTGTAGCGAAAAAAGTGGCTAACCCTTCCCGTTGTTCTAGAATCTGTGATTTTTGCTCAGCAAGTAAGCCGAGAAGAGTTTGACGAGCATTCTCAACTATATTGAAAGCACAGTTAAATCCAAGGTCCTTGTAGTGACGAGAATTTAACAGTTCCGTAGTCTCAAATAGATGCCTAATTTCAGGAACTGTTTCTTGCACAGTCTCTTGTCCAGCATCATGTTCAGGAACACTGTTTTCTAATGCTGGTATATCAGCATGTTGTTCGTTTTGTTCTTTTTCAAAATCATTTTCGTTCATATGTTTTCGAATTAAAATCAATAGTTCACTTATGAATTTTGGTTTCTTTTGAATCTTGTCTTAACTCGCTGGCACAGGCGCTATGGCCTATAGGTGTCGTTCCAAAATTCGTGTTTTTTATAGGATTTTTGGGTAGCCGCATGCCAGGGCGAATTAACAATCATTTCATTAATCCTAATTGACACTTATGCACAACTGTCGCCTACGTTTACTTCTAGTTAGGTTTAGCAGTATTTTAAATTTTTAAGTGATTAAATTAATTATTCCATTTTGTTTTGTACATACTTTATGTACTGTTCAATAATATTGCTTGGGATGCCATTAATGTTATCTTGCGCTTCACTTTTCATATTGTCCCATTTTATAAAGCTATTTGCAAAATCTGTTTGGTGACTTTTGAATGGGTTATCTCTTTTCATATCATCAATAAATTCTTGTGAAATATTACTCAAACTTTCTACCTGACTATAATACTTGTTCTTTATTTCCTCAAATTTCTGTAATCGAATATTAGCAATTTCTAATCTTGATTTTATATAGTCCTTATTTTTAGGAAACATGGATTTATCTGTCGATATAATTATGTTAAAGTATTGTTCGATTTGAGATTTTAAGTTTGAAACAGTTGTCTTGTCCGCTATTTGCAATAGATTTATTGACCGATCTGTAATCTCATTGTTTGTCGCCTTAAAAGAAGACTTAATATCTTCAACTAAAAGAACTCTAAATTGTTCAAGCGCCAAATTACTTGTGCCCAATTTATTTACTAATTCTTCCAAGTGATTGTTTTCATCTTGAATAATAGAAAAAAAAGCACTTAACTTATTAAATTTTTCGACTCCACCTAATGATAGCAGTCTTATTTTTTCCAATTCTTCAGTTTTTAATACTACGTTTCCTCCACCTCTTTTCACCTCATTAAACATAGATTTATCTGGTTGCTTTTGCATTTCATCAATAATCAAATTGGTTGTTGAGTATGTTCGGCTCAATATTCCTTTAAAGCTATTAACTATACTTTCAAGTTTCCCTCCACTGATAATATTACCCAAATTATAGCCTAACCTAATTATTGCTACGGTATTTTTGGGTTTCTCGATAGGAATAGCCGGTGCTTTTAAAGACTCATTCAACTGAGCAATCATCACCCTATCCAAAGTGTCTGCTCGGGTTCTTAAGTCTTTTATTATTGCTTCAAAATCTGAATATTCATTTGGACTTACCATTTTAGCTCGCTTGTACATAAATAACGTAAGCGAATAAAGTATTTCTAAATCACCGGTCTTGTTTAATAGAATTTCATAGTTATCAACTTGTTTCAAGTATCGTTCTTTCAACTTTTTTGCTGTTTCAACAGTTTCATCATACGATAACTCGGTCTTAATTTGTTCTTTTTGCTTTAACAAGTCTTGAATCCTTTCTTCATCTTTGTTTTTTATCGCAAGGGTCGCTGCATCTATTTCAAATATTGAAATCGACTCAATTTGAAAACAACCTGAATTATATTGCTCAACTTCGAATTTAATATAACACTCTCCAACATAATCAATAAAGTATGTCTTGGTTGTAAGTGCTGTATCTGTATTTACATCAGTTTTGAAAACGATTCCTGTTTCTAATTTTGGAATCCGTTTCCAATCTTTTTTGTCAACAGAATAGTAAATAGATAATATTAAATCATCCCCTTTGCGAGGAATGAGATGAGAAATCTGCAATTTGCCAGGGTTTGTTATTTTATTGGTGGTTATGTGTGAAGACACCCCAGTAAATTTCAAAGATTGTGTTTTTGAAGAACTGGGTATTTTGAAACCAATGTCTATGCCATTATTTTCTGCTCGCTCAATTATAAGGTTTGGAGTTTCTTGTACAATCTTAGTTTCAAAAACCAATGTTTGCGTAAATGCACTGTAAACAGCAATTAACAGTACCAAAGTCGAAGCTAATTTTTTCATTTTGTAATTTTTTATTTTTGTTTCATTTGACTATGAATTCACGCAATCCTCCATAATTCGCCTTACTGGCTAAAAACACTATTATAGTTTCTCTCCCCCCCCAAACAAAAAAATTGCGTGCACCCAACCACCCAGGTCGAATGCACGCAACTTCTAACTCATCAAAAGATCGAGGAAAGTTTGTTTCATTCGGCAGCAATTTGGTAACGCAAACATAGTAAACCCGTTTATAATTCCAAATCATCTTTCGATTTTTTTTCATTCGGCCAACTTTTTTTATCACAAGCCTAGCCCGTAGTACGTCCCACCTCGCCATTTCCTCCCCCTACCCACCTCCATTTTCCCCAAAAACCCTAATTTCGCGCCTCCCCCACAAAAGGGGCAGCAGCATCCATGGAATACAATCCGCAAGACATAGAGCCGAAATGGCGGCAATGGTGGCAAACGCAGCAGACCTATAAGGTCTCCAACCACAGCACGAAGCCGAAGTACTACATCCTCGATATGTTCCCCTACCCTTCCGGGGCGGGGCTGCACGTCGGTCACCCGCTGGGCTATATCGTCAGCGATATTCTGGCGCGGTATAAACGACTGCGGGGCTTCAACGTGCTGCATCCCATGGGCTATGACTCTTTCGGGCTGCCGGCGGAACAGTACGCCATCCAGACGGGTAATCACCCGCAGGTGGCGACGGACCGGAACATCGCCCGCTACCGGGAACAACTGGACGAGATCGGCCTGTCCTTCGACTGGAGCCGGGAGGTACGCACCAGTGATTCGGCCTACTATAAGTGGACGCAGTGGATCTTCATGCGCCTCTACGAACACTATTACGACCGCGATGCGAATAAGGCGCTGCCCATCGCACAACTGGCCGCCCGTTTTGCCCAGGTGGGTAATGCGGAGGTCCACGCCGTTTGTGAGGATTCTACGCCGGTCTTCAGCGCGGCCGAGTGGCTGGCCATGGACCACCTCGCCCAGCAAACGATCCTGTTGAAATACCGCTTCACTTATCCCGGCGAAGCCTACGTGAACTGGTGTCCGGCCCTGGGCAGCGTGCTGTCCAACGACGAGGTGAAAGACGGCGTGAGCGAACGCGGCGGTCACCCGGTGGAGCGCAAAATGATGAACCAGTGGAACATGCGCATCACCGCCTATGCCGACCGCCTGCTGGAAGGCCTGAACGAGATCGACTGGCCGGATTCCATCAAGGAACAGCAGCGTAACTGGATCGGCCGCTCGGTGGGCGCGTCCCTGCGTTTCGACGTGGCGGCGCATCCGGGTACGCAGATAGAAGTGTTCACCACGCGCATCGACACGATCTATGGCGTGACCTTCGTGGTGCTGGCCCCCGAACATGAACTGGTCGCCCAGCTCACTACGGAGGCGCAACGCACAGAAATCGAAGCCTACGTACAGTGGGCCGGCGCCCGCTCGGACGTGGAACGGATGGCCGATACCAAGAAGGTAACCGGCGCTTTCACCGGCAGCTACGCCCTGCATCCCTTCACCGGGGAACAGGTGCCGATCCACATCGCCGACTATGTGCTGGCCGGTTATGGCACGGGCGCGGTCATGGCCGTACCCTCCGGCGACCAGCGCGACTGGGATTTCGCCAAACGTTTTAATCTGCCCATCGTGCCTATTCTGGATGCGCAGCAGAACCTGGACGAAGCAGCCGACCCGACGAAGGAAGGCCGCTATATCAACTCGGGCATGATCAACGGCCTGCCCTACGCCGAAGCCACGCCGCTGCTGATCAAACACCTGGAAGAAAATGGTCTGGGCAAGGGCAAAACCCAGTATAAACTGCGCGACGCGGTCTTCAGCCGCCAGCGCTACTGGGGCGAACCGGTGCCGGCTTACTGGCACGACGGTCTACCCTACCTGATCGATGAACAGGACCTGCCGCTGGTGCTGCCGGCCGTCGATAAATACCTGCCCACCGAAACCGGCGAACCACCGCTGGCCCGGGCCAAAGACTGGACCTACCTGCCACCCGCCAGGACCATTGTAAAAAGCATGCTCGACCACTTCCCGGACGTAAATGTTTCGCTGCAGGAACTGGAAGAAAATACAGGCATTTCTATTTCGCCGCCGCCGTTTAAAAGCGTACAGATCGAATCGTTTGCGGGCGAAGAGAACACGAACGAGGAAGCCTCCGCCATCGGGCAGGGCTATGAACCGCCGTTGGGTGGTCCGCTGGAACTCAGCACTATGCCGGGCTGGGCGGGTTCCTCCTGGTACTTCTATCGCTACATGGACCCGGAGAACGACGACGCCTTCTGCAGTCCGGAAGCCCTGCGCTACTGGCAGGCGGTGGACGTGTACCTGGGCGGCGCCGAACATGCCGTGGGCCACTTACTGTACAGCCGCTTCTGGAACCACTTCCTGTACGACCTCGGGCTGGTGCCGGAGCGGGAATTTGCCAAAAAACTGATCAACCAGGGCATGATCCAGGGGCGCTCGAGTTTTGTGTTCCGGGCCAAGGAGCAGTTCTTCGAGCAGTATTTGTGGCAAAGGGTGCTGCAACCCTTTTTTGAAGCAGAGGGACCCATTGCCCAGGCCCAATCCCGCTCGGAAGAAGGCTATAACTACGATTTCGCCTTCGGCGCCAATGACCTGGTGATCGAAGTGACGTCCTACAAACTGCCGGAGAAGATCGAACGCATTCGCCGCACGGCTGAAGCCGACCGCAAACGCCTGCTGGTGCTGACGACCGAAGAGATCATCGACGCTATTAACGAGCCGGAAAAAACGGCCGCCAAGATCCGGGCCGCGCTGGATAGTCGCGAAAGTTTCTATTTCATCCGCGACACCCCGCGCTGCGAACAATTATACGTGTCGCAAAGCCTGCTCTATAAATATGAACCGGACGCCTTCACCAAACTGCACGTGGACGTGAATCTGGTGGACAACGACCTGCTGAACGTGGAGCAAGCACGAACCAAACCGCAATTCGATAAGTCCAACTTCAAGATCGATCCGCAGGGACAGTTTACTACCTCCTTCGAGGTGGAAAAAATGTCCAAATCGAAGTATAACGTAGTCAATCCCGACGATATGGTGCGGATGTATGGCGCGGACTGCTTCCGGATGTACGAGATGTTCCTGGGTCCGGTGGAGAACTCCAAACCCTGGAGCACCAGCGGCATTACGGGCGTGGCCGGCTTTTTGCGGAAGTTCTGGGGCCTGTTCTTTGATAAAAATGGGCAGTGGGCAGTGTCAAGCACTGCCCCTACCGGCGACGAACTGCGCGCGCTGCATACCTGCATCAAACGCGTGACGGAGGATATCGAGCGTTTTTCGATGAATACCTGTGTCAGTAATTTCATGACCTGCACCAACGAACTGCGCAGTCTGAACTGCTCGAAACGCGCCGTACTGGAACCGCTGGTGGTGCTGCTGGCGCCTTTCGCGCCGCACATCGCCGAGGAACTGTGGGATCAACTCGGCAAGACATCCACCGTCTGCGATGCCGAATGGCCGGTTTATGACGAGGCGCATCTGCAACTCAGTACGATCAATTATCCGGTGCAGATCAACGGAAAAATGCGCGGCAACATCGAAGTACCCGTCGATATGCCGGCCGGTGACATCCAGGAAAAAGTTATGGCCCAGGAATTCGTGACCCGTACGCTACAGGGCGCTGAAGTGAAGAAGTTCATCGTGGTGCCGGGACGGATCATTAATATTGTCGCGTAGAATGAAGGGATAGATAAATTAAGGGCGTTCTGCCATCCTGCTAAGCGTGCACACTAAACAGGATGGCAGAACGGATCACACGGATCACACGGATTTAAACGGATCTTTCATCGCCTGCGGCGAAACGCGGTAAACGATGGTTCATTACACTCCATAAAATCCGTTTTAATCCGTTAAATCCGTTTCATCCGTTCTGCTATCCTACTACGCATGCGTAGCAAACGGATAAACATTAAACTCTCAACTTTTTACATCATGATTCGAATGCTGTTCAAACTAGCCGTGATGCTGATCATCGGCATTTTAATATACAACTACTTTTTCGGCACCAGTTCGGAGAAGGAGCAGTCCAAACAGGTGTTCGGCCAGATGCGCAGCGTAGTGGTCTCGGTCGGGCAATTGATGAAGACCGAAAAGACGAAATACGACGCCGGCAAGTACGACAAGGTGCTGAATAAACTGGGCGAAACCTATAAGGCTGTGCGTTCCAAAGCCAAGTACCTGGATGAAAACGTGCTTTCCCGGCTGGACGAACTGGAGGCTAAAAAGGCGCGGCTGAAAGATGAACTGAGCCAGATCGAACAGGGCGACCAGCAGGTTGCCGTGGCGGAGCGCGCAGGTACGAAACCCAGTGCTAAAACCCAGACCACGCTGGCCAACAAGGCGGCCGACCAGCAGCGCCGGAAAGAAAAGCTACAGCGGGAATTGGAGCAATTGTTGCAGGAGTCGGACCAGATGCTGCAGCAGGCTGAGCAATAGTTCGGTCACAAGCGTATGTTTACCGCCGGGAATGTGAAACATCCCGAGTAATTATTGTTTAGCCTTCTATCGCCAGCCCCCTTATTGATAGCATAAGCACGACGTTTATGCGCCAAAATACACGGTAATGAATGAATTGATTAACCATATATTCAACAGCGACTGGGAAAATTCGCTGTTTATCATCCTTAATCTGATACTGATCGAGAGTTTGCTCTCCGTAGATAATGCGGCGGTGCTGGCTACCATGGTCCTCGATTTGCCGAAAGAGCAGCGGGCCCGGGCTCTGCGCTATGGTATTATCGGCGCCTACTTTTTCCGGGGCGTCTGCCTGATTTTTGCCGCCTGGTTGATCCAGATCTGGTGGCTTAAACCCCTCGGAGGCCTTTACCTGCTTTACCTGTGCTGGGATTATTTCCGCACGAAAGCCACGCCTAGTGAAGACGACGATCTGCTGGTCAAAGAGAACAACTGGTTCTATAAAATGACCATCGGAGCCTTCGGCTCTTTCTGGGCGACCGTCATTTCCGTGGAAATCATGGACCTGGCTTTTTCGCTGGACAACGTGTTTGCCGTGGTCGCCTTCACCGATAACATTTACCTGATCTGTATTGGCGTATTCATCGGCATTCTGGCCATGCGTTTTGTGGCGCAGTGGTTCGTAAAGCTGCTGGAACGTTTTCCTTTCCTGGAAACCAGCGCGTTTCTCGTCATCGGTATTCTGGGGCTGAAACTTATCCTATCCTTACCCGATCATTTTTACCCGGAAACGGCCTTTGCCAAAATAATCGAAAGCGAAACGGCCGACCTGATCGTTTCCGGGATCACCGCCGGTATGTTCTTCCTGCCCATTTTCACCTCGCATTTCTTCAACTGGCCGAAAAAAGTCAGTAAAGAGGATGTGGAAGCGAAGAATGAGGAGCGGGAAGTGCGGGCGGAAGCGAGGAGGCAGGAAGTTAAGTAGGAGGCAGGGGTTAGGGGATAGGAGGCAGGGGAAATCATCGTGATTTAGTATTTGTCTGTCGATTGTGTAAAAATCATCAATTTTAAAATCCCGGTGTTTTGGCTCAGCGTCTAATCTCCAACCTCCAATAGTCCATGGTTCCATTCATTCGTCATATACTGCCTAACGGCCTGCGTGTAATTGTGCATGAAGACACGGCCACGCCTTTGGTGGCGGTCAACATTACCTACGATGTGGGGTCGCGGGATGAGCACGTGGAGAAGACCGGTTTTGCGCACCTGTTCGAGCATTTGATGTTTTCCGGCAGCAAAAACGCCCCCGATTTCGATGATCCGCTGCAAAGGGCCGGCGGGGAAAATAATGCATACACCACCAACGACCACACCACGTTTTATGAAATGGTGCCGGCCGAAAACCTCGAGACCGCGCTCTGGCTCGAAAGCGACCGCATGCTGGCCCTGAATATTTCCCGCCGTTCGCTGGACGTACAGCGTAAAGTCGTGGTCGAGGAATTCAAGGAAACCTGCCTCAACGAACCTTATGGCGACGCCTGGCACCACCTGTCCGAACTCATGTACCGCGAGCATCCCTACCGCTGGCCGGTCATCGGACTGGTACCGGAACACGTGGAAAATGCTACGCTGGACGACGTGCGGGCTTTCTATAAAGCCTGGTACACGCCCAATAATGCCGTACTGAGCATTGCCGGCAACGTTCGTCCGGAAGAAGCCATTCGCCTGGCCGAAAAATGGTTCGGCAACATTCCGGCCGGCCCGGCGGTAAAACGCGAACTGCCCGTCGAACCGGCGCAGGAAGGCCCGCGCTTCAAAGAGGTCCGCGGTAATGTACCGGTACCCGCCATTTTCCTGGCTTTCCGCGTACCCGCCCGCCTCGATCCCGAATTCTATGCGGTGGACCTGTTGAGCGACGTGCTGGCACAGGGGCAATCGTCCCGTTTGTATCGCCATTTGTTAAAAGAACGTCAGTTATTCTCGCAAATCGACGCCTATATCACCGGGAACACCGACCCGGGATTGATGATCATCGAAGGTCGCCCGGCCAAAGGCGTGAGCAATGACACGGCGCTGGCCGCTATCTGGGAAGAACTGGAAGAATTGAAAAACCAGCCGCTGGAAACGCGGGAGCTACTTAAAATCCAGCATCGCTTCGAGAGTACCATCGTTTTTTCGGAAACCAGCGTGATGAATAAAGCGCAAAATCTGGCCATGTACGAAATACTGGACCGCGCTGAACTGATGAACGAGGAAGTCGATACCTACCTGGCCGTGACGCCGGATGACCTGCACCAGGCGGCGATCAATCTGTTCCGGGCGGACAACTCGGCGACACTCATTTACATTCCGGAGTAGCCGAATGCGGAACCGATGAATGCGGAATAGGGAATTCGGATTGCGGAATTGCCTTCCACTTAGTCATATATTGATGCATTGACTCAGGTCTCGTAGTAGAACAAATGCTACGCACTACCCATTCCGCAATATGAATGCGGAATTCTGAATACGGAATTCGGAATTGCATTCCACTAATCATTTGGTGTTGCATTACAAATGCCTGGGAGTTGAACAAATGCTTCGCCCTAACTATTCTGCATTCCGAATTCTGTATTCCGTATTCGATTTGTTGATACAATCAAAATTCAGGTTGAATCGTTCAGGAGTTTCAAAACCCTGAAGAAGATGCATTGGTCAAGTTCTGAAATAGAGCGCAAGCCATGACCTAACCATTCAGTAATCCGCATTCCTTACTCCGTATTCGATTGGAAGCGGCATCGGCCAAGACCCGAAATGGAACGAATGCCATGCCCTAACCATTCCGCACTCCGTATTCCGCACTCCGCATTCGTTAAAGCTATGCCCCACCCATTCCGAATTCCGCAATCCGAACTCCGCATTGTAATATGAAACGACTCTTTATCTGCTGCAGCTTGCTGGGCGTCTGCGTTTCTCTTTTTTCCCAGGAACAACTCGGCATGCGCCTCGAACGCTACGCCGGTATATATGGCGTGGGATTGAACCCGGCAGCCACGGCCTTCAACCCAAACCGGTGGGAAGTGAGCCTGTTTTCCGCCGATGCGTTCGTGGCCAACAATTACCTGTACCTGGAAAATACCAGCCTGTCCAAAATACTCAACAACACGGATCAGATCCGCTCGGTCACGGATTTCCGGCCCAAAACGACACCGCCGGCCGACGTGATTTTGCTGAATTACTACAATGCGCAGCGTAAAATGCACGGCGTACTGCAAACCCGCGTGGGTGGACCCGGCTTCAGTTTTCGGATCGGTGACCAGCATGTTTTCGGTATTTCCACTGCCCTGCGCACAGGCCTTTCCGCCTACAAAATCCCGGAAGTACTGCGCTATGAACGCATTAGCAACCTGCAACTGGGCGAAACGATCAATATTCCGCCCACCGGCCCGACCGTAGCATCCTGGGGCGAAGTGGCGCTGCACTATAGTCACCGCAACACCGACGGTGACCTGACTATGGCCTGGGGCATTACGCCCAAATTACTCTTCGGCCTGGAAGGTGGTTTTGCCCGCGGCGGCGGACGTTTCGATTACACGCCCCTGGGCAATGACACGGCCGCTTTTGCCCGCGCCGACTGGGACTATGCGCTCACGCTGGGCAACGTGCAGGCTGCCGAACAGAACCAGGACATCAAAGCCCGGGTCAATGGTTTTGGCCCCGGTCTGGATGCCGGTCTGGCCTGGGCAATGCCGGCCGACGACAGCGACGCCCCGGAAGATTATCTCTGGAAATTCGGCGTTTCGCTGGTGGATCTGGGTTTTATCCGCTTCAATAAGGATGCCGAGCGCCACCACATTGGGTTCGATACGCTGCTACGGATCAACGGCAACGACCTGAGTGCGCCCGATGCCGAAGGGTATATTGCCGACGCCAGCCGCGTGTTTCTGGGCGATTCGAGCAGTTCCTTGCAGGCGCGCGCCTTTAGTATTGGGATGCCCACGGCCCTGTCGCTGCAATTCGACTACCGCCTGGCGCCGCGTTTCTACGTCGCCGGACTGCTCACGCAGCGCATAAAACTGAATACGCATAGTCTGCAACGACCCAATACGTTGGCCGTAGTGCCGCGTTTCGAGCATCGCTGGTTCTCGCTGTCGGTGCCCGTGGTGCTGGATGACTGGCAATCTTTACGTCTGGGTCTGGCGGCCCGGCTCGGCTTTCTGGTGCTGGGCACCGACCACCTGAACAGCCTTTTTACCCAAAAAGAGTTTACCGGCACCGACTTTTACATCGGTTTCAAGATCAATGGTTTTTCTTTCGGTCAGCGGGAAAAAGGTGGAAAAGGGGGTCGGGAGCGTAGCAGTGGGCGAAATGTGAAGGGGGTGAAATGTTATAATTTTTAGGCTGGTTAATTGGTTTTGATATTTTTGCATTTGGCTGGTTAAGAGCGTGTTCGGGCTCTAAATTTGCCATTTTTAAAATCGGTATGAATTATTGGAACGCGGATTATACGGATCATACGGATTTTCGCTGATTCTCTCCGGTAGCTTCTTCCGAATTCGTCCTATACGAAAGTAAAATCCGTTTTTATCCGTTCAATCCGCGTTCCAATTACTCTACGTTTAACTCATTGATGGTTTTGTGGGAATCTTTCGCTTCTATACCAACTATAAATACCAACTGCCATGTCCACCAAAATCAACGCCATCATCACCGGTACCACCGGCATGGTTGGCGAAGGCGTACTCCATGAATGCCTGTTAGATCCGCAGGTGGAATCCGTACTGGTCATTAACCGCCGGCCGGGCGGGGTGCAGCATCCCAAACTGAAGGAGGTGATCCATGGGGACTTCTTCGATCTTTCGGCCATCGAGGAGCAGTTGCGCGGGTATAATGCCTGCTTTTTTTGCCTCGGCGTCTCTTCGGTCGGCATGTCGGCGGAGGATTATTACAAAATGACCTACACCCTGACGATGCACGTAGTCGAAACGCTCAGCCGGCTCAATACGGACATGACCTTCTGTTACATTTCCGGCGCGGGAACGGACAGTACGGAAAAGGGTCGGTCGAGCTGGGCCCGGGTGAAAGGAAAAACGGAAAATGACCTGCTGAAACTACCGTTCAAACAGGTTTTCAACTTTCGTCCGGGATTCATTAAACCGACGCCCGGGCTGAAAAACACCTTAAAACCCTACCGGTATTTGGGTTGGCTTTTCCCCATTGGCCGCGCTTTATTTCCGGGCGGTTTCTGCACCCTGCGGGAAATAGGCCTGGCCATGATCCATTGTGTCAGTCTTGGTTCGGAACGGCGGATAGTGGAAGGCAAAGACATTATTGCTTTGGCCAAAAGCAGTAGCGTCTAATGATCCACCACCAATTTAAAAGATTTACGGCCGGCGGGAATTTCTATCGTCAATACATACAAGCCGCCCGGGAGTAAATCGGTGGGCAGGAAAAAATGCGCGGCTTCCCCGGTTTGCGAAGCGACCAGTCTGCCGGATAAATCAGTCAGGCGCAGCACCGCGTTTTCGCTTTGCGGGAAATACACACCCACGACCTCCGTGGCCGGATTGGGCGACACCCGCACCTGGCTCAGTGCTGGGGATTCCACCGCGACAACCGTGGATAACGATATGGAAATCACTGTGCTGCAACCCACGGCATCGGTCACCGTAACCGTGTATAAACCACCGGCCAGGTTCGTAAGCGTTCCGTTTGTGCTGCCGTTGCTCCATTGAAAATTATAAGGCAGGATGCCTCCGAAAACAATCAGCTCGATGCTGCCGTCCAGCGCCCCGCTGCCACTTTCATTCACCTTGGAAACCACAAATCCCAGCGGCGCACCGACCGTGTAGCTGGCATTGCCCACGCAGCCATGTGCATCCGTGATGGTCAGCCCCACCATACCGGAAAAACCCACTGGCAGAACATTGCTGATGCCCGTCGAACCGTTCGACCACAAATACTGGAAGGGCGGCGTACCGCTCAGTGCCAGGGCGCCCAATTCGGTGCTGCCTCCCTGATTGCAGGGGCCGCCTGATGGCAAAATTTGTGTAGTGACCACTTCGCCAATCGCGAGCACCTCGACACAGTCGACGGACGTGCAGCCGTTACTACTGGTAACCGTCAGACAATAGGTGCCGGGAAAAATGGCCACCGGGTTTTGCTGAGCAATAATGCCGCCATTATACGACCAGGCATACTGGGCATCCACCGCATTGGAAATACCCGTCAACTGCGAAAAGGAATGGGTGCAATCCAGGTCGTTCGGGCTAATTGCGTCAGCGCCCGGCGGGACATTATCTATGGCCACCGTCGTGGTATAGGATTTAGAGCAGCCATTACTCGTCGAGGACACCACAAACACGCCCCCAAATTCGATGGAAATAATTTCATCCGGGGCGACGGGCGCTCCGTTCCAGGTATAGTGTACGTCCGGATATTCCCCGGGAACCGTAAACTGGGCCGTTGGATGCGCGCAATCGAGGACCACCATAGCCGGCAAAACGGGCTGCGGCAAAAACGTATCCACCGTAACGGAGGCGTAGGCGACCGCGGTACAGCCATTGGGCGCCGTAGCAACCACCGTGTAAACGCCGCCCTGCGTAGCCTCAAAACCGTTGAGCAGGCTGCCATCCGGTTTGAACCACTGCACCGTGGCGCCGGAAGGCTGCGAATTGGAACCGAGCGTCAAAGATTCAACGGTACAATTCAACTCGCCGCCCAAACCAATCACCGTCGGCGCCTGGCCTGGCTGGAACACCACGCTCTTAAGAATGCCGGTACTGGTGTTATAAAAATTGCCGCCGCCCGGCGTCACTTCCCATTTCATGGCCCGTACGGAGTAATACAAGGTCGTGGCCACCGGGTTCGGGTCTATCCATTCCGTGCCCGTCACCGCATAAGGCGTCAGGCGGGTGTAGGGACCATCCTGACTGAAAGCGCGATACACCAGATAACCCAGCACTTCGGGATCGGGCGAGGCCATCCAGTGCAGATTGACCTTGGTACAGTTGGAAACAGCCGTCAGGTTGGTGGCGGGTTTAACGATGGTCAGCCGCAGCGTGGGGTCGCCCAGCAGCGAAACGTGGGTAGCACTCTCGCCGTTGCTATGCCCATAAGCCTCGTTATACTGGGCATTTTGGGTTTCTCTCAAGCAAAAACCCATGGTTTCGCCAACGGCCAGCCCCTGTAACAGCCAGTGTGGACGCCCGGCCCAGCCGCAGGCCAGTACGCTGCCTTTGGAAGCCAGCAAAGCCGGCAACAAGGGATTGTTTTCATAGTCCCAGTCGCCGAAATAATCGCCAAAAAGATTGACCACCACCATGTTCACGGAATCCGCAGCAAAGTTAGCCGCCGTGCCGATGCCGCCGGCGCTGTTGTAGGTTCCGGCATTACCGGCGCCGTAAGCGAGCAAATAGCGGTGATTGGCCGGACTTAAAAAATCACCGTTCACTACCTGATTGTCTACCAGCGGATAGGCATTGCGATAGCCGTCGGCGGCAAAAGCTTCCCCACCGGACCAGCCCAGTTGATCGTCGACCAGTGCGCGATCCGGCACCTCGAACTGGCCGGTGCGCCAGCGGTGATTTTTCAAAAAATAACGCCGCAGTAGCTCGACCGGGGGCAAACCGAAAGTGGCCGCCGACAAATGCCGGAAATCGAGCCGGCCGACCGGTATTTCGACGGCCGAGGGCAGGATGTTCTGGTCAAATTTACCATCGCCCGGCACATTGCGGTTGGCCAGACGGGCCGTGTTCGGGAGGTTGACGGTCTGGTCGCTCCAAACGCCGTTCATATCCCCGTAATAAGCATCGCAGGGCCAGGCGCCGACGTGATCGGACTTGTTGTCCCAGGCCGTACTACCGGCATAAGGCACCGGCACGTCCCCGATCAGCAGAATAGCTTTTATATGCGTCGGATCGGCCGTGTACTGGTTAATAATTTGATTTTTAAGGCTTTGTACCGTGGTGAAAGGGCCGGTGTGAAAAGGAATTATTTCCCAGCCTTCCCCGCGCAGGTCATTTTTATAGGCTACCAGGTCGGCGCCCAGTATATCGGCGGAGGTAGAATCCACGAAGACCAGAATTTTCCCGCGCGCATCGACCGGCGGTGCGGCGATGGCGGCGTAGGCATATCCATAGGCCTGCACGGGTCCTGTTTTTCGCGACAGCGCATACTCGTATGTCGCGTTGGCGCTCAGGCCGGTGGTATCGAAATAACCATTACGGAACGTGGCGCTTTCATCGAGCAGAAGCACCCAGGCATCGCCGGGTTCGCCCTGACTACGGCGGCGCAGTTGAATATCCGAAGTTGTGGGGTTGGGCCAGGTGAGCAGTACGCCCGGCGGATTGAGGCCGGCCGAGACCTGAATGGGGATGGCGATATCGGCGGGGGTTTGCGAAAAAAGCAGACTACTCCAGCAAAAAGCGAGTAAAACGGGTAGAAATCGGCGCATAGTCGGGTAAGATAACGGTTTTTACAGGGTCGTAAGCAGTACAAACTTACAGGACTGCGGGCGCCCGTAGCGTCGCAAATCAGACAAAGCGGTAAATGGTGCTTTAATAATGTGCGGCCTGCATGGTCGCCTGTTCCGCCAGGCGCAAAGAACTCACGGCATTATGCTGGTCGATCAGGCGCTGGTGGTTCGGGTCGAGGATCCAGTTCCACTGATCCTGCAGCATGCTCACGACCAGTTGCTGGTAGCGATCCATTTTATCGGCCACGTCGCCGGCCTCCATGGTCACTTCCACCGCATATTCAATGTCCTGAAATTTCCCCCGCACTACCTGCTGGCCTTCTACGGCATCCGTATGGCTGAAGAGGGCCGCCTGGGGAAAGTCTTTTTTGAGCTGCTCGAACTGCGCGGCGTTCAGCAGTCCGTGCAGACGGATCTTTACCGGCACCCATTCATATAAAGTGATGTCGCCGCGATCGAATTGCAGGCGCATTTCCTGGCGGTCCAGCACCTTGGGCTGATTGAACCCGTGGTAGAAATTGACCGGTCCCTGCGGATACAGCACGGTGGCCTGTACGCGGTCGATGCAGGTTTGTTCCACGCCTGGCCGCTGTATGTCAAAGGCGTGAACGAGCTGCCCGGCGCCCAGCCAGCCTTCGAACATATCGAAAAAGTGGACGCCGTGTTCAATGAAAATGCCGCCGCTTTTTTCCAGGTCCCAGAACCAGTGCTCGGGTATGAGTTTTTCGTCGCTGGCGTAATTTTCAAAAAAGCCATGCACGAAATCCCCCAGCCAGCGTTCCTGAATCAGGGTTTGCACGAAGGCGTACAGCGGATTATAGCGCTGCATCAGATTAACGACGTAGAGCAGTTGGTGCGCCTGGGCGTAATGCGCTAGTTCTGCGGCTTCTGCGGCTTTTAAGGCCGCCGGTTTTTCACAAATAACGTGTTTGCCGGCTTCCAGCGCCTGTTTGGACTGCGTGTAATGCAGCCAGGGCGGCGTGGCGATGTACACCAGTTGTACGCGGTCATCCGCCAGCAGAGCCGCATAATCGGCTTTTACTTCGGCCTGCACTTCCTGCGCCAGGAAGCTGGCGGCGGTATTATCCAAGTCGGTTACGGCGACCACCCGAACGCCGGGTATTTTTAAAAAGGCTTTGGCGGCGAAATTGGCGAAGCCGCCGGCGCCGACAATTCCGATGTGGAGTTCCTGCTGCATAGGGCGGCAAATTACCCTTAAATAATGATGCGCAGCGTGAAATAAAGCACAAAAGCCAGGGCAAAACTCACCGGCAGGGTCAGTAACCAGGCAATCGCAATATTCCGAATGGTGCCTTTTTGCAGGTTCTTTACCCCGCCCTGCGCCACCATCGTACCGGCAATACCGGAAGAAAGGACGTGGGTGGTACTGACCGGCAGACCCAAACCGGTGCTCACGCCGATGGTCGCGGCGGCGCAAAGTTCTGCGCTGGCGCCCTGGGCATAGGTCAGGTGGGATTTCCCGATCTTTTCGCCGATGGTTACGACGATCCGTTTCCAGCCGATCATGGTCCCAATACCCAGGCAAATAGAGATCAGGGCGATCATCCAGGTGGGGGCGAATTCATAAGCAGCCGCCAGGTGTTTTATTTCGTCACGCACTACTCTTTTTGCGTCCGGACTGGCGATAAGTCCGCCGGTAATAGCGCCGTTGAGGCTACCGTTTAATTTTTGAATATCTTTCCGTAAATTCAGCAGGGATGTTTTGTCTGCCGGGTTCAGGGAGTCGATCGTGGACACCAGCAGGTGGGTTTCCTGGGCAAAACCTTGCAAAGCAGCCGGATTCTGCGCCGTGGTAGACTCCTGCAGCAACGTGGTTTCAATGTTATTAGCCGCGTAACGGAGTTGTTCCCGACTGACTTGTTGATTTAAGGCGAATTGTGTGGGCATGAAAGCCATCATCACGACCAGCAGCAGGCCCACGCCTTTTTGTCCGTCATTGGAACCGTGAAAAAAACTGACCAGGGTGCAGGTCAGGACCAGCGTAGCGCGGATCCAGAAGGGCGGTGGTTTTTTCGGATCGGGTTCCTTGAAAATACGTTTGCTGCGCACAAACGCCCGCAGCATATACATCAAAATAACCGCCAGGCTGAAGCCGAACAGGGGCGAAATGAGCAGCGAACTGCCGATCTCACTGGCTTTTCCCCAGTTTACTTTGGCCGACAGGTGGATGGTGGAAAAGGCAAAACCGGCGCCCAGCAGGGAACCGATCAGTGTATGCGAACTGGAGCAGGGAATACCGCGGTACCAGGTCGCCAGGTTCCAGATGATGGCGGCGAACAAAACGGCCAGTACCATCGAGATGGTTTCCGACTGCGTGCTGGCCATCATTTCATTGAGGGGCATCAACTTGACAATCCCCATGGCCACGCCAATGCCGCCGTGCGAATCAGCGGCTGCCCCGAAGAAACCCAGGATGGAGGCCATGACTACCCCACCAAAAAAGACACCGAGAAAGTTCATGAAACCGGACCAGACCACCGCCACATTGGGGCGCAGGGTCTTGGTGTAAATGACGGTCGCCACCGCATTGGCCGTATCATGGAAGCCGTTAATAGCCTCGAACAGACAAATAGCGGCCAGGCTGATGAGCAGCAAAACGGATGCGGAAACGGATAAGTCTGCGATGAACGCGTATGCCATGAATGGGTAGGTTGATTTCCAAAAGTTGCGGCAAAAATACGGGTAAGTCGACCGGTGGTTAAGTTCAAAAGTAAAGTAATTGTTAATTATGCAGGGTCCCAAGTCCTAATTACAGGCCTTCTTCCTCCATAATTGGCAAAATTACTTCTACCCGGGTGCCGGTATGTTCTCCACCGCTTTGTTCGCCCAGGTCGGTGATCACCACAAACTGCCCCTCCTGTTTGCGCTGTAACTGGTGCAGCAGGGCCAGTCGCTCGTGGGTGATGTCCATCCCCCGCGACCGGTGTTTCTGAAAAGCCATCTGGTCCGATTGTTTAGCCCGGCCGGCCAGATAACCCAGGCCGTCGTCTTCGATCACGCATAATAGTGTGTCCTCCTGCTTGCCCAGACTGAACTCGATGCGTAGTTTACCGGCTTTGCGCGGCCGCAGACCATGCTCCACTGCGTTTTCCACAAAGGGCTGCAGGATCATGGTGGGCAAATAAATATCCAGCCGTTCCAGCTCCGGACTGACGATGATCTTATAGTCCAGCTGGTCCCGGAAACGTAGCTTCCGGTTAATATCCAGATAGCGGTCCAGAAATTCGATTTCCTGCTCCAATGGCACCACTTCCAGGTCCGAGTATTCCAGGGTCTGGCGCATCATTTTGGCAAATTTGGCGATGTATGATTCCGCCTCATTATTGCGTCCGGAAGTAACCAGCCCCTGAATAGCATTGAGCGCATTGAACATAAAGTGCGGATTCATTTGTGCGCGCAGGGCCCGCAGTTGCAGCCCGGCGACGCGCAGGCGGGCCATCTGGGCATCCTGGCGGCTGCGTTCGATGTGGTGGCGGGCTTCCAGTTCTTCGCGGTCGCGGTCGCGGAGCTGCTCGTAATGTTCGGTGGTCAGTTCGGTCGTGCGGAGCTGGTAGAAATAGGCGCGTTCGTAGCGGCTGTCCTGGGCGTACATAGCCGCCAGGTTGAAGCATATCTGGCTCAAAAGGTGAATATCGCGGCCTTTTACGCCGTATTCATAGGCTTTTTCCAGGTGCAACTGGCCTTGTTCCCGGTCGCCTTTACGCAGGATCACCCCGGCGCGCCAGCTTTCTATTTTAGATAAATTGGTAAAATCATCTTCGCTGTCCGGGTGCGCGTACTGCGCGGCGGCCTGATCGAACAGGGTAAAAGCCTCGTCCGGGCGATCAGCCAGAAAGGCCAGAATACCGAGATTGCCCAGGGCTTGCGTCCGTACTTCTTCCTCGCCTTCCCCGGCGAAACGCAGGGCATACTCGAAATATTCCCGGGCCTGCTGGGCATTATCGAGTGCCAGCGCCACCCGGCCGGTATGCAGGAAATGCCAGGGCAGGCGGGGCCGCAGCCGGTGTTCTTCAGCAATGGGCAGCACCCGGCGAAAAGCCTCGAGACTTTTCTCTTTGTCGCCCAGCCGCTCGTATAAGGTGCCCAGGCCGCTGAGGACCAGGGTCAGCAGGTAGAAATCCTTGCGTTCGGCCGAAGCATCGAGTCCCATCAGGTCCTTTTCGGCTTCCTGGAAACAGACCAGCGCCTGGTTCAGGTTACCGAGGTGCAAATGCAGAAAACCTTCGCGGCAGGTGACGTTGGCCCGCACGCGCGGCGGACTGGCAGGATCGAGGTAGTTATGGGCGCGGTCGAGACTTTCCTGGGCGGCGTTCCAGGCGCGCTGGTTGACGTGGACGGCGCTGACATCGGCCCACATTTCGGCCAGCGCCGGCGAATCGGCCAGATTTTCATAAATGGCGATGGCCTGATAAGCATGTGCTAAAGCCGGCTCCCAGCGTTGCCATTGATTTTCCAAAAAAGCCGCACTGCGGTGGTATGCCAGCCGGATATCGAAGGGCAGACCGGGATGAATAGCGGCCGCCAGCTCCTTGAGCATGGCCCGCGCCTGCTCGAAATCGGTGAAAATGCTGCGCTCCAAATGCGCGCATAAGCGACGTAAGTAGGCCGGACTGGGCGGGGCAACACTGTCAGATTTGATGCTGGGCATGACGCAGTTGGATTGTTTAATGGTGGAAAAAGGATTTCCGACCCGATTCCGGGCTTTCCAAGTATTTTAGCGTCGGCAGGAACGATTAAAAGCGGTGACAAAGAAACAAAAATCCCCGCATTCGACACACCTCCGCTCCAACACCATGCGTCATCTTTTACATTTTGAAAAAAAAGAGCAGCCTTTACTACCCAAATCAGCGTACCGTGCGCGGGTGATGAAGAATGTCCTGGCCGGTCTGCTTATTCTGGCTTTTTTCCTGGGTATAGGTATTTGGGGCTACCACGCTACCTGTGCCTACAGCTGGATCGACAGCCTGCTCAATGCCTCCATGATCCTGTCGGGTATGGGCCCCATCGGCGAAATACCCACGTATGATGGTAAGATGTTCGCCTCCATGTATGCCCTGGTGAGCGGCGTCGTCTTTATTACCACCATCGGTATTATTATCGCGCCGGTGGTCCATCGCGCCTTTCACCTGTTCCATCTGGACGAGGATAGGGAACTATGAACTATGAACTATGAACTATGAACTATGAACTATGAACTATGAACTATGAACTATGAACTATGAACTATGAACTATGAACTATGAACTATGAACTATGAACTATGAACTA
>JANPIN010000126.1:0-25299 GCA_031425035.1 Saprospirales bacterium | reverse complement strand
GTAAATATATTGTTAGAAAACAAATACCCAATTTGTTATGATAGGTTTAAATGGATTTGAGTCAATACTCTTTTCGACTTGATTTTAGGCTTTTGCTGAGTATGGGTTTGTAGCGTACTACACAACTACAAATTCCATTTTTATGCAAAAACAAAAATTACGTTCGCTGCCCACGCCGACCGAAAAGCAGTTCACTGCTTTGAACGGAGCGTACAAGTACTACAATCGGGTTCTGTTTAAAAATCAACTCCCTGGTTGCATCCTGAATTTCTCAAGGCTCAAAGGAACACATGGTTTTATGGCTCCTGAACGCTGGAAACACGTCAAAGATAAATCCTTTGGTGTGCATGAAATCAGCCTTACCCCAACCACTTTGTACCGGACTCCCATCGAAATTTTCTCTACCCTGGTGCATGAAATGGCGCACCTATGGCAATGGGAATTCGGTGAACCGTCGAGAAGTGGTTATCACAATCGGGAATGGGCAAGGAAGATGCGGGAAATTGGCCTCATTCCTTCTCACACCGGAAAACCAGGTGGAAATGAGACCGGACAAGCTATGACCCACTACCTTGAGGAAGGGGGTAAGTACCAAAAAGCGTTTGAAAAAATGCCAAAAATGCACCTTTTGCCTTTCACCTCTTTGGAGGGTGAAATGATGAAACGGCTCATTGAAGGTACAAACGGAACAGAAACCGAAGGTGGAGACGATGGAGATGAAGCACGAAAAGCCAGATTGCGCAAACTCAGGCCACCAAGCCAAAACAAGACGAAATATTCTTGTCCAGGCTGCAAAGTAAATCTTTGGGGAAGACCTGCGCTGCAAATCCGATGCGTAACGTGTGACGAACTTTTTGAAGAATTGAAATGAAGATTTTGCCTTGGGGGTATCCCAAGGCTTTTTTTAAAACAACAATTAGAGCCGTGAAAACGTTATGAAGATGCGGGTTGACTGCATTTTTATTTTGTTTTGTTTTACCATGACAATTCGAGTAGTGATTTTGTCTCGATGAGACTTAGGTGGGTTCAATGCGAATGCTTTTTTATTCTACACAAGGGAAGATGCTGTTATTTATGCACAAGAACTTCTTCGTGATGAGTATGAGCAAAACGAGCTTCGTGAAGAAGACTTTAGGCAAAAATCAGATGAATACATCAAGTACATTGACGACTTCGGCACTTATGGATTTGAGATTTTAGTAGAGTCAAAACAAATCAGCAAGTAGTTTCCTGTCATTAGAGCCGATTTAGGTCGGCTCTAATTTTTTGTTCTTTTAAAAAAAAATAGAACAACGACTCCTCTACCCATCTTGTTAGTGTTTGTATATGTTTATAACAAATGTTTAATTGTTTAGCGTCTGGAAACTGAATACTACACTACTCTCTCTCAGCACTATTATAACTTATTGGGTATTTATCATAACAAATTGGGTATTTGGACTCCTCTACTCCATAACAAATCCGGTATTTGAACATAACATATTGGGTATTTCATTTTCTGCTTTCATAACATATTGGGTATTCCTATTTTCAATATTATAACAAATTGGGGTTTTGAAAATGCTCTTGAAATTTTTCATTTTTAATATAACATAACAACATAATGAGTTTTGTTATTTTATTTTGAATCTATCAAAATGGACAACACAAGGCAGATTTCACTATTTGA
The DNA here is from genome assembly GCA_031425035.1 of Saprospirales bacterium. GTDB lineage: Bacteria > Bacteroidota > Bacteroidia > Chitinophagales > Saprospiraceae > M3007. The sequence continues at coordinate 23,630 of JANPIN010000126.1, read as the reverse complement.
AGAAAGCGATACCGTCATGGAGATTAAGAAGCATAGTAGCCTTGTTCAGATGAACAATGTAACCACTTTGCAACAAAGAAAAGCAATGAATTCTTTGATTTGGATTGCAAAAGACCAATTGAAACGCAACCCAGAGGAGAGGAGTTTCAGCATTGACTTAGGTATTATCAAAAAACTTTCAGGAATCAACCGCAATGATAACAATGAACTAAAAATGGCATTGAAGGCATTGGTTTCCCTGGTTATTGAATATAACATCCTGGGAAAGGAAAAATACGAATGGTGAGCATTTCCATTCTTGTCACTGGTTAAAATCACTGGACAGAGGAGGGGAAACACCGCAAAAGTTCATTTTGAATTCCCGACTCCCATCCTTGAGGCCATCAAAAGACCTTCGATGTATGTGAAGCTGAATATGTTTATTTGGAGAGGCTTGAACAGCAAACATAGCCTTGCACTTTATGAGATTTTGAAGGACTATCAGAATATTGGCAGGATTCGCATTGAGGTGGATAATTTCAAGAAACTGGTTGGAATTGAACCGGAACAGTACAAGATATTCACGATGCTAAAGAAAAGAATCATTGATACCGCCGTTGATGAGATAAACGAAAAGACCGACCTGAAGGTGATTTACGACCTTGAAAAGGAGGGGAGAAAGATAACAGCCATTGTTTTTAGGGTAAGTTGATTGGCTACCCATGAAATAAAAGAAAGCACCAACGAAGAGATTCTACAAAAACTGAATGCAATGGGTATCAGTGCTTCAAAGGCCAAAGAGCTTATGGCAAAGCACGATGAAGACTATATCCTTGCCAATATCAGGGTAATTGAAGAGGAGTTGAAAAACGGCAAAGAGATACGCAATGTTCCGGCCTATTTGATGAAGGCTTTTGAGGTGGATTTCAGACCCGTCGAAACTGAATTCGATAAAATCCAGCATAAAAAGAAAGAAGGCAAAGCCTTAGCAGAAAAGCAAGCAGGGGAGTGGGAGACGCTAAGAAAGGAATTACTCAAGCAGTTTGACAGAAAAAAAACACAAGCCGTTGCCGATGTACTGGATAAATTGGATGATGCTGAGATCGCTACTTTAAAGGCTGAATTCCTACTTGAAATAGACAAAAGCCCGCTCCTTAAAAAGGTTCTGGAATCCAAATGATTAGACTCAAGTCATATCCAAGTGCAACGGATAAATTTCATTGCGCATAGGTATCTTGAAAAAATGGCTTGCGACTTTGAAGAATTTTTGAAATTTGAAGGGTACGATACAGAGGGCGGGAAAATATAGGCGAGTGATACAATACGTTCAAAAATGAATTTTTTTGCACGGTGAGAACTGGGGTTTCTCATCGTTTTTTTGTTATTCCAATCCGAAGAGTGGCGGCAATACCGTCCGGGCGATAAAAACGATAAGCAGAATGACGAACCCAAGCAAAAGGAAGTATCTTTTTTCAAACAGCGATTTTTCACGGAACAATGATTCAACCTTTTCGTGATATTCCTTTTGCACCGTTTCATATTTCGTCAAAATCTCCTTCTTTTCGGTTTTCTCTTCGGTTAGCATTATCCCGTACCTGGATAATTGCTCCTGTAAATTGACGTTATATTTTTCAAGGTCTTCAGACCTTTGGATTACCAGTTCATATTCATTTTCAAGTTTTGAAAATCCCTTTTTCAAGTTTTCAATTTCTTGGAAATTAGCAACGGTTTGAGGTGTTTCTTCTCTTTTTTCAAAATGCTTTAAAGGCGGTTGTAAAAAGTTTGTAAAGTCTTCCAAATTTATAAAAGTCTTTCAAAACTCCTTCTTGATGCGGATATTGCCCTCATGCTTTGCAAGGTAGTTGTAAACAGTTTGTAAAGAAATATCAAACTGCATTGAAAGGTCTTTTGGTAGAACGAATGTCATTGCTTTTAAAGAATGGATAGAAAGATTGTAAACTTGAAAACAGCTAAAATATACGGTAAACGGAAGAAATTACAAGACTTTGTAAACCTTTGTAAAAGGCTTTTAAAGAAAGCCAGAGGATGTTCTCCCTGGCTTCAAATGTGGCATTTGGCAGTACCCACCCAAACACTTTCGTAGTTTGCACGGCAGTCATTTTCCGATTTCAGGGAATTCCACCCTGGGGGCAATTCTCCAAAGACAGGCTGAGAAAATACAAGCCCCGTTATTCAAAGCTATATAGCAGTCATAGACTACTGTTTCAACAACCTTTTTCAAGTGGTTTAAAATACGTTTAAAAGTTTAAAAAATGCAGGAATCGCTCTGATTGCCTGCATTTTCGTAACTTTGCCTTGTGCTTTTTGAGAAGCATTTTTACTTCTTTTTAAAGCGCAATGATGGAGGACAAGATTTTAAGCATCCTGGCTTCGGCTGACCATTCTGGTTTTACCGAACTTCTTCAGGGAGACCACTTGAAAAGGTATGTGGTAGCCTTTACCAACAACACCGAGTATGCGCTCGATTTGTTGGCTTGTCAGGCAAGATTTTTCTGATATGTCTTTAATAATTTGACCATTGGTTGACGAACGACTCCCCAAGGCCAGATTATGTTAGACATCGGAACATCTACTGACGACCTACATGAGGCATTGGTTTTGAAAAGGCTTCATAACCAGCAAGCGGTACGGGATAGAGTTCTTGAAGTGGAAATCACTTAGGAGAAGGGCGTAAGCCCTTTTCCTCCTCATTTTAAACAAGGATGCTTTTCCAGACATGCCCTTTTAACTTCGCAATCATTTCTTGAGGGTACACTTTCATGTCGGTCAAACTTAATACGATGTAGCGTCTCTTCATGGTATTGTGGGAAATAAAGCTTCCCAAGCGTATCCTTCCTACTCAGATTTTCAAGCTCAATTTGGGACTAAACCTTATCTTTGTACTGCGGTACGGAAATCCCGCATCTTTTTATTCTTTTCATACTACCATGAAACTCCTTACTCAGCAAATTTTAGCTGACTTCCGCAAAGTTTGAGACCAGATGAGCGAAAGTGACCCGGTAATTATTTGCAAATTCTTTCATCCCGCTTCTGTCCGAACACGATTTCCGACTGAGTTTGATGAGGAAGACCAGATTTTTTTCGGTTACGTCGTTGGTCTGGAAAACGAGTGGTGAAGCTTTTCTTTAGATGAGTTGCAAAGTTTCAGGGATAGGTTTGGGCTTGGAATCGAAAGAGACAAGTTCTTCCGTCCGTGCAGATTTTCAGAATTGGAGGGCTTTTAGCCCCCCTTTTCTGAGAGTCAACCGATAAGCTTAGGGGGAAGGTGAGCTATAATATTACAGATAAGCCAGATTATAGACTAACTTGTTGAATTTCAAACAATTATAAGTTGTTTTGTAATTCAACTAATGTATTTATACATAAAATATTTGCCTTTCCAAGCCATCTGCATTCAGCCAACCTGCAAAAAAATTATCCTCGACCTTATCGAGCGACTTGAACAAAAAATACTCCTTCATCTGACCAAAGAACGGATTGCCTGAGAGTTCCTTTATCAAAGAGAGCATGGTACTTTCAGACTCAAAAACCCATAGGGTACGATAACCCCTTTCAAAATTGTACTTGGCATTTGCGCTTCCTTTTAGGACAGCTTTGCCGTGCTGGATGCACTTGTTCACGGCCTTCTTGGTGTCATTCCCATTCTCCAATTCAAGCAGGTACAGTTCATTTTGCTTTGCAGTTTGCAAGGCAAAAACCATGTCGGAGTTGAGTGATTTGGAGTCCTCAAAGAGAATGGCCGTCTTGGATTTCAGGTTCTTGTTGACCTTGTTATTGCCAACCGTGTCGAAGTACCTGTCGCAATACAGAACGGAAAAATGGTTCGCATGGGCTTGGAGTTCCATTTCAACCTGGATGGAAATGATGGACGTGCGGTGCTTTTGGTCTTGCGTATCAGTGGTGATTTTTCCGATTGGGTAGTGGATTGCATCTTCTTCGATTCCGTAAAATTCTACCAACAAATCTTTGCCCTTCGAAGTCAGGTAATGCTTTACCTCTGTACCAATACGGTGAGGGATGGAGGCAACAAATGGTGTTCTCCTATCCTTCAATTCTTTTACCAAATTACTCAGATTAGGGGTATGTTTGTCAATCCCCAACCTTTTCATTTGGGAATAGGTCAGGAACTTGTAATGCCCTAAAGCCTTGAGTATTTTGGCTTGCTTTTCATTTATCCGTTGAATCTCCATCGTTGCCTAAAAATAAATCAAATGGTGGTTTATTTGATTGGTTAGATGGAGGAGAAGCAGGGTCGCCTTCTTTTCGTGGGACTCGTTCTACTTTGGTTTGTCCAGATACTTTGTAGTATTTTGACAGTTGGTAATTGTCAAAGTCCTGTTCCTCTTGGTCGGTCATTTCAAACTCAGGGTTGTTTATCAGAAAGGATGGTGATTTTATTTTCAAAACGGTGCGGCCACGAATCTTCAAATAGTATTCATAATCCTTTAGTGAAATTTGGTCTTTAGGCAAGGTTATCATGGACTTAATATCATCTGCTTCATCGCCCCCGACAATTTTGATAGCGGTATTTTTCTTGACTGCTTCAACCTGGTCTCCCAACTGGTTTACATACTGATTTGCCAAAATGAGATGAAGGCCGTATTTTCTCAGTTGGGAAAGCATGTACTCAAAACTACCCGAAACAAGGTTTTGACACTCATCAATAAAAACAAAGGTGGGCAGCGATTTTTCCGGGTCTCTTTTCCTAACCAGGCTTTTGATATTGGCAACCAAAAATTTTCCAAAAGCCGCTTGGGTCATTTCTCCCAACTCTCCCAAATTGAAGATAATCACCTTGCCTGAATTGAGTGACTTTTCGAGACTGAAGGTACTTTGCCCGGCTACCAATGGTTTTAGAGTAGGGGAGTTGAGCAGTCTTTCTATCCTATACAAAAGTGCATCCCTTGACCTTTTTTCAGTCCTCAAAAACCTTTCATTAAAATATTCGCTGTATTCAATTGCCTCTTTTAAGATGTCCGGTTTTGCATCGAGCAATTCAGCAAGGTCGAGCAGAGTAGAGCCGTCTCTTTCCAGGAGAAAGTAGATGCTTTTTTCCAGCATATTGACCATGCTTTCACTCAATTCACCACCTTCCCTACTCAACACTTCTTCAAATGAGACAATGATTTGTTCGGCTGTATGAGAAAGGTTTTTGATGGATTTTTCGCCAACATCGAAAACGTTGAACGTTGGGCTGTATCCATCTTTCAAGAACGGGTCTATGTAAATAATTCTCTCTTTATCAACATTGAGGTGGAAACGTTTCACCTTCTTGGCAAGGTCGCCGTGCGGGTCAATGAGTACAAAACTGAACTTATCGTACTTCTTTTGGAGTTCATAGAAAATCGCCCTAATGAGTTCTGATTTGCCAGAACCCGTAGGAGCAACAATGTAGGAGTGCATTTTTAGTTTTGGCAGTGGCAAGTAGGCTTTCAAACGGCCTCCAAAAAAAAAATTCAAAACATCCTTTGCACCATTCTCAAGCAGGCATTTAATATAGCATTCTTCGTCATGTTGGTATTGATGAATAAAATCGGCTCTTTGCTTCTCCGTAGAAATTCCTCCTTTCTTTGCTCCAAGGATACCGAAGATGGGGTAAAATGGAAAATTTTCAGTAGGAATGAAGGAATTGAAGAGTGCAGTATATTCCTCGTAAGTAAATCCTCTTATCTTTGCGAGATGCCCTAAACGTTGGGTATAATCTCCTTTAGTATCCTTAGCGAGCTTGATGAGTTTTTCAATGCGAAGTGTCCAAATCGTATAGAATTTTTCTATATTTTCAAACTCAAAACTGGTTATATCACCAGTAGGTATTCCGTCGCTTTCGATGGGGAATAGTTGGGCAAACTCCGAAGGTGGAATAATAGCATTGTAGTTCATTCTGCAAAGATAGTAAGGGAACTCATTTTTGTAACGTACTAAACATAATATAGGTGGAGCCAAATAGCAAATTTTTTGAGGGCAAAAACTGGCATTTGATTATTTTAAATCCTACAACCTTAAAGTTTCAGGAGGTGGAACGTGTGAGTTCACCTTGGGGAACTAAATCAACTAATAGGCCAGACTATTTAAAGGAAATTGAATTTTACAAAATTTCTTATTTAGAAAACAGGCTTGAGATTATTGAATTAAAAGTATTCATAAATAACCTTATTTGTTATCACTTATTTGAAGAACTTCTTAAAAGTTATTATTACTTTTGGAATTTAAAGACGTTTGAAAGGGATTTTTATTCTTGGCAATATATTTTTCCAGCGATTTCAGAGTTCTTACACTGGCTATCAGAAACTGGAATATATTTTAATTACAAACTCGAATTGAAGAATAAAATTAAATTCTTTTTATCTAAATACCCGAACGAAGCAATAAACTATCAAGTACTTGATGAAAAATTAGAAGATATAGATTTTTTTAAAGCATTAAAACGCCTTTTGGATTTAATTTATCGAGAGAGTGATTGGCACAAAGAAGAATTAGAGAGGTATAATATTATACCTTATATTGAGCCAGAAAAAAGAGTTTCATTCGATAAAAAATTAGCACAAAAACGATTAGAATATGAAAGCCTATCGAATGAAATTGAGGAGATGAAACTTCAACGAATTAAGATGGAACAATTAAATAGGGAGTTTGAGGAACTACTTGCTACACAAAGAGCGAAGGCAAATCAGTTTGATGAAGAAGTTTATAAGAAAGCTGAGGCAATTGTTGATGAAAGACTGCCACATGAATTAGAAAAAATCAAGGAGAATAACCACAAAAACATACTTGATAATTTATTTGGAGACATTGCAAATACTTTGTCAAACTCTGATATGTTTGAAAAAGAAGAGGCAGAACGTGAACGAAGAAAACGATTGGAGGAGGTTGAAAGGCGTGAATTTAAAACTGAAATCCGAGAACAAATTAATGAGCATGGTAAAACAATTTTTGAAGCAAAGTCAGAGTTCAAGGACTTTACATCTGAGCATAGCGTGGAACATGCAAATGAAAAAGCAGATTACAGAATCGCTTTTGAAAGACTGGACGCTAAAATAGAAAAGGTGAAAATTGAAACAGATATTCGCTTTATTAAAGCCGAAAGTGAATCAGAAAAAAGGTATATTCAATTGGAATCTGGAATGCAGGTACTTAAAAGTTATGTAGATAACTTTGGCATTACCATTAATGCAAGAATTGATAAAGAGATTATTACCGTTGGTCAGTCAATTGCAGACTTGAAAATAGGCATAAGGGAATCCTTTATGGGTGTAGAAAAAGAGTTTGCTGTTAGAGATGTTAGGTTTAAGGAAGAAATCCTGAAACTTAACGAAAACCAAATGAAGATTGTGGGGTATCTCGAAACACTTAAAAACCAAACTGAGAATTTCAAACAACAAGTCCAGAATGAGATGAGTAGGGCATTGATAGAAATTGACCGGAAAGGACTTACGTTTGACCAAGTAAGAGCAACTGCATCACAACTTTTAGAGAAAACCGAAATCTTGTATAGAGGTATTCAGGTAGAGAACGGTGGATTAAAGAACAAGTTGGAAGCCTCGTTGGGCGAGCTTGAGCTTGGTAAGCAATCTATGTTTGTTGAGCTGTCCAAACAAAAACTGGTACTGGAAAAAGCAACTCAAGATGTTTACCATACTGCAAAAGAAGTGGCTTATGGTAAGTTGGATGTTGAACTTCTCCATTCTGAAAAGCAACAAAGACTGAATGAAAGTCAAAGTCAATTGAATGGTACGTTACAGGAAATCAGAATGAAGGAACAAGAAATGAAATCGTTTTGGGCAAATGAAAGCACACGAAACCGCTTAGAGAACCAAATTGGACTGTTACATGAGCGGAGCCAAATTGAAAAATCTCACCTTGAAAGGAGAGCTGAAGAAGCGGAATTCGTAGTAAGAAGATTGAGGGACAAGAATTTAGCTTATTGAAAATGGCAGTCCTTCCATTTTATTCATTTGAAGGATTACCTTGAGTCAAGAGTACTGTTTTGAGTTGAGCAATAACTTGGTCTTTCAACTCTAATTCTTTCGTTAATTTGGCTACTTCAGTAGGTTGCATTTGGGTGTTTTTCGCATCATCTTGAATGTCGGGCTGAATATTTAGAACCAGCTTTGCGTCAGCAACGAGTTTGTCATACATGTTTTCCATGTTTTCCTTGACGTATTCTGAGAGAAAACGGAAGTAACACATTTCTACTGCACATTCCTTTTCCTTTTGAGATTCAAGAGAAGGTAAGTTTTGTTCAACTCGGTCAACACTTCTTCAGAGCATATTCAGTGTTAAGTCATCAACATTATTGGCTACGGCCACCTGTAAGTACATTCTTTTGAAGTCAGAATTGTTAGGTGCAAAGCCAGGTACGGTGGTCTGGAGCATAGCTAAGTGAGAGGGATAAATACCCTTACTATATAGATTTTGAAGCAAAAAGCAAGAAACAAGAGGCTAAAATCGCTGTAATAAGCTAAAATGGCCATGCTCGCGTTAGCAAACATGGCCAAAATGCAGTATTTTTGCCTTGTAAACCCTTGGTGGTTTTCAAGAAAATTCTTTGATTTTCTGCACTATATCTGCACCGCATTTAAAAATAGTCGGGACGACAGGATTTGAACCTGCGACCACGTGCCCCCCAGGCACGTATTCTACCGGGCTGAACTACGTCCCGACTATCTTCATTTTAAGCGGTTTATGCTTCTTTTAAAATCCTTCTCTAAGGATAAATTAGCATAAATTTCAAAGTGTAACTTGTTGATTAAAAACGGGTTATATGTTACGCCCCCCAGGCATGTATTCTACCGGGCTGAACTACGTCCCGTAGTACAAAAAAGAAGGGTTGATCGCTCAACCCCCGGTGTCGGAACAGTAGGATTCGAACCTACGACCTCACGCGTGTGAAGCGTGCGCTCTAAACCAACTGAGCTATGCTCCGGAAAATTGATTTTCCGTCTTTCCTCGCCGCCTCTTCTTCTGGTCGGGCCAACTGGATTCGAACCAGTGACCTCTACGATGTCAACGTAGCGCTCTAACCAACTGAGCTATGGTCCGTGTATGCTCCACTCTTTCGTAAGCGGCTGCAAATGTATAACGCCCACGGTCAAAAAACCAAACCTGGAGAAAAATATCCGCTTAGATTTTGCTGACTGTTTTCCCGGACTACCTTTGGCAGACAACCAACAGCAACAAAAAGATGAACAGCAAACTGATTTTCTGGTCGCTCACGGTCGCCCTCGGCGGCTTTCTCTTCGGCCTGGATACGGCGGTGATCTCCGGCGCCGAACAGGATATTCAACGCCTGTGGAACCTCGATGATTTCACGCACGGACTGGCGGTCGCCATGGCGCTCTACGGAACGGTCATTGGCGCCATGTTCGGCGGCATTCCCGCGGATCGGCTGGGACGCAAACGAACGCTGTTCTGGATCGGGGTGCTTTACCTGATCTCCGCCATCGGTTCCGCCCTGGCCCCGAATGTGGAGATTTTCATGATTTTCCGCTTTATCGGCGGCCTGAGCATCGGCGCGTCCTCGGTGGCGGCCCCGCTCTACATCTCTGAAATCGCCCCGGCCCGCCAGCGCGGCCGGCTGGTAGCGCTGTTCCAGTTCAATATTGTGCTGGGCATTCTGATCGCCTATGTCTCCAACTATTTACTGGAAGGCCAGGGCCAGGAAGACTGGCGGCTCATGCTGGGTATTGTGGCCATCCCCTCGCTGCTGTTCACCATTTTGATGCTGTTCGTACCGGAAAGTCCGCGCTGGCTGCTGCTCAAACGCGGCCAGGTCGAGGAAGCCCGCCGCATTCTGACCATCACCGATCCTTTGAATGTGGATGCCTCCATCCGCGCCATGGAAGAATCGGCCATCGCGGAAAAAAATCAGGTGCGGGAGCCACTGTTCAGTAAAAAGTACAGCCGGCCGGTCATCCTGGCCTTCCTGTTCGCTTTTTTCAACCAGTGGTCGGGCATCAACGCCATTATATACTATGCGCCGCGCATTTTTGAAGAAGCAGGTCTGGGCAAGAGCGCCGCCCTGCTTTCCAGCGCGGGCATCGGCCTGATCAACCTGCTCTTCACTATGCTGGGCATCCTGCTCATCGACCGCGCTGGTCGCCGCATGCTGATGTACATCGGTTCGGTGGGACTGATCGCCGCCCTGGCCGGGGTAAGCATGGCTTTCAACGGCGGCGCGGGAAATGCGGATTATGTGCCGGTCCTGCTGTTCGGCTTCATCGCTTTTTTCGCCATGTCGCAGGGCGCTGTGATCTGGGTTTTTATTTCCGAAATATTTCCCAACACGGTACGGGCTGCCGGACAGGCGCTGGGCAGTTGCACGCACTGGGTATTTGCCGCCATTATCGCCAATATTTTTCCGGTACTGGCCAATAACCCGAACATCGGCGCCTCGCGGATCTTTATGTTCTTCAGTGTAATGATGGTACTGCAACTGATCTTTGTCTGGCGCATGATGCCGGAAACAAAGGGCGTATCGCTGGAGGATCTGGGGGAACGGATGACGAATGGATAGCCGCTTTCCATGAAAAAGTACTGGTTAAACGTACTCTGGTATGGCGGAAGCCTGGGACTGCTGCTGGTGGCCCTGCAAGTGTTTAAGTACAAATGGGTGCTGCTTAAAAACGACCTGGAAGGCTATGTCGGGGCCGTCGCGCTGATGTTTACGGTCATCGGTATTTGGGTGGGCAGCCGGTTGCTCGCCGGGAAAACGCAGCCGGTGGCGGCCATCGTAACCAGGCACTCCCCGCCGGACAAAGCTTTACTGGCTAAACATGGACTTACGCCGCGGGAATATGAGGTGTTGCAACTGATGGCGCTGGGGCATAGCAACCAGGAAATTGCCGGCCAGTTGTACGTGTCGCTAAATACGGTTAAAACGCACATTTCCAGCATATTGTCTAAACTCGACGCAGAACGCCGCACCCAGGCAGTACAAAAAGCCAAAGTGCTGGGCCTGCTGCCTTAGGCCTTTTAAGCGATCCCCCGAAAGCATGAATTGGCCGGAAAAACGGTAAATCACCCGAAAGTATGAGTTGCAGGCGAGCGGCATGGGCGTCTTTTGTGGCCATTATTCACCAAGAATAATTACGATGAAAAGAACAGTTTTGACCTATGGTTTGATTTCCGGCGCGGTTGCTTCGGTCTGCATGTCGGCGAATGTGCTACTGCTGCATGATGCTTTAGATTCCAACTACGGCATGGTATTCGGCTACGCGGGCATTTTGCTGGGTATGATGTTCGTCCTGCTGGGCATGCGCGCCTACCGCGACCAGGTGCAGGGGGGCAGTATTAGTTTCGGCAAGGCCTTTCAGGTGGGCCTGCTGATCACGTTAATTTCCTGTGTCTGTTATGTCCTGACGTGGATGTTTGTTTACCACAACTTCATGCCGGATTTCATGGACAAGTATGCCGCGCATAGTATAGCGCAACTGCGGGCATCGGGCGCTTCCGAGTTGCAAATAAGTCAGGAAACGCTGGAAATGGACGAATTCAGGCAGATGTATAAAAACCCGTTCCTGTTTTTCCTGATGACTTTCGCCGAACCGTTTCCAGTCGGTTTGCTGGTGACGGTGATTGGGGCGGCGGTATTAAAGCGGAAGGTGGTTTGAGTAATTAGTGATAGCCTCACAAACGTATGAGACTATCACTAATCACTCAAACCACCTTCCCCGGATTCAAAATCCCATGCGGATCAAACACCGCCTTGATCTGTTGCCGCAGCCGCAATTCGATGGGGGAAAACACAATATCCAGGTAGGGCCGCTGCACCAGTCCGATGCCGTGTTCGCCGGAAATGGTGCCGCCGAGCTGATGAACCAGGGTGAATATTTCCCGAATACCCTGGGTTACGTCCACCTCCCAGGCCAGATCCGACAGGTTGCCGCGCAGGATATTGACGTGTAAATTCCCGTCGCCGGCATGGCCGTAACAGACGGATTCAAAGCCGTATTTAGCGCCCACCGCTTTCACATGATGCAGCAGAACGGGCAGTTCCCCGCGCGGCACCACGGTATCTTCTTCCTTATAAATGGAGTTGCTTTTGACGGCATGGGCCACGTTGCGGCGCAATTTCCAGAGGTCGGCTTTGGTGGCGTCATTATCGGCAAAGAGAATAGAGCCGCAGTCATACTGCTCCAGCACCTGGGTAATCGTTTCACAATCAGCGTACAGCGACTCCAGGTGCTGGCCGTCCACTTCGATGAGCAGGTGGGCCTGCACGTCGTCGCCGATGGGCAATTGCACGTCGCCGAGGTAGCGAATAGCCCAGTCGATGGCGGCGCGTTCCATGAACTCCAGGGCCGAGGGCGTCACCCCCGCCTGGAAAATAGCGGCCACTGCGGCACAGGCACTTTCCGGCGAGCGAAAAGGCGCCAGCAGCAGCAGGTTTTGGCTGGGATAAGGCTGGAGTTTCAGCACGATCTTGGTGACCACGCCCAAGGTGCCTTCACTGCCCACCAGGAGTTGGGTGAGGTTATAACCGGTGGAATTTTTGAGCGTGTTGGCGCCGGTCCAGATCACTTCGCCAGTGGCGAGCACCACTTCCAGGTTGAGGACATGGTCTTTCACCACGCCGTATTTCACCGCTTTCGGACCGCCGGCATTGGTACTGACATTACCGCCGATGAAACTCCAGCCGCGACTCGACGGGTCGGGTGGATAGAACAAACCCTGGTCTTTGAGGGTGTTCTGCAGGGTTTCGGTCACTACGCCGGGTTCCACCGTCACCTGAAAATTGCGGGCATCGATCTGGATGATCCGGTCGAAACGCCGCATGGCGATGACCAGTCCGCCATGGATCGGCAGCGCCCCACCCGCCAGTCCGGAGCCGCCGCCGCGAATGGTGACGGGTATGCGTTCCTGGTGGCAGACTTGCAGCAGGGCGCTGACTTCGGCGGTATTCGCCGGTTCGGCCACGGCTTCAGGGAGGAAATTCAGGTCTTCCGTTTCATCATGTCCGCTCGCCAGCCGGGTCGTTTCGTCCGTATGGAAGTAGCGTTCGCTCACTATGTCGCGCATTTTGGCCAGGCTGGCCGCAGAGATGGGTTGGAAGGCGTTACTTTTGCTGCTCATATTTTCAGGTTAACCGATGCTTATGCAATTGAAACTTTATATCACGGCGGGTTTTCTGTTCGCTACGGCCCTTTTATCGGCGCAAATGCGGGAACATCCGGAGGAAGAAGAAGCCCGGAACAAAGGTAACGCGATTCTGGCCCATCTTGAATTCGGAGTACATACACCGGCGGGCGATCTGGCCGACCGCTTCGGCATGGGCGGCGGACTGGGCTTAGGGGGCGAATGGATCACCGCCAATAATTTCATCCTGGGGGTAGAAGGACATTTTTACTTTGGCAACAAGGTAAAAGATGACCCCCTCGCCATTTTGCGCACGCCGGAAGGCGATATTATCGGCAAAGACCTCAGTCTGGCCTCCATCAGTCTGAACCAGCGCGGCTGGTATGCCGGCGGACTGGTGGGCAAGTTATTTCCGCTTAAAAATACCCGCTCCGGTTTGCGGGTGACCCTGGGCGTCGGTATGACCCAGCATTGGATCCGCTTACAGGACGATCAAACCATCCTGACGCAGATCACCGGCGACTATGCCAAGGGCTACGACCGCCTGACTGGCGGCTTGTCGACCGAACAATTCATCGGCTGGCAGAACCTGAGCAAGAACCGCCGCGCTAATTTCATGTTCGGGTTTGAGTTCAACCAGGGCTTTACGCATACCCTGCGCGACTGGGATTTCAACGACCGGCGCAAACTCGATGGTCAGCGGCTCGACCTGCGCTTCGGGATTCGGGCGGCCTGGACTATTCCTTTTTACCTGGGCAATGCCGAGAATGTTTACTATTGAGGCATGGGTTTTCTCTATACTATTGGCATACGATTATTTACGGCAGGCTTACACCTGGCGGCTTTTTTTCATCCCAAAGCCCGCAAGTGGGTAGACGGACGCCGCGACTGGCGCCGCCGGTATGCCGCGGCCTTTCAGAAAACCAGTCGGGTGCTTTGGGTGCATGCCGCTTCCCTGGGCGAGTTTGAGCAGGGCCGGCCCATCATCGAGGCCTGCCGGGAACGTTACCCGACCTGGCAGATCGTACTGACTTTTTTTTCGCCTTCGGGCTACGAACTGCGGCATAACTATGCCCAGGCCGATTTTATCGCTTACTTACCCGCCGACACCCCCGGCAATGCCGCCGATTTCCTGCAGATCATTCAGCCGGATGCCGTGATTTTCGTCAAATACGAATTCTGGTTTAACTACCTGGCGGCACTTCGGCAGCGTGGCGCCCCTACCCTGTTGGTATCGGCTTTGTTCCGCGCTGAGCAGCCCTTTTTCAAACCCTGGGGCAGCTTATGGCGGCGTGGTTTACAATCGTTCACCCATTTTTTCGTGCAAAATGAAACCTCGGCCACGCTGCTGCAACGACTTGGTTTTAAAAACGTAACCGTTGCCGGCGATACCCGGGTAGACCGGGTGCTGCAAATTGCGGCGGTGGCGCCGGGGAATGAGGTGGTGGCGGCGTTTGTGGCGGTGGGGGAAGCCCGCCCCAGTCCGCACTTAACCACCCACTTTTCTGCTGCAGAAAAGCCGAAAGCGCTACTTACCACCGACCCTGTCTCAACCGCCAGGGCACCATCATCCCCCACCTCCAAGGAGGAACTCGGGGGCCCTACCCTCATCGCCGGCAGCGCCTGGGAGGCCGACGAAGCCATTTTCATGCCCTGGTTTCTGCAACCTCCCACCGCAACCCACTGGAAAGTGATCGTCGCACCCCATGAACCGGCCGAAAAGAACGTGGAACGGCTCCTCCAGCATGCCGGCGCGCTGCGCTACTCCCAGGCCGATGAGGCCGCGCTGGAACAGGCGCATTTGCTGATCATCGATAATGTGGGCATGCTCAACACCTTATACCGCTATGGCACGGTGGCGTATATCGGCGGTGGTTTTGGCGCCGGTATTCATAACACCCTGGAGCCGGCCGCTTTTGGACTGCCGATTATTTTCGGGCCGAAGTACACCCGATTCGAGGAAGCACGGGCCTTTGTGGCGCGGGGCGCCGGTTTTGTGGTACATAGCGCAGCAGAATTTTCGGCGGTCATGATGCAGTTGGAAGACCCGGATTTTTACCGGCAGGCATCCATGGCAGCGAAGAGTTTCCTGGCGGAAAATCAGGGCGCTACCCAGCGGATAATGGGTTTTATGGCCACGCTGGCGGTTTAAATATTTATGCCCTGGAGCCCGTTCGTACGCATGGCCCGGCCGGCAGCGGGAACTTTCTGCCACGCATTGATGTTTTACTCGCCATAACCGTCCAAAGGGCCGGTTTTATGCATTAACAACTTTTTCATTACTAATGAGTTATTTTTGTGGCCAAGGCCATATGGCGTTTATCCACCGAAAATTAACTTCCCAATCACTTTACTGGCCCGTTTTTTTGGGCCGAATCCAATTATGACTAAAAAGAAAAACAAGGACGACAAAAGGTTGTCTGCCCAATCATTGCAGATCGAAATTCTCAAATTTCTACTTGCCCATCCCAAAAAGAACTTCTCCGCCCGCCAGATCACGCAAAGCCTCCGCGTGGAAAACAACCGGGATTCCGCTACCCATGCTCTGCTACAACTGGTTCAACTGGGCACCGTCACGGAACTGGAAGAAGACCGCTTCAGCCTGGCCCTCGACCGGCTGACCACCCGCTCTACCGACCAGGAGGACTTCGATGAAAAACCGGCCCCCAGAACTGCCTCCGCTCCGCGCGAACCGCGTCTGGAAAAACAGTCCGATGACCGCAATAACCGGCGCAGTACCACGGCGGCCCCAACCCGCGGGCCACGTAAGATGATCGAAGGCCGGGTGGATATGATCCGTACCGGCGCCGCCTATATCGTGAGCGAACTGCTCGATACGGACGTCTATATACACCAAAAACACCTCGGCGGCGCCATGCACGGCGACACGGTGCGCGTACTGCTCTTCTCCACGCCCCCGGCGCGCAGAAGTGGTATGACCGCCCGGAAACCCGAAGGCGAAATTGTTGCCGTACTGAAACGCGCCAACGAATTTTTCATCGGCACGTTAAAACTCAACCGCAAATACGCCCTGTTCGTGTCGGCCAACCCGAATGTGCAGACCGACGTCTATATCCCGCTCGACGCTACTAGCGGCGCTAAAGACGGCGAAAACGTGGTGATCCGTATTGTGGACTGGCAGGAAGGCCAGGGCCGGTTGCCGATAGGCAAGGTGACACAGGTACTGGGACTGACCGGCGGCAGTGATTTCGAGATGAAAAAAATCCTGATTAATCAGGGTTTTGAACTGCGCCACTCCGAAGAAGCCGAACGCGAAGCAGCAGCTATTCCGGACCGGATATCGGAACAGGAAGTGGCCCGGCGCCGCGATTTCCGGGAAACGCTGACGTTCACTATCGACCCGGAAGATGCCAAAGATTTTGACGATGCCCTGAGTATCAAGGAACTGGAAAACGGCAGCGTTGAAATTGGCGTGCACATCGCCGACGTAACGCACTACCTGACCCCCGATTCGACGGTCGACCGCGAGGCCTACCAGCGTTCGACTTCGGTGTATCTGGTAGATCGCGTTTGCCCGATGTTGCCGGAAAAACTCTCGAACCACCTCTGTTCCCTGGTGCCGCACCAGGACCGGCTGACCTTTTCCGCCGTGTTTACCTTCGATGCGAAAGGCAAGATCACGCACCGCTGGTTTGGCAAAACGGTGATCCACTCGGCCCACCGCTTTTCCTATGAACAGGCGCAAACTATCCTGGAAAACAAACCGACCGAAGAACTACAGGGACTGGTGATTTTCCCGAAACTGGACTGGGCGCTGAAAACCATGGATAAACTGGCCAAGAAAATGCGCGCGGAACGCGAGAAAAACGGCGCTATCGGTTTCGAGACCGACGAGGTCCGCTTCCGCCTGGCGGAGGATGGTACGCCCATCGAAGCCTATGTCAAAGACCGCAAGGATTCCAACCTGCTGATTGAAGACTACATGCTGCTGGCAAATAAGGAAGTGGCGCTGTTCATCGAAAACAAAGCCAGCGGCCAGGCCGAAATCCCATTTGTGTACCGCATTCACGATTTACCGGATGCCAGCCGCGTGGCCGATTTCGCGCGTTTTGCGGCGCAACTGGGTTTCCCCATGAAAGTGGATACGCCCAAACAAATTGCGCAGTCTTTCAACTCCCTCATGCGCGCCAGTAAACAGGACGACCGCCTGAAACTGCTGGAACCCCTGGCGATCCGGACCATGGCCAAAGCCGTGTATTCGACGGAGAATATCGGACACTATGGCCTCGGTTTCTCGCACTACAGCCACTTTACCTCCCCCATCCGCCGCTATTCTGATGTACTGGCGCACCGTATTCTCGAACGCAATCTGGACGGCCGGACGACCCGGGTGGACAAAAGCAAATTGGAAGAACAGTGCAAACACGTCAGCGTACAGGAGAAAAAAGCCGCGGACGCCGAGCGCGAAAGCATCAAATATAAACAGGTGGAATACATCAAATCCCGCGTGGGGCAGGTGTTCGAAGGTATTATCAGCGGTTTCCTGGAACGCGGTTTCTTCGTGGAACTGCCTGACTCGAAAGCCGAAGGACTGGTCGAGTTCAAATATCTGGCCGATACCTATACCGTGGAAGAAGGCAACTTACAGGCCCGGGGCCGCCGTTATAAGCGGGTCCTGAAAATGGGTGACCGGGTTCAGGTAAAAGTCACTGGCGCGGACCTGATAAAACGCCAGATCGAAATGGAACTGGTCGAAGAGTAGACTACATTAAAAAACAAACCCCGCTTCCCTGATAAAGGGAAGCGGGGGAATGTTCTCATGGTAAGTTGTTTTTTGACTTTATTAGCCGTATCACAGGCATTACTGCCGCTTAGTCATCATTCTGGTTCCAGAAAAGCTTTAGTACTGGGTTGGTGTTTGTTCCTTAATTTTATTCAATCAAGCCTTTTTGGGTAAAGAGTACGGTTTAAACGTTACCGCGTGAAAA
The DNA here is from genome assembly GCA_031425035.1 of Saprospirales bacterium. Classification (GTDB taxonomy): domain Bacteria; phylum Bacteroidota; class Bacteroidia; order Chitinophagales; family Saprospiraceae; genus M3007. Next base: position 5,607 of record JANPIN010000126.1, on the reverse strand, counting down.
GGTCACTGTATTGTTAGATAAGTGGAACGGTATTTTGATTTATAAAGTTCAACCACGCCTGATTAAAATATTTTTTACAGAAATTTTTAAATTTAATTTGCTGATTATCAAGCGTTTTATCGGAAAGGTGCGGCAAGAAAATATTTTTAAAAAATTTCTGCGGACTCGGCCCCTGCTTTGCGTATCAAGCAGTTTCTTTGGCGGCAAATCATCCGCGCATGCCGACCAATCGCCGCAGTTTTATCCGCCAGAGCGCTACCCTGCTGGGCAGCCTCGCCCTCCATCAGAACATGGCCTTCGCTTTCCCCGGCCTGCCTTCGGCAAAAATGGCCAGCGGACCGGAGGAAGATTTCTGGCGACAAATTCGCCTGGCGTATGCCATCAGTCCGACCATTATTAATTTAAACAACGGCGGCGTTAGCCCGACCCCCCGCGCGACGATGGACGCGCTGGACTATTACAACCGGATGTGCAGCGAGGCGCCAACGTATTATATGTGGCGCATTCTGGATAACGACCGGGAACCGCTGCGCGAAAATCTGGCGCTGCTGGCAGGAGTCAGCGCTGAAGAAATTGCGCTCAATCGCAATGCCACCGAGGCTTTGAACACCATCGTTTTCGGTTTGCCCCTGCAGGCGGGCGACGAGGTCGTACTCTCTAAATACGACTACCCGAATATGATGAATGCCTGGAAACAACGCGAAAAACGCGACGGTATCAAATTGGTGTGGGTAGACCTGGACCTGCCTTCGGAAAATGAGGACTACCTGATCAATGCCTATGTTTCCAAATTTACCGATAAAACGCGGCTGGTACACCTCACGCATATCATCAACTGGAACGGCCAGATCCTGCCGGTCCGCGCCATCGCCGATCGCGCCCATGCTAAGGGGGTGGAGGTGCTGGTAGACGGCGCCCACTCCTTCGCGCTGCTGGACTATAAAATTCCCGATCTTGGCTGCGACTACTGGGGCACCAGTCTGCATAAGTGGTTATGCGGCCCCTATGGCAGCGGTATGATGTGGATCCGGAAAGAAAAGATCGCCAATATCTGGCCCCTGCTCAGCAATGACCTGCCTAAAGGCGATAATATTCGCAAGTTCGAGTCGCTCGGCACCCGCAGTTTCCCCATTGAAATGGCCATCGGTTACTCCCTGGATCTGCATAATCTGATCGGCAGCCGGCGAAAGCAGGACCGCCTACAGTTTCTGAAAAACTATTGGATGGAACAGGTACGCGAGGTGCCCGGCATTCGTTTGCAAACTTCCCTGCACCCGAAATGGGGCTGCGCCATCGGCACCTTTGGTTTGGAAGGCAAAAAAGCCGGCGAGCTGGTCGGCTCTTTATTTGAAAAATGGAAAATCCACACCACCGGCATCGAATGGGAAAAAACCAATGCCGTCCGCGTAACCCCGAATGTGTATACCACCACCGAGGAGCTCGACAAACTGGTACGCGCCATTAAAAAACTGGCCGAAGGCTAGTTTTTCATCAATCTCATCAACCCTCTACACCCTTATATTTCCCACTATCCATTTCAGCCCATGCAATTCATCATCTTTTCCATAGAAAATGCCGTCGCGAAAATCACCTTCAACCGGCCGGCGGTTTTCAACTCGATGCACCACGCCATGCGGATGGAAATCCTGGCCGCGCTCGACGTGTGCGCACAAGACCCCGCCGTTCGCGCCGTTTACCTCACGGGGACCGGCAAAGCATTTTGTGCGGGTGAAGATCTGCAGGAAGTCACCGATCCGCAGGGGCCCTCGCTGACGGAGATTATTTCCACTGGTTATAACCCGATGGTACTCAAAATCAAGCAGTTGGAAAAGCCGGTAGTCTGTGCCGTGAATGGCGTCGCTGCCGGTGCGGGCGCCAATATTGCGCTGGCCGCCGATATAACCGTGGCGACCGCTTCCGCTTCCTTCACCCAGGCTTTTTCCAAAATCGGCCTGATTCCCGACAGCGGCGGCACCTGGAGCCTGCCGCGGCTCGTCGGACCGCAGCGCGCGGCGGCACTCATGATGCTGTCGGATAAAATTACCGCTCCGGAAGCCGCGGCCATGGGCATGATCTGGAAAGTTTTTCCCGATGACAGCTTCGCGGCCGATAGTCTGCGCCTGGCAGAAACACTGGCGCAGATGCCCACAAAAGCCCTGGCGCTGACCAAACAAGCCCTGCGGGAATCATTCAGCAACGACTTTGCTACGCAACTCGGCGTGGAAGACGGGCTCCAAAGCCAGGCCGGACAAACCGATGATTATCGCGAGGGTGTGGCGGCGTTTCTCGAAAAAAGGAAACCGGTATTTAAGGGGCAATAGGAGACTTGTTGGTTGCTTTTCCAGTTTTTAGCGTCCTTTGCAGAAGTCGTGCCGGCCACCGCCTGGTGAGCACGACTTCCGATTAATTGCCCGCAAACCCGTTTACATGCCTCATTGGTTGCAAAAACTACGCATTTCTAGTCCCGGCAGGCCGTCGCGGAAGGGAGATACCCGGCGGCTGGCAACCATCCTGGTCATCCTTTTCGTGCTGGTCATGCTCTTCAGCCGGGAAATGCGCTACCGCTTTATTTCTCTGCTCGAATACCCGTTACACTATAAAGAGTACAAACATTTCGGCATTCGCCTGCCGAACGGTTACTCGGTACACGGCATCGACGTCAGCCGTTATCAACGGCAGGTGGACTGGGCGCGGGTCAAGAAAATGCGGGTGGGCGGCGTGAATATTTCCTTCGCGTTCATCAAAGCAACCGAAGGCAGCTGGCAGAAAGACCCGCAGTTTGATGAAAACTGGGCCGAAGCCCGCGAACAGGGCATTGTCCGGGGCGCCTATCACTTCTTCCGACCCAACATCAGCCCGAAAGATCAGGCCACCGTATTTATCCGTACCGTCAAGCTGCGTTCCGGCGATCTGCCCCCCGTGGTCGACGTAGAAGAACCCAACGGCATGACCAAAGCACAGGTGCAACGTTACACCAAGGAGTTCCTGAATATTCTGGAAAAACACTACAAGATCCGGCCTATACTGTACACCAACCGCGACTTCTACAAGATCTATTTTGGTGAAAATGAGGACTTTAAAGACTACCGCTTCTGGATTGCCCACTACTACGTCAACGACCTGCATATGCCGGACGATGAAGACTGGAACTTCTGGCAGCACAGCGACCGGGGCAATGTGAACGGTATTAATGAACCGGTGGATTTCAATGTTTTCAATGGCGACAGCGCCGCTTTGCGGAAGTTATGCCTGCCATGAACCATAGTACTTTCAGAAGCTGATCTTATACTCAGTAGTATCGTTAGCAAGCACAAAAACCGAATCTTTAAAAGTGCTACCCGGGGAGATGAAAGCCTGGAAGTCCCAGTATATTAAAGTCATGCTTTCCGGCAGCGTATAAACGGATGAAAAAGATTCGTCTTTAGATAAGTACACATTGTTTTTTGTTTCTACATGATAAGGCGGCTGCTTCGAATCAGCCCCTAAGGTCGGATTGGTAACTTGCAGGTATATTGGTCTGGTATCACCGGACTCATTTAAAACCGTGAGCCTCAATACTGCGTTTCTCGGCAGCAGGCTAATATCTATTTCATTTTCCTTTCCTGTTTGGAAACCGAGCTGCATCCTTGATACGTACCCCTCTTTAGATACTGTGGAAGCCCCATGGATACTGCCCATATCCGCACTAACCAGGTGATCATACATCCCATCAGCATCCGTGTAAAAAATATCCGTAGCAGAACCCGTTCCAGGTCGGAGATCAAGCGTAAACTTCGCTTCTGCGATGGGCAGACCGGTTTTTCTATCCGTCACTTTACCCTTTAAATAGGTTGGGTCATCCGCTTTCCCGCACCCGGCGGAAACCAGTATAAAAATGCATACACCCAGCAATTGTGCGGGTAAAAACGATACATTTCTGAAAGAAAGTAGTCTGGTCATCTGAAAAGGTAGATTTAAGAAATTAAGGATAACAGGATTAAGGTAAATAAACAATATTTTTCCTAAAAGCGAAATTCCTGGCGATCAAGACTAAACCTGCGGTTATGCACCCTTAATGCAATCTTAAAGCCCGGTTATTGAGCTCCTATCTCAATTATGCGCATTACATTTGTCTTGCTTTCCGGGGGGCTGCTCCGGGACTTTCATCCGCTTAAACAAGTTCAGTTTCAAAATTTATGAAAAAAACGCTTCTCCTGCTGGCGCTGACTGGCTTCACCGCCGTCGCTTTTGCTCAAAACAAGACCCTGCCCTCCGTGAATGTGAAAACCCTGGAAGGTCAAAGCATTAACGTACAGGAACTTGGCAAAACCGGCCACATTACCGTCATCAGCTTCTGGGCCACCTGGTGTTCGCCCTGCAAGAAAGAACTGGATGCCGTGAAAGACTACTACCCCGAGTGGCAGGAGAAATACGGCGTGGAGTTTGTTGCCGTCAGCGTAGATGATGCCCGTACCGCCGCGAAAATACCGGCGATGGTGCAGGAAAAAGGCTGGGAATACCGCATTCTGGTGGATTCCAACAAGGATTTTCAGAACGCCGCCAACATCGTTTCCGTACCCTATACATTTCTGCTGGATGAAAAAGGGAATGTCGTGTTCGAGCATTCCGGCTATACGCCCGGCGACGAACTGGAACTGGAAGATCAGATCAAAATGCTAAAGAAATAAAAGACTTGGTTACTAGTAAAAATGGCTGGTAAAGTGTTGGTGATCAACATTCTACCAGCCATTTTTTCAATCTTCTCAACCTTTTTTATCCGCTTTTTCCTCCATCGCCTGCTTGGCCGCCACACACCATAGCAGCTCACTCAGGAAGCCGGCTGCCCGTTTATGGGTCTCTTCCGGATTGGTCGGGTGTCCGTGTTCATCAAAAGTCTCCTGCCCTTTCGGCACGGGAAACATGGCGGGCACCGTCCAGGCACGGATTTTCCAGAGCGAAAATTGCAGTGAAGTGATGACCTGTGTACCGCCGAATACCCCATCGGATACCGTGGAAATGGCAATTGGTTTGCGCCGCCATTCATTATAGAGCAAGTCCACCACGTTTTTAAGACTGGCCGGGTAGCCACCATTGTATTCCGGCGTCACGATGATCACGCCGTCCGCTTTTTTTATTTTTTCGGCAAATTCCAGCGTTTGCGGCAGCGGTTCCGGCTGCAGGTGCAAGCGTTCTTCGAATACCGGGAAGTTATAGGTTTTCAAATCCAGAATTTCAGCAGTGCCCAGGCCTTGTTCCTGTATATAACGTGCAAAGAACAGGGCGACGCGGTGGCTCATGCGGTTCAGGCGAACGCTGGCGGAAATAATGGCAATATGCGGCATAAACGATTGGATGAGTAGGAGTTGCTTAATGGAACGCAAATTAACGATCTTCGGCTGCAAATATCTGGTTAAGTTGAGTGCTAACCAACCAGGCGGCTATTTCGGTCATATAGCGCATATATTTATAGCCTGCCATGCACGAAGATCTCCCTAGATGGAACTCCAATTACTCACTTATCGAAAGTGGTTTATAAAATACACGTTTATCGACCGCCAATGTGCCGGCAAACATCAGGGCGCCGCCGATCATGTTGGCTATTCTAAACACATTGAGCATTTCCTGGGG
>JANPIN010000125.1:0-20578 GCA_031425035.1 Saprospirales bacterium | reverse complement strand
AACGAGCATCGCCTATGGCCACAAGTAACTTGGAAAAAGGCACTCGGCGGCGGTACGCTCAAAAATCGCCTGCGCTATGATTTGCGGTTTATCGGCGACCGCAGCACCTCGGGCAAGGTAAATTTTGAGCCGCGTTTGCGTTATTTATTGGGTTACAAAACCCCGCTGCGCCATTCTGACCTGTGGTATTTTTCTGGCTACAATGAGTTGTTTTTCAACACTTTCCGTAAGGCATCCGCTACCTACGCTGAAAACTGGTTTTTTGCCGGGGTGGGACGCCAACTAAGCAGTCGAACAACATTGGAAGGGGGCGCTTTGGTCATTTCCTGGCGACGGGACGCACTCAACAACTGGCTCCACCAATACTTTTTACAACTTACTCTTATTTATCAGTTTAATTCACACAAGCAATGACCATCGCTCTTTTCTCAGACATCCACGCTAATCTACCCGCCCTGGAAGCCTGCCTTGCAGATATTGAAAAACGGCAACCCGACCAGGTGTTTTGCCTGGGCGACCTGGTGGGCTACAATATCTGGCCGAACGAGGTGATTCAAGAAATCCGCCGTCGCGGTATCCCAACCATTGCCGGCAACTATGATTTCGGCATTGGTCGCAGTAGCGACGATTGCGGCTGTGCCTACAAAACGGATGATGAAAAGGCCAATGGTGCGATCTCGATTTCCTTTACCAACCAGATCACGCAACCCAACGAGCGCCAATACCTGCGCGAATTGCCCAAGCATATCCGTGTTGAATTGGAGATGAATGAAGCTGAACCCATTTCGCTTTTATTAGTGCATGGCAGCCCGCGCAAGATCAACGAGTACCTTTTTGAAGACCGGGATGAAAAAAGTCTGCTGCGCATTCTGGAAGGTGCAGGGGCGGATATTTTATGCTTTGGCCATACCCACAAGCCTTACCACCGCATTCTAAACTCAGGCACCACAGAAGCGCCCCATTTCCGCCATGCAATCAATATCGGTTCGGTCGGCAAGCCCAAAGACGGTGATCCGCGTGGCTGCTATGTCCTGCTCAATATTGACGAACATAGCAACCTCAGCAATGAAACCAGCATCCGCACTGAATTTGTAAGGTTTGATTATGACGTGAAAAAAGCCGCAAAAGCAGTAGAAGAAAGCCCGCTGCCGGATGCTTACGCATCGGCGTTGAGGCTGGCGAAATAAATTAGATTTACTTCGAGACAACTATGCCTAAAAAAGCGGCGGCCAATCCAAGGAACACGCTCAGCGCGATATATAAACCCAAGTTGAGGTAGTTCCCTTCCCGCATCAGGGTGAGGCTTTCGTAAGAAAAAGTTGAAAAAGTCGTGAATCCCCCGCAAAAGCCTGTAGCCAGAAAAAACCGCCATTCCGGGGTCAGCCAGCCCCCCTTTTCGGAAAGACCATAGATTAACCCGATCAAGAATGAGCCACTGATATTGACGAAAAATGTACCGTAAGGAAAAGTCAGTACCAAATGTTTCAATGCCAACTGCTGGCACCAAAAACGGGCTACCGAACCGATAAACCCACCACACCCGACTAAAAGCAAAATCTTGCTCATACGCTTTGGTATTTAAATCTTTGTACATACAACGCCACCCCGATGGCCGCTCCTGCACTCAGGACAAAAGTAGCAGACGCACCCGCAGAATACCAGATTATTCCCGCCAGGCTACTGGCCAGAAGGGTGCAGATGCTCTGAAATGCCGTGTATGTTCCAATAGCCGTCGCCGTATCATTCTTGTCGCAAATATTGCTGATCCAGGCTTTGGCAACGCCCTCCGTGGCTGCCGCGTAGAGACCGTATAGGAAAAACAACAGGGCAAATACAGGCCAGGTAGATGCGAATGCCATGCCCGCATAAACAGCAGCGAATAGGAGTAGTCCCCCCACAAATACCCGTTTCATGCCCACGCGGTCAGCCAAGATACCCAAGGGATAAGCCGCCAACGCATATATCAGGTTGTAAAAAATATACACGCCAATTACTGCACTATCGCTCAACCCGGCGGCTTTAATTTTGAGAAGTAAAAAAATGTCAGAACTGTTAAACAGGGTAAAAAAGAGCAAGGCTCCGGCCAACTGACGGTATTGTGCAGGACTGCGCCGCCAGTAGTGAAGAAAATCAAGAAAGCCCGGTTTGACTATGCCTTCTGCGCTCACTTTTCTTTTCTCCCGGATCAGTACCGTAAATGCAATGGCCAGCATACCCGGCAGGAAAGCCAGTAAAAACAAAGTCGAATATGCTCCGGGATGTCCTTGCAAATAAATAAGCGCAAACAGAGGCCCGAGTACCGCGCCCAGTGTATCTATCGAACGGTGAAACCCGAACACCCTCCCTTTAGTGGCTGGCGTGGCTTCGTCCGACAGCAGGGCATCGCGTGCGCCAGTGCGGATGCCTTTGCCTAAACGGTCAGTAGTACGAGCAAAAAATATCCAAAGCGGTTGTACGAACAAAGCCATCATCGGCTTGGCAATGGCGCTTAATGCGTAGCCAATTTGCACAAAAGGCAATCGTCGGCCAAGCGTATCGCTCAGGTTGCCAAAGTAGCCCTTGCTCAACCCGGCGGTCGCTTCTGCAACCCCTTCCAAAATACCAATAAGCACAATGGAAAAGCCAATGCTTTGCAAATAGACCGGCATAACCGGGTAGAGCATTTCGCTGGCGACATCGGTAAATAGGCTTACAAAGGATAGTATCCAGACATTGCGGGTGATGATAGAAGAACGTTGCATTTTATGTTTTTCGGTGACTGTAAATCAAGCGTACTAAACTCGGAAAGACCAAAAGTAGCAAGGGTAAACCGGCTACAAATCCTCCGATACCCAATACTAAATGAACAGGAGCAGGAACAATAACAGCTAGTCCTGTTTTCAGTGTTACAATTTTATTTTACATCCGATATTGACAACAATTCCGTCCGTTGGCGCGTAAATATCCCGGAAAACAGGGCTGGTAATCGAACCTGTGTAGATAGTATCCCAGCGGGTTTGTCGGCGGTCTGAGCCATTTTCTACATTGATAAATAGGGTGAAGTGTTCCCACATACGCTCCAACAAAGCGCCGAACATAACGTAACCTCTGCCAACTGTACCATCTGAAAGTCGCTGATCGCTGACATACAAGCCTTCCACGCCTGCCCGATATTTTCCGCTTTTTTCCCAAGTGAGTACCCCGTTCAGCCGGTGGCGGCTGGTGAGCGGTTGCCATGCACTCGTACCATCAAAATGCCGGGTTGCATCTGTGTAAGTGTATCCGATAAAGCCCGTCAGATGCTCCCAACGGATTTTCACGTTTGTCTCCGCCCCTTTAGTATCCACATATCCTTTGGCATTTTGAAAGCGATCACCTTGCAGAATCAACGGTTTGTCCAAGTGAGTGTAAAAGAACAGTTGGTCGAGGCTGATGAAAATCTCGCCTACCTGCGTTCTGTAATTAACGTCTGCATTGCCTCCTATACTTTGTTCAGCCTGTGTAATGGCAAAATTGATTGGCTGAATCCCTTGAAAGCCTCGCTCTTCGGCTTCTTCACTGAACGGTGTCGGCATTTTATAACCCAATCCGCCACCAACCCGGCTTGTCCAGTGTTCATTGATTTTGAATAAGGCATTCAACCTTGGCAAAATAAATACGCCTTTCAACCTGTCGTTTGTCCGGGGGGAATTGGCATCTACCCGCAATCCGGTTTCCAGCGAAAACCAATTTGTGGCCTTGAACGTATTTTGGATAAATGCGCCAAAAGTCGTGAGATTGTAGCCTAAACCTGAACTGTCGGGCGAGGTGAAATGATCCGTCCATAGGTTCAGCCCCGTTATCCATTCACTTTTCAACTCGGTATGCACATAATTGAGTTCGCTGAATGAAGCAACTTGCTGTCCCTTGAAATTTGAGGCGGGGAGTAATATTTTTCGATCAAAAAAGCCGACCGTATTTTTAAAATTGAGCGAACCGGCCTGATTAATGCGATGGGTAAAACTTATCTGCTCCGACAGGCGCAGCGTTTTATTTCTTTCAAAATATTGGTGGAGATTGTCAGCCTTACCCTCGATCACTTTGATGTCGCCGCCGAAACGGTCTTCATACACCGAATTGAGGCTTATCCAGCCCGTTGTTTTTTCATTCAGGTATAGGAACAATTTCGGATTGAAAGTTAAGCGGTTGGTTTGTGGTATCGCGGTCAGGCCGATATTGGCAGGGTCGTAGGGGGCGTTAAAATTATAAGAGGAAAAAATGACCGTCCCTACCTTCTTCCATTTTTGGGAATAAAACCCGCTCCCGTCAAAACCCTTGGCACTCGTGCCGTTGAGCAGGAAACCGATTTCCCTCCGTTCTTCGGGTGTGCGGCTGATGAGATTGACCAGCCCCGCAATAGCCCCACCGCCGAACAGCGTGGATGCCGAGCCTTTGATAAATTCAACCTGTTTTAGGTCAAGCGGGGCGATTTGCATGACACTTAAACCGCCGGAAAAACCCTGGTATAACGGCATTCCATCGCGCAAAAACTGGGTGTAGCGCCCATCCAGCCCCTGTATCCGAATATTTGCCGTGCCGCTCACGCCCGATGTTTGCTGAGTGGCGATACCCGTACTCTCATTCAGGAGCATTTTAATATCACCAGGACGCATGGTTGTTTTTTCGGCCAACTCCTCTGCGGTAAGTGGCTCTATCCGGGTCGCTATATCCTGAATGCTCCGGCTGCTCCTGGTAGTCGAAACCACTACTTCATCCAGGTCATTGTCTTTAGGCTCTAAGTCGATTTCAAAGATTTGTTCCGGCGGCGGCGGCGGAAACCTGAAAACTTGCTTTTTATCCTGGTATCCGACATAACTAAATTTCACCTCAAAATTACCGTCAGGCAAACCACTGACCCCGATTTCACCTTTTTCATTGGAGGTTGCACCGATTTTTAGGGCTTCTATATAAACCGTTACGCCGGGCAACACTTCGCGGGTTCTTTCGTCTTTTACGACAGCATTAAATGTATTTTGGGCAAGGGATATGTGGGCTGAAAACAAGCCCAGTAACAAGAGCATTTTTTGCATTTGATATTAAATTTTGATGGAACAATAAAAAGCGGTTCGCTCCTGCTTCTGGGCAAGGCAAACCAATTGTCGGCATCAAAATTTTAAATCAACAGTACCTGGTTGCGGAGATATATTTTGCCAGGCGGTTTCCTGAAAGTTAGAATGGCTAAGGGGGTCGGCTTCAAGGCCGCCCCAAGCCGACAAAGAAAGAAACCAATCAGAAACTCAGGTACTTCCGTAGGTATCTCATAATGAAAGGAGATTCCATCAACACACTTTTTGGAAAACAGATAAGCATGAGTTTCCTTTTCGTAATTTTTATTACGCTCCTCTTTATCCAATTCCAAAACCGAAGCCATGAAACACAAACCGGTCAGTAACAGCAGCAGAGTGCATAATTTACGTCTCATCGTGCAAAGATAGTCAAATGACAGGGTAGAGTGAGGAAAGTAACTTTATGCCTGATGCGCCTCAGTATTTCTTTGTGGCTGTTGTGATTTTCGGCTATCTCTCATTTCTTGAAATAAGAAAGACCCTTAAACTTGGAGACGGAGATTAAGCCGCACCTTTTTATGATACAGAAGAACTTTTAAGAGTTTTTCAGTCGGAGAGAACGGCGCCAATGATACCGATCTACCCGCCCATAGGCGGGCAAAATTTTTAAATAAATTGTTTTAAGTAACTTGCTTTTAAAACAAAATCCCCGCATTGGCTTTGTGCTTCTGCGGGGATGCTCATTTGGGCTTTACCCCATTTGCTTATTTGCCCATTTGGGGATTTGGGCGCGTTAATTATCCTGCGGGGTGGCTGGTTTGCGGTTCAGGATATAATCAGCCGCTTTTTGTGCTTCTGCGGCGGCTTTGAAAATAAACTTGCTGTCGGCTTGTAGAATCTTTAACCATCCGGCAAGGTAGGCGACGTTGTTTTCGATCACATTATCAAAATCAATTTGAACGCTGGAGCAAAGGAAAGATGCGCCCATTTCCGCTAACAATTCTTCCCGGCTGTACGGTTTACTGCCAAAGAATTGCGGGTTCATTATTTCCTCACGGGCAAGGCGCGAAGCGTGGCCGGTGGCGTGGGTGAGTTCATGAAAAAACGTAGCGTAGTAATCTTCTGCCGTGTCAAACTGTTCGATGGCGGGGATATTTACAAAATCAAGGGAAGGAGAGTAAAACGCGCGGTTGCCGTCTATACTCTTTAACTCCGGGCGGTTGGGCATCTGTTCAATGATGCTTTCGCACCGCTGTATTTTCTCGTTTGGTTTCAATTCGATTTCCGGAATTTCAAATTCTATGCCTTCGATGTCGGCAATATTGAACACGTTATAATATTTGATGAACTTCAAAACCTGTATTTCCTCGCCCCCGTCGGAACGTGCGCGGGCTTGCTCCTTGCTTACCGTTTGATCTGCGCCGTCTTTAAAGTACACGTTGAAATAAACCACCATTTCCGCTTTCGAGCCTTTGCGGATTTTGCCGCCCTGCTCCTGTATCTGGTTGAAGGTCATAAAATAGGGGATGGGGTGCGGCGTGTTGTTCATCAGGATCAGATTGATACCGGTGTAAACATGTTTGGTGACATAGTTACGGGCTAAGCCGTAGGTGCTCCAGGTTCTGCGCCAGGGGGCTACGCCTTGTTCAATCATGGAAATAATTTTGTTGGTTACCTCCTGGTAAAGGTCACGGCCTGCTGCGCGGGCGGTGGTGGGTTGTTCTGCTACTGCGGTTGCGGTTTGCATGGTTAAAATATTTAATGCGTTTGAAAATGGAAAGTGCGTTAGTCTGCTGGCGGTGGCCAGTGGGTTAAAGTGTTCCGTCGTCGGCAAAGGAGTAAAAGCCGATCTGCGGGGCTAAAATCAGGTGGTCCAGTACGGGCATGTCGAACACCTCGCCCGCTTTGCGCAGTTTGCGCGTCAGCTCAATATCTGCCTGACTGGGCTGGAGGTTGCCGGATGGGTGGTTATGCGCGACGATTAGCGCGGCAGCCATGCCCTTGATGGCGGCGGCAAAGACGATTTTCAGGTCTACGACGGTGCCGGAAGTGCCGCCACGAGAGGCCCGGAAAATGCCCTTTACCTGATTGGCTTTGGTGAGGAACAGCACGTTAAATTCCTCCAGCAGTTCTATGTCGTCGCTCCAATTGGCTCGAAGGATGTTTTCCGCGTCGCTGGATGAAGTGATCCTTGGGCGGTCGGCGGCCTGTAATTTGTTGCGGTAGGAAATCGTCACCTCCGATACCTGCCAGAATTGTGGATTTTTCATAATCGCTTGATTTTCAATTTCTCATAACAAGGAAACTCCCCATATTTGGGAGCGGAGGGTTGCCGCTCAGGGCTTGATGGCTTGTTAGCCTGTATGCTCTTAACTGAGGTATCCTCCCTTTTTGCGGAGGGATCGTCACAAGCGGCGCGGAGGCGCGGGCAAGGGGGTGCAGACTATTATTTTGAAGGCGTAGCCTGTCCCTTGGGCAAAAAAATCGGCTGCGCAACGCAGTGACCCTTGAGCGCGCACGGAGCGGGGCTGTAGATTTCGCAGAAAAAAGGGAGGAGAATGCCGATGGTTAAGAAGGGTGCAGACAGGGCAGTAAAGCACAGGTGAGCGGCAACACCCAAAGCGAACCCATCCGTTTGCCGATGGCTCCCTGGTGCCTGAAATGGCGGCGGTTTTTGCGGCGCAGCCAAAGCTAAAAACCGTGACATTTTAGGGGGGCTTGAGGTAAACGGAAAGGAAGCGCTGGCTATGTGTACTGCAAAAACGGAGTATCAGTAAACATTTCCATGCCTCATTCTCTTTCAGATCGAAAAGTGAAAGGCTTATACGTTCTCTTAGGTACATTCGCCGAAAGAAGGTACTTTGCAATCGGTGTACTTAAATACCATTAACTAACTTACCAGCATTTCGAGAAGGTACGACTTGGAAAATGGCCGGAACATTCCAAAGATTTTTTCAGGCAATTCTAATTGAAATTATCTGATTTAAGAGTTGACAGCAATATCAACTAGCCTAAGCCGCAATGAGTAAAGCAAATATAAATATGAAATCATGGGGCTTGTTGGTATTGTTTACCCTCTTAAATATCTTAAGCTACACTGATCGCTTCCTTATCATTGCTTTTGCGAACGACATAATAAAGGACTTAAGTCTCACGTACTTCCAGTACACGATATTGACGGGGTTCGTATTCACTATATTTTACACAGTTGCGGGGCTATTCATGGGTGCTCTGGCCGATAGAGTTCACCGGCCACGTCTAATGGCTGCCGGACTTTTTACCTGGACATTATTAACAGCCATAACAGGCGTTGCGAAGAGTTTTTTTCAGGTGTCAATCGCCCGGGCTTTTATTGGGGTAGGAGAAGCAACTTTGACCCCATCGGCTCTCTCAATGCTTACCGAAGTCTTTCCTTCGACTAAACGGGGGTTTGCATCTGCTGTATTCTATATGGGCATCCCTGTTGGGACGTTCGTCAGTTTTCTGCTCGCTGCACTACTTGGGTCAAAGATTGGGTGGAGGGGGTGTTTCTTTTTAATGGGTGCCGTTGGTATCGTTGCGTCTTTTGTGCTTTTAACGCTCAAGGATCAAAGAGACAATCTGGCAAGCGAACCGGAAGATAGCGCAGCATTTTTCAGAGAAACGCTGAGAGATTTTTTACACACCCTGAGTCAAATCCAGGGGTTGGTGCTCGTTGTAGTCGCTTCGATCTTTATTGCTTTTACCCAAGGCGCATTGGTTCTAGATCAAGTTTGGCTTACTACAGAGCGCGGTTTCTCGCAATCTGGTGCCCAACAGTTTGCAGGAATCATTTTTCTTACCGGAGGAATCATTGGTTCTATTGTGGCAGGAATTGGAAGTGATTGGTTCCAAAAGAAATGGCATGGTGGCCGAGCACTGTTTTTAGCCGTTAGTTACCTCATTATTACGCCTTTAGCAATCGCATATCGTTTTATACCGCCTGAATCTATAGCCTTTTATGTCATTGCATTCCTGGTAAGTATGTCCATTATGTTCGTCTTTGGACCTGTAATTGCTACGGTGCAAGAGCTCGTTCCAAAGAGGATGATTGCGAAGAGCATTGCCGCAAGCATATTTGTTTTTGCGGTTTTCGGAAATGCAACCGGCTCTGCGGTTACCGGCTGGCTTGCGGATCGTTTTACTCGAAATGCTATCGTAGAGCCCTTAACCAAGGCGATGCTAATAACCAGCCTTCCCGCAGTGGTGGCGGTGATATTGTATTATGCTGCATATCGTAAGCTTACCAAAAAGCAAAAACCTAACGAACCTTGAAATAATTCGCAAAAATCGCTTGATTCACACTTTCTCATAACAAAGAGACTTTTATACGCCCTGATGCCTGAAATGGCGGCGATTTTTTTGGCTTTAGCGATCTATGAAACTGTTACATTTTAAGGGAGCTTGAGGTAAAGCAAAGGAAGCAGTGGCTACGAGCGGCGATAGACGTAGGCAGTTTTTCAATGCGGAAGTAAAGAGGTTAAGGCCGGATAGAAGCAGCCTGATATCGTTGCTTTATCACTATGTGTTTGCCTATGCTCGTTAGAAAACATAGAATTAATTAATGACATCTGTTGACAAAGTAAATTGTTTAAATGGGTTTTCAGACCTCTTCGCAGTATAGGGTATAATTTAATATATACTCTTCTGCATGGGAAATGACAGGGATGTCAACTTATTAATGCTAAAAAAACAATTGCTCCAGCCTGCACAGGCTGGAGCATTCTCACCGTAAATAAGTTTTCCTATTCAATCTTGGTGAAGGTTATCTTTATTGAGGCACCTTCAGAAAAGTCCTGTCCTTCTATAACTATTTTTTTCTCGTCAAACCTTAAAATAAATAATCGCTGCTGGTCAGAAACAACATTACCAAACGAATTCTGGGTTCCCACCTTGAAATCGTAGTTACAGAGGTCAATATCTCCATCCAGGTATCCTATATCCTGCCTTCCTACCTTCATATTACAGTTCCTGCATTCTTCACTTATTGCTAATCCTGAGTAATCTACTAGCCAATTACCACTATAGCTTCCACCTACAACAGCACGCAGTGAATAATCTTCTATCTTTCCTTTAAATCCGTAATAGTACCGACACGATACGAACTTGATGAACTTACCATCTGGAGAATAGGTAACATCTCCTTCATGGACCCAACTATGGTTCGAGGCCTTATAGAGCCTAGAATATTTCCACTTGCCTGGCAAGATAGACTTCCAGTCCTCTACTGGCGCGATTTTCCCTTGTCCAAATGGAATATTTATGGCCTCAAGAAGGCCAAGTTTTTCAGCGCCTATATATCCTCCACCGAAGAGTAGCGCCGCTATGAGTAAAAAGAACATTAGTGATTTCATTGCGGATACTTAGTTTGATGCTTCGAAGAATTGGGTGTGTTGAGATATTTGATGCCCTTTTTCGGCAAGGACATCTCTTACCTTGCTTATACCGAATACTGCTTCCATCACCAAATGGAGCCAGACGGAAATTGCGCAAAATATGAGTGGAAGCCCCCATATTGGATTAATTGCAAGAAAGAGAACACCTATAGAAAAAGTGAAAATTGGCTCGGCTAAATTCTGAACCTTGGCTTGGCTCCACCCACCTTTCATAAGAAAACCTAATAAAATACTATCTCCTCTATATTGAGGATGTAACTGATTATTTGGTTTCCTTTTCTCTATAATCCCTTTTACCAAAACATAGATACTGAGAAAAATATAGAAACCACCCCCCATCATGAAGGAAGAAGGGCCACCAAAATCTATTACCTTTTCAGGTGCAGCATCATGTAAAAAGGCAAATGTGGTGCCAGCGATAATGCCAAACGCAATGGAACTGAGTATTACCCGAAATAGGTTTAGCCCTTTACTGCCAAAATTATTTCGGAAAATGATCTTTATTGCTTCTACTCCCACGAAGGCAAGCAGAGCACAGATTACAAGTGCAAGGCGTATAGCCGCAGTATTATTGCCCTTATTGGTTGACTCGATCAAGTATTTGAAAAAAGATCCGCCTAGGCTTTCAAAAACATCGTCTGAGTTTCTCATGTGAAAAAGAATTTTAAGTGAACGATTGAGAGAAAATTGCTTTTTTGTAGTTCTTTCCATCTGACCATTGATGCCCTTTAACCGTGATGATAGCCTGCGTCTTGAGCTGATACCGTTCTCCTCCGCTCCATAGGACTGTGAATTCCACGGGAAGGATTTGGGGTAGGAGTTGCATCGAATAGCTCTCTCCGCGCGTGGTACCACCAATGCTGAAGGCCGAACGCTGGCTGCTACCGCTTTCAATGGCCATTAGGTTATGGCCGATCACCTTTGAGGCCCATTCATTCATAACCGAGTCATTTCCGCAGTGAAAAATCTTCGTTGAGAGGTTCCCAAGCAGGCTGTCAACTTTGGGTGTTGCTTCATTTCCGCCCATCTGCGCATAGTAGTTGGAAATATTTTGCGTCAGGAATACAGTGCAGGCCCGTGATGAGCGTGCAGTAGTCTGAAAAATCGTATCGTACTCATTTACGAAATACTGGCTCTCATCTACCCAAAGGAATACCGGAAGCGGATGCGTCTTAATGTTTCGGCGCTCGGTCGCCTGTTGCCACAAATACTTAAAAATGCTCTGCGCGTAAATTCCGGCCACCATGTAATCCTTGACGGCAAAGTCCAGGATAATGATTTTGCCGTCGAAGGTCACATCGGGTGTGATGTTGGTGTCTTGGGAAAAATGGTTATACAGGATGCCGGTAAGGAACGGTTCGCAGAAGCCCAGAAACATTTCCTTAATTGTGCTGCGCACTTTCTCATCGAGGTTAGCAAAATCGCGAAGGAAAAAGTTACTTACCAGCTTCCACTCCTGGAGTTGTTGCGAGGTCTCTGCATTGAGATCCGCCTGGAAAAGGCACTTGATGCAATAGTCACGCTCTCCCCATTCCTGGATTTTTTTGGGAGCCATTTTGCCTAACTGTCGGATAGTGTCGTCACCTTGGGGGGCATGGCTCAGCAGCTCCACCATATTATATACACTGACCTCTTCGCCAGCGAGCTTCAGCAAATCGATAACCCGATTAAGACATCGCTTGAGTGAGTTATCCCAGAATTTTTCACCATCCTTTCCTTCGCCAGCGCCAGTAATGCGCTGACCCATTTTGAAAACGGTCATGAATAATTCAGTAATGTTCATAGTAATCCCCGCTCCCTTGCCCGGCCTGGTTGTTTCATATTGAAGCGGATTGAAACGCCAATCGCTTCCATCCCGAAAAATGATCAGGTCATCTTCTCGGCCGCATGCTCGGGCGTAATTTTCCCACTCGCTGGCTTCATCAGGCTTAGCGCATAGTACGATGCCGCCGAAGCCGCTTTTTAAGTAGGTGGTAGCCAGCGCCCGGCCGCTTCCGCTGGTTTTGCCCGATCCAATACCGCCGAAGATCTGCACTCCTTCGACTGCGTTGCGGAGTGTCCACCAATCATTATCGTTGTCTGAAAATTTCAGGAGTGGCGCGTTGAGGTCCGTGACCGGCGGCGCTGCCTTCTTAGAGTGCTCTACCATGGGTTGTTGATTTACTCGTTAAGGGATACGGTTACTTACCAGGCGGCTTGACCGCCGGTGATTTTTTCACTGTTGGCTTCGGCGGTAGTTTTGCGGCCATTGATTTGGCTGCCTGTTGCAGTTTCGATTGTTTCACTATCGGAACAGGTGCTTCTTTAACCTGCGTGACGGCGCGGGGTGGGGTTAGACTCGTTGTTGCTTTCAACTGGAGTTTGTTACTTGGAGCGGGCGGCGTGGTCGCTTTTCTGCCTCCTTCAAAAGACTTAGCCCATTGTGGATTTCCATTACCATCTTTAAGAATCGGAGTGATGGTTCCTTTTCCCCTCCCTCGTATCAGTTCGATATTTTTGATAACTGGAGTGCGTAGCCCTTTACCTTTTTTTGCCATGGCATATTGATTTTTAGTGAAAAATGGGTATGATGGTTTTAATGAATGTCGGTTTCAAATATTTTTCTTTGGCAGATGCCAAGTGCATCGGGAGTTTTTCTCGGGCACTTAGCGTGCTTGAAAAAGAGAAAATCTTGCTTGATTCACAATATCTTCCCGTTTTGGAAGCGGCGGAACGTGGAGATTTCTTTGCTCAACTGGAGATGCAGGAGGCCTTTGCTTCAGGCACACGGGAAGTGCCCAAGCATTACGGCCTGGCTAGGCGATACACAGATATGATTATTGAATATAACCGTGGACGAATCGAACCTGAGATCGAATCGTTTGTGAATAGTGCCTCTCTAGAATATGAGGCTGGCAATTTGGAATCGACTAAAAAGGATCTTGCTCAAGCTATAAAACTCATGGTCAATAACTTGCCTTTGGAAAAATGGAAATTTGACACCTTTTCATTCCTTTGCCAAATAACCATATGTCACGATGAAGACTGTTTATGACTCCGGCACTCTTTAGGGATATCATGCGGCAATTGCCTGATGCAAATTTAATATAAGGAATATCGCATTTACAAGGGGGTACCCTATCCCCATGATTCAACATTTTCACATACATTAATTTAAATATTATTTAATTCATTAACTTTACTGTCAACATAATATAATGGCTTAAAGAACATGGCTAGATGATAAATATTAGGAAATGTTACTCCATAGGCTTTTCTCATTTTATCTATCATTGTTTGGGCCTGCTTTTTGAACGATTTGGGACTCAGCGTTATTTTTTTGCGTATATCTGAACCTGGTATAGCGACGCGCCCTTTCCCCTTTCGCTTTTCTTCTCTTTCCTCCTTCCGGCTTTCTTCCTGTTCAAGCTCTGAATAGGCCCTCAGAATCGTCTTTTGTATTTCGCTGAAGTTTAGATCTCCCGAAGTGAT
Source organism: Saprospirales bacterium (assembly GCA_031425035.1). Lineage (GTDB taxonomy): Bacteria > Bacteroidota > Bacteroidia > Chitinophagales > Saprospiraceae > M3007. Next base: position 6,669 of record JANPIN010000125.1, on the reverse strand, counting down.
CAGAAGTTCCAAGACCCTCTTCTGCAAAAAAATGGCTTCGCTTCCGTCCTTTAAAAATACTCGTGGGCATAATGGCAAAAAAACGTCTTCGTAAGGACTGACTGAGGTATAACTGTTGAACTGTTTTACCATCATCCCATTTTCATCCAGGCGAAGGGGCATTGTGAGCTGCTTTATCCAGCGAAACCGACCATCTTTACCTCGCATGGGTATATTTATGATATAGGGCTGCTGTAGACCTTCTGGTGCTAGCAAATGTTTTTCATTGGTGAGAATTTGATACGTTATTGTCCCAAAAGCCAAATACAATTGGCGGAAATCATCGTGGATATACCGGATAGAGTCATAGTGGCTCCACGTTTTTGAATCGTAGCCAAGCACCCGCTCAACTCCGTAGCACCAGTCAAACTCAAGTTTTCGGAGATCATTGATCGAATAATACTCATCATAATGAGGAAGCAATTCAAACACCTCCTTCAACCTTGTTATCTGTTCAATGGTGTAACCTAACCTTGGTTCGCCAAGGCCGGCAGCAAAAAACTGGAAGTGCCGCTCCTTTAATACAGAATAATCTTCCGGTGTATATGGCATGAAAATGAGATTATTATATGCAAAAAAATTGATTTTATTTTTCAGGCTGCTATTATGGTGTGAACACATTGCCTTATCCCTATGCCATACTTTCCCGAAGATAAAGACCTTACCAAAAGCATGAAATCGACTTATCGGGAGCTAGCTAAAGGAACCTACCCACAACCTTGCAATCCGGATGAACACAAAACCCTTGAAGAATTTGCCGATATGGAAGCGGGCATTATTGAAGAGTCCGCTGACAAGGTGCAAAAACTCCTGAAGACAGGCGGAGACCAGCAAGAGATTGCCGCAAACATGTCTTCAGCTTCATCGGCGATTGAGGGGCTTGACGCAATAGTTCACCTCAAGCGTAAGACAACGAAAGGGCAAACTCCCTGATCTCCCCTTCCTCTCCTACCTGCACCCAATGAGATTTCATGGCAGGCAAAAATGATAAAAAATCGGTTCATCTAGCAGGGGTATTGGCCCTAAGTTTTCGTGCAGGTCTATGTACTGCTCATCTTAAGTATCGTCTCCGTCTGTCTGCTTTCCATTTCCTGCCTTGCCCAAATAAATTAACCAATTTTAAACTTTTTTTCGCCTCCCCGAAAATTTATTAAACCAAATGAAACCAAATTGCAACACACTGAAACAGTGTGACTTGCACCCCCTTGCATATAGTTTTTTAGCCTGTAGATTTGCATTAGCACTGCTAAGGAGAGATGTCTGTAATAAATTAAAATACTAAAAACACTGCTATGCTAAGGGTAATTGTAAACACTTCATCTGCCGGTGCAAAGTCATATTACGCCAATGGGCTTTCAAAAGATGACTACTACACCAAAGGGCAGGAACAGGAAATTATTGGAAATTGGGGTGGTAAAGGTGCAACACTGATCGGGCTAAAAGGTAAGGTTGATCGAGAGCAATTTGCTGCACTTTGTGACAATCAAAACCCTGAAACCGGAGAACAACTTACAGCTAGAAATGATGAAAATAGAAGAGTCGGTTATGACCTAAATTTTCATGCACCGAAGTCCGTTTCAATTTGCTACAGCTTAAATCAGGATGAAAATATCATGTCGGCTTTCCGGGATAGCGTTCGAGAGACGATGGGTGAACTGGAAAAGGATATGCAGGCACGGGTCCGCGTACTCGGCCAGAATGATAATCGCGACACGGGGAATCTGATTTACGGCGAGTTCATCCACACGACTGCCCGGCCGGTAAATGGGGTGCCGGACCCGCATCTCCATGCCCACTGTTTCACCTTCAATGCCACCTACGACGGGGTGGAAAATAAATGGAAAGCCGGTGAGTTTGGTGCGATCAAAAAGGACGCCTCGTACTTCGAGGCCTACTTTCATTCCTCCTTTTCCGCTAAATTGGAGGAGAAGGGCTACGGCATTGAGCGCAATGAAAAGGGCTGGGAGATTGCCGGTATAAAGCGCGACACGGTTGAAAAATTTTCCAACCGAACTCAGGAAGTGGAATCTATCGCCTCTGCCAAAGGCATAACCGATGTTAAGGCGAAATCGGAACTCGGTGCAAAAACCCGTAACCGAAAAATTGAAAACCTGACACTGGAGGAACTGCGGACCGAATGGGGCAAGCGGCTTACCGACGCCGAAAGATCAGTAATTGGAAGGGCCGGGAAAGCTGGTACAGGTAAACAATCACCCGATAAGGAGATTCATGCCGACCAAGCGGTAAACCTGGCACTGGACCATTGCCTGGAACGAAAATCCGTCGCTGGTGAGCGGGAAGTGCTGCGGGATGCTATGCGGCGCTCTTTTGGCGACTGCGCCCCTGGCGAAGTATTAAAGGCTTACGGGCTGAAAGAAAAAGACATTTTCAAGGCGACTTCCAAAGATGGAAAGGTTTTGACGACCAAAGAAGCGGTCCGGGAAGAACGCAAGCTGGTTGAACTTGCCGCTTCTGGCAAGGGAAAACATACACCTATTAATAAGGTGTATGAAATTCAAAACCTGGCACTGAATGAGGAACAGAAAAAAGCGGTGACCCATGCGCTGACCTCCAAGGATCAGGTCATCATCATCGAAGGCGGGGCAGGTACTGGAAAGACGACCCTGATGAAAGAAATAAATGCCGGTGTGGAGAGTGCCGGGAAAAAAGTGTTTGCCTTTGCTCCTTCAGCGGAAGCCTCGCGCGGGGTGCTCCAAAGTGAGGGTTTTGCAAAAGCTGACACTGTGGCCCGGCTTCTGCTTGACAAGGATTTGCAAAAACAACTGAAGGGCAATGTGCTGTGGGTCGATGAGGCAGGGTTGATGGGTAATAAACAGATGAACCAGGTGCTGGAAATTGCCCGTGACCAGAAGGCACAGGTAATACTCACCGGCGATACCAGACAGCATTCGAGTGTGGAACGTGGAGATGCGCTCCGGATCATCATGGAGAAATCAAAAATCAAACCGGTGCGAGTGATGGAGATCCAGCGACAAAGAAACCGAGCCGATTACAAGCAGGCGGTGAAATTCATCTCCGAAGGAAAACAGGAGCAGGCTTTTGAAAAACTCGACCACATGGGTTCCATCCGGGAAATATCTGACCAGCATGACCGGATGAATGCACTTGCCACCGAATATCTAGCGGATGTAAAAGGCAAGAAATCTGTTCTCGTAGTGGCGCCCACTCACGTCGAGGGCAATCAAGTCACCGATCATATCCGGGCAGAGCTCAAAAAGGCAAAGGGTTACGATGGAAAACCTCTCTTAGGGCAGGAAGAAAAAACGTTCACCGTTCAAAAGAACCTCTCACCTACGGAAGCGCAGAAACAGGACCCGACATTTTACCGCAATGGGCAGTCCGTACAGTTTCACCAGAATGCAAAAGGGTTTGCTAGGGGAGGCATCTTTGATGTCGTAGGTAAGGATGAACATGGAAATATTCAGGTAAAGACTGGCAAAGGGGAAACTTCGACTTTGCCGCTTCAGGAAGGGAAGAAATTTTCGGTTTTTGAAAAAGCGGAAGTCAAGCTCAGCCAAGGCGATAGGATCAAGATCACCCAGAATGGTTTCAGTGAGAATGAGAAGCGAATGAATAACGGGAATATCCTGACCGTATCGGGATTTGACGAAAAGGGCAACATCGTTGCCCACGCCGATGGGAGTAAGGTGGCCGTTCATATCGGCAAGGATTACCGAAATCTTGCCTACGGATATTGTACCACTTCTCATTCCTCGCAAGGAAAAACGGTGGACAAGGTGTTAATTGCCCAGAGTTCATTTTCAGCGAATGCAGCTTCCAAAGAGCAGTTTTATGTTTCCGTATCGAGAGGTAAAACGGATGTCAGTATCTATACCGACAATAAGCAGGAGTTGCGGGAGGCTGTTGGTCGCAGTTCTGCAAGGACCACTGCCGTGGAAGTTGCAGAAAAAGCCCAGCAGGAAAAAAAGCGATGTGGAAAAGGCTTGCCTGCCAATGATAATCTGCCCGCCCAACAAAAATTAGTCAGCAGGCTTGCAACCCTGGCGAGGGTGCATTATGATCGGGCAAGGGCAATAACTCAAAATGTCAAACAAGTAATTGTAAGACGATGAACCAGGCATTGAAATCTTCCTTCGTAGACAAACTCCGCGCTCAGACCGACCAGGCGGAAGAAGAAGGCAAATATTTCGGGTTTGACCGGCAGGAAAACGGCCGCGCCTTGATGTTTGAACTTCGCACCCGTGACGGTCGGCGTTCCGCTCTTCCCTATTCCTATATGACCCGCGCGGATTTTGACCCAGCCAAGGGAATTGAAATTAGTGTCTCAAACGTGGGCGTTCTGGTCAAGGGACGAGATTTGGAAGTCATTTATTCTTACCTATTGCAGAACCGGCTTACTTGGGTGCGGGAGGATTTTTCCGGCACTGACCTTGAAGAAGATGGAGTTTTTGTGGAAAGCGTAGAGATTAGAGAGAGAGAGCAGAGTTGGAATAATGGTTGTTATTTTCTTAAAGAAATCATTCGTTCTCGTAGTTGTTCAATAGTTAAATATCTATTGTTGTGCATTTTATGAAGCATTCTATGGCAATTTGCACAAACAAGTGCAAGGTCTGATAGCATGGTTTCAATTTCACCGTTACTTTCACTTATTGGGTTAATATGATGACATTCAATATATTCTGCATCATATGTACCCTTAAATGAAAACGAACACACTTCACAATATAGAATATTATTTTGAATAGCTTGCTTCTTTTTTTCTCGAACTATTATTGGATTACGCTCTTTAATATAGTGAGTTATAAGTTTCAACTTTCCTTCATTTACAGATAATTCGGGTACATCCAAATCTACTGATTGAAGCATAGTTTCGAATACGTCAAAAGATTTTCTTTCGGTGGGAATGAAATATTCCGAGAAAAAGTGCCAAATTTCAAGTTTTAATTCATCCAAATTTCTGATTTGTGCAATATGATCTAGTTGACAGGCATTTCCTTGTGTGAATCCGCCAAACTTCAATTTGCGCCAAGAAGTATCTACTACCGGAATGAAATTGCTTTTATCTGCTTTAGCTATAATCTTCACCCTCCTAGCATAACGAAAACGAGGCCTCTCTGCATCATCAAGCAATTCGTCATCAATCGGGCTGACCAGGTGCGTAAATGCAGGAATAGAGTCAACCTTTTGATAAAGCAGAATAATTTCGCCAACCTTAGGACTAAGCGCATTTGATTTATGCTTTTCTGGGAAATGAAGAGGGAAAATGTTTTTAGTAAGATCAAGGTATGCTTCGCCTGCTTCTGAATTCGTGACATTCTTAATCCACCTTATATCTGCTGGCGTATATACCTTACTTTCCTTTTCCTCATGATATTCTCGAATTGCCAAAGAGTTGTTGGTGGTTTGGTATATCTCCCATACACCGTGCAAAATTGAATTGTATTTTTCAACTTTGCCCCTACCGAGATAATATAAGAGGTCATATTTAGAATCAGCTTTTGAAAGTCTAGGTTTTTGGTTTTCTGGGTAATGTATTCTTGATTTATGGTTGACCGTTAGTACAATTATTTGAGCAATAATTGTATTCTTGTTAACGTCTCCCCATTTTTCATTAATATAATTTCTTATGTCAGAATAAGAAACGGGGCTTTGAAGGTGATCCATAGCCTCTTGAATCATTTGCCAAACATATGGTTTATTCATGGCTGAATTTTTTAACAAGGCTGCCAATTTTATGCCAATAATTTGATTCGTCTAATAAGCAGAAGCATCTGCCATAAATTTCTTCTTCACAACTCTTTAATAGCCTTGGCAAGACCTTATCTTGCATAGCTCGTTTCCGACGTTGGAAGAATGTTTTATGAAAAGTTCCGGTTTGGAGGATTAGGACGGTATCAAGATGCCACTTTGGAACCATCTTCGGCTACTTCTTCCAAAGAAAGTTCATCTTGGCGGTGATACTCTACCTTTTCAATATAGTTAGCAACAATGCTCGCTTGATGTTTGATGTTGCCGTGTTCATCTTTGAATGGTTTATAACCAATTGAACCTGATATGGTAACTGCATCACCTTTTTTAAGATCGCGGGCAAAATGTGCCGCCTGCGGACGGAACACCAGGACATCATGCCAGATGGTTTCTTTGTCTTTCCATTTTATCTCCCCGGTCTTTTCTTCTTTTACCGGATAACTGTCCGTGGTTGCGACGCGAAGAGCGATAAAGGTTTTGTCATTCTTTGTTATGGATTTTGGATCAGCGCCTAAATATCCGGTCAGTTCGATTTTGCAGTTGGTAGCCATAAATTTCTCCTTTGGTTGATATGGTAGTTAAAAGAGGGGATTTCTCCCCTCCATTATCATTAAAGCCCGAGCCTTTCAAGGGCTTCTTTGGAAAGTTCATCTTTGAATCCTTCTTCTCCAGTTTCAAAGTCGGTGTAGAAACTCTCCAGCTTTTCACCGTTCATCATGGCCACCTGAAAATCAGAATTGGATAGGAAGACATTTCCTGAGTTCGACTTTAGCCAACTCAAGCGGCTCTAGTAGCCATGATAATCAAATGGTTAATCCAGGTTCTACTTAAATTATGAATGTCCTTCTTAAAATCAGACATTGATAAAATCTGGTTTTGCCAAATTTGGTGTCGAACAGA